>JBKJUP010000055.1:0-43609 GCA_046590675.1 Ferruginibacter sp. | reverse complement strand
GAAGGGATACGCCTCTGAAAGAAAACCTGGTATCACAACATTGTGGATAGGATTAGAAAAATTTTATGATACTTACAATGGCTGGATGATGGCAAAAGATGTGTCCACACGGTAGCTTGAACGGAGCGACGCCACTGAAGATGCCATGGAATACAAATGCTGGAGAACAAAAAAATATTTCTAACCAGTCTCTTATACAAATTATCAAATACAATTTAAATGAAACGATTGCTGATTACAATGCTGTGTTGTGTAACTATTATTTTTACCAATGCACAAACATTCGACATTACAAAATATGGTGCTGTTGGTGATGGTAAAACACTGAACTCCGAAGCGGTACAAAAAGCAGTGGATGCCTGCAATGCAAATGGTGGTGGAATGGTGATGATTCCTACAGGTGTATTTATTATTGGCACCGTATATTTAAAAAGCAATGTGCACCTGTATTTGGAAAGTGGGGCAATCCTTAGAGGCAGCACCAACCTGGCTGATTATACACCTTATGAAAAAGTACACTTAGGCATGTTGTATGCAGTAGATGCAGAAAATATTACCATATCAGGTCCGGGTAATATTGATGGTAATGGCGATCATTATTTTGATGTTAGCAAAGCAAAAAAGATAGAATGGGGTGGCACAAAATATACAAGGCAAAAAGAAAATTTTAGAAAAGTAGCAGATGGCGGTGTTGGCGATGGCCCCATTGTACCGAAAGACCGGCCGTATCAAATGTTCGTATTTAGTAATTGTAAACGAGTTACCGTAAAAGATATTTTTGTTACAAAAGCTCCTTTCTGGACAATGCATTTTGCCGACTGTGATGGAGTAATCGTAGATGGTATAAGGCTTTGGACAAATATGCTGGCCCCGAATGCAGACGGCATTGACATAACAAGCTGCAACAATGTAACCATCTCCAATTGCGATATCCGTGCCGGCGACGATGCCATTGCCATTGTGGGATACGATCATCATTTTGAAATTCCGGGGTATAAATATTTACGGCATGTTTCAGAAAATATCAACGTAACCAATTGCAACCTGCAATCTTATTCAAGTGGCATTCGTATTGGTTTTCTTGATCAGAACAGTGTTCGCAATATTAATATTTCCAATTGCAATATCACCAACTCTACAAGAGGTATTGGTATTTTTTTAAGAGACCAGGGATCACTTGAAAATATCACCGTATCTAACGTAAATATTGAAACCAAATTACGCACCGGTGACTGGTGGGGTAATGGCGAGCCCATACATATTTCTGCCGTAAGAGGAAAAGTAAAAGTAGCAGGTACTGAAACAGAGAAACTGGGTGTGATAAAAAACGTAAGCTTTACAAATATTAATTGCAAATCGGAGAACGGTATTTTGCTATACGGCACCGATGAGAGTATGCTGGAAAATATTTTCTTTAAGAATATAAATTTTGAATTGACGGATAGTAAACTAAATGATGTTGCCGGTGGCAATATCGACCTGCGTGGGTGCCTTGATGAAAAGCAACAATTATTTCAACTTGATATTCCTGCCTTCTATGCACAAAAAATAAAAGGTTTAATCATTGAAGATTTTAGGCTAAAATGGACCAATACACGAATGCCGTATTTTACCAATGGTATTGAAGTAAATAATTTCAGCGATCTCAGGATCACTGGTTTTAAAGGTAGCGGATCGCCTGTGAATGCAAGAGCAGTTCCGGTACTTTTACAAAATGGCAGCAATGCAGTGGTGGATATAGAAACAGTGGTTAAAAAAATAAATGTTCATGAATAGTTATCCTTTTGCTCATACAGACAAGCAATCCTGATAATAAAAAATAGTCAACAAAAAATCGCCTGTGTTCAACACGTGATGAGCGGCGATTATTTTCTAATCATCCCCGCTCATCATAGGTGCATCTTTTAAATAACTCTTATATCAAACACGCAATTAAATACCCGGGGATTGTTGCTTCCCCAATCCATCCGCAAAAAATATTATTGTTGTCGATAGCCCTGTTGCATTCATATCTTTGATGAATGGCCTGTGTTAAAGACAGTTCCGGTGATTTTGCCTGTATCCTGTAAGGGTACAATTTAAAAAGTATTTAAAGGGAAGCATATTAGAACTATGATGCAATCAACTGAATTTCTGCAACAATTGCGCAGTCGAACTGAAGTCTGCCATAAAGCTCTTGAATCAAATAAACTTTCAATAAAGCTAATGGATGATGCAGTTAGCCTTGAGGACTATACCAATTATTTATGTTCTCTTTTTGGTTTTGTAAAAGTGTTTGAAACCTCCGTTTACCCTTTACTGGCAGAACAAATGAAGGATATGAATCTTCGCAGAAAAACAGCTTTACTGGTAACCGATCTTAAAAACCTGAATGAACCGATTGAACATATACCTTTAATGCCAGGCAACCTTTTTAATAATTACTATACTGATGCGTATGAGGCCTGGGGCGCTATGTATGTGATGGAAGGCTCTACACTGGGCGGGCAAATTATCAGCAGGCATATAAAAAAACAGCTTCCTGGCGCCGTACAGGAGAGCATGCATTATATGAAAGCATATAATGAGCAAACAAGTACTATGTGGAAAGGATTTATTCAACAATTTTCTGCAATAGCAATCGAAAGCGGACAAGAGAAAAAGATAATTGAAAGTGCCATTAAAACCTTTGAATTGTTGGATAACTGGATGTCAGGAAAGATCATGTAGCAACAGAAAATTGAAGGGTTGCAAGATCGTATTAGTTTTTTGGAAAATACAACTTGAAATCTGCCCCGGCTCCTTCTTTGGCATCCGCAATTATTTTTCCCCCGTGGTTTTCCATAATTTTTCGGCAAATAGACAATCCTACACCAGTGCCTCCGAATTTTTCTTCTGAGTGGCCTCTTTTAAAAATATCAAATATTGAATTAGCCATGTTGACGTCGAATCCTATTCCGCTGTCGCTAATGGTTATTAAATCCCATCGTAGATTTTCATCACCATTGATACCTGTATTTATAACTTCGCTATAGCTGATAACCAGTTGTTGTTGTTCATCATCTTTCTTAAATTTTATCGAATTACCTATCAGGTTAATCAACAACTGATGCATTTGAAACTTACTTGCTTTTATAGTTGGCAGGTGATCGGATTTTATTACGAATAGTTCATTTTCTTTTTCTTCCTTAAAATCCCCGAGCACTTCATCCAACACTTTATTCATATCCACCTCTTCATAGGCCTGGTCCACATTCGACATTTTACTATAAACCAACAGGTCTTCAATAAATTGCTGCATACGATTTGCGGCTGCACGTATGCGTACGAAAGACTGCCGCAGGTTGTTAACATCATCTAAACCATTTGGTGCGTCAATCATCGAAGCAAATATCTGTATCTTACGAAGTGGCTCCTGCAGGTCGTGCGTACTTATCCAGTTGATATTTTCCAACTCTTTATTGGCTTTTAAGAATTGCTCTTTTAGCTTACGATTGCGCAATTCATCTTCACGCTGGTACAGGTGAAAAATATGACGCTGAAGCAGGTAAGATAAACGAAAGGCTGTTTCCAGTTCCGGCTGTAGAAAAGCTTCGCTTTTGCCCTCAATCATTTGCTCCCAGGCGGCAAATGAACTCCTGGGTGTTAAGGGAGATATTGCTTTTTGTTCGTAAGGATTACCAGCCCATGTAATTACTTTATTGACAGCAGTTCTAAACCAAAACAGCGATGGCTGATCACTAATATTAAGCTGGTAATACAAAAGTCCCGAAGCAGAATCCTTGTATTGGGCTGCTTCTTTAAATTTTGCTGATAGTTCATTTGTGTAGAAGCCGGAATGACCGTAAGTATTTATCCAGCGCTGCAGCTCGTAAATAAAGTGATCAGGTGGCGTAAGGCCATTACGATAAATTTGATTTTTGTAAATCAATGCAGCGCCGGTGGCACCTGCCACTTTGCACAAGTCTTTATTATTCTCAAAGTGAAGTTCAATAAAATTCTCCTCTCTCTCCAATAAACCCGCCAGTGTATTAAAAGGCACCTGCAATTGTTGCAACAGTTCATATTTTTCAGCGGTTTCCTGTACACCTATCTGCGAACTTAATATTTGTGATAACAGGTATGCCTGCACCTGCTTGCTATACGGCAACAATTTAGCCTTTTGATGATGACAGGCTATAAGCCCCCATAACCTGCCGTCTTTTAACAAAGAAATGGTGAACGTTGCACCCACGCCCATATTTTGCAGGTACTTTATATGTATAGGCGAAACACTACGCAGGCTTGCCTGGGATAAATCAAGCGTTTCAGGGCGGGCCAATTCCGGTTTTAAACTAACAAGTGCTACAGGTGAATAATTTACATCTGGTATAAGCCGTATCAGGTTCTTCAGGTAAAGCTCCCTTGCCTGTATGGGGATATCGGTATGGGGATAATGAAGATTTAGGAATGATTCGGTGCCTTCAGCAATACTTTCCGCAAAAACATGCCCGTTATAATTTTCATCAAAGCGATATACCATAACGCGGTCGTATCCCATGATGCTTCTTACCTGTTCTGTTACCAGGTTACAAAGCTTATATAAATTAGTAGCCTGATCGGTTAAGCCCAATAACCTATTGGTCCGAAGGAATAGATCATAGATACTATAGAGATTTTCAGGCGCAGGTACACACTCTATACAAAGATAAGAGCCGCTATTTTTAATAAAACAGTCAAAATTTTTGCCGTGAAGCGATACCGGTAAAGGCAGATGGTCTTCTCTTGTGTAATCGGTGGCTGTGTACTGCTTAACGGCTTCGATCAACGGGGCCGGCAGGATGCTGTCGAAATTTTTTGAAAGGATGTAGGCGGGAGAAGCCAGTAGAAAATCAGCAATATTTTCTGAACACATATCTATTAGCCCCGATAAGGGGTCTATGATCAGCAAATAACCATAAGGCTGTATGCTTCCGGGAATATGAATAGGCTCATCTTCACAATTATTAATGGTAGTTACGGCACGATTAATCGCCGAATGAAGAGAGTCCATAATTTGCTTTATATTTAAAGTCTTCGTAAATAACAGGCGGTTTATAGATTACTATACGGCTGATAACAGTTTTTAAAGTGTGGACCAACTGGGCATAATCATTTGGCTTTTGTACATACAGTGCTGCATTTAAATCAAATGTCTGGCGAACAAGTTGAGGATTGCCGGAGGTAGTAAATATAATTATTTTCAGCCCTTTATTTTCAATAATCGGCTGTAGCGCCGTTAAGCTTTCTATACCACTTCTTTTAGGCATATTAAGATCAAGAAAAATGATGTCACATGCATAATCGTTTTCTGTTAGTGCTTGCTCAAGCAAAAAACCATTTTTGAAACAAGAAAGCAGGACGTCAATATTTATCTCCTCCAATGCCGAAGCAAACAGGTAACGATCATCTGCATCATCATCAGCGTAATATATACGTACTGTATCAGTATTATTTGTCATAATTTATCTAGAAACGCCTAAACTTTCGCTTTTGAACACTATTTGTTGCAATTGATTATTTACAACGAACAAATATGCATAAGGGTATGGTTATGTTGAGGATTCGTAAAGATAGGCTTAACGATATCATTTATTAATAAAAATAAAATCTTTATAGAATTGTATACCCTACGATACTAACTGCTCTTTCCAAAGGCGGTTATGGGATATTTAGACCACTGAGCAAAGCTTCAGTCTCTCAGTTTTTAGCTTAGCATGATGAACTTACTAATCTCCACATGATATAAGCTTCCATAAGAATGTATACTCACTCTTCCTTCTAATATATTAACTTTTATGCGTTTTGCTGCCTTATGAAATATCGCCGGTTTAATGACAAAAAATCGCCGGTGTTCGACACGTGAACACCGGCGATATAATTTTATAAAACTATTTGCCAATCATCACCTGAATAATACACCAATGGCAAAATTGATGAACGATGATTTACCATCATCAAATACCCTGTGTACATCCAGGCCTGCAGAAAGGCTGGCCGTATTGCTCAGATCCATAATTGCACCAACCCCAATGTTAGCGCCTGCTGCACTGGTGGTTTGATTTCTGTAAAAACCCGGACCGGCTTTTATATAAGGCTTCGTGCTAAAAATGCGTGGAAAAATTTTCTGAACATTCAGCGAAGCGTTTATCCAATATGGATTGTTGATATTTAGTGGCGGCCTGGTTGTAAATTGGCTATAACCGGCAATTAAAGAAAGATTTAAATCGCTGCGTAACTGGTAAGTAAGATCAGCTTGTGCATTGATATTAGCCTGGGAAATTTTACTAAGGTTACCCAGTGGATGTGATGACCCGACATGAAGGCTGTACCAAAGTTTTTTCCTTGAATTGGTTGGGTTTTTTATCAGGATCATTTGCATCTACAATGCCATCATTGTCTGAATCTGTATCCTGGAAATCGGGCATGTGATCGCCATCGGTATACACAACTTAATCGGCTCAAAAGGAAACCAACCTTATTGTATTAGGTGAAAATCAATTTTCAATAGAATGATACTAATTGTATCCGGGGGTTATCAGTCCTTAGCCATCGGGAGTATTTCATGGCATCTTCAGTAGCGGCTTATAAACCCCCAGTTATGGTTACCTTTTTAATTTTACTACGAATAGATAAATCATTTAAAATTAGTCAAGATCCGAAAGTATATTTTGGAAAAGCTGGATCTGCAACCATATTCCTAACATTATATCATGATCACGTTACGTGAACATTCCTGTTGATTAAACAACGATGCATTTTCCAAATAATTGTTCATTATCACCTTTCGTTCACGATACGTGAACATATAAATTTAGTGAACGTAATTGGCAGGAAGATTATCTTTTTAGGATTATTTTAAATTCTGATTTCACAGTGCCTATCAGTTAACCCCGATACCTGCTTAGTGATTAACACTCACAGCAATCCCTTTTCATAAGCAAGTGCAAGCGCCTGCGTTTTGCTGTTCACGTGAAGTTTGCTGTAAATATTCATTACATGTTTTTTAGCGGTGTGTGCGCTGATATATAACTGGCTGCCAATCTCTTTGTATTGCAAACCCATTACCAGGAGCTTCAGAATTCCCTGCTCCCTGCATGTAAGATTAAAAGGGGTTTTGTCCGGCGAAGGCTGATGCTTATTAACCAGGGAAACCGTGTTATTCTGCACGAGCTGCAATATCTTATGTGCAATGCCCGGGGAGATAGGCGCCAGGCCGTTCTCATTCATCTGCATCAAAGAGGAAATGAAAGCTGTTTTAAGGCCTTGTTTAACTAAAGGACGATGAGGAGAGATTTGCCCGGTCTATTTAAAATTGAGCATCTACACGATGATAAGCCTGAGGAAAGAAACTCGCCTGTACACTATCAATATGAAAGCTACAAATGCAAAAACTCCCGGCTGACATCAACCGGGAGTTTTATAAAACTTGTTATATCCGCTGTGCTAATTTCCTTTACCGAAATCAGGCGCAGTTACGTCGTACCATACACGCTCTTTGCTTAGTGTTAAAACGTCTTGTGCGTTTGGTGTAAACCCTTCTGCAGTAAGGGCCGTTTGCCAGTTGTTCCTGTTTACTTCTCCGGGATCTGTTGTCCAAAACCTGCGTGGTATTGGTTCGTTAAAGGTTTCCCTTGCGTAATAAGTGGACGTATTTTTTGGGTAGCCTGTTCTTCTTACAAAAACAAAAGCCTCGTTGGCATTTCTAAACAATACGGATAATTCTGTAGATAAATTCTCTCATCATGCCCGGGGCTGGTGTAAAATCAAGCAATATTGCAAAACTGCGGCAGGAAAGTGGCGCTGTTGAATTTCATTCATCCGCAAGAATAATAAAGCCTAATCCGGTCACTTATATCAACATGGAAGTAAATGATTATGGTAACGTTTATATAGCGGATGAAAAAGAAGTAAGGGCAATGGTTGAAGCACTACATTTTGGAAATGAATAAAATATCCCAAACAGCGGTTCCGTTCTAAAATAAGTTGAAATTTTTAGTGATAACAATCCTCATAAAAATAAATGTGGATCGAGTTAAAAATATAAAGTCTGTAAATAATTAAATTAAATTATTTACAGACTTTCGTGGAGCTGCAGGGAGTCGAACCCTGGTCCAAACATATTCGCCGTAAGCTTTCTACATGTTTATTGTTGCATTAGTTGTCGGGAAAAGGCAGGAGCAACACAAACCAACCAGGTCCTTAGAAGAATAGTCTTAAGCAACGGTCACTTCATTCCATTGCAGCAGCCCATATTTTTTTTGAGTCGGCGGCGGGGCTTGGTTACAGGCGAACCTGCCGGGCGGCCCTAATGGTTACTAGTCTATCGACTAAGCAGCCATGGCATACTGAGTATTGCCATTTGAAGTTTTGAATATTCAGATTTAAGTGCTAATTATCCAACGCACTACATGCTTACACTTACAAAGATCTATGCTGTCAAAACCGGTCAGCCCCGGGTAATTTATTTATATTTATCTATTAGTTTATTTGCTAAATCATTATACTTTTTTAAATTCTCTATGTACTTTTTTGATTTCATCGATTTAATATGTCTTTCTATTGCCCGTGCCTGAATGTACTATAAATCTTCAAAAAAATGATATAACTCCCAATCATTCACACTACTCGTAAAGCTCCCCTCATACTTTCCCTGAAGATGTTCCTGAAACCTTTCTTGAAGCACCAGGCAACTTCCAATATAATATTTATCGATTTTTTTTGAATAAAGAATATAGACTGCAGCCATACAAAATTGTATTATTTCAAATAATTCAAATGCACTTACAAAGATCTACGCTGTCAATCCCGATAGCTATCGGGACGGTCAGCCCCGTTCGGTAAAAAAATCGAAACCGTCTGCAAAAATACGAAAACTATTTTTGTTACAGAACTAAAACACAGTGGCTTAGCTTTGCGCCTCGGTCAATTAACAAATCATTCATGGAGTCAATCAGTTTTTATACACAACAAATTGCTGCTTTACAGGCGCAGCTTACCTTATTACTGAAAAAAAAGTCGAAACTCGGGTGGAGCCGTTTTTTCATCATGCTGGCAATTGCTTCGGCCATTTATTTCCTGCTTCCTTACGGCTGGTTGTATGTAATTATTGCTTCGCTGATGCTGGCGGCTATTTATGCAAGGTTGGTCATTATAGATATTGACAACAAACGAAGCTTACAACATCACCAGTTGCTGGTGCAAATTAACCAGGACGAAATAAAGGCGCTCAATGGTGACTATCTGCATTTTGAAGATGGTGCTGCGCACTCGCCGCATGACCATTTATATGCCAACGACCTTGATATGTTTGGCCGGGCATCCTTATTTCAATACATCAGCCGCACTACTTCTGCCATGGGTAGCAGCGCCTTGGCCGATTGGTTACTTTCCCCGGCCAACATCGACACCATCAATCAGCGGCAGGAAGCCATAAAAGAGCTGGCAACTAAAACCAATTGGCGGCAATCGCTGCAGGCTTATGGCAAAGAGAAAAAGATAGAAACCAGTACCCGTGAACGTTTAAAGGAATGGATCAATCAGCCCAACCAGTTTTTACATTTCAAGCCATGGCAACTGCTTCGGTATATTCTGCCTGCTATCATATTGATAATTACGGCATGTTATATTGTTGATATTTTACCAGCCAGGGTATTTAATTATACCGTGCTCATGTTTGGATTGATTGCATACTTTATCAGTAAAAAAGTGTCACCGGTTCAGCAGCAACTTTCAAAAATTGTGGATGAAATAAGTGTGATGACCGACAGCATTCAACTGATAGAAAACGCAGCCTTTAAATCACCGTTATTGGTTGAAATGGAAAAACATTTCCAAGTGGCCAACAGCAAGGCATCCACGCAATTGAAGCAACTCAAACGTATCCTCGACGGGATGGATCTGCGCTACAACCCAGTTGTGTTTATTCCGCTGGATATTTTTCTGCTCTGGGATCTGCAACAGGTACTGGCATTGGAAAAATGGAAAAAACGCAACCAGCATCATTTGATGGAGTGGTTTGAAGCCGTAGGAAAACTAGAAGCCATCAGCAGTCTTGCCACCTTACATTTCAATCACCCCAACTGGTGTTTCCCGGTTGTGGAAGACAAACATTTTTTTATTGATGGCAACCAAGTCGGGCATCCGCTTATCAATGCTGCCAAACGAATTAACAACCCCATTACCATTGATCAAAGTGGTGAGCTGATGCTGATAACCGGTAGCAATATGGCTGGCAAAAGCACCTACCTGCGCAGCATTGGCATTAACACAGTGCTTGCAATGGCAGGTTCTGTGGTATGTGCAACCGACTTTAAATTATCGCCGGTACAGCTAATGACCAGCATGCGCATTGCCGATAACCTGGAAGAAAACACTTCTACTTTTTACGCTGAATTAAAAAAGCTAAAGACAGTAATTGAGAAGGTAAACAACAACGAAAAAGTTTTTATTTTACTGGACGAAATATTGCGTGGCACCAACTCGCTCGACCGCCATACCGGTTCCGAAGCATTGATCCGCCAGTTGATTAAACACAATGCCGTAGGCATCATCGCTACCCATGATGTGGAGTTGGCCAAGCTAAAAACAACCTACCCCGCCAATATCTTAAATTATTATTTTGATGTGCAGGTAAGTAACGACGAGTTGTATTTTGATTACAAATTAAAGGAAGGTGTATGCAGCAGTTTAAATGCTTCCATCCTTATGAAAAAGATAGGCATTGAGTTATAGGTTTTTGCCAGGATTTTCCGGATGTAGTTTAATTCGTTTTCCAGAAAGAAAAAAGAAGGGTGTCCAAACCAATTTACATCAAACCATCCATCATCCAGCAGGAACATATCAACACTAATTTCCTTTGCTCCTTTAAAAATTTTTCGTTTGCAACACCAACACATTCTTTTCCGTTTCTACCGCAATGGTAACATGGCTTGTACCGTATATGAATAAACATTTGCAAAAAAACCAGGGTCAAAAATAGGTTTGTCCGGGCTATGGTGCTGCTATATAGCTTTGGTTGCGTCGCACACTTGTACGTAAAAATCTTTATTGAACCTTCCACAAATAATCACCGTTCAGTGGTCGAATAAATTCGGGCTTCATAATCGTTAATTATGAAGATGTATAAAAAAGCTTGCTGCAGATTATTGCAAAATATCTGTGATAACTATCACAGCCTACTTTTAAAATTAACACTTTACTTTCAAGGCTGTTAACGGTATGGATACCATCCCAGGCTGCTTGCCGTGGCTATTGTCGCAATCAGTCTTTAATTAGCCATATAAATACGGCAATGTTTTAATTGAGGAGAAGAATAAGGCTGACATTAAAGACTACAAATCTCATCCATTGAGGAACCGAACGGATACTCAAATGGGCAAATGTTATCAACCTTTTATTTAGCATTTTACCTTTATTACTTATGCTCAGTCCCCTATTTGTTGTTAAGTTTTGACCTATTTATTTTGAAACACCTGAGTGAATCGCTGTTAATTGCAGCCAATATTAGGTGTTCTTTATTTTTATTGATTATTTCAGATAATCCTTTTATATCTCCTGTCACTACAAAGCCGCTTTTCAATGGCGCAATGCTTTCAAACTGGCCCTTCCCCATATTTTTTAAAACCTGGCCATAAGAAGCATCGTAACGCCCCGTTCCTATCTCGGCCTGGTATTCATTGCCTCCAAGCACCAGGTCAATTTTACCATCCTCGTCAATATCAATTGCAAGAATTGAATTTACAGGCGCAAATTGCGCCGTTATCGGTAACTGGTGCATCCTGAATTTACCATTGCCGGTATTTTCAATCCATATAGTGGCCATGTTTTCACAATTTAATTCCAACATATCTTTTTTACCTATCGCATCAAGCAGGTCTTTCATATTTATTTTTGCATAATCCTCATTTAACAGGTATTTCTTTTTTATTCCAAGCACCTGTTCTGCAAACTGGGTGCGGTCAATACCCGGGTATAAATCATATACTCCGTCGTTATTTTTTATATAGTTCGCCGGAATTAAATCTATCGAACCATTCCCATCGATATCTTTTGCATACAGCCAATTTGGATGTTCGGGTGTTGTATGGTACTTATTATTCAATCCCATGTTACCCACAACAAAATCAATATCGCCATCATTATCAATATCAACAGCTTTTAATGATCGCCATAATCCGTTCATGCCAGTTAAACCTGTATTGGAAGTTACTTCTGCCAGCTTCCCATTATTATTTTTAAAAAACCGAACCGGCATCCATTCGCCACAAATAACAAGATCAATGCTTTTATCATTATCAAAATCGGTCCAAATTGCACCAGTAATCAATCCAGGTTTAACCAACGCTGCACACACATTATTAGTTACGTCCGTAAACTTTCCATTGTTGTTTTGTAAAATATAGCTACGGGGCGAAAGCGGGTACTGGTTAGGCAAAATACGGCCCCCAATAAAAATATCCATATCCCCATCCTTATCATAATCAGCAACAGTAATAACCTGTGACACCGTTGAAATGCCGGGTGAAAATGCAGTTGCATCAACAGTGAAATTTCCTTTACCATCATTCAGGTAAAGGCGGGGAATATTCATGGTTTCACTATTTCCAAATTCGGCGCTGCCTTCTGTTACAAGCAGGTCAATATCCTTGTCACCATCCGCATCAAAAAAAATGGCTCCTGCATCTTCACCGGTCTTATCTTTATTTACGAGGTTACGGGAAGTAAAACTGCCATTACTATTTTGAATAAATATTACCCCCGACTGGTATGAACCGCCTCCAATAAAAACATCGGTAAGACCGTCTCCATTTACATCGCCTGTTACCATCGGCGGGCCCAACTGGGAATATTTTTGCGGCAGCATGCGTTGAATTCCAAAATCGAAATAAGGAATTTCATCGTGTTTAAACAACAGGTTTTTTGCTGAGGTAACTTCCGTAAAAATAGGATCCTGAGCACCATTTGTAAGTACTTCGCGGTTATTGGCTTCCTGGTAATTTACAATGAGTTGTTGATTCATTTTTGCCTGCTTAATTATTTGCATTCTGCTATCCGGCCATATAATTTTGATAGAATCAATCGTTTTATTATTTCCAATTCCAAAATGTAACCTGTTGTCAACAGAAGACATATATCCCCTGGTGGTATTCTGTTCCAGGTATTGTACTTTGCCCCCCGCATACAAAGTAACTTTGCTACCAATACCGGATTTGTTTTGACCGGGGCCATTTAACTGAATTGAGATAAAATTATTACTGCTGTCCGCAGCTGTTTTTCGTAATTCATTTTTCCAGACAAAGGCAGGCTGGTTCATGTTACTCATTACCATATCAAGGTCCCCGTCGTTATCCAAATCAGCATATACCGCACCATGCGAAACAGATGAAACATCCATACCTGTTTGCTTTGTTGCATTGCTGAAAGTAAGGTCCCCGTTATTGTGATAAAAGTAATTTTTGATCTTTATGCTTCCATACGCATCCAGGTCTTTTCGTAAAGCAGCCATACTGTTTTTTGATCCATCCTTATTGGCATTGGTTGCCGCTTCACCCTGGCTACTTCTAAAAAAGAGGAAATCATTATTGGTAAGGTCTTTGGCTATACCGTTGGTAATCTGTATATCTTTCCAGCCATCATTATCAAAATCTGCCATTAATACACTCCAGCTCCAATCCGTTTCAGATATACCGGAGAGCTGCCCAATTTCACTAAAAAATGGTTCACTGGTACTGTCTACCTTCCTGCTTCCATTGTTAAGTTGTAGCATGTTGCGGGTAAACTGTGGCTGGTAATTGGGAATCTTTTGTTCCATATCATACCGTTCGGGATTGGTACCTGCAAACATTGTTTTTTTACGATAATTTGTTTCAGGCTGCATATCCAACACTGCAATATCCGGTAACTGATCGTTATTAATATCAGCCACGTCTACGCCCATACTGTTATAACTCTGGTGATGCAGTGACTGGTAAATCCGGTTGGAGAAGGTTCCGTTTTTATTATTGATCCACAACAAATCGTTACTTAAAAAATCATTGGCCACATAAATATCCGGCCATCCATCATTGTTAACGTCGCTAATGGCCAGGCCTAATCCGTAACCAATATCACTAATACCTGCTTCAAGCGAAACATCTTTATAAACCAGATGATCTTTTCCTGTAGGTACGCCTTCATTCCTGAATAATTTATCCGCTGCAATTGACGTACCGGTTGCATCCTGCGAAATAATATTGTTAGGCTGATTTTGAAATACATTGTGGTTCATCAGGTACATATCCAGGTCACCATCATTATCATAGTCAAAAAAAGCAGCCTGTGTTGAAAATCCTGCATTATCCAATCCATAGTCAACAGCCTGTTCTTTAAACTTTAATCCACCCTGGTTAACAAACAACAGGTTCTTTCGTTGTTCTTCATTCCGGGAATGTGACACGGAAACATATATATCCATTAAGCCATCATTGTTAATGTCCACGATGGTAACACCGGTGCACCATTTCGTTGTTTGCAGACCGGCGTTTCCTGTTATGTCTTCAAATTTAAAATTGCCTTTATTGATATATAATTTACAACTCACCTGCTCACCTGCAAAAAAGATATCCTGTAATCCGTCATTATTAAAATCTGCCACCCCCACACCTGAGCCTATGTAGATGTATTGGTTGGTCAAAAAATTGATGGAGTCGCTTTCTGTTAATTTATTATTGAAATCAATATTGGTTTCACCTTCGTCCATTAAGGTAAAATGAAAATTACTATCAGTAGCTGTATTTTTATTTTTACAACTATTCAAAAACAACAAACAAAAAACAATGGCTGTTAATTTATAAAAATTCATTTTTATATTGGCTAAATTCATGCTTTAAAATATAGTAACGGGCTTTGATAAAAATCTTTTTAATGCTATTTATTAACCAGGAGAATCATTCATCTCACATCTTTTTGTGCAATTGGCAGCAGGCGTACTCTTATGCGAAGCATTGAACTGAGCGGCTATTTAATTTTCTGTATTACCCACTCCCCCACTTTTGTGCCCTGTAACTGACCGTACGTAATAGCATCCATAAAATGGATACCGCCGTAAAACCTGGATAGGCCTGCTTCTGTAGCGGCCTGTTGAAATGATTGAAATGTTCTGGAAGGTAAACCATAACTTATTTCGACACTGTCTTTGTATTGAAAACGGTCACCAAAATAATGTGTAAGAATTGCTGCTGATGCAGCAGAAACTACCGAATGGCCACTCAGGTATTCCGGGAACGGAGGTGTTTGAAGCAACGGCTCCCATTGAGGATCTATGTATTTGCGAATGGCTGTTTCGGGTCGAATTCGGTTGCTCCGGTACTTCTCATCCCAGCAACAAATAAAGCCATCCATCAAACCGATGGATACTGTAACATATATCTGCATGGTTTCCTCAAAAGTCTTCTTTGCATCCAGGCAAGCTATACCGGTAATGCCCATCCAATGAGCACCCGGAGAGATTTTTTTAATTCCATACTGCAAATGGCCTTCATCCTGTATGGCAAATGGATTACAATCCCAAAAAGCTGCAATCAACCGGTGATCTTCTGATAATTCTTTTCCTTCTTTATACACAGCATTAACAAGGGCATAAAATGGCGATCCGGCTTTGGCATTAAAAGTTACCGGTGGAGGAGGTTTAAACTGGGCAGCTGAGTCGAGGGTAAAAGAACGAACGGTATTAAAATTTGGTTCTACCGCTGCCATAAAACCAGGGGGTGTCGGATACCAGCATCCATCTGCTATAAGTGATGTGTATCTTGGGAGATTGCTGATTTTATTATAATTATCTGTTTTGGCATAGGCCAATATTTGTTTACTGATTTCTATTGCAACGTCCTTCGAATTCGCAATGACTGCTTCATCGAAACCCGCCTTACTACAGGAGTCTAAAAAACCTGCTTCGAAAGCTCCCATCAATTCCCCGGATGGCTGCATTTTTTTGGCAGTTTCCATCATGGCCAATAAGGCTGCCAACTGGCACGACCATGTGCCTACAGAATCTGGCTTTTGAATAACCGGGTAATCATTCAATAACCCTTGCATGCCTTTAAACTTTTGATTGTGCTGACAAACGGTTTCATAGCCGGCAAGACTCGCATAGGCAAAAAAACGGGCGGCCAGTGGCGGGTTAGTAATATCGTGCAACATAATATCCGTCATTTTAGTAATGACAGCACTGATATCCTGACTACTAAATACCACTTCCTTTTTTTTCTGCTTGCAGGAGCAGAAGAGTATAATCAAAAGAGAAAAAATAATTACGAACTGAAATAGGTTTGAATTATTTTGTGTACAGTTAGAATAACAAGATCGTTTTTTCATTTTCTATTGAATTAAAAAATTGAAGTGTAAACACTGTAAACTTTAAGATGAATTTGCAAACATCATTGCAAAGACCGGCCAATAACGGGTGTTATATAATCACTTTAATTTGTATGCCTTCAAATCGCCCTGGTTAATTCCAAATAACAGCAGGTCATTTATATTTATTATACTTCTTACATCACCCCAGATATGAAATCCGGATTGTGCCTGGTTAATATAGTTAAAATTGCCTTTCCCATCGCCTTTCAGCAGCACGCCGTAATTGGCATCACATTTTCCAAACCTCAGTCGGGCACGATTCTTATTACCACACAGCAACAAGTCCTGCTTTCCATCTTTATCATAATCCAATACCGAAATTGAATAAATGGGTGCAAACTGCGCCTCAACGGGCAACATTTTTTCCTGGAATTTACCATCGACACTCATTTCAAAATAGGTAGTTGTCAATTGATTTGCCCGAAGGTGTTTTGCATCTTTCAATTCTTCTTCAGAAAAAATATCGTTGATGGTTGCGTCTGCATAACTCTTGTAATCGATAAAGCGGGTACGCATAATGCTCATCTGGTCCAACAATTCATCCCGGCTCACATAGGGATAACTTTTGTGTTGAATGTAGAAGCACAGTATTGGATCAACAGAACCGTTATTATCAAAGTCTTTATAATACATTTCGGCAGGTTCACTTTCGCTTGCCTTACATTGGGTATTCAATCCTTCGTTACCAATTACCAGATCTGGCTTTCCATCTCCATTTAGATCAGCTACCGTCAATTTGTTCCACCAACCGGTGAATTCTTTACTAAAATAATCTTTTGTTTTATTTTCGAATTTTCCATTTACATTAATAAACGCTGTAACAGGCATCCATTCGCCTACGGCAATTAAATCAGGCTTTTTATCGCCATTTAAGTCCACCCAGGCGGCATCTGTAACCATTCCAGCTTTTTGAAGCTGTGGTGCAAGAGACTCGATTTTATCCGTAAAATTACCTTTCCCATCATTTATCAACAAATAGCTTTGCGGTGTTTCAGGATACCGTCCTGGAATGTTTCTTCCCCCAACAAACAAATCAATGTAACCATCGCCATTGATATCTGCTGCACGCACACAACTTTTACTGACCGTCATAGCAGGCAATGCATTGGTTGATTTTGTGAAATTGCCTTTGCCATCATTGAGGTACAGCCTGTCCTGCAACAGTGGATCACCAACTGCGTAATTGTGATAGCCTCCACTTGCAACATACAAATCTATTAGCCCATCCTTATTGACATCCACAAAAAGAGCATCTGCATCTTCACATAATTTATCCGCTTCAAACGCCGGCTGCACTTTTTGGACAAACTGTTTATTTTTTTGTTGAATGAATAATGCACCAGACTGACCACTTCCGCCCCCTGCATAGATATCTTCCAAACCATCACCGTTTACATCTCCCTTAACAAGGCATGGCCCAGAAAAAGAGAGCGGATTTACCAGTAAAGGTTGCTTTTTAAAATCGTTGATATTATTAGCCGCATTCCGGTAATTTACCGGGGACTTTGTTTCTTCAAAAACAGGTTTTACAGCGGCAGGCATTCTGGATTTTTCAACAGCATCCTTTTCACTGAGGGTAAGCAATTGATCCCCTTTAATATTTTTAAGCACCTGCATTTTGCCACTTAACCAAATTATTTGTACTGAATCAACTGAGGTGGCCGCACCTAAACCGAAATGTAAAGTGGCAGATACAGTTGATTGAAATCCCCGGGCAGGCATTTGTTCCAGGTATTGCTTTTGCCCCTTTATAAATGTCCAAACTTTTGCACCATAGCCATCTGTATTTTTGTTTGCACCTTTTAATTTTATTTTTAAATAATGATTTTGCATTTGTGTGTTTGCATCATTTCTAAAAATAAAAGCGGGTAGGTTTACATTGTTAACTACCAGGTCAAGATCGCCATCATTATCAAGGTCTGCATAAGCAGCACCGTTGCTATTGGATGCCGTATCGATACCCCAATTTTTACCGACATCGGTAAAGGTGAGGTTACCATTATTTTTAAAAAGATAGTTGGCTACATTGGAAGCAGGCATCTTCTGTAATATTTGCATTACATCTTCCCGTCTTAATCTTCCCTTGCTATTTACATAATCATTCATGAACTTCAGAAAATCCATATTGGTGTAATCCCGGGTATATCCATTGGTTACGTATAGATCCTTCCATCCATCATTGTCATAATCTGCAAACAACGGAGCCCAGCTCCAGTCTGTATTGGAGATGCCCGATAGTTGCCCTACTTCACTGAAGGTTCCATTACCATTGTTAATATGCAGCATATTGCGCATATACTGGTAGTAAAAACCGGATCGGAGTGTTATATCGAATTTTTCATAATTATCGGGAGCAAATAATAACTTTTGCCGGCGATTGTCTTCGGGTAGCATATCCAACGTATAAATATCCGGTAAGCCATCATTGTTTACATCTGTTACATTATTACCCATCGAAGACTTGGACGTATGCCCAAGCATGGTTTGTATTTTATCCGTAAATGTGCCATTTTTATTATTGATGTATAAAAAGTCGGGCACGTTGTAGTCATTGGTTATGTAAATATCCTGCCATCCATCTCCATTGATATCA
Source organism: Ferruginibacter sp. (assembly GCA_046590675.1). Taxonomy (GTDB): domain Bacteria; phylum Bacteroidota; class Bacteroidia; order Chitinophagales; family Chitinophagaceae; genus Ferruginibacter. The sequence continues at coordinate 24,624 of JBKJUP010000055.1, read as the reverse complement.
GCAATGCCTGCACCCAACCCGTAGGTGAGTTCGGAACTGCTTAAGCCGGCACTTTCTGTAATATCTTCAAAGTGATTATTGTTGTTTTTAAACAATCTTACACCGATGGATTTGTTACCTTTTTTTAACAAGGCTGCCGTGCTTGATTCATCCAGCACGGGCAGGTTATTTGGATTATGGTTTAATAAAAACATATCCAGATCCCCGTCGCGGTCATAATCAAAAAAATAGGCCTGGGTGTTGTAAGCCGAATCCGCTAAGCCATATTGTTGAGCCTCCTCAGTAAAATGGGGTACGCCACTGTTGTCGTTTCCTGTGTTAATAAATAATTGACTGATCCTGTTCTCTCCCCTGACTTTGCCGGAATAGCTAACGAAAATATCCGGTTTGCCGTCGCCGTTAATATCAGCTATTGTCACACCGGTTCTCCATGGTATCTTCCTGTTTTCAACCCCGGCAATGGCAGTGATATCCTCAAATTGCATATTACCCTTATTCAAATAAAGCTTATTATCACTCATATTGCTGGTGAAATAAATATCATCCAGGTTGTCTCCATTCAGGTCGCCGATGGCCACACCGCCACCGTTATAGAAATATTCATACAACAACACATTGGTATTTTGTGCTTCGGTTAAAGTGTTACTAAAGGTTACATGGGTGCTGTCTGGCGACAACAGAGTAAATAAGGTTTTTCCCGGGGCGGAAGAAGCTTTCCCACTGTCGCTTTTGTTGGAACAACTGCTAAATAAAAGCATAAAGCAACCGCTGAAAAATAAAAAAAATCTCATTAATTTTCCATATTTAGTACTTGAATAAAAACCTATGCCAGTATAAATATACTGGCATAGGTAATATGATTCGTTAAAAAGTAATCATCCAATCAAAAATTCGTCACCACTTGTTTAAAAGATGGCGCATGTTTTAATTGCTATCACTAATACCCGGGATTCTGAATCAATTTTGTATTCTTATTCATTTCATCCCTGGCGATTGGCCTGAAATACATTTTGTCGAGCCAGGTCCTGTCTTCGTGAGCGGTATTCACTTCCGGTGTATAGGTATAGTCATAAATTGACTTATCAAACCGGTACGTTCCCACCAACTCCTTTCCTGGCTTAAACTTACCAAGTATATTAATAAAGGTAATTTTTCTACCCAGGGTCGTTGGAGCAATCATCCATCTCCTGGCATCATGATAGCGCTGCTCTTCAAACAGCATTTCAATTCTACGTTCGTTGATATACCGGGCCTTGAGCGCTGCCCCGCTTTCTGTTATTGCAGGCATCCCCGAACGGTAACGTATTTTATTCAGCCAGGTTTTAGCCTCTGCTTCATCACCCAGTGCGATACAGGCTTCAGCATAATTAAATACTGCTTCTGTATAACGAAGGAATGGCCATGGGATAAATTGTTTAGTGTTATTTTCAACAATTGTTTTATCCGGGTCGGTAAATTTCCTTACATAATAATGGGTACGGCTACCGTTCCAGTCTTCGATCGTACTACTTCTTGTATCAAGTCCCTGGAATGTAACTACTGAACCGCTCATCTTAAGGTCATATTGCCCGGTTTGGATTTGGTTGGCAGGATCAACATTACCTGAAATCAGGTTACGTGGTTTCCAATCGGCACCATCATAAAGGATAGAAGCATAAAAACGGGGATCGCGGTTCTCGTAAGGAGCCGCTTTTTGGGTGGCATTGTTCCAGCTAAACGGAGTACCATCCATCATTTCATAGTCATCCACCAACAGGCCAATCGGTGTATTTCCAGCCCAGTTATGATAACCATTTGGACCGTTGAAAAGGCCAACATAAGGTGCACCCCACTCGTCTTTGTCCGGAGTGGAAAACCTGCCAAAAATAATTTCAGAAGCAGCCCCGGCATCAATACCAGATGCTTTGCTTGCTCCGCCCATAGACATGGAAATATAATTGGCCATTGCTTCGTCTTTGGTAGCAGGAGCGCCCAGGTTCAATTTGTACCCGCTTCCACCATCCAACACAGCTTTAGCCGCTGTCCTGGCTGCCTGCCATCTTGCAACCCGGTCACTGGATACGTATCCGAGGAACTCAGGGTTTGTATATGCAGAGATAACAGTTGATTTTGATTTGGCAGTAGTAACATCATGCAAATCACTGGCCGCATATAATAACACCCTTGATTTAAGCGCCATTGCAGCAAGAGCTGTAGCTCTTCCTTTTTCCATGTTTTTGCCACTTAAATTCTGGATAGCTGTATCACATTCTGCAACAATGAATTTTACACAATTTTCAAAAGTTTCCCTTGGAGCTGAATAATCTTCATTTAACCCGTACACTTTATCAATAATTGGCACGCCACCATAGTAACGAACCAATTGGTGATAGAAATAAGCACGCATAAAATGAGCTTCTCCTTTTAATCTTTCCTTTAAATTAGGATTATCAAAACCAGCCGTTTTTAAATTTTGTAGTGCAAGGTTACAACTCCTGATTCTGCTGTACATTGCCCCCCATTCATAAGTTCCTGCAACCCAGCCGGTATTACTTGGGCTTAAACTACCATCATTAACGGTACTGATACCTCTTCCTGCATGGGTAAATACGGCCTCATCTGAAAGAGAAGCCAGCATTTGTTCATCAAATCCTCCTGCACCTAATCCATTGTATATTTCCGTTACAAATGCTGTTGCAAGTGGTGCATCGCCCCATACAGCATCTGATGATATTGAATCCTTTGGTGTTGTGCTAAGAAAATCCTTGTTACAGGAAATTGCCATCACTACCGACACAAGGAATGCGGTGAAATAAATTATTTTTCTTTTCATAATTATTATTTTTAAAAAGTTACGGAAGCTCCTACGTTAACAATTCTTGACTGAGGATAATATTGTCCGCTTCCACTGGTGGATTCCGGATCCCAAATCTTCAACTTATCCCATGTTATCAGGTTAACGCCTCCGGCAAATACCCTGAAATTGCTGATGCCAGTCTTTTTAAGGATGGAAGGAGAAAGATTATACCCTATTTCAATATTTTTCAATCTAAGGTAATTACTGCTTCTCAACCAATATGTGTTATTGCCTGCTCCGGATCCTGAATAATAAGTATTGTTGCGATTTGCAAGGCGTGGGTCCACGCTGCTTGGATTATCAATTGACCAACGATGGTCATAGCTATACTGCAGGTAATTTCCAATATCGCCAGACTCTGTTCCAATAAATAATAAACCCCCGGTTGCACCCTGCATCAATAATGTAAGATCAAAACCTTTGTATTGCAGGTAAGCATTAAAGCCACCGGTAAAAGTTGGGTCACGGGTTTTGTCAGATCTTACCTGGTCGTCGCCGGTAATTTTTCCGTCGCCATTGATATCCTTAAACTTCATGTCACCAGGACGTAGCGTTAAACCACCTACACCGCTATAATCAATCTTATTTGCATCGATCTCTTTCTGATCCCTAAAAACACCATCATACTGATAAACCAGGAAAGAAAATCCATTTGTTCCATAAGGGTGGCCTGTAGCTTTCTGGTAATCAGGTGCTCCGGCTGGTTCATCCCAAAACACGACTTTGTTTTTGGCATAGCCGCCGTTTACACTAAAATTATATCTAAACTCTCCAGCCCGGTCACTATAACTTACTTTAAATTCATACCCTTTATTATCTACTTTTCCAAGATTTACAGGAGGCAACAAATTGGCAATACCAGAACTTTGTGGTATTGAACCTTGTTGCTTTATCAGAGCCTTGGTACGCCTGTTCATAAAATAATCAAATTCAACACTTAGTTTATTCTTTAAAAAAGAAGCCTCTAAACCAAAGTTTACACTGTTACCTACTTCCCATGTAAAATCAGGGTTCGGAACCTTTGTTTCGTACAACGCCCTGGCTACGGCATCACCAACAATATAACTGCTGAATCCGTAGGTACCAAGGAATTGATACTCTGCCAAACTACCATTGAAATATGGTTCAGCACCCATCTGGCCCCATGAACCACGAATTTTCAGGTTATCAATAAAGCTTACATTGTCTTTGAAGAAATTTTCTTCAGACACACGCCAGCCGCCCATTATACCGGGGAAGAAACCAAAACGATGGCTTGGTGGAAAGATGTAAGAGCCATCATTACGCCATAGAAACTCAGCAATGTATTTTTGTTTAAAATTGTATCCTACCCTTCCGAAATAACTGAGCCTTGCCCTGTCATAAGCACCACCACCATTATTCTTTTCCTTATCTCCACCAGCAAAAACCTGGTCGATTGCGGTTGAGATATAATATCGGCGATAGGCATTAAAATATTCATCACTCAACGTTTCCTTTTGCACACCAGCAAGGAAATTGATGGTATGGTTTCCGAATACCCTGTCATAATTCAGTAAACCGGAAAGGTTGATACTTAGATTATTTTCTGTATTCCGGGTAAGTCTAGGGTCAGTAAAAGTGGAACGCAGTTCTTTTTGTAGCTTAGGAGTTTTACCGTCTGCCTCGTAAGAAACTTTATCCCATGAATATAAATACCATGGTGTTGCCCATCTTTTTCCATTAAACTGGTATTTATCTACTGCAGCAACTCCGGTTATTTTCAAACCTTGTACACCCGGAATAAGGAATTCGATTTTTCCGTTGGTCTGGAAATAATCTCTTTTGTCCTTATCATACCCTGTTGCATTGGTGGTAATTACTATTGGGTTTTGTCCGTTCTCAATATCACGGCCAGGTAATCCGTTTGGCCATATTTCGGGCTCATTTGGTTTGCCTCTCATCAACATTCTAAAAATTGAACCTGCACTTTCTGTAGGGAAGAAACGGAATTCCTCCCGGGCTGTAATGCCCAGTGAAACGTTAATATATTTATTTACTTTGGCATCAACGTTCAAGCGCATATCATACTGCTTGTAACCTGTAGCTGAATTTTTATAGTAAGCATCCTGGTTATTATATCCTACTGAAGCCAAATATTTTACATTTTCTGTTCCACCGTTTAGCTGCAGATTGTGCCGCTGTTGGGGAGCCCATGTTTTTAACGCATCACCATACCAGTCTGTATTAGGATGGCCCCAGATATCGGAACCGTCTTTGTATTTTACGATATCAGCAGGTGTAAAACCTACTGGTGAACTTACTGTTTGGCCGTTATCAGTTCTAACATAAGTTCCGGTTGTATTTAATGCTTTCCATGCAGCATCCCATTGTGAAACCGGTACATTTTCAAATACAGTTGCTTCATTTCTTATATTTCCGTATTCAACTGCATCAGACATTTTAGGAATTCTTGTTGGCTGTGCCCAGCCCTGGTTAAAATTATAAGATAACTGTGGTTTACCTGTTTTACCTCTTTTGGTGGTAATCAGGATAACTCCATTAGCGGCCCTGGAACCATAAATTGCTGCAGAAGCATCTTTTAATACAGATACGGTTTCAATGTCTGCAGGATTTAAGCGTGAAAGTCCGCCTTCACGGTTTGGAACGCCATCAATTACGATTAAGGCGTCTGAGTTACCAATAGAATTGGTACCGCGTATTCGTATGGCAGATCCATCGTAGCCAGGTTCACCACTACTATTAACAGCAGTTACTCCAGGTAACCTTCCCGCAAGGGAGTTTGATAAGTTAAGATTTGAAGATTTTGCCAAATCGCTACCTTTCACCTGAGTTACCGCTCCTGTTACTGTTACTTTCTTTTGAGTACCATACCCAACTACTACCACATCTTCCAACTTTGAAGAATTGGCAACCAACCTTACTATAATTTCGGTTCGGTTTCCTACCGAAACTTCCTGTACATCAAAACCCACAGAAGATATTACAATTACTGATTTATCACCCGGAACGGTGATTTCAAAATCACCGTTTGGGTCGGTGGTAACGCCTTTCTTGGTTCCTTTTAGCGTTACTGAAGCAGAGGAAAGCGGGTTACCTTGATCATCCGTTACTTTACCCTTTACCGTTTTATCAAATACATTTTCAAAAGTTTCTTTTGCCTGTACATTATTTACCAGGAGCAGCGTTAAGAAACTGAAAAATGCAACAAGCCAGGACGTAGATTTCCTGTTTTTTTTGAATTTTTTAATCATATAAGCAGATTGATTTCGTTAATAGATTTAGATTTCTAAAAGATCCTTGTTTAATAATTTAACTGTCATTCCATAAAATGTGTTGCATGTTTTTAAGTTTTAGGATTGTTAGAAAAATGGTGCAGGTTCTAATATAGGAGGAGTTCGTTTTTTTTCAGTCACTATTTTACCAGCGGACGATTCCCTAACTTGCAGCAAGGGTTTCAGCACAATCTCATCGTGGAGTAAAGTTTGCGACCTGCCTTCTTTTATATCAATAATATTAATTAAAAGTCCCAATGCTTCCTTGCCCATTTGCACCGTTTGCTGGTCTACCGAAGACAAGGATGGAGTAATATGCTCTCCGAAATTTTCATTGGCAAAGCCAATCACGCCAAACTCTTCGGGGATCTTTATTTTTCGTTCCTTCAATGCTTTTATAACTCCTAAAGCTGTATAATCCTCCACTGCAAAAACCGCGTCAGGCACCCTATCCAATGCAAAAAAATAATCAACGGCTGACCGTCCGGATTCAATTGAAATGTTACCGGGGTAAATTAATTTTTTATCCAACTTTATTTTACACGCTCTCAGTGCATCGGTGTATCCTTTTAAACGATCGTGGAACCCCTTGATATGCCCCGGCCCTGATACATGTGCGATCCTGCTGTACCCTTTTTCAATCAGGTGTTTGGTTGCCAGGAAAGCCGCCTGGTAGTCATCAATTACCACAGATGGCACTTTGAACCCTTCGATGGTTCTATCAAAAAAGACCAACGGAATATGGCGTTTTTGTAATTCCTGGTAATGACTAAAATCAACCGATTCTTTAGAAACGGATGCCAAAATTCCATCTACCCTTGCATTCAGAAAGGTGTCAATTGCTTTTCTCTCCAGTATAATTGTTTCTTCTGTTTGATACAATAAAATACTGTATCCACTGCTGCTGGCCAGCATTTCGATGCCATGTACAACAGATCCAAAAAAATTCATTTGGGCACTGGGAATAATTACGCCAATAGTGTGCGATTTACCTGACCTGAGAGATGACGCAATTTTGTTGGGCTGATACCCTAATTCTTTGGCTTTTTGCTGAACCAACCTGGTTGTTTCAATGCTGATACGCGGATGGTGATTCAATGCCCTTGAAACAGTACCGGAGGTAAAGCCTAAAACCCGTGCAATATGGTGTATGGTTATTTTTTGTGACAAGCTGTGCAATCGTTTGCACAAATTATAAAGTTTTTTTTGATTTAACAAAATTTTAATTCAAAGTTTGCCTGATATTTTTGATTCATAATTTAGATGGTAACTCCAATTGATTAGCAGGATAGATTAAATAAAAAATTGCTACCGTCAGACATAAAAAAGTTCCGAAGGGACACAATACTACTTAGCAAAGTCCGCTAATAAAATCTGAAAAAAGATTACAGTCACGTTATTAGCTCCCGAAACTACTTAATAAACGTACCCTTAAAGACCTGTTTGAATTAAATTTTTGTTCGCTTGTAGTCCATATTCTTTTGGTGTGAGCCCACCTGCTTCTTGAAGAATTATTGCTATCGAAATTTATAATTCATGGTAGTAGTTACATTAATAACTTCAAGGTTTGCCATAAGGTTGGATTAAAAATGCTTGTGCAGAAAAACAGCTAAACGTAGAAGTGTGCGACGCAACGATGCTGAAACAAGTACCATTGCCGGGACAATAATTGTTTTTTACCTGCTATAAAATGAAGCTAAAACAATTGATTTATTTACATAAAAAAAGAGCAGCTATTTGATAATAGCTGCTCTTTTTTTATAAGTTAACATTGATTTATTTTCCTTTTCCCCAGCCAAACCAGTCGTTGCCATTTGCAAATAGCATGAGGCCAAGCAATAGCACCATTCCTACCACCTGCGCATACTCTAAAAATTTATCACTTGGTTTGCGGCCGGTGATCATTTCTACCAAAGTAAAAACCACATGGCCACCATCCAGTGCCGGTATGGGCAGCAAATTCATAAATGCCAGTATGATGGATAAGAAGCCGGTAAGCCTCCAGAATGATTCCCATTGGCCCCACTGCGTTGGGAATATAGAACCCATTGATTTAAAACCGCCCAGTCCTTTGTATGCACCGGTGTCCGGATTTAAGATCAGCTTAAACTGGTCGATGTAAAATTTTAATTTTTGTAAAGCCATGCCAACACCTGCCGGAATAGCTTCAAAAAAGCCATACCTTTTGCTTTCTACTTTAAACACACCGAGGCTATCATACTGCTCAAAATCTAAAATGGGCAAACCGATTTTTCCATCAACATTTACTTTTGCATCAAACGACATGGGCGTTCCCGCTCTGTCAATCTGCAAAGTAACCTGCTCCCCTTTTTTCTTAGAAATAATCGGGTTAATATCATCGTAATAATTAACAGGAATGGAATCAATAGAAGTAATTCTATCCAGCATTTTTAACCCTGCTCTTTTACCGTTAGAGGTATCCTTATCTGAGTATCCGCCCACATAAGCCGGTAAACGCTCCATTAAAAGCATACCAGTGCGGCGCTTGCTTTCCACCAGTTTTTCGATAAAATTAATGGGCATATCAATCTTACTGGTTTGCCCGTTTCTTTCAATTGTGATGCTTTTGCCCAGTAATAATTTAGGCTGAATGTCTTCAAAATATTCAATATTCTTTCCATCAATGGCAATAATTTTATCGCCATTGCGCAAATTGAGATCGTTCAAAACGCTGTCCTGTACCCAAATGCCATCTTTTACAGATGCATTCGGAACTTTTTCTTCGCCCCAAATAAATAATACCATTGCATAAATCACAAAGGCCAGCAATACGTTTACAATAATACCACCCAGCATAATAATAAGGCGTTGCCAGGCTGGCTTGCTCCTAAACTCGTAAGGCTGAGGAGGCAATTTCATGGTTTCTTTGTCCATGCTCTCGTCAATCATGCCGGAGATTTTTACATAGCCACCTAATGGCAACCATCCAATACCATATTCAGTTTCGCCAATTTTCTTTTTAAACAAGGAAAAATAGGGATTAAAAAACAGGTAGAATTTTTCAACCCTGCATCCAAACCATTTTGCAGTAATGTAGTGGCCAAACTCGTGCAACACTACTAAAATAGATAAGGAAAGAACGAGGTAAAAAACCTGCATGCCCGCATTGGCCCAATTAATTGCTAATAATGTCATATACCACAGTCCCGTTACAGGAAGTTATTTAAATGTGTAATAAAATTTCAAGATAATATTCAGATGCTGTTTTTTGCCGCATTGCAAGCACTTACATCTTTATTAACGACGCCGCAAAATTACGGGCTTCACCATCGCTTTCAAAATATTGTTCAAGTGTTGGCTTTTCAATAAAGTGTGTGTGCTGCATGGTTTTTTCCACTACAGCGGTCATGTCTAAAAAGCCAATACGGTTGTGCAGAAAGGCCCACACAGCAATTTCGTTGGCTGCGTTTAGAATGCAAGGCATGTTGCCACCTTTGTTAAGTGCATTCATCGCCAAAGCCAGATTTCTGAAAGTTTTAACATCCGGTTCTTCAAAACTGAGGTTAGGATGTTTTTTAAAGTTGAGTCGTGGAAAATCATTTTGAATGCGCTGGGGGAAAGCCATGGCGTATTGAATCGGTAACTTCATATCGGGGAGCCCCATTTGTGCTTTTATACTTCCATCTTCAAATTGAACCATACTATGGATGATACTTTGCGGATGTATCACTACTTCTATTTGGCTGGGCTGCAGGTTGAAGAGCCATTTTGCTTCAATCATCTCCAATCCCTTGTTCATCAGTGTTGCAGAATCGATCGAAATTTTGGCACCCATTTGCCAGTTGGGATGTTTTAAAGCATGGTCACGCTTTACGTTCACTAAAAAATTAGGCTTTCTTCCAATGAAAGGGCCTCCACTGGCAGTTAAAATAATCTTATCTATTTTATTCCTTGTTTCTCCGACAAGGCATTGAAAAATTGCAGAATGTTCGCTATCCACCGGGATAATGGGCGCCCTGTGCTCAACAGCAAGCTGCATTACAATATCGCCTGCTACCACCAATGTTTCTTTATTGGCCAGCCCCACAGCTTTTCCTTTTAACACTGCTTTCAACGTTGGTTTTAATCCGGCAAAACCTACAATGCCTGCCAGCATCATATCATAACTATCAAAGTCGGCCACTTCTTCCAACGCATGCTCACCGGCAAATACTTTGGTATCGGTAGAAGCCAATGCTTCTTTAACGGCCGCATACTTAGACTCGTCGCCTATTACCACTGCATTGGGCCTAAATTCCATAGCCTGTTCAATCAACAAATCGGCATTTGATTGAGCTGTTAATATTTCTGCTTCAAAAAATTGGGGATTGTTTCGAATTACTTCAAGTGCCTGTGTACCGATAGAACCGGTAGATCCAAAGACTGCAATTCGTTTTTTTTGAGTGGCATCTGACATAGGAATTATTACTTTTTTCAACCGCTACCTTTCAAATGCCCTGCCAAAAGTTTCATATAGGCGCATTTAAGGTTTTAGTACGTTAAACAGAAAATGCTCCGCTTTATTGCCAACCGATTTTTGTCTTATCATCACTGCAAAATTTGCATTGCTGAACTTTACTGATTATTTGTCTTAAAAAAAATCTGCTTCTGGCAGAATTTTGAGAAGATTTACCCGGCTGACAAAAAATTTTCGATCATTAATAAAAGTTGGAAGCTTTCGCTTGGCAATTTAACGTAATAATTCCTGTAAAGCACCATTCACCTTATCAAAATTAAAACGGGCTAATACCTTCTCCATCATGGCCGTTACAGCGGCTGTTTGCAAATTACCGATAGAGCCTTCATGTGTATGGGTCGGTGCAGGCGAATATGTAAAGGTTCCTTTTTCAATATCGTTACCTATTTGTTTGTACGCATCCCTGAAAGGCACGCCCTGTAAAACCAGTTTATTTACTTCATCTACGCTAAAGATGAACTTGTATTTCTGGTCTTTCAACAAATCTTTTTCTACTTCAATATTGTTCAGCATTAACCCGGCCATCTGCAGGCAGTTTTGCAGGTTTTCAAATGCAGGAATGATATGCTCTTTTAATAATTGCAGATCGCGGTGATAGCCTGATGGCAAATTTGTTGTCATCAACATTATTTCGTTGGGCAAAGCCTGGATGCGGTTACAGTGTGAACGTATCAGTTCAAACACATCAGGATTTTTTTTGTGCGGCATGATGCTGCTTCCAGTGGTTAACTCATCGGGGAAACTGATAAAGGCAAAATTCTGATTGAGGTACAGGCATGCATCCATGCTCATTTTAGAAAGCGTAGCTGCAATGTTGGCAATGGCTGCTGCCACAATGCGTTCCGTTTTTCCTCTACCCATTTGCGCATATACCACATTGTAATTCAGATCTTCGAAACCTAGTAGTTGGGTGGTCATCGTTCTGTTGATCGGAAAGGAGGAACCATAGCCTGCTGCAGACCCCAACGGGTTTTTATTTACAACTTCATAAGCAGCCTGCACAGTCAGTAAATCATCTACCAAACTTTCGGCATAAGCACCAAACCATAAACCGAATGAAGAAGGCATTGCCAGTTGCAAATGCGTATAACCTGGCAAAAGATCATCCTTAAATTTTTGGCTTTGCTGCATTAACAGGTCAAAAAATTCTTTGGTGGTTTCAACCAGTTTTTCAATTTCACTTCTTAAAAATAATTTGAGATCAACCAGCACCTGGTCGTTCCTGCTACGGGCACTATGTATTTTTTTTCCAACATCTCCCAACTTTTCCGTCAACATCAGTTCTACCTGCGAATGAACATCCTCCACCCCTTCTTCCAACATAAATTCACCTGCTCCAATCTGGCTATAAATATTTTTCAGTTCAACTTCCAGCACGGCTAATTCTTCTTTTGTAAGCAAGCCAATTGACTCAAGCATTTTGGTATGCGCCAATGAACCAAGCACATCAAAGGGCGCCAGATAAATATCCAGTTCCCGATCTTTACCCACCGTAAAGTCTGCAACAGTTATGGCTTTTGAAGCATTATTTTTTGAAAAGCCCGTTGTTAAACCTGCATTTTTTATATCAGTATTTTTATTATCTTTTTGCCAAAGTTTCATGCTCAGTTTTGTTTAATCCCCGGATGGTGAAAGACCGGGTTTTTAATAAATGGGAATCTATTTCAATTCAACATCTAACCCCTGATCAATACCAGGTTATTATTTTAAGTGTTAGATTATCTGCTCCACCATTTTTATATAAGTAGCAATACCATCTTCTATTTCTTCCAGGAAAATATATTCATCGGCGGTATGGCTTCTTGCGCTATCACCCGGCCCCATTTTCAAAGTTGGAAAAGGCATCAATGCTTTATCAGAAGTGGTAGGTGAGCCGTAGTAACCTTTACCCAGGTTAATACCAGCCTTCACCAAAGGATGATCTAGTTGGATTGAGGTAGATTTCATACGGGTGGTACGTGGCTTAAACTGGCTCTGCAGATTTGCCTTTAGTGCTTCCAGAATTTCATCGAAAGTATATAGCTCATTTACCCGTACATCAATTACAAATTTGCATTGAGCAGGCACTACATTGTGCTGCTTGTTTTCCGTATCGATAACGGTAACCGTAAGCCGCGATTCACCTAGTAAGTCACTTACTTTATCAAACTTATAATCCCTTATCCAGTTGATATCATCCACGGCTTTGTACAAAGCATTTTCTCCTTCCTTTCTTGCGGCGTGCCCTGCCCTTCCCTGCGCAATACAGTCTATTACCATCAGGCCACGTTCTGCTACGGCCATCTCCAGTTTGGTTGGTTCGCCTACAATACCAAAATCAATATTACCTAAATATGGCAACACGAGTTCAATTCCGTTTACACCACTTATTTCTTCTTCGGCACTTGCAGCAAATACAACATTGTGTTTTGTATCAGCCATATCGTAATAATGCAAAAAGGTAGCGATCAACGACACCAGGCATCCTCCGGCATCGTTACTTCCCAGTCCAAATAGTTTACCGTCTTTTTCAATCGGCGTAAACGGGTCCATGGTGTAACCTTTGTTGGGCAACACTGTATCGTGATGTGAGTTTAATAAAATGGATGGCTTTGCAACATCATAAAATTTATTTTTTGCATAAATATTATTGCCAACCCTTGAATAAGGAACCTCGTGCTTTTCAAAGAATGCAGTAATAATTTCTGCCGTATCATTTTCTTCTTTTGAAAACGAAGGCGTGGCAATTAACTGCTTCAGCAAACCAACTGCTTCCTGGTAGAGATTTTCTTTCATACTATTTTATTAAAGTTCCTATTGTATTTGTTGTAATATTTTGCAACAGGTCATTTGCATCACCTATCAGCACTTCTTTTACACCATTGTCAATTGCTGCAAATGCATTATCAATTTTTGGAAGTATCCCATCAAACAATTTATTCCCTTCTTTTAGTTCCTTGTATTTATCTTTTGTTATTAACCGGATCACAGAATTTTCATCTTCCACATTTTGAAGTACACCCTTCTTTTCAAAACAATAAATTAAGCGTACATCGTAAATTTTTGAAAGGCCCACTGCCAATACAGATGCAATGGTGTCTGCGTTTGTATTCAACATTTGTCCCTGCTCATCATGTGTAAGAGGTGCTACAACTAAGGTAAGACCGCTTGCCAATAAACTTTCCAATTGACCAACGCCTACTGTTTCACTTTTCACATCCCCTACGAAACCGTAATCAATGCCCTCTTTGCCTACTGAGGTATTTGATGTATCTGAATTTTTCGCTGGCATTACGATGGGCCTTTTGGTGGCTGGAATTATATTAGCATCTGCGCCGGTTAACCCGATGGCATTACATTTAAAAGCCTGCAGTTTTGCAACAATTTTTTTATTCACCAATCCGCCATATACCATTGTCACAAGGTCGATTGTTGCAGCATCTGTTATACGTCTGCCATTGATATAGTTAGGCGCAATACCCAACTGCTCCCCAATTTTAGTTGCTATTTTTCCACCACCGTGTATCAATATTTTTGTGGCATCAATACCTGCAAAGTTTCCCAGGAAGGCATTTAATGCTTCGGGGTTGTCAACGACATTACCACCTATTTTTATGATAAAAAGTTGCTTCATTTCCTGTTCAATATTTCACTTAACACTGCCTGTGCTGCCCATACCCTGTTGGATGCCTGCACCGTTACGATGCTGTTTGCACTATCCAATACTTCATCACTTAATTCTACGTTTCTACGTACAGGTAAGCAATGCATTACTTTGGCATTGTTGGTTAATTTTAATTTATCTTCTGTTAACATCCATGCAGGATCATTGCTATATATTTTTCCGTAATCCCGGTAAGTACTCCAGTTTTTTACATAAATAAAATCAGCATCTTTTAGGGCCTCATCCTGGTTCAGCGTAATGGTGGCGCCTTTTGTATATTCAGTTGAAAGCTCATAATCTTCCGGATGTGTGATGACAAAATCGGCTTCGCCCCAGGCATTGATCCATTGTGCAAAACTATTGGCCACACATTGTGGCAAAGGCTTTACATGGGGAGCCCAGGTAAGAACAACTTTAGGTTTTCTACCGGTCAACGGAGTATTATTTATTGCTTCTTTAATGGTAATAATATCCGTTAATGATTGCAGTGGGTGAAGCGTTGAACTTTCCAGACTTACTATCGGAACACCTGCAAACTGCATGAATGAATTCATCACCAACTCGCTATAATCATCTTCCTTATTTTTTAATGACGGAAATGTACGGATACACAAAATATCAAAATAGTTGCCCAAAATAGGTGCAGCATCTTTCACGTGCTCAACTGTATTACCACTCATGATGGCACCATCTTCAAACTCAAGTGCCCAACCATCTTTGTCCACATTAAATACAATGGGTTCCATCCCAAGATTACTGGCGGCCACCTGTGTACTTAGCCTGGTTCGCAGGGATGGATTTAAGAACAATAAGCCGATTCTTTTATCCTTTCCCAACGCACGTTGAGCAAAAGGTGCCGCTTTAAAAGCAATTGCTTTTGTAACCAGGTCGTTGATGTCAGTTACATCGTTTACAGAAATAAAATTTTTCATTAGGCCAACTCTGTTTTAATGGCTTGTAAAAAAATATCAGCTTCGGTTTTGGTAATATTCAATGCCGGCAAAAGCCTTATCACATTTGGCTTTGCTTCGCCGGTAAATATTTTATGTTTGAATAGCAGGTTCTTTTTTACTTCTTTTAAATCATCTGGTAAGGCAATACCAATCATTAAACCTCTTCCTCTAACTTCTACTATTTTTGGTAATTTTTTCAACTCTTCAATCAGGTAAGCTCCTACCGTTGCGGCATTGTTCATCAGATCATCCTGCTCCACAATTTCCAACACAGCCAATGCTGCAGCACATGCCAAATGGTTACCACCAAATGTGGTACCCAGCATAAAATGCTTTGGTTGAATTTTGGGAGAAATTGAAATTGCACCAATGGGAAATCCATTTCCCATTCCTTTTGCCATGGTATAAATGTCAGCATTTACACCACTAAAATCCTGTGAATAAAATTTGCCGCTTCTGCCATAACCACATTGCACAGAATCTGCAATAAATACAGCGTTATATTCATCGCAAAGGCTGCGGATTTTTTTCAGGAATGTATCACTTGCTACATTAATTCCACCAACGCCTTGAATGCCTTCTACAATTACTGAAGAAATTTCATTTTCTTTAAATGCCTGCTCCAGCGATGTTTCATCATTGAATGGAAGAAAGATCACATTGTCTGTTTCGTTCACAGGTGCTACAATATTTGGATTATCCGTTACTGCAACAGCCAGTGATGTTCTGCCATGAAACCCTTTTTTAAAAGCAATTATTTTTTTTCTTCCATTGTAAAAGGAAGCCAATTTTAATGCATTCTCATTTGCTTCGGCACCTGAGTTGCACATAAACAACTGGTAATCTTCTTTACCGGAAACCTTACCCAATTTCTCTGCAAGTTCCACCTGCAGTGGTATCTTAATTGAATTGGAATAAAACCCAACTTTATGCAACTGGTCTTCCAATCGCTTTACATAATGAGGATTGGTATGACCTATAGAAATAACAGCGTGGCCGCCATATAGGTCTAAATATTTCTGGCCCTTATCGTCCCAAACATAGGACCCTTCGCCTTTAACAATGGTAATGTCGTTGAGTGGATATACGTCGAATAATTTCATGCCACTGTCCCCTGATGGAGAACTTATTTTTATAGTTAATAATTATTTGCGAGGGTATTCATTTCAAAAAAGATAAAAGAAAATCCCTTTAGGATTCCATCTATATTTTCAGACAGGTGCTGTTATAAAAACTCAACATATTATAATCGGCAAGGGATGAAGTGCAATCCCGATAAATGATCGGGACAGGCTGCCTTTCGTTCCTCAAGGCGTTGCAGCTAACAAGTGCGACGCCACCGAAGCTTAATTATTGCACTTCTGCCTGGCTCATAAAAAATCCAATTGACGGTTTTATTCCCTTATGCGGTATAACAGACCCGAATAAATTAAATACCTGATAATAAAAGTTGTTTCAATTATAAAAAACAAAGCTCCCAAAAGGGAACTTAAATGCTAAAAATAATTTGCTTTCAATTTCAATCCTGCTGTTTCTTCCAGGCCACACATCAGGTTCATATTTTGAACTGCCTGTCCGCTTGCACCTTTTAACAAATTGTCAATTGCAGAATGTACAACCAGTTTGCTGCCTGCCTTTTCTAAATAAACAATTCCTTTATTGGTATTGACAACCTGTTTTAAAAAGATAGAAGTTTTACTAACTGTTGTAAAAGGAGCATCCTTATAAAAGTCGTCGAATAAAACATTTAATTCCTGCAAACTCAAATCGCACTTTATCTGTGAACTGATAAAAATCCCTCTCGTAAAATCTCCTCTCCAGGGAATAAAACTAATGGCTCCATCTTCTGCCGGAACATTTGGAAAAGTAGTTTGTAAAATATTCAGCGACTGATGTATTTCATTCAGGTGTTGATGTTCCAGGGTTTTATATGCCTGTATATTATTTGCCCTCCAGCTAAAATGAGAAGTGTTGCTTAATCCCTGGCCGGCACCGGTGCTTCCTGTAATGCCGGTAATATAAATATCTGAAAGTAAACCTGCTTTTGCCAGCGGCAATAATCCGAGTTGAATAGCCGTGGCAAAACAACCAGGATTGGCTATATTTTTTGCTGAACGAATTGTTGCTTTATTCAATTCAGGTAATCCATAAACGAATTCCCTGTTATCATTTAAAGCAGCAACTGTAAGCCTGAAGTCTTGAGAAAGATCAATGATTTTTATTTTTTCATGCACCGCATTTTCGGCCATAAACTTTTTGGCGTCTCCGTGCCCCACACATAAAAAAAGCACATCTACAGCTCCTTCTCCGCCATCAAATATTGATGTAAACTCTAAATCAGTTTCTCCGATTAAATCACTGTGCACTGCATATAAAGGCTTTCCTGCATTGCTTTTACTATGTACAAACTTTATTTGAGCCCCGGGATGATTCACCAAAATCCTTATCAATTCCCCACCCGTATATCCTGCTCCTCCTACAATTCCTATTTTAATTTTATTTGCCATCAGCACTTTCTTTTACCTGGTGATAGATCATCGTTTGGTTGCCAAATATTTTTGTAAATCCACGCACATCTTCGCCGGTCCAACCATTATTCATTTCTCCATATTTTCCAAATTTGCTACTCATTAAATCAAATTCAGATTCAATACCGGTAACCTGGAAGCGATAGGGCAACAATTCAACAAAAACCTTACCTGTTACATTTTGTTGTGAGCTGATAAGAAACGCCTCTATATCTCTCATCACAGGATCCAATATCTGCCCTTCGTGCAACCAATTGCCATAAAATAAAGCAAGCTGATCTTTCCAGTTTAACTGCCATTTGGTTAACACATGTTTTTCCAATGCATGATGCGCTTTTAATATTACCATTGGCGCCGCCGCTTCAAATCCTACACGGCCCTTTATCCCAATAATAGTATCACCAATATGGATATCTCTTCCTATGCCAAATGCGCCTGCTATGGTTTGAATTTTTTTAATGGCATCTGATGGATGAGCAAATTTTTCGCCGTTCACGGTGGTAAGTTCTCCTTTATCAAATGCAATCTCCAATGTTTTACTTTCGGTTGCTGTTACCTGTGTGGGCCAGGCCGATTCGGGTAACATTCCTTTGCTGTTCAATGTCTCTTTTCCACCTACACTTGTACCCCATAAGCCTTTATTAATAGAGTAAACCGACTTTTCAAAATTCATTTCTACACCTTTACTTTTCAGGTAAGTTATCTCTTCTTCCCTGCTCAGTTTCATATCCCTGATTGGTGTGATAATTTCTACGCCCGGTATCATGATGTTGAACACCATGTCAAACCTCACCTGGTCGTTTCCTGCACCGGTACTTCCGTGTACCACCGCAGTTGCATTCAACTTTTTTACATGCTCAGCAATAAAAATTGCCTGGCTCAATCTTTCTGCGCTTACACTTAAGGGGTAGGTATTATTTTTTAACACATTACCGTATATCAAAAAGCGGATGATCCTGTCGTAATAACTCTTTACCGCATCAACAGTTGTATGTGATTTCACACCCAATTTGTAGGCATGTGCTTCAATCTGCTTCAACTCCTCTTCATTAAATCCGCCGGTATTTACTACCACCGAATGTACTTCGTATCCCTTTTCTGATGTAAGATATTTTACACAAAATGAAGTGTCTAATCCACCGCTAAATCCCAGTACTACTTTGGTTCCTGCCGCCAGGTCTTTTTGTTGATTGTCTTTATCTGCTACTGTGTTTTGCTCCATGAACTCGAAATTATTACTACTAAAAATTGAAAAAATATTTTAAAATTGATTTGCTCACACTTCCACCGCTTACCTGTTTTTTCTTGAGAAATTTCAACAGCTTGCTTTGTTTTATTTTCATAAAACGCTCATACAGTTTAGAATGTTCTTTAAAATCGGCTGTAGTTTCTGCCGGTTCGTAGTGATCGGCAGGATCATATAACATGGCGGTGCACATGCAATTTTTTCTTTCCTTACTCATTAAGATATCAAAATTGACACAGCTTTTACAACCTGCCCAAAATGTTTCATCATCTGTCAACTCTGAATAAGTAACCGGCTCGTATCCAAGCTCGGAATTTATTTTCATAACAGCCAGCCCGGTAGTTAATCCAAATATTTTTGATGTTGGATACATTTTCCTGGATAACTCAAAAATTCTTTTTTTGATGAGTTTAGCTACACCACTTTTTCTATAAGCCGGTGCTACAATTAAACCACTGTTAGCAACAAACTGGTCGTGGCCCCAGGCTTCTATGTAACAAAAGCCAACCCATTGCCCGTCTTTGGTAACTGCAATTACTGCCTTGCCTTCATTCATCTTTTTTTCAATGTATTCCGGCGACCGTTTTGCAATTCCTGTTCCCCTTGCCATTGCAGATGACTGCATTTCATCGGTAATGTCTGTAGCGTATGCTGAATCATTGGTTGAAGCAACCCTGATTATAATGTTATTTGTTTCCAATTGTATAAAATTGAAATAATGTGTTAGTAAAATAAAAATTGTAAGAACCCGGTTTTGGAGATTTTTTCACTGACAGGGGCATTTTTTAAGTGCTCGTCCTATCAGCAACCAGGTCGGCGTCGGGGAGAAAAAATGGGAACAAAAATAGCAACAACTGCACCCATTGAATGGTGTAGTAAATTTGCAAAATATAGATTTGTTGTTATCACTTTTTAATTGTTGAAGTAATTTCAGCAAAAGTAACTTAATTACTTATAAAATGAAGAAAAAAATCATAAAATTTCAATGGCAGCTAATTTTCATTGAATTTTTAAGAATCGGTCCATGCCTTCAATTCATCTGCAATCTTCCGGTCATTGCTTAACCTTGGCACTTTATTTTGTCCACCTAATTTGCCAATGCTTTTCATGTAATCGATAAAGCCATTCTTTTTTACTGGCGAAATATTTAATCGCTGTAAAATATTTCCACCAATGAGGTCATCGTAATAAACATTTTTCAATCGCAGATTATCATCTATTTTATTTGCAAAAGCACGCATATTTTCGGGCTTATTTTCAAATTCAATAAACCATTCATGATAGCTTTTACCTCCATCATTGGCTATCATTGGCGCCACCGTAAATTCTGTAATTTGTACATTTTCTTCCCTGGCAGCTTGTAACAACGCGGTTTCCACTTCTTCGCCAATAACATGTTCCCCAAAGGCAGAAATAAAATGTTTGGTTCTACCCGTTACCACTATACGATAAGGATTCAACGACACAAATTTGATGGTATCGCCAATATTATATCCAAACAAGCCTGCATTGTTGTTAACAATGAGCACATAATTTTCACCGGCTTTTACATCTTTCAAACTTAATCTGTCTGGTTTTTCTTTACCAAAATCTGCTGCGGCAACAAATTCGAAAAATATTCCACTATCAGTGTTTAATAATAAGCCTTCTGCTTTTTGAGAATCCTGGAATGCAAAAAAACCTTCACTTGCAGGGAAAAGTTCAATGCAGTCAACGTGCCGCCCAATACTTTCGTATAGCCTTGATTTGTAAGGTTCAAAATTTACGCCTCCCTGCACCATTACACTAAAATCAGGAAACAGCTCTCCCACTTTTTTACCACTTTTTTCTGTAAGCCGGTCAAAATACATCTGCATCCATGGAGGTATTCCACTAATGAGTGTCATATCTTCCTTAATGGTTTCTTCTACAATTTTATCCAGCTTTGCTTCCCATTCCTCAATACAATTTGTTTCGTAAGAAGGCAACTGGTTGGCACGCAGGTAACGCGGCACATGATGATTTACAATGCCACTTAATCTTCCGGTGGGAATACCGCCAATTCTTTCCAATTCGGGAGAACCACTTAAGAAAATAAGTTTGCCATTGGCGAATTGAGTATTGCCGGTTTCGGCCATATAACACAGTAGGGCATTCCTTGCTGTGTTGATATGATTTGGAATTGAATCTTTAGAAATCGGAATGTATTTGACACCACTTGTTGTACCACTGGTTTTAGCCAGGTATATAGGCTGACCTTTCCACAAAACATTGTGCTTACCCTGCTTTATTTTTTCAATGTAAGGTTTAAAATCTTCGTAATCTCTTATAGGAACCCGCTTTACGAAATCATCATAGTTTTTAATTTGTTCAAAGCCATGATCTTTTCCGAATTCGGTTTTTAGGGCAGTTTTAATCAACAAATTGAAAATGGTTTCCTGATCCTGAACCGCGGTTTCCATTCCCTTTTTAATTTGCTTATAAATATAGCCGGCGAAGGGCTTCGCTAATATGGATTTTATTTTCATACTACTTTTCCTAAAGAAAATTTACAAACGTTTAATAAATTAAAAAATAGGTTCCCAGTTGAACGGGTACTATTGATTGTAAAAATAAAGTAATTGTGTAAGAACACACTTCTTTTAAACAACAGTTGGTAGTTGGGATTTGGTATTTTAATTACAGTCGCATTGCCATTCATGATCAAGGTCAATAACCGTAACAACTACAAGATCGTTATTTTTTGGTGCAAAAACAATCCTTACTTTTTGATGGTCGTGCGTAATACCCTCTATAGGATACGTTTTACCTCTTGAATCTTCTTCTATTTTATTGATATTTAAAGTACCCTCCTTCAATATTTCCTTTACTTCACTTTCATCTATATGCCGGCAATCCATGCGGCAGCGGGCATGTTTGGAATAAATAAGTTTACCAACATTTCTGTTAAACTGGCCATCGCTGTTAACAGGTATAGTAATTTCTGTAGAGGTATTGTGTGGAAGACTACCGCGTTGATTTTTCTTTACATAAAAAAGTAACAAGGCGGCGGCAATCAATACTATATATGGGATGTATTTCTTATTCATGGCTAATTGAAATGCTAAAGTAATTTAAAACAGGGTATAACTGTAGATGGTTATACTAAACAGCAGGTTGAGCGTATATCGATGTTATGAAACTTAACAAAAAAGTCCCGATTATTTATAACTCCGGGATGTCATTAAGATCGGTAACTGACAACTGGATGTGTACATAATATTCTACCAATTGTTAACGATAAAAATATGTGTAGTTATGACTCATGCCATATAAATGATTCCCGGCAGGGTGCTTATCTTTGCAGTATGAGCAAAACCGTTGCATTACATACGCTGGGTTGTAAACTTAATTTTTCTGAGACGTCAACCATTGGAAGGCTTTTGGAAAATGATGGCTTTGTGAAAACTGGTTTTGATGAAGTGGCAGACGTGTATGTGATTAATACCTGCTCTGTTACCGATAATGCGGATAAGGAATGTAGGCAACTGGTAAGAAAAATTCAGCGTAAAGCGCCGGAAGCAATGGTAGTAATTACCGGGTGTTATGCACAATTAAAGCCTGCTGAAATTGCGGCCATTCCGGGTGTGGATCTTGTATTGGGGGCTGCTGAAAAATTCAACATTACAACCCATTTAAAGGAAATTACAAAAGGTGACAGCGCAAAAATTTGCAGTTGCGATATTGAGGATGTCAATGTTTTTACAGCATCTCATTCCATTAATGACCGAACAAGGATTTTTTTAAAAGTGCAGGATGGTTGTGATTACAATTGTTCATTTTGTACCATACCAATGGCAAGGGGCAAAAGCAGGAGTGATAGTATCAATAATGTGATCGAAAATGTACGGGCCATCGCAGTACAAGGTGCAAAAGAAATTGTACTTACCGGAATAAACCTGGGCGATTTTGGAACTAAAAAAGCTACTGAAATACAAACAGAAAGAGAGGATTTTTTTAAATTGATCAGGGAACTGGATAAAGTTGAAGGAATTGAAAGGTTTAGAATTTCCTCTATTGAACCCAACCTGCTTTCCAATGAAATTATTGAGTTTGTAAGTAATAGTAAAAAATTCATGCCTCATTTCCACATCCCACTGCAAAGCGGCAGCAATAAGGTTTTAGGGCTGATGAGAAGACGCTATAAAAAAGAACTGTACGCAGAAAAAGTTGGACTTATAAAATTGCTGATGCCGCATTGTTGTATTGGTGTTGATGTAATTGTTGGTTTTCCCGGCGAAACTGATGAAGACTTTAAAGAGACATTTGATTTTCTTCACCAGCTTGATATTGCCTACCTGCATGTATTCACCTATTCGGAAAGAACCAATACACTGGCAGCAGAAATGAAACCGGTAGTTCCTGTTGAAAAAAGAAACCAACGGAACAAGTTGTTACGTAATTTAAGTTATCAAAAAATGCAATATTTCACAAACAGTCACGTTGGTGAATTAAGAAATACGTTGTTTGAGTCGAGAAATAAAAATGGCATGATAGAAGGTTATACCGATAATTATATTAAAATAACTGCTCCGTATAAAGCGGAGTGGGAAAATAATATCATACTATGGAAAATATAAACGAACAAAAGTACCTTAAGTACCAGGTTACTATACATTTTGAAATGGATGATGAATTTATGGGCCTTGTTCCTAAACACAGGGAATATATCAACGAATTAATTGACGCAGGCACGGTGGATTATTATTCAGTAAGCATGGAAACACAACGGTGCTGGATGATTGTAAATGCACATTCTAAAAATGAAGTAGAAAATTACCTGGACAAGACACCGCTTCACAAATACTGGACGATAGAAGTGGATGAACTTTTTGTTTACGATTCACAAACATACCGGCTGCCTGCGCTACAATTAAATTGATTTTAATTTTTTTCAGCAACTCCAATCACTTCCGGATTTCCGGAGTTATTTCCAGAATTATCACGCCACAAAAGAAGGAATTAAAAAAATCTGGAAATAAACCATAAAAAATTTTGCAGAAATAATTTAGTACCTATCTTTGCCATCCCAATTAAAAAAGGGAGCATAGCTCAGTTGGTTTAGAGCATCTGCCTTACAAGCAGAGGGTCCGCGGTTCGAACCCGTGTGCTCCCACAAGGTCCCACAGAAATGTGGGACTTTTTTATTTATGCGATACCATGTTTACATTCTTTTCTCAAACACTAAAAGCAAATACCATATTGGCTTTACTGGCGATGATTTGAATGAACGAATCAGAAAACACAACAGCGGTCACAAAGGATTTACTGGTGGATGCGGCGACTGGAACTTGATGTATGTTGAAACTTACAACCTCAAACAAGATGCAATGAAAAGAGAAAAACAAATTAAAAGCTGGAAAAGCAGAAAAATGATTGAACAGCTTATTGGAGTATAGCTCAACTGGCTTAGAGCATCCCGATACAATCGGGAGGATCCGCGGTTCGAACCCGTGTGCTCCCACAAGGTCTCACAGAAATGTGAGACTTTTTTATTTATGCGATACCATGTTTACATTCTTTTCTCAAACACTAAAAGCAAATACTATATTGGCTTTACTGGCGATGATTTGAATGAACGAATCAGAAAACACAACAGCGATCACAAAGGATTTACTGGTGCATGCGGCGACTGGAACTTGATGTATGTTGAAACTTACAACCTCAAA
>JBKJUP010000096.1:0-40161 GCA_046590675.1 Ferruginibacter sp. | reverse complement strand
TAGAAGGCGGTCATTAATAGACCGCCCCCTAAACAGGCTGTCACCAGGACGCCTAAAGAATAAAATTAAGAAAAAAAGCAGGAAATCTTTTGGCGATTAACACAGAATCTATCGGATTACACGAATTTTGCTAATTACTTTTGTTATTATTTTAAAAATAATTTAGTGGTCATTTGATTTCCAATTTAGCATCGTTGTGTCACTCACTTGTACGGCATACCTTTGTGGAACATGTTGAACTTTGCGTCTTTGCAACTTGTTTTTCTTTGCGTGAAATAGAATTAGTGAGAATGCATTTCACCCAACATTCATCACAGAACATTCAACATAATTTTTAAAAATTTGTCTGCACAAAAAATATTAGGCGATTGGAAGAGCAAGCTTTACAAACCAGTGTACTGGCTTGAAGGCGAAGAAGATTATTACATTGACCAGGTAATGAATTTTGCCGAGCATAAGATATTACCTGAAAGTGAAGCCTCATTCAATTTGTCGGTTTTTTATGGCAAAGATGCCAATTGGAGCGATGTGGTAAATGCCTGCATGCGTTACCCGATGTTTGCCGATAAGCAGGTTGTGTTGCTAAAGGAAGCACAACAGATGAAGGATATCGACAAGCTGGAAAACTACATTGAGCATCCGCTGAAGTCAACCATTTTTGTGGTGAGTTACAAGGAGAAGACACTGGACAAACGCACCAAACTTTATAAGACCATTAAAAAAGATGGAGAGATATTTACGTCTGAAAAGGTAAGAGATTACAAACTGGTAGAGTGGGTAACTGAATATGTAAAATCGCAGGAATTTTCAATGTCGCCCAAAGCCATAGCTTTATTGGCCGAGCATCTTGGAAATGATTTGAGCCGCATCGTAAACGAGATTGATAAACTTACCCTCAATCTTGGTCAGCGTAAAAGTATTAACGAAGATGATATCGAAAAATTTGTAGGCATCAGTAAAGAATACAATGCCTTTGAATTGCAGGATGCATTGAGTAAAAAAGACCTCGCCAAAGCAATTAAAATCATTCAATATTTTGAGGGTAATCCCAAAGCAGCGCCCATTCAATTGGTGCTGCCAACTTTGTATGGATATTTCAGCAAATTGTATGCTGTATTTGGTTCAGCAGATAAGTCGGAAAATGGCATTAAACATTTGTTTTACAACAATGCGTATGCAGCCAAAGACGCATTGGCAGCAGCCAAAAAATACAACTACGACGGTGTTGAAAGAGCGCTGTTGTTACTCCATGAATACAATCTAAAAAGTGTAGGAGTAGGCAGTTCCGGCGCAACATCTGATGCTTCACTCATGAAAGAAATGGTAGTTAAGATAATGGGTTAATCGAATTCCTGAAACCACAATTTTTCAGCAATCTTCCACTCCCTTTAAGCCGACATTAAGAAAATTGGATAATGCAATTTAAAATCGAAAGATTTTTCCGTACAATCTTTTCATCCTGTTAGTCTGTGATTCAGAAAATAAGTTGTTTAAAATTAATTCTGTAAAAGATTATGGTTGAAAATGATGCCATAAAAATCTGAACTTGAACGGAGTCAATATCACCATATTTTTTTATGCCACCCTTTGCTGATGACCTTGGTTTAGTGGTATCGCTATCAGTTGCAACAGGGGTTTGCGGGGCAGTTATTTTTGAAGTTTACATGCAGTTAAAATAATCATTAACAGTAAAGTTGTAAATAAAGCAGGAAGCAGTTTTCTCATAATTTTTATTTGACTATTTGGATTTTGGATAAAGAGCAATTATTAAATTTTTGAACCGTTCTCTTGACTCTTGACTATCTACAAATTTGAGTTTTCCATTTCTATATTTAAACTCATAATAGGTAATCTCGGTACTACCTGGATAACCTGTGGCATTTTTATAAGTTTCATATTGGAAATTAGAAATTAGGCGAACTTGCGTGTCAGTAAGCTTAACCGTTTTTATGTAAGCTTTTTCAGTACGGTGCTCTCGAACTTTCTTAGCTGGATAAAGCATCGAAAAGTATTGGTTATCCTTTTTTAAAACTTTTAATTTTTGTCTTTCCCAATGAAAGCAACCATAAGATTCAAATTCTATAAGGAAGAATTCGGAATTTTCTAAACTGTCAACATAGCCTTTGAAAGGTCTGTCAAAAATATAATCGTCGGGACAAAAAGATTTCCGATAAAGAGTGTCTTTAGAAATAATTAATGTGTCAGCGATTTGTTGTTCATATAAATTAATAAACGTAAAGGAATAAATTCCTTTTTCAATATTTGATAGCGTAGTATCAAAGTTGCCAGCGTAACTTAATTGAATATCCTTATAGAATTCCCCATTTCTAAAAATATGAATAGTATATGCGGTGTCAGAATTTTCGGTCTTACAGGGAAAAATGTTGAGACTTAAAGTCGAACCTGCGGTCGCTACAAAGCAATAAAACGAAAATAATATTATCAATAAGGGCTTCATTATAGTTGCGTACAACAATTATGTTTTAGTAAATTAGTGATGGCACTTCTTTATTGGGTTAAAAGTAGAACATTTTATCCTTCAATAAGTTCATAGTTGTTTGTTCTTTCATAATTGATGGATAATTTCTCAGATATCGAAAAGGTCAATTACACAAATTTTCAGATTGTTTAATAGGAAAGGAGTAGTTCTTGAATGCCTTGGTTTGAAAGGAGGGTAACGTTATCCGTTAGTAGATGGTTGTAATTATAAACAGGGATATTGATTAATTAAAAATGCAGAACATATTATGCATCGCAACCGATAAATTTATGCATTTTTCATTGTTCCGTAAAGATAAAAAGTACAAATGTGCGACGCCACTGAAGCTTAATTGTAGTACTTCGGCCTGGCTCAAAAAAAACAATTTGTGATTTTATGCCCTATGCAGAATGATAAAATTTTATTGCTATTCCGCTGGCTTTAGTGCTTTTAAGGCTTCTTTTTTATCTTTTGCCAATTGCTTTTTAAGTTCTTCAAGACCGGCAAATTTCACTTCGCTACGCAGGTGTTTTTTTAATGTGATGGTGAGCGTTTCACCATATATTTCTTTGTCAAAATTAAAAATATTTACTTCTACCACCCGCTTCGATCCATCTACGGTTGGGCGATAGCCAATATTCATCATGCCTTTGTAAATCTGTACGGCAAATTCCTGGTGGCCAGGTTTTGATTCGGGTAAAAGTACCTCTACCGCATACACACCGTTGCCAGGTACCAGCTTATTTTCATCTTCCATCTGCATATTTGCAGTCGGGTAACCAATGGTTCTTCCCAGCTTATTGCCTTCTACCACTTTACCGCTAAAGAAATAATCGTAACCCAGGAAATGATTGCCGGAAATGATGTCACCTTCCAGCATTGCTTCACGTATTCTTGTGCTGCTGATGGTTAAGTCTTCCAACATAAAGCCTGGTATTTCTTTCACCTGGTATCCCAATGCAGCAGCCTTATCCTCCAGTAATTGAAAATCGCCTTTACGGCCTTTTCCAAACCTGTGGTCGTGCCCGATTATGATCGTGTGCGGGTGAAAGGTGTTGACTAAAAAATCACTGATATATTCCTCCGCCGTCTGACTGGCAAATGCTTCCGTAAAGGGCACTATCACCAGGTGATCAATTCCCAGGTGCGATAAAATGGAAATTTTTTCTTCCATCGTATTCAATAAGCTAAGTGGCTCCGGATTTGAGTTGGCGCCATTGGTATTGCCAATAATCTTTCGGGGATGAGGATGAAAAGTTATGATGACGGTTTCGCCTTTAACTTTTTCAGCTTCAGATTTCATTAACTGTAAAATTTCCTGGTGCCCTTTATGTACCCCATCAAATGTGCCGATGGTTATGCAGGCATTGCTAAATTCAGGAATATGCTGTATATCGTGGTGAACATTCATAGTTGAATGTGCAAAACTACCTGAAAATTTATTAATGGTTAATTGATAATTGAAATATAGTTTTGCAACTCAATTTATACCATGAGTCTTTATAGTAAAAGAGGGGTTTCTGCCCAAAAGGAAGAAGTACATGCAGCCACAAAACATCTTGACCAGGGCTTGTTTCCCAATGCGTTTTGTAAAATTTATCCGGATGCACTTGGTGGTGATGACAACTGGGTAAATGTAATGCATGCCGATGGTGCAGGTACCAAGAGTATTCTTGCATACCTGTACTGGAAAGAAACCGGCGATATTTCTATATGGAAAGGAATTGCCCAGGATGCCATCGTGATGAACCTGGATGATCTGCTTTGTGTGGGTATTTATGATAATATATTATTCAATTCAACCATTGATCGTAATAAAAATTTAATTCCCGGTGAAGTGTTGGCAGAAGTTATTAATGGCTCACAACATTTATTTGACGAGTTAAAAACTTTTGGTGTAAACATTCATTACCTGGGCGGCGAAACCGCCGATGTTGGAGATGTGGTGCGTACCGTGGCTGTAAACGGCACCATGACCTGCCGCTGGCAAAAGGATAAAATAATAAGCAATGATAAAATAGTGGCAGGAGATGTAATTGTGGGCTTTGCAAGCTATGGTCAATCGACCTACGAAACCGAATACAACAGTGGCATTGGCAGCAACGGATTAACAAGTGCCCGTCATGATGTATTGGGGAAATACTACGCAGAAAATTTTAAAGAAAGTTATAATACATCTTTGGATGAAGACGTAGTTTATATTGGCAAACATAAATTAACGGATGAGGTAACGGTGATGGTTAACGATCATACCTTTTTAACCAATATTGGGAAACTTATTTTAAGTCCGACCCGTACTTATGCGCCGGTTTTAAAAATATTACTGGAGCATGAGTTTGAAAAAATACATGGCCTTATTCATTGCAGCGGTGGGGGACAAACCAAGTGTATGAAATACCTTCCGGACAATTTTAGAATTGTAAAAGATAATTTTTTTGATGCACCGGAAATTTTCAAAATCATTCAGGAAAATAGCGGCAGCAATAATAAAGAAATGTATGAGGTCTTTAATATGGGCTGCCGCCTTGAAATATATTGTGCGCCTGAAGATGCTGAAACCATGATTGCTGCAGCAAGATCTTTCAATATCGATGCACAGGTGATCGGTAGAGTAGAGGCGAACGATAAAAAGGAGCTGGTGATTAATTTAAAAGAGGAAACGCTGGTTTATTAATAGCTGCAGGCAATTACTTAATTATTGTTCTTCAATAACAAATGTGATGGGTTGTTTTCTATAGGCATTTACTACTACATCATTTTGTTTTGCTGGTATCCACTTTGGCCCCTTTGCAATCAGGTCGATGCATTGTTGAGCGGTTTTAGTACCAGGGAAATCATTTGTTTTTATATCGCTGATATTTCCAGCTTTGTCAACAATAAATTCAACAGTTATTTTGTAAATGCCAGCCTTCCAACCTTCATCAATGGGAGTTGCGGGATTGATGTTTTTCTGCAGGTAACGCTTCCATGCAGTGTCACCACCCGGGAACTCGGGTTCATATTCTACCTTAGTAAAAATTTTATTAAACTTATTTAAAGTGGCCCTACCTGGGGCTGTATTCGATCCTCCTTCTGTTGATTGTAAAGTAATTTCTTTGGCAGCTTTCTTTGTATTTATTTCCACAACGCCGTTGATACCTTTTTCACCATATTTTTCAATGGCCGATTTGTCTTTTAACACATTGATACTTTTTATATCGTCCGGTAAAATTGTTTTTAAATCAAAGTCTTTTTTCTGCACTTTACCATCTACAACAAACAATGCTTTTTTTAATGGCTGCTGATCATTGTCCCCTAAAATAAGAACACCTGAATTGGACGAAGATTCAACATTTTTATCGATTACAAGTCCACTTGAATTACCAGCCTTTGAGGAAGCTTTTTTAGTAGTAATCAATATTACACCATGCTTACCCTTTTCGCCATATTTCTTAATTGCCATTTCGTCCTTAAATACCTCGACACGCTCAATGTCGCTGGGATTCATCTTGTCTAAAATTTCCTTGTTGGTTTCTTTTCCGTCAACAATTATTAGCGCCTTGTCAGCATTTTTTAATGCTATTGTTGGAACGGTATCTTTGGCAGTACCATTACTATTTACAGCAGTTGATTTATTAGCTGTCTTTTCTACAACAGCGGCATATTTATTTATTGCTGATAGAATGTTTTTAGCAATCATTTCTTTTGCCGATTCTTTTTGTAAAAACGTAAAATCATTTTGATTGGAAATATTTCCAACCTCAATCAATATTGCCGGACAAATAGCGGCATCCAATACTCTTATCCCCATCAACCTGCGTTCCGGATGTTGCTGTACGGGTAAACTGTAATTTGAAGAAAACTCGTTGATAATTGCAGAGGCCAACAGTTGACTATTTTGTGCACCGGATTCATTTTTACTAGCCAGGAAAACCTGCAGGCCGCTTGGTGGATTAACATTTGTGGGTGAAGAAGCGCCAATATGAACCGAGATAAAAAGATCAGCTTTTGCTTCCATGGTAAATGCAGCTTTTTCCTGGGGTGTCTGATGTATATCTGTTAGCCTGGTGAAAATTAATTCAATGTTATTGTTGGAATTTAACTCCTTAATTTTCTTTACAATTTGTAGGTTAAGGTCTTTTTCAAAAATATTTGCCTGGTTGCCAGTGGCACCATTGTCTTTGCCTCCATGGCCTGCATCTATTACCACGATGAATTTTTTTCCGTGATATAAATCTGCATTGTTAATGACAGCTTTTGTCTTTAATGTAAATGCTGCAAAGATCAATACTGCTAAAGGTAATGCCAGCAACCGGCCAATATAGCCAACTTTAAGATTGCGATTTTTTGTGAGCATCATAAGTCTTCTTTTAATGGGTGAATAAAAAAACGGGTTTGATAATTGAAAGCGGTGTTGTGGATAGGCAGCTTGTAATATCATAGCTGCAAAAGCTTCGGTGTCATTGTCTTCTACGGCAATTTTATCGGCAACAAATTCATGGATCATGTTTAGCTCTTTTCTTATGAGCCAAAAGAACGGATTGCACCAGCAAAATATAAGCGTTGCATTAATGAATACTTTATCATAGCTGTGCTTTTGTTGTACATGTGCCAGTTCGTGTTTAAAAACCTGGTGGCCTGTGGTTGATTCCGGGTCAATGTGATCGTTCCAGAAAATATAGCGGAAGAAAGAAAAAGGAGTACCGTTTGCTGTGGTGTTTACAAAAAAGATATTTTTTATAAACTGATGTTGATGCCTTGTAAACAACAGGCGAATCTTTATTAAAGACTTTACAAACAATACCAGTAAGATGAAAGTTGTAAAACCATAAAAAAGCATAAGCCCTTGTTCTGCTGTAAAATTATCCTGTTTGGCTATTATGAAAATTTCATCTAAATATTCGTTGCTGTTATTAACAACCTGGAGTAGCCTGATGGCCTGCGGCGGCTGGTTTGAAAAGTTCCAGATATTAATTTGTATCAATGGTAACACAAGTGCTAATACAACAGTTGCCAGCAAGTAAAACCTGTTGTATTGATGAAATATTTTGTTGCGCAGCATTAGCCAGTAGTAACCGTATAAAATGCCTGAGCAAATGATTACTTTCAATAAGTAGATTGCGAATGCAAACATGGTTTTCTTTTTAAATTTGTATGATGTGGATGGTTGAAAGCCCTAAATAATTGAACTATTAACTATTTCTTTTTTAATTGTTTTAATAATAACTCAAGGTCATCAATGCTTAAATTATTTTCCTTTACCATAAATGAAACTGCGTTACTGAAACTTCCTTCAAAATATCCCTTTACAAAACTTTTCATGGTCGATTTGCTGTAGACATCTTTTCCTACTAAGGCGTAATATTGGTGCATGCGACCAAATACTTTAATACCCACAAATTCTTTTTCAGTCAATATTTTAAGGATAGTGGCTACTGTATTATTGTGGGGTTTTGGCTCAGGTAACTCGTCAATGATTTCCTTTAGAAAGGCTTTGTCCAGTTTCCAGATTACCTGCATAATCTGTTCTTCAGCCCGGGTTAAAACTTTTGTGCTCATATTTTTAATTTGATAAAACAAACCTATAACTAAATATTTAGTTTAGCAACTATTTTTTTAGTTATTATGAGATTTTAACAGTCGGTGAATAAAATTAATTTTCATTGCAGGGATTGTATAGAGTAAATTTGCCTTTTTATAAGTACGATCAGAAAATAGTAAACTATAAACCCATTATGTCTCAATCAATCGTAGAATTAAAGAGTGTTAATATTTACCAGGGCGATAATCTTATTTTAAGTGATGTAAATATTTCAGTAGATAAAGGAGAATTTGTTTACCTGGTAGGTAAAACAGGCACGGGAAAGAGCAGCCTGTTAAAAACTTTGTATGGCGATCTTACATTAAGAGAAGGCGATGCCAGCGTGGTAGGTTATAATCTCAGGGAAATGGATTGGAAAAAAGTTCCCTTCCTGCGACGCAGCCTTGGTGTTGTATTCCAGGATTTTCAATTACTTACAGATAGAAATGTGAATGATAATTTAAAGTTTGTTTTGCGTGCCACTGGTTGGAAGGACGAGAAGTTGATGGATGAGAAAATAGCAGATGTACTGGATAAAGTTGGCCTAAAAACCAAGGGTTTTAAAATGCCGTTTGAGTTAAGTGGCGGCGAACAGCAACGTATTGATGTAGCAAGGGCCTTACTAAATTCACCACGCCTAATATTGGCTGATGAGCCAACTGGTAACCTTGATCCGCAAACAAGTGATGAAATCATGCAACTGCTATTTCATATCTGTAAAGACTATGGTACAGCAATTATAATGGCTACCCATGATTATATGGTAATCAATAAATTTCCTGCAAGAACTATTAAAACAGAAAGAGGTAAAGTATTTGACAACGCAAGTATTGCTGACTAAAATATTTAAAGCCATTACGGCCAGAAAGTATTAATTATTTTTTGGCCGTTTGTTTCATTATTATATAATTTTTCAAGTTCCTGCTGTCTCTGTAAATTTTCATCTTCGGTGTACGGAATGTTATATAGGTAACTGATGGCGGTTTTAAAATCGTCTGCGTCTTCCGCTATCTGGCAAATGTCTTTTAAACCTGTTCCTTTTATGCCGGCTTTATTCACCAGGCAATGCCTTCCATTAAATAATGCATTTAATAATTTAAGTTTTACGCCTGTATTATTAAAAGATGGTAAAATATTTATTTGGGCTTTTGCAATCATGTCCTGCATCTCCGCTTCTGCAGGATCAGCAACCAGGCAAGTTTGCTTATGTTCCTCCGCCATAAACGCCAGTTTTTGAGATGGATTTTTTCCTGCAATTACAAAAGGAATATCCAGATCATTAAATACATTTTGTAACAGCCAGATAGCTGCTTCTTCATTTTCGTTGATGGAAAGATTACCATGGTATAAGCAAAAGCAACCTTTACCTGATTTACCTTGTACAATATTAAACGGTGTAAATGCAGGCAAATGTGTGATGTCTTTTGCGCTAAATATGTTTTGGTAAAATTGTACATCTTGCAGACTTACGGCCGCAATTTTTACTTTTTTGGCCAGCTTTTGTTCATACTTTTTTAATAGCCTGCTTTCATGGTTAAAGTAGAATTTTTTCAGTGGATTTTTTTCGTGAATAGCAAGGTTATGATAATATTCAAATTCGGTATTATGCAGGCGCAGCATGATGCTACGATTATTAAGTTTTCCGGTTTGCAGGTAATAACTACAATGAATACCTTCCAGTAAAACAGGATGGTTATCTTTTTTTAAATTACTAATAAGTTCGTCATTTTTCCTGGAGTTAACTATATAGGGTAAACGAAAAGAAAACCGGCTGATGTTATTGGCTCGTTTGTAGTAATGAATGGTTTCACAATATTTTTCAAGTTCGGCCTGGGGTGGGCGATCATAAACAAAGCAATGAAGATGAATCTTTATACCTAAATGATGCAGTGTTTTTATCTTATAAAAAAGATCCACCACTCCGCCATAATCGGCAGGCCACGGTACATCATATCCTATAATATGCAATTGCCTTTGCTCCATATTTATCTGTTCAAATTAAGCATTTGTTGAATCGTTGTTTTGTTGATCAGGTTTTAACTTTTTATAAAAGCCAATCAAAACTTTTTCTTCTTCCTGCCAGTTGTATTTTTTCCTTGCCAGCAAACAATTTTGCCGCAGTTCATAATACAAAACTTCATTTTTTAGTAAATTGTTCAGTTGAATGGCAATGTTTTTTGGAGCCAGATCATTTATCAGCAATGCAACCGGCAAAGCTTCATTTATTTCCCTGTAAACAGGATAATCAACACATAGCTGGGGGATGCCTGCATGGATATAATCGAAAAACCTGTTTGCCAATGAAAAGTAATTGCTTAGTCCTTTATCTTCAAATAAGGTAATGCCAATATATGCCTGCCTGGTAAAGGTTCTAAGTTCATCAGGTGCCATTTTTCCTTTTAAAATTACCTTTTCTGCAAGGTTGTTTTTAATAACCAATTGCTTAACCTGTTCCATAAAATTACCATCACCAATTATAATCAACTTAGCCGAAACGTCCTTCATTGCGGGAATAAGGGTTTCAAAACTTCTTCCTTCGTTTACAGCGCCCTGGTATAGAATAAATTTTTCTTCCTGAACAATTGCTTCCAAAGGTCTTAAAAGGGATATGTTCCGGATCACATGATAGTTTACCGCATACATTTTGCTGAATTCATCAGCAATCGGTTGATTGACGGTATAACCAACTTTAAATTTAGGAACCGTAAAGCGTTCAATCTTTTTCCAAAGTTTATAAATGGAAGGCCTTGTAACAATTTCTTTCATTTCACAAAACAATTCATGCGCATCATACACCCGCTGAATTTTTTTAATTTTTGAAATAAGATAGCAGGGGAGGATGGTATCCAGGTCAATGGCACAAATGCAGTCCATTTTCTTGAATAATAAAAAGAAAAAAAGCCTGGTATTATATTCTGCGTAAAAAAGTTTGCCTTTTTCGAATAAACAGGCAATTCTTTTTTGCTGAAAAATTTGTTGAGCAATTGGCATTGATGATTTTAGTCTTCTTCCAACCAGCACAACATTATATCCTGCGCCTGATAAAGAAGTACAAATGCGAATCATTCTTTGATCGTAGGTAAGGTCGGTTGTAACTGTAAAGTAAAGGGTGACAGTTTTTTTATTTTTTGAGTTCCCGTTGATTGCGCCACTGTTAAGTATTTCTGTCATGAATAATAGCTGAACTTGTCATTTAATAAATTAGCATCTGTGTGTGGTTATATCAGGTATTTGCAGCCTTATAAATTCGCTCAATAATTTCAACTGTTTTTAGTCCATCTTCTGCACTGGCAAATTGATGATCAGGATCGTTAAGGACCTTTATTAAGTTTTCATATACTTTATCATGATTACTCATACTCCCCTGGTAAAACCCATATCCGTTGGCTGGATTGCCCTGGGGTAACTTGGGAGCTTTCATACCAGCTACGTTAAAATATTCAAGCTCGTTCAGGTATTGGCCGCCAATTTTTATTGTGCCTTTTTCTGCAAAAACGGTTAAAGAGCCTTCCATATTTTGCAGATAACTATTCACCGTATAATTTAAACTGCCTATAGCTCCCTGCTTCATTTCAAACAATACCATGCCGGTATCTTCAAATTCTATGGTTGGATGATCAAAATTCCTGGTGATTGATTTCACTTGATCCACATCACCCATTAACCAGTATACCAAATCAATAAAATGACTAAACTGTGTATATAACGTACCACCATCCAGTAATTTTTTTCCTTTCCAGTCCACATAGTATGCTGCAGGTCTGTTCCAGAAACAGTTTAACTGAAAGCTGAAGATTTTACCCAAGGCATTTGTGTCAATCAGTTCTTTAAGCAGCACCACGGGAGGATTGTAACGATTTTGTTTTACTACAAATAATTTTTTACCCGATTTGCCTGCAGCTAACAGCATAGCTTGTCCATCTGTAACGTTGATGCATAGTGGCTTTTCACACAAAACATTTATCCCTTTATTAAGGGCCTGGATGGTATGTTGAGCATGCAAACCGTTAGGGGTACAAATGATTACAGTATCTATAAACCGTTCATTCCTTAATAAATCTTCAATTTTATAATATGGTGTTGCACCATATTGAACTGAAAAAATATTTGCCTTGTCCGGGATAATATCGCATACGGCTTTTACGTTCCCTACTTTGGAAATTTGTGCTGCGTGGCGGTTGCCAATTCTTCCGCAGCCGATTATGGCGAAGTTTCTTTGCATTTTATTGAAGCAAATATGGCTGATAAAACAGGAACTAGAAAAAAAAGATAAAAACAAAATTAAATATCTCAAAAAAAATAACTATTCTTAGGAAACCAACTTACTTTATATGCCTGAAGAAATTTACAATTCGACCGCCGTTGCTAACCCCCAACGCCCGTTTTTATTAACTGTTTTGTGCTATATCACTTTTTTAGGAAGTATTGCCGGTATCATTATAAATGCTGTCAATATTGTGAATGCCCCGGCACAAGTGGAGCGTATATCGTCTGGGACATCCAAAACCCAGCTTCGTAATTTATTTTCCAATTCAAATGCTACCACTACTGGCCCGGTTAGGGTTGGCAACCTCAACGAAGAAAATTATATTAAATTTTCCATTGGCGGAATTGTATCATTTGTACTTTGCCTGGTAGGAACCGTTTTGATGTATAAATTAAATCGCACGGGCTTTTATTCCTTTACACTCGGTACATTCTTCAATCTCATTACCCATTTTCTTCTTTTTGGAGATAATTTTGGAACGATGGGATTGTCAATACTTGTTGCCTTGAGTGGTTTTGTTTTTGTAATTCTGTTTTCCACCAAGCTTAAATGGATGGAAGAAAAGTAATTCTTTTTTATCAATCAAGAAGGCTGCTCATACACTCTGGCCATATTCTTTAACCTTTTAATTTTCTTTCAATGACAGAAATATTACAGGATTATGAGCAGGCTACTCCTTCCCGGCCGCAATTTCTTGCTGTTATTTGCATACTCACTTTTATAGGAAGTGGATGGGGAATAATAGGAGGAATTATTCAATTTGCTACATCAGAAAAACAGGCGCAGCAGATAGTAATCACCAAAAAAAAGGCAGCTTCTGACATTCAAAAAAAGGGTGACAACAATGCCGGTTCGCATTTTGCGGAAAAGATGGTGAATTCTATGACAACCGCATTTACTGCTGCAAATTTCAGAAAGGCGGGTATTGCTGCAATAATTGGGGCCTTATTTTGCCTGGCAGGTGCGTTAATGATGTGGCGGCTTAAAAGGATTGGCTTTTACTCCTACATTATAGGTGTAATTATTGGGATAGTAAGTCCGTTTATTATTTATGGAAGTGATAATTTAATGGCCATAATTTCGTCCATAGGCGTGGGATTTATCGGTATGGTGTTTATTATTTTATATGGAGTAAATATGAAGTACATGAAGTGAACGAATAAACTTTACAATAACAGGCCTCCGCTGGGGGCCTTTTTTATTGAATATTTAATTCACATAATAAATTCAAACCAAATATTTTACCTACTTTTGCCAGCTAATAAAAAAAGATAATTAACAAAGACGTTATTAAAAACTAAGAAATGCCGTATTTAACAATCGAAAAAAAAGCGAAAATTTTTACAGACTTTGGCGGTAAAGCCTCCAACACAGGTTCCATTGAGGGCCAGGTTGCTCTTTTAACTGAGCGAATTAATCATATTTCGGATCATCTCAAAACTAACAAAAAAGATTTCTCATCTCAACGCGGTTTAATGATGATGGTAGGACAAAGAAAACGTTTACTTACTTATTTAAGTAAACACAATCTAACTGGTTACAGGGCGTTGATCGAAAAATTAGGTCTCCGTAAATAATCCTTTTATCATGTTTAAATAATTAAATTCCCAACTATATTTTTAAGTTGGGAATTCTTTTATTTGCTCAAAATTTTACAGGAAGGTTTATAACGTCCTTTTACAATTTAATTTATAATCTATATGAGTTTCAATATTAAATCGGTGAATTTTGATATCGGTGGTGGTCGTATGGTTACGATCGAAACCGGAAAAATGGCACGCCAGGCTGATGGCGCCGTTACTGTACGCCAGGGAAATTGTATTTTATTGGCAACGGTTGTTGCAAATAAAGAACCCAGAGAAGGGCAAAGTTTTTTCCCTTTATCGGTAGATTACCAGGAGAAATTTTCTTCTGCAGGTCGTGTGCCGGGTTCGTTTTTTAAGAGAGAGGCACGGTTGAATGATTACGAAATTTTAACCAGCCGGTTAATAGATCGTGCTTTACGTCCTTTATTTCCTGAAGATTACTTGTGCGATGTGCAGGTATTAATCAGTTTGGTTTCAAGTGATGCGGATGTTTTACCAGATGCATTGGCTTGCCTTGCTGCTTCTGCTGCATTGGCAGTTTCAGATATTCCGATTCAGGAAATTATTTCTGAAGTACGTGTAGGTAGAAAAAATGGAGAATTTATTATTAACCCAAGCCGTACCGAATTGCCGGAGTGCGACCTAGAATTTATTATAGCCGCTACCGAAAAGAACATCATGATGGTAGAGGGTGAAGCTAAAGAGTGCCAGGAAGAAGACTTGGTAAAGGCTTTGGAATTGGGGCATGAGGCCATTAAACTACAAATTAAAGCCCAACGGGATTTAAGGGAGCAGGTGGCAAATAATGATAAAAGGGAATATACAAAGCCTTACCGCAATGAAGCGTTAAATGATAAAATTGCAGCTTTTGCAAAAGATAAAATGTACGCAATTGCTTCAGCAGCTTCTGCAAAACATGATAGAAGTGATGCATTTGCAGCATTGTCCAAAGAAATAAAAGAATATTTGGGAGAAGAAATTACCCCGGAAGACAAAGGATTGATTGGACATTATATTGGTGAGCTACAATACAATGTAGTAAGAGATATGATCCTTAGCGAACGCAAACGTTTGGATGGCAGAGGTACAGAAGATATCCGTCAGTTGACCATGGAAACAAATATTCTTCCTACTCCTCATGGTTCTGCATTATTTACAAGGGGCGAAACTCAATCCCTTACTACTGTTACTTTCGGAACACCATTGGATGAGTTGTTGGTGGAAAGTGCACACAAATCTGATTATACTAAATTCATTCTGCATTATAATTTCCCCCCATTTTCAACCGGTGAAGTTAAAATGATGCGTGGTGTTGGCCGTCGTGAAGTTGGACATGGTAACCTCGCAATGCGTTCGTTAAAGAAGATGATGCCCGGATCAGAATATCCTTATACAGTAAGAGTGGTAAGTGATATCCTTGAAAGTAATGGTTCATCATCGATGGCTACTGTTTGTGCAGGTTCACTTGCATTAATGGATGCTGGAGTACCAGTAAAAAAACACGTTAGTGGTGTTGCAATGGGTTTGATAAAAAAAGATGAAGAGTTTGCAATTTTAACTGATATCCTTGGCGACGAAGATCATCTAGGTGATATGGATTTTAAAGTTACAGGGACACGTGAAGGTATTTGTGGTGTGCAAATGGATATTAAAGTGGATGGTTTAAGTATGGATATTATGCGCCAGGCTTTGGACCAGGCACGTAGGGGCCGATTGCATATATTGGATGCTATGTATGAATGTATGCCATCTCATAGAGATGATGTAAAACCACATGCGCCAAGAATGGTTAAATTAACCATCGATAAAGAATACATCGGAGCTGTTATAGGACCCGGCGGTAAAGTTATTCAGGAAATTCAAAGAGAAACGGGCGCTACAGTAAATATCGAAGAAGTAAATAATGTAGGAGAAGTGAGTGTGTTCTCTGCATCAAAGGAAAGCCTGGATAAAGCAGTTAACTGGATTAAAGGTTTGGTCGCCGTTCCGGTTGTAGGAGATTCTTATGAAGGCACTATTAAGAGTATTAAAGAATTCGGTGCTTTTGTTGAATTTTTACCTAAGAAGGAAGGCCTGTTACACATTAGTGAAATAAGCTGGAAACGTTTGGAAAGCATGGAAGGTATTTTCAAAGAAGGTGACAGGGTAAAAGTTAAATTACTTGATATTGATCCTCGTACCGGCAAATTCAAATTAAGTCGTAAAGCTTTAATGCCAAAGCCGGAATCACAGCCAAGGCCACAAGCACCTGAAGCTCCGGCAAATAATTAAGTTAAAATATATTGAATATACTCCGAACTAAACTTCGGAGTTTTTTTATGCACGGCTTTAAATTTATTTTTACTTGTTTTTACATAAAAGGTAATTTTTAAAATAACAAATAATCTTCATGAACTACCTGGAATTTGATTTTGAAACTAATAGTGTGCAACAGTCAGAACAATTGATTGCACTGCTAAATGAGCAAGGCTTTGATGGCTTCGAAGAAGAAGAGGAGTGTAACTTAAAAGCATATATTCCTGAAGAAAAATTTAATGATGAAGGATTTAATAATGTATTGCGTTTATTTTCTGAAATAATTTACACCAAAACAATTGTTGAGCAAATTAACTGGAATCAAAAGTGGGAAAACGATTTTAAACCTGTAATAATAGATAATTACGTAGCAATCAGGGCAGGATTTCATCAGCCAATTAGAGGAGTAGAGCATGAAATAATTATAACACCAAAAATGAGTTTTGGAACAGGGCACCATGCAACAACCCACTTGATGATTCAACAAATGCAGGGAATTAATTTTGCCGGCAAATCGGTTTTAGATTTTGGAACCGGCACCGGAGTACTTGCCATATTAGCCGAAAAGTCTGGAGCAAGCAGTGTATTAGCGATTGACTACGACGAATGGAGTGTTACAAATACTGTGGAAAACATTGAACAAAACAACTGTTCAAAAATAGAAGTAGTTAATTTAGATGAAATACCGATACACATAAAATTTGATATCATTTTGGCAAATATTAATCTGAATGTTATTTTGAATAATCTTGCAGCCATTGTAAATGCCTCAAATTCCGGGTGCCAGATACTAATGAG
The DNA here is from genome assembly GCA_046590675.1 of Ferruginibacter sp. GTDB lineage: Bacteria > Bacteroidota > Bacteroidia > Chitinophagales > Chitinophagaceae > Ferruginibacter. The sequence goes on along the minus strand of JBKJUP010000096.1, from coordinate 23,176 downwards.
TGGCTTTTTAAAAGAAAATGAGGCAGAAATGAAACAGGCTTTAAAAAAAGTCGATTTAATCAATATAAACACTTCTCAACGAGGTGATTGGATAACTTTGTTAATAAAGACCCGCCAGCCATATAATTTAAAGCATTAAATAAACGTTAATTGAGATAAATAAATGGGTATATTTGTCATTCAACTCATTAAAGAAAAATGAACGAATTAATTTTAATAGTTTGTGCTTACTTTATTGGATCCATTCCTACAGCTTTAATTGTCAGCAGAAAATTCTTCAACATCGACATACGTGATTATGGGAGTGGAAACATGGGTGCCACTAACACATTTCGTGTGCTAGGCTCAAGGTATGGTACGCTTGTAATGATATTTGACATATTGAAAGGAATGGCTGCGGTATCATTGTTCTTTTTCCTGCCGCAATATTTACATAACGAATGGGATAGAACAAATTTGATGGTTGGACTTGGACTTGCTGCCGTATTGGGGCACATATTTCCCATATTTGCTCAATTTAGAGGAGGTAAGGGAGTTGCAACTTTATTTGGAATGATCCTGGCGGTTCAACCGGTAATAGGAATAAGCTGTGTTGGCGTATTCCTTTTGGTACTTTATCTAACCCGTTACGTCTCTTTAAGTTCTATAATTGCAGGAATTGCATTACCTGTTTGTGTTTTATGGATATGGAATGATGATGTAGTGCTTTATAGAGTTTTCGCCATTTTAGTAGCTGCTTTAGTAATACTTACTCATCAGAAAAACATTGTTAAGTTGCTACGTGGTAGTGAAAGTCGTGTTCCCATCTTCAAGCATAGAGACAGAAGAAAATTACGTAGAAAATAAAACCTTCCAACTCCAAAAGGGGTAACTTTTCCATTTTAACATAGCGAACTTATAGTGGCGTATAAAATTGGTATGCCAATTGTTTATAAAGTTTTAAATAAACAATTATAAAATGAAGAAATCCTTATTATTATTATTTGCATTGCCAATATTGTTCGCTGCATGTACAACTAATGCTGTTACAGGAAGAAAGCAATTAAGTTTACTACCAGAAAGTCAGTTGCAACAACAGGCAATAACAGAATATAGATCATTTTTATCTCAAAGTAAAGTTGTAAGTGCTTCTGCAAGCAAAGATGCTGAAATGGTTAGAAGAGTAGGTTCCAGAATTGCGAATGCCATAACTCAGTATTATACAAGTCAGGGTAAGGGCAGTATATTGGAAGGCTATAAATGGGAATTTAACCTTGTAGATAATAAAGAGGTGAATGCGTGGTGTATGCCAGGCGGTAAAGTAGTTGTATACACAGGCTTGTTACCAGTTGCTCAAAATGAGGCAGCACTTGCCATTGTATTAGGACATGAAATAACCCATGCTGTGGCCAATCACGGAAACGAGCGAATGAGCCAGGCAATGATTACCCAGGGATTAGGAGTAGCGGGAGATGTTTTAACGTCGGGTAATAGCCAGGTGAACAGTATTTTTAACACAGTTTTTGGCCCGGGAAGTACCCTGGGATATACTTTGCCGAATTCAAGAAAGCAGGAATATGAAGCGGATCATTTTGGGCTCATATTTGCAGCCATGGCTGGGTATAATCCAAACGAAGCAATTGCGTTCTGGACGAGAATGGCCGCTGCCGGGGGATCAGGAACACCAGAGTTTCTTGCAACCCATCCATCAGACGAAAATAGGATAGCACGTTTGAAAGGATATATGAATGAAGCACTTAAATATTACAAACCTGTAAAAAAATAGGGCATTTCTTATCAAATTATTCAAAAACCCCGGCTTTTCCGGGGTTTTTCATTGTTTTTTTAGAAAAAATAGCTAACTTCACACACCGATTTTTTCCTGTTTGAATTCGAAAATTCTACATCATTTAGATGACCTGCATTATGTATTCCAATAGGAAAGGATAGCTTCTTGTTTATTTTATAACCTAAAAAATCTTTGCATGGAAGTATTAGCACCCTCACAATCTGTATTAGAAAAATTACAATTGAAAGATGAAAAGAACCTCCTGATCCAGGGACTGCCATCTACAGTCGAAAAGCAATTTGTGAAGTTGTCATTTTCCAAAAATGTTACTCCGCTGTTAAGAAGCCGGAAAATTGATTTTGCCCTGGTTTTTGCGATTAGTCATAAACAGTTAGAAGATATTCTACGTGATGTGGTACCTGCTTTGCATGAAAATGCGAAGTTGTGGATTGCCTATCCTAAGGTTTCTTCGAAAATAGTTAGTGATCTTTCCAGAGATTGCAATTGGGGTTGTATTGAAAAATACAAATTAGAAGGAGTTAGATTAATAGCACTCGACAATATCTGGACTGCTATGAGGTTTAAAAAAGCTGACCTGGTAAAATTAACCCATATAAAAGAAGACATTCCGGGGATTGACCTGGAAAACAGAAAAATAACTACTCCGGTAGAATTAGAAAAATTATTTGCGGAAAGCTCTGAAGCAAAAGCCTTTTTTGAGCAACTTTCCTTTACAAATAGGAAAGAGTATATTACCTGGATTTCGAGCGCTAAAAAGGAAGAGACTAAACAAGCCAGGTTAGAAGCAACCATTCTCAAGTTAAAAGCTTCAAAAAAAAATCCTTCAGAAAAATAATATCGTCAGGTTAATTCGGGAAAACTAATTCGTTTTGCCAGCCAGCTTTCTTTAATTGGAATAACCCAGTTTTCTAGTAGTTCTTTTTTGGTAAGAACTGTGTTATTAAAATACAACGTACCTGGCTCAATAAAATTATTGGTAGCTGCATAATTCAACTGCGACAATGGTAGCAGTTGAATTTTTTCTTTTATAAGAAAAGCCAGCGTTTGTCTTTCAAAAAGCTGAACATTAAATTTATTTTCGATTTCCTTTATAATACGAACAGAGCTATCTGTGCTGCAACCACTAACGCCACTCATGCTTTCGTCTGCCATTAATACTATAAAATGGCCAAACAATAAATTACCATATCCCTTTACATCAGCTCCATGGCTTTTCCAACCTGCCACAAAATTTTCCAGCATTTCTTCTATTTCCAGTGCCTCACTTAAAAGAAATAACCGGCTACTCTGGTATATCCACACACGGGAATCATCGCTGAAATTTTCGGGTATAATTTCCCTGTAATCTAAATTCATAATAGTTATTTTTATAATGATGCTGCAACTAATTCTGCAATATCCATCACACGTACATCATCTTCCTTGTTATCATTTTTTACGCCATCAGTTAACATCGTATTACAAAACGGGCAGGCTGCTGCAATAATAGCGGCACCTGTTTCTATGGCTTCGTTACTTCGTTCAAAATTAATTCTTATCTCACCTTTTTCCTCCTCTTTAAACATTTGAGCACCACCTGCACCGCAACAAAGCCCGTTTGATTTACAGCGTTTCATTTCTACAAGTTCGCTATCCAGCGCTTCCAATACTTTGCGTGGAGCTTCATAAATGTTATTGGCTCTACCCAGGTAACAACTGTCATGATAGGTGATTTTCTTACCTTTAAATGCGCCGCCTTCTTTCAATTTAATTTTTCCATCATCTATCAATTGTTGTATAAAAGTGGCATGATGAATAACTTCAAAATCGCCACCCAATTCAGGATATTCATTTTTTAAAATATTAAAACAATGCGGACAAGCGGTAACAATTTTCTTTATACCATATCCATTTAATATTTGAATGTTTTGATAGGCCATCATCTGAAACATAAATTCATTGCCTGCACGCCTTGCAGGATCACCAGTACACATTTCCTCTTTACCTAATATTGCATATTTTATTCCGATTTTTTCTAAAATACTTACAAAAGCCCTGGTGATTTTTTGAGCCCGTTGATCAAAACTTCCTGCGCAACCCACCCAAAATAATACTTCGGGATGTTCGCCGCTGGCTGCCATTTCTGCCATTGTTGGTACATGCATATAGTAACTTTTACAGTAAAGCAAATGTAACTAAATGTTTGTTGTTTTTCATAAGCTGTTAATTGTTAAGGTTAAGTGTTTAATTTTACACCTTCATGAAAAAAACAAATGGAATTATAAAAAAGATTGTTAACTGGGAAGCCTGGCCATTTGAATTGCTATATCTACCCTTAATAATTTTTTGGATTGGGTATATAATCCGGTCACGATCTGTTTGGTTTTTCACCTCCAGCAATCCTAAATTAACCTTTGGTGGATTAGAAGGAGAACCCAAAAAGGAAATGTATGATTTGTTGCCTGAATGGGCATACCCAACTAAATTCAATGTACTGCCATCAGCGACCGTAGATGAAATTAAATTTAAACTGGCCGATAGTAATATTGATTATCCATTTATTGTAAAGCCTGAAATAGGCGAGCAGGGGATACTATTAAGAAAAGTTGAAAATGAAGCTGAACTAATATACTATCATAAATTGATGCCATGGGAATATATAATACAACGACTGGTAACTTACCCGATGGAAGTAAGTGTATTTTATATCCGGCATCCTAAAGAGTTAAAAGGAAGGGTAACTGGTTTTCTTCATAAGATTCCACTATTTGTTACAGGTACCGGCAAGGAAACATTGCAGTCCTTAATTTCCCAACATCCCAAAGGCGAAAAACGTTTAGATGAATTGTACGATAAGCATAAAGATAAATGGAACGATGTGTTGGAGGAAGACCAGAAATATATGTTGAGCTATGCGGCTAACCATAGTCGTGGCGCTCAATTTATAGATTTAAAGGATCACATCGATGATAAACTGGTTGCTTTGTTTGACAGCTTTAGTTTACCCATCAATGATTTTTATTATGGCAGGTACGATGTGATGTGCACCAGTGTTGAGGATCTTAAAGAAGGCAAGAATTTTTCAATATTGGAATACAATGGTTGCGGTGCAGAACCCAATCACTTCTACGATACCGGTTATACCTTAATTGGAGCTTACAAAGAAATTTTAAAACACTGGAAAGCGCTGTACGAAATCAGCAAATGCAATACAGAAAATGGTATTAAACCATGGCCATTCAAAAAAGGCAAAGATTTTATTAAGGGAACACGCAGGCACATACGTGAAATGAAGCAGGTAGATGCCACCATCGTTTATTAAAACGGCTGGCCATGTGTCTTCCTAATTAAATGCTTCACCAGGTAGGGAAACTTCTTCATAACACTTACAAAAATGTTGGTGATATAGCTCTTGCCAAATAACCTTTGTATCATTCTGCCGGTTATTAATCTATCTGAAAAAACCTGTTGCCATTTACCGGCATACATTTTTTCCATCTCCTCTCTTGTAATATTATTTTGCAAATATTGAAGTATAAATACTGTTGCAATTTTACTACTCCGCAGCGCCATACTCATTCCATTGCCGCAAAGCGGTGTAATCATTCCCGCTGCATCGCCTAATAACAATAGATGATCTTCTACCTGCGTTTTTTTAGAAAATGATATTTGCGAAATGGTAAGGGGCTGGCTGTAAATTATGTCACTTTCGGTAAAAATCTTTTTAAGATGCTCATTTTTATACAGCACATTTTTTTCCATCTCTTTAATGGAATTATTATTTGCTTTTAAATTAGCCGCATTGGTCAAATAACAAAGGCAATATTTATCGTCTTCAATTTTAGATATGCCACAATAGCCGTTTTCAAAATTGTGTAGCGCAATAGTGCCGGCAGGATGATTTGTTTTAATGTGATACTTTACGCCAATAAAGTTATTCAGCTTATTGCTTTTTTGCCGGAGAAAACTTCTCTTTAATTTAAGGTCAAGATTGCTCCGTTTTCCAAAACTTCCACAACAAATTTTGCTAATAAAATTCCCGGCACTGCTGGTTAAAGTAAATATTTTTCCATCAAATGCGAAAGCATCTATTTTACAACCATCCATCACAACTACGCCCTTGTTAATGGCAATCTGCTTTAGATCATTGTCTATTTTATAACGGCTGATCCCAAATCCTCCAAGCGGAAGCGTTTCGTGCAACATATTGCCGCCAGGTGCACTTACTATTAATTTGTTAATAATGGGCAAATGCATTTCAGCAAGCGGCAGTCCCATGCTTTCCAGGAATTGCCAGCTTTCCATACTTATATATTCACCACACACTTTATGAAACGGATATTTTTCTTTCTCAAAAAGAATAACTGAACAACCTTCATTAGCCAGTTGAATGGATAGTGCAAGCCCGGCAAGACCGCCACCGATGATGGCAACATCATAATTTTTTTGATCAGTCATTGGTACACACAATTAAATGCCTGAAGGCCCATTTCCAATTTACACAATCATCTATTATGCCTGCGGATTTTAATAAATATTTCCATTCTTTCATTTTAAAGCCACGAGCCACAGAAAGTGGAGCATCGTTTTTTACCAGGTATGATTTTGAAAAAATGGCTGTTATCACTTTGATAGAATAATATGCAAGTGGATGCCTGTGCAGATCGTTGATAAAAAATCCAGCCTGTGCATTTTTTTTCATCCATTGAAGCATTTGAATGATGGACGCATCTTTAAAATGGTGACAGAATAAGGAGGAAAATATGATGTCGGGTTGGTTAAATTCCAGGTTTACCAGTTGATAGTCGGAATGTATCCAGTTTGCTTTAAGCTCAGGATATTGAAGCCTTGCAAACTCAATACAGGCAAGGTTTATATCTATTCCAATAAATCTTGCGTCAATTAAATTTTTAGTGCACCATTTATCTATAGCACTTAAATTATCTCCGCCACCACAACCAATTTCACAAATGGTCAATGATTTTTTTTGATTCGATTTGCTTATTATTTTATTGATACCATCAAGGGTAATCTTATGGCCTCCAAGATAAGTGTTGATCGTATTTAATTCCCGCATATTTTGCCGGATATCAGCGAATGGAACTGAAGGATCGTCCAGTAATTCCAATTTGTCAGATCTTGAACTTAGGTCAATCATAAGTTGCAATAAACGTTTCCATCGTTAGCCCCGGGCCAAATGCCACGTTGAAAATGGTGGCTTGTTTCTCCGGAGGAGTATGTATTAATTCCTGCATTATTTTTTGCAAAACAAATAATATAGTTGGGGAACTCATGTTACCATATTCCTTTAAAACCTCGTATGAGTATTGAAGTGCTGACGGACATAGGCTGGCACTGGTCTGAATAGCTTCCAGTATTTTTTTCCCTCCAGGATGAATACACCAATGGGTAATAGCTGATTTGTCTATCGATGCATTTTGGAGAGCCTTTTCCAGGAGCGTATTAAAATCCTGTTTTACAAGATCGGGCACGTAGCCTGAAAGCGTCATTAAAAAACCACTGGAGGATAATTGCCAGCTCATATCTTTTTTTCCTTTAAATGATACTTCTGAGCAAAAGTCCTTTATAGTTAATCCTTTAAAACTGGTTTCGCTATGTTTTACCAGTACTGCTGCAGATCCGTCACCAAATAAAAGGGTAGAAGTGATATTGTCTATTGAATTGTCTTTTTGAAAATGAAGGGTACACAATTCGGTACATACAATTACTACGTTTGCATCAATTGTATTTTTACAAATAGCATCCGCTAATTTAAGTGCATGAATGGCGGCATAACATCCCATAAAATTTACCGAAGTGCGGAAAATGTTCCCCGGAAGATTCATTGCTTCCATTATTTCCAGGTCGAGTCCCGGTGCACTTAAACCCGTACAGCTTACCGTTATTAAATGGGTTATCGCTTCCTTTTCTATTTTACCTGCAATACATTCCTCAATGGTTTTTACCGACAGCATTACTGCATTGTTTGCATACCATTCCATCCGTTTTTCAAGAGAAGGAAATGGTTCAAGGGTATCATTCTTTTCATAAAACTGTCTTCCTGACTTATTGGAACTATAATCCGGCATTACAGAATAACGGGTGTCAATACCACTGTGATTATATACGAATTTCATTTTACGACTGTCGTCTGCAGTGTTGCAATAGATGGTGTCTGCAAATGCGCAAATGTCGTTTTGATTGTGTTTATAGGGGGGAACTCCGGTTGCTATCGATACTATTTTGCTCAAGTTTTTTCAATTAAAAATAAAGTAATAAAGGCGGCGTTGGTACATACAGAAGCTAAAATATTCATACGCATTGTGTTGGTGAAATTTGCTGCTTCAACAGTATTAACCACCTTCTTAAACCACCAAAAGAAATATACGAGCACAGGAATGAAAAAGATTTGAATGATGAAAAAGGAACGTTCCTGTAAAGTTGATATGAGTAGGAAAGCAAGGCTGCTTACTGCAAAAACATAGATGATTGCTGTAAATATAAATGTGCCTCTGTATCCTAACAAAAAACTCAGGGTGGTAATTCCATCTGCTTTATCTTGTTTGTGCTGGTATATTTGTGTCAATGGGTAGAACCCTCCAATCAACAAAGATGCTGCCAGCATTCCCATACCCGGTATATTGAATGTTTTGTCTGCACTGCATCCATGCATTACTAAAAAAAATGTAACCGCACCCTGGAACAAAACAACCGTAACATAACCTAACACCGGGTACTTTTTTAGTCGTATTCCACGATAGCTGTAAGCTCTTGAAGCAAGTATGTACGCAACAATACCAACTACAAAATATATACTAATAAAAAAGCTTAATACTATTGCGGTTATGTCCAATACAACACTGGTTTGGAATAATTGTTTGGTTGGTTGCATCGGATTTTTAATGCCTCCAACACTCTCTGTATCTCTGTCCATATAACTGTTGTATCCATTGCTTGCCGGATATACCAATAAATGAAGTAAAACGAAAACAAGGATGGCGTCTGATGTGTTGATATCAACTGTTTGGCTGAGGGCAAACCAATAAACCGGCATTAAAAAAAATGAAAAATGTATTCTTAAAAGTTGCCAGGTTGATTTCAGGATCATAATGTTTCACAAATTATATGGAAATATACACCAGATATGTCAGCCGGGGGACAGCCTGATTTTTATTGATTAAATATCCTTAAAATAGTTTTAACAACACAGCAATTCAAAATGGTGACTGATGAGTGTATCTTTAAAAAAAATATTTATGAAACCTGCGATCATCGCATTTGTCTCCTTAATTGTTTCCGTAGCTTGTTTTTCGCAAACTTCCTATACACCTATCGACGCAGGAAGTAAAGTACATTTTACTATAAAAAATTTTGCAATTAAAACCGGCGGAGATTTTAAAGGCCTGACCGGCCTTATAAAATTTGACCCCGCAAAGCTTACCACCAGCAGTTTTGTTGTATCTGTTACGGCTGCCACCATTGATACCGATAGTGAAATGCGTGATGAACATTTAAAAGAAGATGATTACTTTGATGTTGCCAACCATCCCGAAATTAGTTTTAAAAGCACAAGGATTACCACTTCAGGCATTAAGGGCCGTTATTATATGTTTGCCAATCTCACTATAAAAGGCATAACAAAACCAGTAGAATTTGGATTTTCTGCAACAGCTTCCGGCGTGGGCTATTTATTTGAAGGAGCGTTTGATATCAACCGGCTCGACTTTAAAGTAGGAGAGGAAAGCATTACACTTCAGAATAAAGTAACCATTGCATTAAAAGTTTTCGCAAAAAAATAAGGATGGATTTAGGGGCTATTGTATTTAAATCCTTTTGAATAAAGGCTACACCGTTAACTCAAAGAGTAGGATTTTTAAATACACCTAAAAATAAAGACATTCTTTTCAAAAAAAGTTAAATAGCTAAACGGGTTATCTTTGCGCCTTGCCTAAATTATTAAATATTTTCCTTTGGGGTATGTTGATCAGTTTCCTTGGCTCCCTGCCACTTGGAACACTCAATATTGCTGCTATGCAAATTGGAATACAGGAAAGTATAAGGCACGCACTTTGGTTTGCAGCAGGCTCCCTGCTTGTTGAAATGGTGTATGTTCGGATTTCCCTGGTTGGTATAGATTGGGTTCGTAAGCAACATAAGCTGATGAAAATAATGGAGTGGATTACACTTGCCATCATAGTTGCCCTGGCCATTGGTAGTTTTGTGGCAGCTATAAAAAGTGGCGATGGAAACCAGGTTAAAAATGGATTCCTGGAATTAGGAATGCATCGTTTTTTGCTAGGTATGCTAATGTGCGCCATCAATCCGGTACAGATTCCATTTTGGTTTGGATGGAGTACCGTACTCTTTACAAAAAACATTCTGTCCCCTAAAGCTGATAATTATAATATTTACATTCTCGGAATTGGCCTGGGTACAATGGCCGGCAACTGTGTTTTTATATTTGGTGGAAAATGGGCCGTTGACCGCATAGCAAATAGTCAACAATATCTGAACTGGGTAATTGGAGGCATTTTCACCTTAACTGCATTGATCCAATTGATAAAAATTCTACGTCATAAGGATGTTCTCTCTAAATTTCAGGAGCAGGACGTCGTTGAAGAAGGCGATCATAGTTAAAAATTCACTATTGATATATCAATTTAAATTTAGCCGCACCACCTCGCCGATAATTCGGCCATTTGAGCACTTATAATTTCCTCCCGCTCGTTCTCATTCTAACTGTTTTGTAATTTTTTATTAATAACACGCTAATTTTTATTAAAATAAGAAAGTGAATAAAAAAAGACAATTAATAATTGTCAATTTTACAAATATTATTATATTTGAACCTCAATTGCCTGCAAATTATGAACGATCAATATGTAATAGGGGTAGATTACGGTACTGATTCCGTCCGATCTATCCTGGTAGATGCTTCAAATGGAAATGAAATTGCTGCTGCCGTTTTCTATTATCCCCGTTGGAAAGCTGCCCTATATTGCAATCCTTCCGTCAATCAATTTCGCCAACATCCGCTGGATTATGTAGAGGGGCTTGAGTTCACCATCAATAGTTGTTTAAAACAGGCTGGCCCTGCTGTTGCTGCAAAAGTAAAAGCAATTTCAATTGATACAACCGGATCAACTCCCGTAGCTGTAGATCAAACAGGAACGCCTTTGGCGTTATCACCTGAATTTGGTGAAAACCCCAATGCTATGTTCATTTTGTGGAAAGACCATACGGGAACTAAAGAGGCCGCAGAAATCAATGAACACGCATCAAAATTTGAAACCAATTACCTGCAGTTTGTAGGTGGGATATATTCTTCTGAATGGTACTGGGCAAAGCTGCTTCACCTGTTTAGAGCAGACAGCGTAGTTAAAAATGCTACCAGTTCTTTTGTGGAACAATGCGATTGGATTCCCTTTATGCTGGCCGGTGGGAATGATGTTACACAAATGAAACGAGGTGTATGCAGTGCCGGCCATAAAGCATTGTGGAGTGCAGCTTATGGCGGTTTTCCGCCGGATGAATTTTTTGCTACGCTTGATCCGTTGCTGGCTGGATTTACCGATAAAATGCCTAAAGACACTTATGCTGCTCATCAATCAGTTGGCACGCTTTGCGATGATTGGGCAAAAAAATTAGGACTTGATACAAACGTAGTAATTGGAGTAGGCGCTTTTGATGCACACATGGGTGCAGTAGGTGGCCAGATAGAACCTTATCACTTAAGTAAAGTAATGGGAACATCTACCTGCGATATGTTGGTGGCTCCTATGCAGGATGTAGCAGCTACTTTGGTGAAAGGCATCTGCGGGCAGGTACCCGGTTCTGTTATTCCTGGTATGATGGGGATGGAAGCGGGGCAATCAGCTTTTGGTGATGCTTACGCATGGTTTAAAAATATTTTAGCCTGGCCTTTGCAAACATTGCTGCCACAATCTTCTTTAGTGGATGCGGAAACGGCTGCAAAACTGGTTGAAGAAGCTACGGCAAAGATCATTGCAACACTAAGTAAACAGGCTGAACTTATTCAGCCGGATGAAAACTGTGAGCTGGCGCTTGACTGGCTCAATGGCCGTCGTACACCGGATGCCAATCAATTATTAAAAGGTGCGCTTTCCGGGTTAAACCTGGGCACAGATGCTCCCAGAATATTCAGGGCAATTGCAGAAGCAACCTGTTTTGGTGCTAAGGCAATTGTTGATCGGTTCAATGAGCAGGGTGTGCCTGTAAAAGGTTTGATTGGAATTGGTGGCGTTGCAAAAAAATCGCCCTTTATTATGCAGATGATGGCTGATGTGATGGACATGCCCATTCGCATTCATCGTTCAGAACAAACCTGTGCCCTTGGAGCAGCTATGTTTGCCGCAACGGCTGCAGGTATTTACGATAAAGTAGAAGATGCAATGCAGGCCATGGGGCAGGGTTTCGATGCGGAATATCATCCTGATAAATCAAGAGTGCCTGTTTACAAAAAGCGCTTTGAACGTTACATGCAATTCGGCAATTTTATTGAACAAACTGTCAGTCAAAAAGACTGAAATATTTTAACTGATGAATAAATATAGCGAGATACAAGAAGCGGCTTATGAAGCCAACATGCAATTGCCAAAACTTGGACTGGTGCTCTATACCTTTGGAAACGTTAGTGCAGTTGACAGATCATTGGGCGTTTTTGCCATCAAACCAAGTGGAGTTCCTTATGAAGAATTGAGTCCGGAAAAAATGGTAATTGTGGATCTTGATGGAAAAACTGTTGAAGGTAAACTTCGTCCTTCGTCAGATACACTTACGCATGCTGTACTATATAAGCATTGGGAAAAAATTGGTGGCATTGTTCATACACATTCCACTTACGCCACATCATGGGCACAGAGCCAACGCTGTATTCCAATTTTTGGCACCACGCATGCCGATCACAATACGGTTGATATTCCTTGCGCACCACCAATGGATGATGACATGATAAAAGGAAACTATGAATATGAAACCGGTTTTCAAATAATGAATGAACTGAAAACGAAAGGCTTAAGTTATGAAGATATTGAAATGATTTTGGTTGGAAATCATGCACCTTTTACCTGGGGTAAAACGCCGGCAAAAGCAGTGTATAACAGTGCAGTGCTGGAATCCATTGCACATATGGCTTTACTGACCGAACAGATTGATGCCAACGCACCAAGATTGAAAGATGCGTTGATAAAAAAACACTTTGAGCGTAAGCACGGACCAGACAGTTATTACGGGCAATAGTATTTACTGATCGCTGATCGGGAATATTGACTGATAATAAAAAGAACTTTTAATTATTTAAACTTGTAACGATGAAAGGAATTGCTTTAGCCATAATGATTTTTAGTACCACTGTGTCATTTGGTCAACAAAAGGATTATCCTATCCAATCCGTTCCTTTTACCCAGGTTAAACTTTCCGATAATTTTTGGTTACCCAGGATTGAAACCAACCGGGTTGTCACCATTCCTGCTTCATTTGAACGTTGCCAAACTACCGGCCGAATCAAAAACTTTGAAATGGCCGCGGAAAAACGTGGTGCATTTTGTACCAAATATCCCTTTGATGATACAGACATTTACAAAACCCTGGAAGGCGCTTCTTTTTCCCTGGCTGTACATCCGGATGCAAAATTGGATGCCTACCTCGATTCATTGATTACCATCATTGGCAAGGCACAGGAGCCTGATGGATATTTGTACACTGCCCGAACCATTAACCCCGATAAACCCCAGGCCTGGGCGGGTAAGGTAAGGTGGGTAAAAGAAAGAGAACTCAGTCATGAATTATACAATGCCGGCCATTTATATGAAGCCGCTGCTGCTCATTACCTGGCTACTAAAAAAACTACCTTATTAAATATTGCACTTAAGAATGCGGACCTTGTTTGCAGCGTATTTGGACCCGATAAAATGCATGTTGCACCCGGTCATGAAATTGTAGAAATGGGCCTGGTAAAATTGTATCGCATTACCGGGAAAAAAAAATATTTATCTACCGCTAAATTTTTTATTGAAGAAAGAGGACGATATAAAGGTTATGATTCAACCAGTAAAGATTCATGGAAAAGTGGTGCTTACTGGCAGGATGATAAACCGGTTGTAATGCAGGATGAAGCCGAAGGACATGCAGTAAGAGCAGGATATCTTTATTCAGCCGTTGCTGATGTTGCAGCTTTAACCGGTGATGATTCATTGCTGAGAGCCATTGATAAAATATGGAACAATGTAGTAAGCAAGAAAATTTATGTACAAGGCGGAACAGGTGCTATTGGAAGTGGTGAGCGCTATGGAGAAAATTATGAACTTCCTAACGGGACTGCATACAACGAAACCTGTGCAGCCATATCAAATGTGTACTGGAACCAGCGTATGTTTTTATTACATGGAGATGCTAAATATATTGATGTGCTGGAAAAGATCCTTTACAATGGATTAATATCCGGAGTAGGGTTGGATGGTAAATCATTTTTCTATACCAATGCCATGGAAATCCGCAACAGTTCTAGTCATCCGGATATGGAAGCTACAAGGTCTGGTTGGTTTGAATGTTCCTGTTGCCCAACAAATCTTGCCCGGTTGATTCCTTCAATACCGGGTTATATGTATGCACAAAAAGACGAAAATATTTTTGTAAATCTTTTTATAAAAGGCACAGTAAGCCTTACGGTTAATAGTAAAAAAGTTGACATCATCCAGGAAAATAATTACCCATGGGATGGTGACCTGGTATTTAAAGTAAACCCGGCAAAGACTTCAGCTTTTAACATGCTGGTTCGTATTCCGGGTTGGGCAGAAAATAATGCGATGCCTTCTGACCTGTATAGATTTGAACACAACTCAACTGCTAAACCGACATTGAAAATAAACGGAACGGAACTGCCTTATGAAATGGAGCAAGGTTATGCCGTTATCAAAAGAACCTGGAAAAAAGGAGATGTATTGTCATTGAATTTACCCATGGAAGTAAGAAGGGTTGCTGCCAATGATAACGTAAAAAATGATATCGGTAAAGTTGCATTGCAACGGGGCCCATTGATGTATTGTGCCGAATGGGCCGATAACAATGGAAAAACCAGCAATATCCTGGCGCCTGAAAATACAAGTTTCACCACTGAGTTTAAGCCTGGTTTATTGAATGGCGTTACCATATTAAAGGCAGAAGTGCCGGCAGTTGTAATTTCCGGTAATGATAGTGTTGCGACAGTTAAGCATGCTTTAATCGCCATTCCATATTATAGCTGGGCCAACAGGGGCAAGGGAGAAATGAATGTTTGGTTTCCCGAAAAGGTGAAGGACCTGGAACTGATTGCAAAATAAATAAGCAGTATTAGGCAGTTAACGCTGTAGTAAGATAATGGTGGAAAATGTTGCCATAAAAATATGAATTGAACGGAGCACTTCGTTCCTCAGTGTAAACTCTGCCGATGTCGATGCCATGAAATATAAATGTCGGGGACAAAAAAAATTAGACAGAATCTAAATACGATAAAAATATTTCTACAAAAAAAGTTGATCAACATAAAAAAATCTAACAATGATAAATCTTAAAGAACTGGAAGTATGGTTTGTAACTGGTAGCCAGCATTTATATGGTGAAGAAACGTTGAAACAGGTTGCCGAACATTCGCAATCCATTGCTTCATTTTTAAATGGTGCTTCTCAAATTCCCGTAACCGTTGTTTTTAAACCAACAGTAAAATCGACCGAAGAAATTTACAGCATTTGCCAGGAAGCAAATTATGCTAAAAATTGTATTGGTATCATCACCTGGATGCATACTTTTTCACCTGCTAAAATGTGGATCGGTGGATTAAAGATTTTGCAAAAGCCATTGTGCCATTTGCATACACAGTTCAATCGTGATATTCCCTGGGATAGCATCGATATGGATTTTATGAACCTGAATCAAAGTGCACATGGTGACCGTGAATTTGGATTTATCGTAAGCCGTATGCGTATGAACCGTAAAGTAGTTGTTGGTCATTGGCAGGATCCCGAAGTACTGGAGCAGTTAAATGCATGGACACGTGCAGCCGCAGGGTGGAATGATTGGCAGGGTGCACGTTTTGTTCGCTTTGGCGATAATATGCGTTTTGTAGCGGTTACAGATGGAGATAAAGTGGAGGCGGAATATAAGTTTGGCTACTCAGTCAATACACATGGCGTTGGTGATCTTGTAAAAGTGATCAATGAAACCAGCGATGCTGCAATTGATAAATTGATCAGTGAATATGAAGACGAATATACATTGGTTACATCATTAAGAAAGGGTGGTGATCAACACCCTTCTTTAAGAGAAGCCGCTAAGATTGAAATTGGTATGCGTGCCTTTATGGTAGATGGAAATTATAAAGGCTTCACCGATACTTTTGAAGATTTGCATGGCATGAGTCAATTGCCTGGCATAGCCTCTCAACGCCTGATGGCAGAAGGTTATGGCTTTGCCGGAGAAGGCGACTGGAAAACATCTGCACTTGTTCGGGCCATGAAAGTAATGGGTACCGGGTTGCCAGGTGGCAATTCATTTATGGAAGATTACACCTATCATTTTGATCCTGCCAATTCATTGGTATTGGGATCGCACATGTTGGAGATTTGTCCTTCCATTGCATCAGGAAAACCTACCTGCGAAATTCATCCGTTGGGTATTGGTGGAAAAGCAGATCCTGTTCGCCTGGTGTTTAATTCAGCAGCAGGGCCAGCCTTGAATGCATCGTTAGTTGATATGGGAAATCGGTTCAGGTTAATTGTAAATGAAGTAGAAGCTGTTGAGCCTGTTCATGCATTACCAAAATTACCGGTAGCAAGGGTTTTATGGAAGCCATATCCCGATTTTAAAACAGGTTGTGCAGGATGGATTTATGCCGGTGGTGCTCACCATACCGGTTACAGTCAAAATTTAAGATCAGAACACATGGAAGACTTTGCAGGATTTGCAGGAATTGAGTATGTATTAATTGGTAAAGACACTACCTTGTACCAGTTAAAAAATGAATTGCGTTGGAGTGATGGCTATTATCAAAACAAAAAATAAAATTAGTATTATAAAACTGTTCCTTTAATTCTCAAAATAACAACTTGCTCATGAATAAAAATCTCGCCTTTGCCGATTACGCAGTATTTGTAATTTATTTTATTATCGTAGCCGGCTACGGTTACAGTGTATATCACAAACGTAAAAAAAATGAACATGATGCAAAGGCTTATTTCCTGGCCGAAGGCACACTTACCTGGTGGGCAATTGGCGCTTCATTAATTGCTTCTAATATTTCTGCAGAACAGTTTATTGGAATGAGCGGTGAGGGATTCTTTTTAGGTGTTGCTGTTGCAGCTTATGAGTGGATTGCCGCCATTGCATTGATCATTATTGCGGTTTGGTTTATACCGGTTTATATCAAGAACAAGATTTATACCATGCCTCAGTTTTTAAAGATGAGGTACAATGAATCAACTGCGCTGATCATGGCTGTGTTTTGGTTGTTTTTGTATGTTTTTGTAAACCTTACTTCTATACTATACCTGGGTGCCGTTGCCATAAACGGTATTGCCGGAGGTGGATATTTTCATACCATAATGATTGGTCTTGCCATATTTGCGCTACTGATATCTTTAGGCGGTATGAAGGTGGTAGCTTATACTGACGTAATTCAGGTGGCTGTGCTGATTATCGGTGGGCTGGTAACAACCTATATTGCATTAACTACAGTGAGTGAATTTTTTGGAGTGGGACATGATGCTATCGCAGGTTTTAACACCTTGATTAAAGAAGCGCCAGAACATTTTAAAATGATTATTCCTAAACCAACTGCCGACTCCAATCAAAATGATATTGATAAATACATCACATTTCCAGGTGTGCTTTCCTACCTGGCAGGCATCTGGATTATTAACCTGAATTATTGGGGATGTAACCAGTACATTACGCAACGTGCACTGGGGGCCGATTTACAGACAGCCCGTACAGGGATTTTATTTGCAGGGTTTTTAAAGTTACTAATGCCCATCATTGTAATGTTACCGGGTATTGCTGCATTCGTTTTATATAAAGGCGGTCATTTGCCTCAGTTAATTGGTGGTAAAGATGGCGCATATTCTGCAGTGCTTACCTTTTTACCTACCGGTTTAAAAGGATTGTCTGTTGCTGCTCTAACCGCCGCAATTGTGGCTTCACTGGCTGGTAAAGTAAATAGTATTTCTACCATTTATACACTTGACATTCACAAGAAATATTTCCAGAAAGAGGCTTCCGAAAAAAGCCAGGTTTATACCGGACGAATTGCTGTGTTTGCTGCAATGGTATTGGCTGTTCTATTTACATGGAACGATCTGTTGGGTATCGGAGGAAAAGGTGGATTTACATTTATCCAGCAATACACAGGTTATATAAGCCCGGGTGTATTTGCGATGTTTTTATTGGGTATGTTTTGGAAAAGGACTACCGGGGCTGCAGCAATTGCGGGCTTGTTAACAGGTTTTGGCTTATCCGTATTATTCAACGAATTTGCACCCGCTTTATTTGGGAACGAAACTTTTTTATATACCGCATATCATACCATTCAAAATGGTAAAGATGTATTTGTAATTCCTTTTCATATTTGTATGGGATTGTCATTTATGTTTACCATGATTGTGATGGTTGCAATAAGTTTGGGTGGGCCAAAAATTAATCCGAAAGCATTTGAACTGGATGCTACCATGTTTAAACTTAAACCACAAACAACGGCATTAATAATAATCACTTTATTATTGATTTTTGCATTGTATGTGAAATTCTGGTAGCTGTTATTGTAACTGGTAACTAATTTTCTTTTTATAAATAGCCAGTTTAAACTGCATTGAATTTAGAATAAAAAAGTACCTGGGTTTGTTTTGGTCAAGGTATATTAGCTGGTTAATCTAAGGATAATGTATAGCCTTAAAGTAAAAACTATTCAATAACAAATACAACCATTTTTCATACACGATGAGACGTTATTCTCAACAAAAAAGAATTCTTTTTGCAGTAGATTGCATCATTTTTGGCTACGATGGCCAGGATTTAAAACTATTGGTAATACAAAGAAGTTTTGAACCGTTTAAAGGTATGTGGAGCCTGGTTGGTGGTTTTGTACAGGAAAATGAAACAGCAGAAGAAGCTGCATCCCGTGTGCTAAAAGATCTGACAGGCCTGGATGGTTTATACATGGAACAGCTACATACCTTTACAGCACCACAACGGGATTCTGTAGAGCGAACTGTTTCTGTTGCTTATTTTGCCTTGATTGATATTCAAAAATATAAGCAACAAATTAACGAAGACTATCATCCGGCCTGGATCTCAATTAACGAGCTACCTGCGCTCATTTTTGATCACAATGAATTTGTAGAACTGGCTAAAGAAAAACTAAGATATAAAGCCGCATTGCATCCACTATTATTTGAGTTATTGCCTGCCAAATTTACAATGCCACAACTACAGAATCTTTACCAGGCCGTTTACAACACCAACTTCGATAAAGGGAATTTTAACCGTAAACTATTATCAACAAAACTATTGGTAAAGTTGAATGATAAGGATAAACTCAATTCAAAAAAAGGGGCATTTTATTACAAGGTTGATGATAAAAAATACAGCGATTCTTTTAATTCAATGCTGAATTTTGTACCGGCGAATTTTTCGAGAAACACTGAATAGATTCATTTCAGTTATCCCGGATTTTAAAGTTTATTCAATTGAGCGGAGGCGTATTTTTCGCCTGTTTCATATTCAAATAATCAGTTGCCGTCATACCAAACTGCTTTAGAAAATTTCTGCCAAAATTAGTTTGCGATCCATAGCCGGTCATGTCGGCCACTTCATAGATTTTATAATTACCTTCTAATAAAAGTTGAGCTGCTTTTTTTAACCTGGTTATGTTAATCAGTTCGTTTGGTGTAAGGTCTGAAATTGATTTTATTTTTCGGTACAATGTTGGTTTACTCATATTCATTAAACCGGCTAATTTTTCAACATCCAGCGTGGTATCTTCCAGGTTACTGTAAATGGCTTCATTTACTTTTTCTAAAAACAGTTCATCTGTTTTTGTATGTGCCATACTGTTGATGTGTACCAGCGGAGAGCTTACAAAATATTCTTTTATTTTAGCACGATTCAACAATAAGTTGGCAATTTGAACCTGTAGAAATTCGGGGGAAAATGGTTTTTCAATATAGGCATCGGCACCAGTTTCCAGGCCTTCTATTTTTGATTGCAAGGTATTTTTTGCAGTGAGTAGTATCACCGGAATATGGCTGTATTCAAAATTTGTTTTTATTGACTTGCATAATTCAAACCCATCAATTACAGGCATCATCACATCTGATATTACCAGGTGTATTACTTCCTGTTTTAAAATAACGAGCGCTTCTTTTCCATCTAAGGCTTTTGCAATAATATACTTTTCATTTAGCTCATTTTCTAAAAATTCGAGTATCTCCTCATTATCATCCACTAACAATATAGTTGGCTTCATACAGTGTTATTTTTGGTCCGGAAGAATTTATTAACCGCAAAAATTAAATGAATCATTCGTCCTGGTTAACCGGCATTGAAAGGTAAAAAACATTCTGCATATTATCCGATTCTTTCATGTTCAATGTTCCCTTGTGCAATTGGGCCAGCGATCGGGAAAGCGCCAGTCCAATGCCGGTACCTTTTTGTTTTTGAGTCTCCTTCAATCTGAAAAATGGTTCAAATATTTTTTCTTTCATTTCGTAGGGAACCAGGTAACCATCGTTTTTTATTTCGATGGTAAAAAACCCGTCAGATGCATCAAGGGGTAACAAGTACACAGCTACCTTAGTTTCTGCATATTTTACTGCATTACTAAAAAGGTTGGTGAGTATTTTATTAAAGGCTTCTACGTCCACCCAGGCCCATAAGATAGTGGTTGGCATATTTAAAATAAATACAAGATTTTTTTGTTCGGCAAGCGGTTTAAAGTTTACAAATGTATCTTCCAGCAATTCAGAAATATTGGTCTTAACTAAATTAAGATTGAAGCCCTTAATTTCAGTTTGTCGAAAATCCAATAACTGGTTACTCAAATCAATTAACCGGTTGGTGTTTCTCTCCATTATTTTGAGGCTGTCCTTTATAACCGGTACATCTATGGTATTCCTGATCACTTTTTCCAGTGGGCCTTTTATTAAAGTTAACGGGGTTCTTATCTCATGCGCTACGTTGGTAAAAAATTCAATCTTGGCCTGGAAGATTTCTTTTTCTTTGGCAGTTTCCAATGCTTCAATTTTTCGTTTATTTTTTTCTTCTGTTCTTGCATGATAATTTCTAATTAAGAAAAAGATGATTAATAATACGGCGAGTACATAAAGGAAATATGCCCATGAGGTTAGCCACCATGGAGGCAATATTTGAATGGTAAGCGTTGTTATTTCTTTTGTCCAGACGTTGCTGCTGTTGGCAGCTTTTACTTTAAATGTATAAGTGCCGGGTGACAGTTCTGTAAAATATACTTTGCGATTTGTTTTCAGGTAAATCCAGTTGTTATCGAGGCCCTCCATCTGGTAGGCATATTCCGACATTTCCGGTGCGGTATAACTTAAGGAAGCAAAGTCAATACTAAATGTTGACTGATTATATGCCAGTGTAATTTTATCCGTACTGATAATAGATTTCGTTAATGGTGAACCATCTGCTGCTATCGTCAACTCCTCATTAAAAATCTGGAAGCCGGTAATGTAAACAGGTGGCGAAAATGAATCTTTAATAAACTGGGCAGGGTTAAAACTGATCATCCCCTTCACACTTCCAAAATACATTTCACCCCGGTCATCCTTGTATGCGGCACTAAAATTAAACTGGTTACTCAGTATGCCATTTATTTTGGTGTACACAATTACCTGTTTTGTTTGTGGATTAAAACAAACCAATCCCCTTGTTGTAGATACCCATAAATTTTGATTGCTATCCTCCAGCACATTCAGCATAAAACTACTGGGAAAACCATTTTCTGTAGTGTACCTGGTAAACTTTCCGCTTGCTTTATCCAGGCTGCATAAGCCACCTTCTGTTGCAAACCACAAATTGTTTTTACTGTCTTTAAATATACTGTTAACCCGGTCGCTGGCAAGGCTTGTTTTCTCGTTGATATTATACCGGTAGTTGCCACTATCGCCTGTTGCAGCATTAAAATAATTTACACCATTGCCATAAGTACTTGCCCAATACATACCTTGTTCATCTTCCAAAATACCTGTGTACCAATTGTTGACAGGCATGCCTGTCAACAGGTTAAAATTATCTGCAGCGGCATTATATACATAGGCACCTTGTGTTGTGCCCAGCATAATATCACCCTTATCAGATTGAGTGATGCAATAAATAAAATTACTTTTCAGCTCATGTTCACCTGTTCCTTTTGAGTAATGTTTTTTTACTTTTCCGGTTTTAATATCCATTACATCCAGGCCATTTTCAAAGTAGCCAATCCATGCTTCATCTCCTGTAAGTAACAAGCCATGAATGTTGGTACTTGCTATGCTGGTTTTATCGCCCTTAGGTAAATAATGTGTAAATAATTTTGAGGATGTATCATACTTATTCAAACCTGCATCCTCTGTTCCAATCCAAAGGTTTCCATGATGATCCTGGTGTATTTCTCTAACTACATTTCCGCTTAATGAATTTTCATCCAGCATGGGAAAATATTTGGTAAACGTGGTGTACTGTTTAGGATAATAATTAATACCTCCAAAATAAGTACCTGCCCATATACCACCTTCCCGGTCTTTGGTAAAACAATACACCGCATTATCAGAAATGGAGTAGGGGTCATTGTATTTTTTTTGCAGATTAGTTACATGGCCGTTATTTAGGTTATAAATAAATATGCCGGTCTCGGTACCTATCCAACATTCAGCTTCATTTATCTGGATAAAATTTCTTACAAAAATTTCAGTTTTGTTGGCGTTATAGGTAAGAATATCCAGATAGGTTGATGAACCCGGATCAAATAGTTTAACACCCTGGTTACTGGTGCCAGCCAGTATTGTTCCATGGGTAGTGGTGTACAGGCGTTCAATCCATTTAGATACTGCAGGTTTTGAATGACTAAACAAATCATAACTGGTAAAAGTATTTTTAGCGGAATTATATCTTTCCAAAAGACCAACGGTCGTGGATATTAGTAAATCTCCATCCGGGGCAATACACAATGAAGTAGCGCTAAAATATTGATCTGCATCAAATCTTGATACCGACTTGTCAGCCACATTAAATTTCATCAAATTAAAACCGCAGATCAACCAAAGATTTCCTTTATCATCCATCCTGATATCTCTTAAAGGCAGATTGATTGTAAAATTCATTAAGGCAAAACGTTCGGTAGTTGCATCATATTTGTAAAGTCCA
>JBKJUP010000063.1:0-51820 GCA_046590675.1 Ferruginibacter sp. | reverse complement strand
TAGAAGGCGGTCATTAATAGACCGCCCCCTAAACAGGCTGTCACCAGGACGCCTAAAGAATAAAATTAAGAAAAAAAGCAGGAAATCTTTTGGCGATTAACACAGAATCTATCGGCTCTTGTACGGTTGGATCAATATTCAGCAATGCAAAATTTTATCAGGCGCACAGTATAACTAAAAAAAACGCTACTTATTTCAATCTACAAAAATGAAAAAAAATAAAGTTTCTTCCATCTCCAGGATATTACTCTTTTTATGCGCTATTGGTTTGGTGGTGGTTTTATTTGTGCCAATGTGGCGAATAGATTTAAATGCCCCGCAATACCCGGAGGGATTAAGGATGTTGATTTATGCAAATAAATTAGCGGGTAATGTAGCTATCATCAATGGGCTTAACCATTACATTGGCATGAAAACCCTGCATGCAAGCGATTTCCCTGAATTTAAAATATTGCCGGGCATCATCATTTTTTTCGCAGCACTTTTTATTGCAGTAGCGTTGATAGCTAAAAGAAAATGGATCAATTTATCTGCTGCCTTGTTTGTAGTATTTGGCGTGGTTGCCATGGTAGATTTTTGGAAATGGGAATATGAATACGGGCATAATTTAAATCCTGAGGCAGCCATCATAGTGCCGGGTATGGCCTACCAGCCGCCATTGATTGGCTTTAAACAATTATTAAATTTCGGGGCCTATTCAATACCGGATATCGGCGGATGGATTTTTGTAGCAGTCGGGGCTATTTTATTGGCACTGGTTGTATTTGAATGGAAAAGAAAAAAATTATGGATGCCACAATCCACACCACTGGCTATATTGGCGATGGCATTTTCCATTACGGCATTGAGTAGCTGCAGTACGCAACCTCAGCCACTGAGAGTGGGACAAGACAATTGTGATTTTTGTAAAATGACCGTTAGTGACCATCGGTTTGGTGCCGAAATCATTACTAAAAAGGGAAAGGTTTTTAAGTTTGATGACGAGCGTTGCATCGTTGGTTTTTTAAATTCAAAAAAAGTAGTAAAGGAAGATATTGCCGGCATTTATTTCATTGACTTTGCCATTCCAAATAAACTGGTTAATGTAAACAATGCCCTGTTTCTGCAATGCCCAGCTTTAAAAAGTCCGATGGGTGGAAATATTGCGGCTTTCTCAAATGAAGACAGCCTGGCCAAAGTTTTTCAGCAAATAAATGGCAATCAAATTTCCTGGGAGGATATGCAAAAATGAAAATATCAGCATTTATAGTTGTCCTGTTTTTTTATACCGGAGCCATTGCAAATACCATTCATGCTGGAGCGGGCCGAACTTATAAAACAATAACAGCAGCCGTAGATGCCGCTTTACCCGGTGATACGGTGTTGGTAGATGCTGGTTATTACACCGAAAAAAAACTTGAAATAAAAAAAAGGATTTTTCTTAAAGGCGTTAACTACCCGGTATTGGATGGCCAAAAGAAATATGAAGTAGTGTATGTAAAAGCAGATGGGGTTATTGTAGAAGGGTTTCGTGTTATACATTCAGGAATTTCGAGTATGGATGATATCAGTGGCATTAAAGTGGTGGACAGTAAAAATGTAATTATCCGTAATAATATATTGGAAGATAATTTTTTTGGTATCCATATTCAAAACGGGGTTAACTGTAGCATTGAAAATAACCAGGTTACCTCCAGCAGCCAGGAAGAGCAACAAAGTGGCAATGGCATTCATTGCTGGCAGGGCGACAGCTTGCGCATTATCGGTAACAAAGTAAGCGGCCACCGTGATGGGATTTATTTTGAGTTTGTAAAGAACTCTATCATCTGGCGCAATACCTCTACAAATAATATCCGGTATGGTTTACATTTTATGTTTAGCAACGACGATATGTATGTGAGCAATATTTTTAGCAACAATGGCTCGGGTGTTTCTGTAATGTTTAGTAACAGGATAAAAATGTTCAGCAATTATTTTGATGAAAACTGGGGTGATGCATCGCATGGTATTTTGCTCAAGGAAATTTCGGACGGCTACATGCAGGGCAATTATTTTAATAAAAATACCAGTGCTATTTATATGGAGGGTGCCAACAGAATTTCTATGACTTACAATACATTCACAAACAATGGATGGGCATTGAAGATACAGGCTAGTTGTGCAGACGTGGTATTGGAACACAATAATTTTACCGGCAACACTTTTGATGTGGGTACCAATGGCACACTGATGCTTAATAAATTCAATAATAATTACTGGGATAAATACGAAGGCTACGACCTGGATAAAAATAAGATTGGAGATATTCCCTACCGGCCGGTAAGCATGTACTCTATGATTGTAGAAAAGTATCCGCCGGCTATGATATTGTTCAGAAGTTTTATTACGACGCTGCTTGATAAAACAGAAAAAATCTTACCAAGCCTTACACCGGAGAATTTGAAGGACAATGCACCTTTGATGAAGAAGGCTTTTTGAAATTAATTTAAGCGTTGCTGAAAAAGCTAAACCCACTGGCAGAAGGGTTGAGTAAAGATTAAAAGTACAACGGTGCGACGCCAATGAAGCTAAATAGCAGCACTTAGCCAGGCCAATAAAAAAAAGATCATGATTATTGCAAGTAACGTAACCAAACAATTTGGCAAACTTAAAGCATTAGACAATGTATCCACCACCTGCAACAAGGGGGAATGCATTGCTCTGATAGGACCTAACGGGAGCGGTAAAACGACTTTAATAAAATCCATCCTGGGCATGGTAGTTCCCGACAGTGGCTTTATTACTTTTAAGGATAAAAACATTTTGCATCACTGGCAATACAGGGATGAAATTGGCTACATGCCGCAGATAGGCAGGTATCCGGATAACATGACGATTGGCCATGTATTGGATATGATGAAAGATATCAGGAACAAAAAACCAGCCCTGGATGAAGATCTGATTCGTTCCTTCCAGTTGCATGAACTGGTGAATAAAAGAATGAGGACATTATCCGGCGGCACCCGGCAAAAGGTTAGTGCAGCGCTGGCATTTTTGTTTGATCCTGCGGTGTTGATACTGGATGAACCAACTGCGGGGCTTGATCCGGTTGCCTCTGAAATGTTAAAAGAAAAAATTATTACTGAAAAAGAAAAAGGTAAACTGGTGTTAATTACCTCTCATATTTTAAGCGAACTGGACGACCTGGTAACAAGGATTATCTATATGCAGGATGGTAAATTACTCTTTCATAAAAGCATTGAAGCTTTAAGACAGGATACAGGCGAAGACAAATTATCAAAAGCCATTGCAAGGGTTATGACAAAATAAGTGTTATGAAAAAAATTATAAAATATGTGATCACAGATATACTGCGCAATAAGATTGTATTGGTGTACACCTTGTTTTTACTGGCCGCTTCTATGAGTGTTTTTAGCCTGGAAGATAACAACAGCAAGGGATTGTTGAGTTTACTCAATATCATCCTGATTGTTGTGCCGCTGGTAAGCATTATTTTTTCTACCATTTACGTTTACAACAGTGCAGAGTTTATTGAACTGCTGGTAAGCCAGCCGCTGAAACGAAAAGCCATCTGGCTCAGTCTTTTTACGGGTCTGGCTACTTCTCTTTCTATTGCATTTTTTATTGGAGCAGGCATACCGGTTTTAATATACCAGGCAAATATGATTGGCTTTACCATGATATTAATTGGCATATTGCTGAGCATTATATTTGTTGCCATTGCCATGCTGGCTACTGTAAAAACAAGGGATAAGGCAAAAGGCATTGGTGCTGCCATTATGCTGTGGCTGTATTTTTCTTTATTGTTTGATGGACTGGTTTTGTTCCTGCTGTTTCAGTTTGCAGATTACCCAATGGAGAAACCAATGATTGCCCTGAGTTCTCTAAACCCAATTGATCTTAGCCGCATTTTAATTTTGCTGCAACTGGATGTCTCCGCAATGATGGGTTATACCGGTGCAGTTTTCAAAGATTTTTTTGGCACCGCTACGGGGCTGACATTTTCTTTTTCAATACTCTTTTTGTGGATCGTATTACCTGTATGGTATGCTACCAGGAAATTTAATACCAAAGATTTATAATTATGAAAAGACATCCTTCACTGGCTCATTTATCAAGAGATCATCATGGCGCATTAATATTGGCAAGACTGCTGCAAAAAGATGCACCGGCATATAAGGGCCTGCCGGCAGATACAGCAGGCAAGGCTGCTTATGCAATTGACTTTTATAAGAAAGAACTAATCAAACATTTTGATGCAGAAGAAAAAGCCTTCTCACTCGTAATGGGTATTAAAGCCAACCTTGATGTGCTGCTGCAGACAATTTTTGATGAACATCAACAACTGCATCAATCATTCAATAACATTGTGCCTGCTACCGCTACGCCAGTTGAGCTGGATGAAACAGGAAAAGCTTTAGAAAAGCATGTACGTAAAGAAGAGCGGGAACTTTTTCCATTGATAGAATCTACCTGTACGGAAGAACTGCTTTCATCCATCGAAAAATATTTGTCACCGCACTTATAATGTATGAAAAAAGACATTCGAAACAGGGCTGATATTGAGTTGATGGTAAATAACTTTTACAATAAAGTGATAGAAGATGATGTGCTTGGAAATGTGTTTAGGGAAAAGGCAAGAGCTAACCGGGCCGAACATCTTACTGCCATGTATAACTTCTGGGAAAATATTATTTTGTTTACGGGCAACTACGAAGGCAACCCGATGAACCTGCATCAACATCTACACCACATTACCCCGTTGACCAATGATCATTTTACCCGATGGAACCAGTTATTTCTGGGTACCGTAGATGAATTATTTGTGGGTGAAAAAGCCAACCTGGCCAAACACCGTGCCGTCAGTATTTCCAGGATTATTAAAGATAAATTATTTGATTATCAAAAGATGTCCCGTATATAGGGTTCATTTTTGAATTCCATTAAGAAGGTGATATGGAGCATTAAATTAAAAAGACACTTAGCCGGTATCTTTTTTTAGGGTCAATATTTTTTGTAAACTATGAGTCTGTTAATCCCTGGTCAATACATATTTTATCAATCCCTATCATCTTCATTAAATTGTTTGCAACTTTGTGCCCTAAAAAGCTACATCTGATGGCTCGGATTTTAAATACACCCACTAAAAAACCAGCGCTGAATACGCTGGCTTTTTTAGTCTTTTTGAAATCCCTTATTAGTAAAAGATCTACCCGTTTTAGAGGTAGTCCATCATTAAACAGTCGTTAAAAATTTATCTTCAATATATTCAACCAGTTTGTCATCCGACATTTTCAAGGAAGTCGATTCCTCTGTTTTAGTGTTTTTAAACTGTGGCGTTTCTGCCAGGTAATGTATAAATTGTTCCTGTGCAGTGCCGGTACCTGTTATATGAACATGGGTGGCATTTGTTAAATGTGAAGCAATGTCTTTTAAGTATTTTGCCATTATATTTTGTTCCTGGTTATTGGCATTTCTTTCAGAATTTGCTGTTAATGCGTTGGCATCTATATGAGCAAGTACCACTAAGGTTTCATCCTCCATATCTTTACTGCCTACTACACTTGCATGGTGTGTATCCATCCATACACCGAATTTTTTTTGATTGTTCATAATTGTTGATTTATTTGTACCATGTAATCCAATAACCATACCGCAAGCAGATCAGCTTTATTTATTAAGATTTTGGGGAAATCTATTTAGTATGTGACGCTGGCAACAAAACAGCACATTTTTAGAAAGGCGCTTAAAGAAAGATACTTTACAAATTAAAATACTAAACAATTAAAATGCTACAGCCTACATTCTTAATAGCTCATTCCTGGTAAATGCTTATGGCTAACTGTTTGATTTTTCAAATTTATATTTATGGTGGGATTGCTTCTCTACGTATAATTTGTTTACAAGTGTCACTATGATTGCAATAACCGGCGTAGCCAGCAATACACCCCAAAAACCTGCCAGTAACCCCATGGCTACCTGGCCAAATATGATCAGCGCCGGTGGAATGCTTACCATTTTTTGTTGAATGAGCGGCTGGGTTACGGCGCTTTGCACTGCCTGTATAAGTGTATATAAACACAGCACAAGAATGGCTGTGGTTGTACCTTCCGTAAGCCCTATCAAACCGGCAGGTACCAATGCTATAATGGGCCCAAAGTTGGGCACAAAATTCAGCAAACCTGCAATCAGCGCCAGCGTAAGTATCAGTGGCATACCCAGCGCCCATAATCCCAGGCCAGTAAGCACCGCAATAAACATAAATCCAAAAAGTTGTCCCTTGATCCAGTTTTTTAAAACAATATGTATTTCATCCAACAGCTCAGCACCCTCATCCTTTGCTTTGGGTGGCAGCAAATGCACCATTCCCTTCTTGTATTTAAAAGGGGCGGCAATAAAAAACATCCCAAGTAATAAGATGATATATAAATCGCTTAAGATACCGAAGCCCGAAGAGAAAAATTTTTTAGCAATTGATACTGTCTTTTGAGAATCGCCAGAAGCGTTTAAATAGTGGAGCACTTTGCTCCCCACATCGCTTTTTTGCAGGTAGGCTTTGGCGTTATCAATTGTTTTGGGCAATGTATCGGTTAATGAAGAAATCTGCTGTTGCAGCCTTGCACCTACAAACCAGAAAAAACCTACTATCAAAACAATGTTCAGTATGATCGAAGTCGCAAGACTCCACCCGGAAGAAAGGTGCAGGTGTTTCTTAAAAAAGCTGGCACAACCATGAAAGTAGATTGCAAATAAAGCGCCGGCGAGTGTTAATAACAATACGCTGAATAAGATTTTGAACAACAGGAAGACAATCACCATTAAAGCAAAAACCCCTGCTGCAATCCATACTTTATGTGCATAAGAAAACTCCTTTGACCGCTGCTGTTCACCGCTGTTATCAGACATAACTAAGAATGTATTTTATCAGGTAGTTAAGAAAATTATTTTGAACATAGACTATGTTCGCAAAGACTGTGCTTGTTATCCAGTTAAAAAAGAAATTAATTT
Organism: Ferruginibacter sp.; assembly: GCA_046590675.1. Lineage (GTDB taxonomy): Bacteria > Bacteroidota > Bacteroidia > Chitinophagales > Chitinophagaceae > Ferruginibacter. The sequence continues at coordinate 44,833 of JBKJUP010000063.1, read as the reverse complement.
CAACAGTCAAAAAATTGATGCCAATAGCACCAATGTACAGGATATGATAAAGAGAAAAGATTATTTTAAAAGCTGAGGCTGCAAATTCACTTTAAACAAATTTCTATGAAAACTTATTTATTAAAAATCTACGCCAGATAGGGGCATTAATTACACAACTTTTACCCATCCCTTTTATTGTTTAAAGATGTAAAATATTTCAATATGTTATTTTGAATAAATTATTGCAGAAGCTTCTAATTATAATGATTTAATTATTTATGATGCTACTTTCTGTATAAAACATTCATCCATCACATGTCACTTAGTCTTTTGCATTATCCTGAACAACGCTATTTATCTTATAAATCAATCATGTAATGCAGTTATTTATTTGCGTAATACATTTTTTTGTACATTACTAAAAGAGACTTTTGCTCTGTTAAATTTCACTACTGTTTTTTTAAAATTGCGATAGGTTGTTTTAATTAACCTTAAACGGATCGGTATTCATCGCCCCTGCTTATACGTAGTGCTTATTGGCATGGTTTAGGAATCTCATGAGATATAAATCAAAAATAAAATTATGTCAAAATTTACCCCCTTAGTTGCGATTGTTCTTTTAATGATAACTGCCGTATCGTGTAACAACAAGCCTGATGATAAACAAATACAGGAAAATGTAAGCAAACAATTACAGGAAAATAAAAATTATACAGGTGTTAACGCTGCAGTAAAAGACGGAACAGTTACACTCAGCGGAACATGCGAAGGTGACAATTGCGCCACGGATATTGAGAATAATATCAAAACTGTAGATGGTGTACAAAAAGTAGAAAATAATATTACAGATAACAGTACCGACATGACGCTTAGAACTTCTGTGCAATCCATCATCACAAAATACCCAGGTGTGCAGGCCGATGTAGCAGCAGGCGTTGTGGTATTAAGAGGAAATATTGAACGTGATAATTTGCAGGCTTTAATGGCTGATCTGAGTGCAGTTCATCCTGAAAAAATAGACAACCAATTGCTGGTAAAATAGCATGCTACAGCCTTAGATTGTTTTAGAAACATCAATTGAATTTTCATTCATTCATATTTACGCTGTATCCCGGAAAGTAATTACCCGGTAGCAGCTTATCATCTAAAAAAATATCATGGAAAATAACGAAAAGCAAATGGACCAGGGCGTGGAACCCCTGATAGATCAAACGAAAGCCGAAAAAAATAATGAAAGACATTTTAACCTGGTAGTAGATGATGTTCCATACAGGGTAGAGTTTGCCCCATTCTTTTTTAATGACCAGGTACGGTATTACGTTAGCATAAATGCAGGACCCAAAGATGTTTTTGTATGGGATACGGAAATAGAACTTTTTAGAGCCATTGATGATGAAGCCGCAGTATTGCCGGTGGGGCTGGAAAAAGCAATCAGTGAAAAGCTACAGACTCAACATTTGGGTTAAACAAATGTATTTTACATTCCTTTTATTGGTGCCGCACCTGCTTTAGCATTGCCACACAGTTGGTTTATGAACAAAACCCATGGTGAGTATTGCACTAAAATTCATTTGCCGGCATTTGTTTCCTTGTGTTCACTATTTAAAAATATTGCTAATTATTCTTTTTGATAGTACTTAAATATTTTAAGCAGCCTAACTAAAAGTATGCATGGAAGATACACGAGTTTATATAAATTACATTGCCCGCCTGATAGAAATTACCGGCGTAATAACCATCATCGGAGGCATTTGCATAGCACTATTCAGGTTCATTTTTACGCTACAAAATATTCACCCACGGTCGTATAAAGTATTGAGGCAGCAGCTCGGAAAAGCTATTTTGTTGGGTTTGGAAATACTGGTGGCCGGTGATATCATTGCTACGGTAGTAACGGAGCCCACTATGAACAAAGTACTCACGCTTGGAGTAATAGTGCTTATCAGAACTTTTTTAAGTTTTTCGCTTGAAGTGGAACTGGAAGGAAAATTTCCCTGGCAAAAACAGGATGTTTCAGGTTAATTTAAAATGATAACTTTTCAGAGAATCGAATCGGCTTGCAACTTCAGCTACTATTATACAATCAATAGTGGTAATTTAAAATCCCTGTTGGTCATCAGGATAATTGCCTCAAATGCTTACTGATGCTAACATCGGCAAGCAGCCCAACCCCGCATACAAAACCAATAGTTAAATTCAGCAAAGATGGAACCCGGCAAATGGATCAGGATACGCTATAATAAGATCATTCAAAGCATTGCATTTTTTCCCGCTGTTATTGCCATTGGCTTTTTGTTATTAACCTGGGGCATGCTTGAAATTGATTTTTCCGAATGGGGAAAGCAATTAAAATCAGGCTTAACCTGGTTGAGCTTAAAAGATGCAAGCACTGCACGATCAATTATTTCTACCATTGCAGGTGCCATCATTTCCCTTACGGTATTCAGCTTTTCGATGGTAATGATCGTATTGAACCAGGCTGCATCGCAAATGAGCAACCGGGTACTTACCAGTATGATTGAAAACCGTTTTCAGCAAATCGTACTTGGCTTTTATATCGGCACCATTGTGTATGCACTGTTTTTACTCAGCACCATCCGCGACATTGACAGCGGTGTGTATATTCCTGCCTTAAGTATCTACCTGCTTATTCTTTTTACAGTCATTGATATTTTTCTTTTCATTTATTTTTTAGACTATGTAACCCAAACGGTAAAATACGATACAGTCATCCACAGAGTGAAAGACCAAACCATGCATACAATGGAAAGAAAGTTTACTGACCCTGTAGAAACTCCCCCCACTTTATTTGCTATATCCTGCATCGAAATAGCATCCGGCGAGTCCAATTATTTCCAGAGTTTTAATGACAGGAAGTTGCTTAAAATTGCTGCTGAAAAAAAATTGTACATATCGTTTATATACAAGGAGGCTACTTATTTAATTAAAGGAATTCCATTTATACGAGTGTACAGTACACAGCCAATTGAAGAAGATTGCATCAATGACATTTTATCCTGTGCAGATTTTTATAAAGGCCAGCCAATTGACAGAAATGCGGAATATGGTTTTAGGCAACTAGCAGAAATTGCCATCAAAGCCCTGAGCCCCGGAATAAATGATCCCGCTACAGCAGTTTTAAGCTTACATGCTTTGTCCGATATTTTTTCTTATCGCATGTATCATCATTTGCCAACTGTTATAAAAGATAATGATGATGAGCCCAGAATTTTTATGGTGGCTTCGTCCTTTAATGATTTATTTGAAAAATGTATACATCCCATCTGGAGTTATGGTAAAACGGATGACTATATTCAAGAGGAGCTACTGCAAATGATTCAGCAGCTTAAAAAGGCAGATCACGATCATTTATACAACGACACCTTTAACGCCCTGGAACAGAAAATAAAGCAACAACAAAAAATTGTTGTTTAAAATGAGGGGATGTTCCAGGTCTCCAATTTTTAGGCATAGACAGTTATGAATCCCTAGAAATATTAGGGTTTAAAGCTCCCCTCTCCCTTGGAGAGAGCCTGTGCCGATAAAATCGGTAGGCTAGGGGGTGAGGTCAAAATGATGATACAATTTTAAGTGCCCTCATCTTATGTATTGTCTCTTTTCTAAACTCTTAATTTTGTAATTTCCTGCACCAGGCTCCTTCGCAATTCATTAACCGGCCTTCCGGAAACAACCGATAATTCTTCAACAGAACCGAATTGCATACACATCAGCAAAATTGGTACAGCGGCATCATATTTAATCTGAAGGCAGGCAGGATTATTTTCTTTTATATTTTTTTGAATGGCTATTCTTGTCTTAAGCAGTATAATCCGCATTGCACCATCTGAGGAAATATTTTCCCCATTAGATTTTTTTAGATCAAGAAAAATTGCTTTCACAATATCTTCTACAACGGATATACTTTTAAATTGACTGGAAACAAGAAAGAATACGATCCCCGAATATCTTTCGTAAAATTCCCTAAAGCTAAACTGGTTATGGTGTGTAGGTATCAAAATAATTAATAATTACTGGCAAATTTTGCAGGTTAACGGTTTATGGGTTTAGAGTGGTCAAATCGGGGATTAATGAACCAATCAGTATTATTGCAAATATTTCTCCAATATTTTATATTAAAAGAAAAATGCTATTAACCTGTATAAGGTTTAGAATGAGGAAATGTTCGGAATATTTAATAAATAATTACTATCCTTATGATAATCACAAACGGCAAATAGTAGGGCAATAGCCAGCAAATATTAAAGATTATTGAGATGTCCGCCGCAGTGCTTAGTATTCGCATCAACATGTATTACTGCCTGTTCGCTACTACGTGTGCTTATATCATCTTAAAATAAATAGCAGCTTAATACAGGTAAAGCCGCCGTTAATTGTTGATTGCATGAAGATTAACGGACAGGTGCATAGCGGGTTCGCCGGGAGTCAAACAGAATGGTTGAATCTTTGGAGCCATTGATGTTTTTATTAAACCGAAACAATAAGTCTATATTGCTGTTTTTGCTTTCTTTAAAATATATATTTTGTTCTCGTAGTTTGCAAAACATATAATCGATGCAGGTATCTGTTCTACTACCGGGCTTTTCAAATATGATAGAAAAGCTGTTTTGCCGCTTAAAGAAGATGGCTGGATCAAGGGTTTTACTTAGTAAAATAACATTTTCAACAAGGTCTTTTTTTTGTATCGCAATTTCCCTGATGGTTAATACAGCAGGAAATGTCCCGATTAAAAAAGGACGCAGATCCCAGGTATTTATTTTTTGTCTCGATTGGGATGTAAAGGAAATGCTTTCGCCATCCGGAGAAATTTTGCCAAAATGGAAAGTGCTGAAATCATACGCATTTAGTAGTGTGTCAGCAAAATAATTGGTTGAATAGTAATGAAGATATTTATCAGGAATGGTAGAAATATAAAGGGCGTTTTTGTGTACACCGGATAGTAACAGGTATTCAACTTCTATCCTGGTTTTATCGCCCAAATCATTTGAAGCGGCATTTGATATCAGCACATTTTCGCCCTTATCATTTTTGTATTTATACACAACTCTTAAATATAATTGATAAGTTGAGTCCAGCACCATTGAATCAAGCCCGGCAACATCCTGCTTTCTAAAAATATCTGTAACATAATATTTCCCCCTGCTACAACCGCAGTAAACACTTGCCAGTATTAATAAAAAAAATACATACCTCATCGTAACCCTATGTTTGTATAATTGTGATAATAGTTTCCGCCAACAGTATAATAATCGTTATACGGCACCAGGTGATAAGAATTAAAAATATTAAAATGGATAAGGTGCTGAATATCCCAGTTAGTATAATTGTAGCGGTTAATATTGATGCCGTAGCCCCGTTCCGGGTTACTCACGTTGAGCGACCAAAGACTCTTATTGAAATATTTTTCTTCCGGGTTATTGTAATTTACAAAAGCAAGATCCAGTTTATTGGAAACTTCAAAAGCATTTTTGCTATAGCCGGTAAATTTTTGAAAAGATAGTTCTACCAGGTTAACATCTGAACGTGCATTACCGTGGTAACTAACAATTGCACCACCGGTATAATACCGGTCCCGGCCATCTCCCAGGTAGGTTTCATCAAAGGGTGTACCGGCATCATTATAATAACTCAGTTGTAGTTTATTAATATGTACATTTAAAAAACCTACCCGTTGGCTGCTTCTCAATTTGTCGGAAGAAATGATAAAATCAGTACCTGCAGAAATGGAGTAATCGTAGGGGTTTTGTAAGGCCGGGTTACAAAAATTTGAAAAATAATATAAGGGCACATCTCTTTTTTGCCGCACAATAACCGGTAAGCTATCAACATTGAGGTAATTGTTTAAACCAGTTGTAAGTGTAAATGAGTTAATAAGATCTACAGTAAGGTGAGGCCGTTTATTATCTGCTCTTCTCCTGCTGCCGAGGCCCCCGTTGTAAATTTGCAGTTCTCCATTTATTGAAAGATAAAGTGCCCGGGTAAACAGGTTGGAACCAAGTCCAAAATTGATACAAAGCCTGAACACAGGCTTTTGCGTTTTCACATTTAAACTAAATTCTGTTATACCTTTTACAGACAACCCATATTGAAAGCTTAGTTCACTATTTGTGTACACCCTTTTAGATTGCGCAACAAGATGAAGAGTAAAAAAAATGAAGAATAAAAAAATTGAAGAAATGAAACAGTAATTTTTTTTCATACTGCTAATTAAGGTGCTGGTAAAATAATAAATAATTTTAAAATTATATTTATTATTTACTGTAAGGTAAGATTGGGGTATGGCTATTGGCTACTGGTTTTCTATGTTGAATGAGGGTGAATGATTATGTTGAATCTTTAATGTTAAATGATGAATGCCGGGTGACTAATTGTGTTGAATGTTAAATGATGAATGAATAGCTGTTGCTTTTTTGCCATGAACGATCAACACTAACGCTGTCCCGGGAATAGTAGTCTTTCGGGTATTTCCATGAACAATGAACTATGAACAATTGGACAATGAACAATGAACCATGAACCATGAACTAATAAAAACACTCTGCCAAAAACTTAGTCCCTATAATTCGTAGCTACCTTATTAAGCCTCGCAATTTTATTCTTTACTTTTTTCTGTGTTTCGGGATTTTCAGAAGTGGATAAATTATTCAGAATATTTAAAGCTTCCGTAAGCAACACTTTTCTTTGTTTCGAATTTGAAATAATCTGTGTGGCATCTGCTCTTGACAGATTACAATCTACCTGTGCAAGTGCAAGCGCTGTATTTAAATCAGTGATCTCCTGCTGCATCGAAAGCGTTTTAGTTTTGTAGTCGTCAACCGGTATATTTTTAGATGCTTCATTCAATCGCTTTAATAAACGGTCATAATCTTTTTGCAGGTTTGCATTGGCAGTGCTAAGGCTTGCAATTTTATTATCTTTTTCTATGGTCAATGCATCATTGGCCGGCATGTTTTCATTCATGCCTCGGTTCTTTTTAGCAGCAGGTGCTGGTTCCTCACTTACCTGCATGCTGCTGATCATTCTTTCAAGATAAGTGATGCGCTTATCCTTTTCTGTCATTTCACTTTTTGCCTGTAACATCGATTTTTGCTCGTCGGTAACGCTAACGCTGTCGCTTGAAAAGGTGTTTCTCAAATCATTCATAGATCGGCGATCTTCCAGCGAGAGTCTGAATGAACTGATCATATTGATAAAGAAATTTTCATCAGCCGGGTTGGGATACTCCGGCGGATTTTTAGAAATGCTGTCAAGGCTTTGACTAAAATATTTTTCTGCAACAACAATTTTCCCATTCATTGCAGCAAGCTTTTCATCGTCGGTTGTATCAGTCAGTAAACCATAATATTCCATATCAAGTTTCTGTAATCCATTTAAATATTCGTGTAACAACTGGTCCTGTTGCAGCAGAATACGCTGTTGTTGAGGAATGTTTTTTTCTGTTGTTTTGTAATCACTGCTTTTGTCCGTATAGGCGTCGTTGCTCCAGAAAAATGATTTTATCATCCAGCCCACTGCAACAATTGTTGTTAAGCCAATTGCTGAAAAAACAATTGTTCTTATTTTACCCTTTTCCATTTCGCTTTAATTTTTTAACTAAATACTAATAACATTTGTTGATGGCGTATAGGTGCCGAAAGATGCCAACGCAAGTTTCAGTTGCTACCTAAGCTGAATGGTGATGCCGGCCTGGGCTCCGATGTAGGTGATCGGTATGCGTTGTGTTAAGGTTTGTGATGGCATATTGGGGTTGCTATTACTATTTGAATTTTCACTAAATGATTTAACAAATACCAGTTCACGCATACTGATTGGTAGCGAGTTTTTCATGTCCTTGTTGTTTACAGTAAACTCAGAAAGTGTTCGCTTGCGTATTACAAATACAATATGCGAAAACTGAACTTCTGCGTAGGCCCTTACCCTTTGAGATAATTTAACCTGCATACCAAATGCACCCATAAATCCAATTGCCGGGTTCTTTATTCCCCAGTCATATTTTTTTACAATACGGCTCGATGAATCCATTACAAAGCCCTGCCAGCCTTTGCGGATAGATATATCAGTAACATCTGTTTGTAAACTATTGGGCCGGATGGTGATAACAGCGCCGAGTTTATTGTATAGAAACCATTTGGGCCTTGATATCGCTTTAAATGTGATATTGGGTGTAAAAGTGATCAGCGTTGCCTGGTACGAAATATTGGATCGCTCAGTATAAATGTACTCGTTGGGTTCACCATTTGCCGGTGCAGTTTTAACCTCCCGAAAAGTTGAATCCCGAAGTTTATGAATGGTGCTCGAGAAATAATCAACATCTAATCCTACATTAAGAAAGTCATTTAAAATATAAGATAAGCCACCACCAAATCTAACACCATCGCCAAGTCCTTTGGATGGATTGGAATAGCTGGTGGTTTGCTGCGGCGTGCCATTGTCGGTTCGCATCACTGTAATGGCTCTGATATCGTCCGGGTAAAATTTGAAAGTAGAACCTAACCCGATGGCGTAGCCTGTATGCAGGTTCAATAAAAAGCGGGGCTCTTTCAATGCCTCTAAACCCGGCAGTATTGTGTCGCGGTTTTTTGAGTAGTTGGCCTGGCCAATTACGGTTGCTGACAAAAAGAAAAAGAATAGAAAAGCAGTTAGTTGATTTTTCATGAGCATTAATTTTGGGGGGCTTTATTTCCAGGTTTTAATTTATATAAATCAAAGTGATGCGGATGCAAAAATTTATGCCATCCCGAACTGTATATTCAGGGCGCCATTGATTAAATCAAATAAAAAATATGACTGATTTATTATTCCGTGGAGTAGGGGTATGTTGGAATTTATGAGGATGATTGAATGGACAGCCAGTAGCTTAGGGAATTACTTACGGAAATCAATTGCAGATAGATTGCAGGGTTGGAAACCAAAGCAAAAGAAATTAATTTGATGATGGTAGTCAATAACAAAGACCTGGGTCAACATAATTATAATGTTAAGGCAGGGTTTTAATATAACTGCATTCGGTTAAACGGTTTAGTGTTAGCTGCTGCAATTAATACTACAAAAGACATCGGTTTATTGCCCGCCAATTGCCTGTCCAATGACTAAACCTTTAAATCTGCGACATAAAAAAATCCCTTCAAATTGTGAAGGGATTCCTTTATAAAATATTTAGAAATTATTAAGCAACAGCATCAGCCATATTAGGAATATCTACCGCTTTATATAATCCGGCATCCAGTTTTTTCTTGGTTTCTTCAAATGCTTTCAATGTAATATCCACGTCTTCATCGCTGTGCGAAGCCGTAGGTATCAGCCTGTAAATAATATCTCCTTTAGGTATTACCGGGTAAACCACAATAGAACAAAAAATATGGTAATTCTCCCGAAGGTCCATCACCATTTGCGTGGCTTCCGGTACATCGCCTTTCATGAAAATAGGTGTCACGGGTGAGTTGGTTTGCCCGATATCAAAGCCTCTTTCCTTTAAACCTTTTTGCAGGCGGCTTACATTATGCCAAAGTTTGGCTCTTAGCTCCGGCATGCTCAGCACCATTTCCATGCGTTTAAGCATTCCTTCCACAATCGCCAGTGGTAAGCTTTTGGCAAATATCTGCGAACGGGTATTGTACCGCAGGTATTTTAAAACATTCTTTGGCCCGCTGATAAATGCTCCGATGCTTCCCATACTTTTTACAAAAGTGCTGAAGTAAAGATCAATACCTGCCTGGCAACCCTGGGCTTCATCTGCCCCTGCACCGGAAGGTCCCATATAACCAAACCCATGTGCATCATCAATCAATATTCTAAAGGCGTATTTTTCTTTCAAGGCCACTATTTCTTTTAAAATTCCCTGCTCGCCATCCATGCCAAAAACGCCTTCAGTAATTACCAAAATACCGCCGCCGGTTTTCTCAATCATCTTTTCGGCCCGCTGCATTTGCTTTTCAAAATCTTCAATATCGTTGTGCTTAAATGCGTATGTATAACCCATGTGTAAACGAATGCCATCTACAATACATGCATGCGCTTCCGCATCATATACCACCACATCACGCCTGTTTACAAGCGCATCTATACAACTCATGATGCCCTGGTAACCAAAGTTCAGTAGCATGGTGTCTTCCCTGCTCACAAATTCACTGATCACTTTTTCCAATTCCTCATGCATACCTGTATTTCCACTCATCATTCGGGCTCCCATTGGATTGCCCATTCCGTATTTGGCTGTAGCGGCTGTATCTGCTTCTCTTACTTCAGGATGGTTTACCAGGCCAAGATAATTGTTAAGGCTCCAAACAATCATTTCCTTGCCACGAAACTGCATGCGTGGACCAAGTTCACCTTCCAGTTTTGGAAATGCAAAATAACCATGTGCCCGGTCCATGTGCTGACCAATCGGTCCACCATCCTTTACTAATTTTTCAAAAACATCTGCCATAATTCGGTTTGTAATTTTTGGTTTGTTATAATTATAGATCCGGCACACTTGCTAATAACCTAAAAGATATTGATAAAATACTGCAATTTATTTATTTCACTTAAAAATTATGCTTACCAATAATTTGAAAGTTAGTAACCTTCAATGCCTTGCCATTAAGCGTTTCCGGTTGTTTACCAGTATTTAGTAAAAATTATATATTAAATAAATCGCAGGCCATTAGCAGTTTTAAAACATTCATGCCAACATCTAAATTTGGTAAAATTAAGGCATTGCGTTCAAAACTCGTAACATTACAATAACTGGTGGCAGTGCTTTTCATACAACCCCATACTGCTATATTTGCTAAAATCTTTTCTATGCAGCGCAAATTTTTTTTCCTTTTTCATTGCCTTATTTTACTTGCCTTCACAGGCACACAGGCTCAATCCGGCACCGCTTCAGCTTCTACCCTTAAAAAGCCAAAACTGGTTGTTGGAATAGTGATAGATCAAATGCGTTGGGACTATCTCTACCGATTTAGCGATGTGTATGGCAACAACGGTTTTAAGCGCATGATTGGCGAAGGCTTTACCTGCGAAAATACATTGATACCTTATGTGCCTACCTATACCGCACCCGGGCATACCTGTATTTATACCGGCAGTGTGCCTGCCATACATGGCATCATGGGTAATAACTGGTATGATAAAACTACCAACTCAGTTGTTTACTGCACAGACGATTCAACCGTTACAACCGTAGGCAGCACCTCGTCAGCCGGGAAAATGAGCCCCGATAATTTATGGACAACCACCATTACAGATGAACTACGCCTGAGCAATAATTTTAAGAGTAAGGTGATAGGGATTTCGTTAAAAGACAGGGGCGCTATACTGCCTGCGGGCCATGCTGCCAATGCAGCTTACTGGTACGATGGCTCGGTAGGCAAGTGGATCACCAGCAGTTATTACATGAAGGAATTGCCAACCTGGGTAACCAGTTTTAATAACAAAGATTTACCCGGCAAGTATATGTCGAGCGACTGGAACACCGTAATGCCAATCGATAAATACAATCTTAGCACAGCAGATGAAGTGCCCTATGAAGGGTCAATTTCCGGGGAAAAAACGAATACTTTTCCGCATAAGCTTTCCGCAATTACAACAGGCAAATACGAATCATTCAGAACCACACCTTACGGCATTACCTATACATTTGATTTTGCGAAAGATGCCATACAAAATGAACAGTTAGGCGCCGGTGCCGCAACGGATTTTTTAGCAGTGAGTATTTCATCTACGGATTATATCGGCCATACATTTGGTCCAAATTCCATCGAAATTGAAGATACTTATATCCGCCTCGACAAAGACATTGCAGATTTTTTACAATACCTCGACATTAAATTTGGCAAGGGCAATTACCTGGCATTTCTTACAGCAGATCATGGAGCGGCGCATGTACCCGGCTTTTTAAATGAGCATAAAATTCCGGCAGGTGTAGTCATTGATGGTGATTTAATAAAAGAGTGCAATGATGCCATTGCCGCAGAGTTTGGCGTAAAAAATGGCGTGCTTTCCTTACAGAATTATCAATTATACCTCAATGTGGCAGCCATTGAAAAAGGGCGAAAAAAAGTGGCCGATGTTTCCGCAATGCTCATCAGGTTATTGAAACAAAAGCCCTACATAATTGATGCTGTTGAAACGGCTAATATTGCTGCTGCTACCTTGCCCATGCCACAAAAATCAATGATTATAAATAGCTACAATCCAAAACGTAGTGGGGATATATTTTTCACATTTAAGCCGGCATACTTCGACGGCTATTCAACAACAGGTACCACACACGGTTTGTGGAACCCTTATGATGCTCATATTCCGTTACTGTTTTTTGGCTGGAACGTAAAGCCCGGCAAAACAAATCGTGAAACTTATATGACAGATATTTCGGCCACCATTGCCGCCATGCTGCAGATTCAAATGCCCAATGGAAATATTGGCAAAGTCATCACCGAAGCGATGCAGCCATAGTGCTGCCAACATTTGGTGCATCTAAATCCAATCGTTGGCACTATTTCTTGATAACCGTAAAATTTCAATAACTCAATTAAAATAAATTGACTAAAATATTAACTGTTTCGGCCTTAGTTTTTCTTTTTGTAAGCTGTTCTTCAAAAGGCCAGAAATTTAAAATACAAATCCGGACGGATCTCAAAAGGAAGCTGAAATGGAAAACCTGTTTAGCCTGGTAGGGATCAATTTTAAAAACATTAAATCAAATGAAAATACTTTGGTAAAAACTTTGAAGGAATACACAGATGCAGGATGGGCCATTTACCAGGTAACGCCTTTAACCTTAAGCCCGGGTGAGGCCGGAGGCCAGGGTATTTTTCTTACGATATATTTGTTGTCGAGGGCAGAATAGTTTCATAAAAAGATTGGAATCCAGCGGAGAACCAATCAACCGGGAGTTGCATCTGAATGATGTGGCTCCTTTTTTTTGGTGCCAATTATCCCTGCAATTCATTTGTTAAATAAGCCAGTTCATTACCAATGAGAGTACAAAATTTTTAGATGTAACCAAAGACGTTGACTTTAATGCTGAGCTGAAACTGGAATACAACAAAAAGAGATTTGTAAATGCGGTTTATGGAAGAAAACCTACCGAATGGAACAGGCATTCAGAGCAGCTAAAGCGGTTGCAGAATAGGAGATCATAAACTGGTTAGAGGAAGTAAGGAACAACGCACCGGATTTTGTATTCAATCATTTAATGGAAGCCGCAGGCAATGAATTGCCAGCGGAAAGATGGAGCCAGGTAAAAGAAGCGATGTAGATGGACTGATGTTGGCCTAATATAAGCATGAGTAATGAGTGATGCGTTTTGAAAGTTGGAGAGGATTTAATTGAGCGCTGATATGCTGGAATTGAAGAACGGGAATTGATCATTCAAACATAAAAAAAGGATTCATTTGTGATCAATGGATCACAAATGACTCCTTAATAATTTGCCCGCAAAAATGCCTGTTTAAATTAGTACTGTCCAAATAACTCCCCTTTGTGGCCGGGGCCAGTTTTACATCGCTTTTTCAATCCCAAAAGCCAGGCCACGTAATTCAGCCAATCCCCTAAGTCTGCCGATGGCGCTATAACCGGGATTGGTTTTCTTATGCAGGTCATCCAGCATCTGGTGGCCATGATCGGGCCGCATGGGAATATTGATACCGCGTTTATTCATAACTGCTATCAGTGCCTTTACCACGCCATACATATCCACGTCGCCTTCCAGGTGATTGTCTTCGTAAAAGTCGCCCTGTTCATTTCTTTTTGTGCTGCGCAGATGAACAAAGTTTATATGGTCCGCAAATTCCTCCACCATTGCCGGTAAATCATTATCGGGTCTTACTCCAAACGAGCCGGTACAAAAACAAACCCCGTTATTGGCCGAAGGTGCAGCCTGTAATATATCCCGGATGTCGCTGGCAGTACTTACTACACGTGGCAGGCCAAGAATAGGATAGGGCGGGTCATCCGGGTGTATCACCATTTTGGCACCAACCTCATCGCACACCGGTATAACCTGTTGCAGAAAATAAAATAAATGTTGTTTCAACTTAACTGTATCAATGCCTTTATACGCATCCAACGCCAGTTGAAATTGTTGCAGGGTAAAACTTTCTTCACTGCCCGGCAGTCCCGCAATGATATTTTTTTTCAATAAATATTTTTCTGAAGTACTCATGCCTTCAAGCCGCATTTTTGCTTGTTCCAGTTCAGTGGCGCTGTAGTTGCTTTCGCTTCCGGGTCTTTTCAACAGCAATGTTTCAAAAGCAATAAATGCAGCTTTTTCAAACCTAAGTGCCTTACTTCCATCGGCGGTAGTAAATGAAAGATCGGTCCTGGTCCAGTCCAGCACTGGCATAAAATTATAGGTGATTGTTTTTACGTTGCAGGCGGCCAGGTTGCGAATGCTTTGTTTATAATTTTCTATGTATTGCAGAAAATTACCGGTTTGTGTTTTAATATTTTCGTGTACCGGTATGCTTTCAACCACATCCCAGTTTAAACCTGCAGCTTCAATGATAGCTTTTCGTTCCTGTATGGCTTCCGGCGGCCAAACTTCACCGTTAGGTATTTGATGGAGTGCCGTTACAATACCCGTACAGCCCGCCTGCCTGATGTCGGATAATTTTACGGGATCATTTGGGCCAAACCAACGCATGGTTTCAACGAAAGAAGATTTCAGCTTGTTCATATTTGTGTTGTTATTAAAATGCGAAAATAACTCATCGGTAATACAGTGTTTAGATATTTTTAAAAATAGGCAAATTGGCAAATAATGCCATTGCTATTTCATAGCAATTCAACGACTTCGCTCCACTACTATATGATATTACGCCGACCTGTGCCGATTGAATCTGTATAGGTGGTGTTAGTATTATTACTGATTTCATTTAATATGTATTTTCCCTCCTTGTAAAAATAATGTGGCGCCATCTGCTCAAGTTGCTTAAAAATTGAACATCAACTGCGTGGTTCGGTATCACTGGCAGGTTGCTAAAATAAAAAATAAAATAAAAGAAATTTACCACCGCTTTGGAGTATGTATATTGAAAATAAATAGTACTATTACACTGATATTTTAATCGCCCTTTTATGAAAACATCCTGCTACTCATTTGCAATAGACAACAGCCCTCCTCAAATTTATTTTTCATCATATACAAAAATCAAATCAACAATTATGAAACCAATCATTTTCCTGGTAACCCTTTCATTATTTTCGCTCACAGCCAAATGCCAGTTAGATAAAGGCACCTGGCTGCTAGGTGGTAGTGGTAGCTTTTACAGCTACAATGAAGACTACACTGCCACCAATATAGATGTAACAGCTAAATATACCAGTATTGATCTGTCAGCATCCATGGGATATTTTTTTATTGATAAATTTTCCGGCGGATTAAGGCCTTATTTTTCTTCTTTCAAAGGTGAGAGTTCCGGCGGAGGCTCAACAAATTCTTACCGGTTAGCATTAGGGCCATTTTTGCGATATTATTTTCTTAACACAGACAAGGCTTTTAATCTACTTATAGATGGTGCTTATCAGTTTGGTATAAATCAGCAACTTGGCGCATCACACGACAAAGGGGAATTCAACACCTTTTCCATAATGGGAGGTACGGAGGTTTTCTTTAATACTACGGCCGGGTTGGAAATTCTATTAGGCTATAAAAAACAAACTGTATCAATCAAGGATTCTCCCGGAGCATTATACAGTAACAAAAAGGGTTTTCAGGCATCTATTGGTTTTACATTTCATTTAGAAAAAAAATAAGAAACGCATTGATATTTTACGTCCCCCTTTGCGAAAACATCCTGTTACTCATTTGCAATGGACAACAGCCCCCCCCTCAAATTTATTTTTCATCATATA
Source organism: Ferruginibacter sp. (assembly GCA_046590675.1). GTDB lineage: Bacteria > Bacteroidota > Bacteroidia > Chitinophagales > Chitinophagaceae > Ferruginibacter. Next base: position 28,990 of record JBKJUP010000063.1, on the reverse strand, counting down.
AAAAAATCAAATCAACAATTATGAAACGAGATAAGGATCAACTTTAAGAGACGGCATAGTTCCGCCTCTTTTTTTTGTGTGTTGCATCTTTAGAAAAGACTATCAATCCACGTAATCCTTCGTTTTCAGGCGTAATCGTTTTTTGCCAGGCCTCCTTTTTTATATTCGTTTTGTTATCTTGTACTTCTTAAAACCATATAATAAAATCCTGTTACTATTCTTTTATGAAGGTTTTTAAAATTTTATACGTCCAGGTGCTCATTGGTATTGCATTGGGGGTATTGGTAGGTTGGCTTTATCCATCCTTTGCACCCACCGGTAAACTGATTGGCGAAAAGTTTATTGACCTGATCAAAATGCTGATTGCACCCATTATTTTCTTCACCGTTGTATTGGGTATTGCCGGTGCAGGTGATATGAAAAAAGTTGGCCGGGTGGGCGGAAAAGGGTTGCTTTATTTTGAACTGGTAACAACGCTGGCATTGGTTATTGGCCTGTTGGTCGGCCATATTGTACAGCCAGGTCATGGCATTAAACTCAGTCATGTTGGGGAAGATAAAATAGCCGTATATGCCTCCAAAGCAAAGGACCTGAATTGGGTGGAGTTTTTTGCACACATCATCCCGGATAATATTTTTAAATCTTTTGCCGACGGTGATATTTTACAAATTTTATTGTTCAGTATTTTGTTTGGCGCAGCGCTCACCCGCCTGGGCCCTTTCGGAAAAAGTTTGATTGTTAGTTTTGATAAGATCAGCAAAGTGATTTTTAATATCATGAAGATCATTATGCACCTGGCTCCCATCGGCGCATTTGGTGGTATGGCATACACCATCGGCCAGTTTGGAGCAGGTAGTTTATTATTGCTGGGTAAATTGATGCTTACTTTTTACATCACTGTATTTTTATTTATTGCCGTGGTGCTTAATTTAATCTGCAGGTATAATGGGTTTAGTTTGTGGAAATTATTAAAGTATATAAAAGAAGAAATTTTAATTACAGTCGGGTCCAGCAGCAGTGAAGCCGTATTGCCCAACATTATGCAAAAGCTGGAAGCAGCGGGTTGCAAAAAAAGCGTGGTTGGGCTCATCATTCCTACAGGTTATAGTTTTAACCTGGATGGCACTACCATTTACCTTAGCCTCTGTATTATTTTCCTGTCGCAGGTTTTTAATATTGATCTTACCATGGGGCAGCAGCTCACCATCCTGGGCATATTAATGATTACCAGCAAAGGTGCAGCAGGAGTTACGGGCAGTGGTTTTATTGTATTGGCTTCTACCTCAACGGCCATTAAAGTGATACCGGTAGAGGGTTTGGCGCTATTACTGGGTATTGACAGGTTTATGAGTGAGGCCCGTGCCATTACCAATATGATTGGCAATACGGTTGCAACAGTGGTGATTGCAAAAAGTGAAAAAGCGGTGGATGAATCTTTGTATAAACATGTAGTGGAGCATCAGCCACTGCCATTATCTTATGTTCCCCTCAATCATGAGGAAGATATTATTGAAGCGAAAATTCAAAAAGAGCATTTGTAAAAAATGCAGGATGTAGTTCAATGAATCACGCTGCTTTTAAGAGTGGTTGGTGAGACACCAACCACGGACCCGGGCCGTGGCGGGTGTCCCCACCCGCCACTCAAGCAGCTTAAGTCAACGACATTGAATTGCTAATCTTTATCACTAAAAATAAAGCAAAAAAGCAGTGCCTTCACCTTCTACACTTTGTACCTGTATGGTGCCTTTATGCAACATCATAATTTGTTTGCACAAGCTTAGCCCAATACCACTTCCCGTTTTTCTTGTACTGAAAAAAGGTATAAATATTTTTTCAAGTAACTCTTCCGGCATACCGCTTCCGTTATCTGCAATTTTAATCACCACTTTATTTTTTGGGGTGATGTAGGCCGACAGCATGATCCTGGGATCATCCCTTTCTTTTACAGCTTCTGTTGCATTTACCACAAGGTTAATAAGCACTTGTTCTATCAGGGTTGTATCGGCTTCAAGCATCAGGTCCGGATCTTTTAGTATGATCTCCATGTCAATATTCTTCTTATCCAATGTAGGCTGCATCAGGCTGTGCATGGCTTCAAAAAGATCTCGGATATAAATGCGTTTTACCGTAAGCGTATTTATTTTATTTAAGTTTCTGTAAGTTTCAGCAAATTTCAACAAGCCTTCACTTCTTCTTTTAATGGTTTCAATGCCCAGCTCCAGGTCATCTACCGAGCCCGTTTTATTATCAAGATCGGGTACTGCTAATTGCAAACGGTTTTTTAATGTATCGGCCAGCGAAGAAATCGGTGCAACGGAGTTCATGATTTCATGCGTCATTACACTCAATAGTTTTTGCCATGCTTTTGATTCTGTTTCTTCCAGGGCTTCGTTGATATTTTGAAAGGCAATCAGTTTATATTTTTTACCATCCGTCTGAAATGCCGTGGCACTCATCAATACCTTCACGATGGACTTATCACCTTTTAATGAAATAACTTTATTTTCACCGGGATGAATGGCCATGATATCATCATACAAATGTTCTTCCCTTTTCTTTAGCGAATGAATAGTTTTGATATAAGGAACCTGGAACAGTTTTTTCAGGGTTTCATTCATCCACATTACATCCCCTGTTTCATGCTCGTACGATAAAATGCCCGTATCTACCAGTTCAAGTATATTTTGCAGGTACACATACTGGGTTTCCTTTTCTTTACTGATGGTCTTGAAAGTTGTGTTGATTTCATTGAAACCTTTTCGCATGGGTTGCAGCGAAGCCGGCGCATTTTTTTCATCAAACCTGCGGGAGAAATCACGGTAGTGGACAGACTCCACAAACTGTTGCAGTTCGGTATTACTTTTATTGGTAAACCTGAATAGGTCTGCCACCTGGAAAACCAGTGCCACCGCACATAGTACGGCAAATGGATAAGCTTGTCTTGCAATTAATAAGGCAATGCCACTCATTAAAATAAGCAGCAACAAAATCCTAAGGGATAAGGCCCATTCAAATTTTTTAAATTTCATATTTGCTAAGTCTTCGGTAAAGTGCTGTACGGGTAATGCCCAGTTCTTTGGCGGCTTTTGAAATATTGCCGCTGTGTTTTTCAATAACTTTTAAAATAGTATTTTTTTCCATATTGCTCAGCTTCAGATCGCCGGCTACTTCTGTTGCAGGAGCTGTAGATTCAAGCGGTGAAAAAATAATATCACCTGCCTGCAGTACTGCCTCTTCGGCCATTATTACCGCCCTTTCTATACTGTACTGCAGCTCACGAACGTTACCCGGATAGTTGTAGCTCAGTAATTTTTCTTTACAGGCCGCATCAAATTCGGGAACGGGCTTTATATATTTATCGGCATAAATTTTTGCATAATATTTAGCAAGCATAATGATGTCGTCTTTCCTTTTTCTCAGTGGCGGAATGGTTATTTCAACAGTATTAATACGATACACCAAATCCTTTCTAAAGCGGTTTTCATTGGCCAGCTCAGCAAGCGGCAGGTTGGTGGCACATATCAGGCGAATATTAATGGGGATAGATTCATTGGTGCCTAACCGTTGTATGTGGCGGCCCTGCAATACCGTTAGTAATTTGGCCTGCTGCTGTAAAGTAATATTGCCTATTTCATCCAGGAACAGCGTGCCATCGTTGGCAGATTCAAAGCGGCCGATCCTGTCTTCACGGGCATCTGTAAACGCACCCTTTTTGTGGCCGAATAATTCACTCTCAAACAACGATTCAGTAAGTGCACCAACATCTACTTTTACAAAAGCCTTTTTTGCCCGTAACGATTTTTGATATACTGCCTGTGCCACCAATTCTTTACCCGTGCCGTTTTCGCCCAATATCAATACATTGGCATCGGTTGGCGCAATTTTTTCAATCTTATAAAATATTTCCTGCATTACTTCGCTTGTGCCCAACAGTTGGTTGCCAATTACAGAATCGTTCGCAACTTTTAATGAAGGTGAAGTTTTGCCGGATGTGTTTTTTTGTAGTATTTCAGTGATGGTACCTACCAGTTTTTCATTGTGCCATGGCTTAATCATAAAATCAGATGCACCTTCTTTTAAGGAGCGTACTGCCAGGTCTATATCTCCATAAGCTGTAATCATAATTACATCCATATCCTCATCAATTTCCTTAATTTTTTTTAGCCAGAAAATGCCCTCATTGCCTGTATTGATGCTACTGTTAAAATTCATATCAAGCATTACCAGGTTGAATTTTGTTGCAGCCAGCAAGTGTTTGATGTTCTCCGGGTTTTTCTCAGTCACCACTTCCTTTGCTTCCGTTTTCAATAAAAGTTTTACCGCAGTAAGTACATCGGTATCATCATCAATCACCAATATTTTTGCATTTTTTAAATTCATAGTTGCTGTTTTGTATCGCTGGCCTGTGTGTTAAATTGAATATGCGTTGAACGTTGCCGTCATATTTCAGCAAAATACAATTATACCCGTATTTAAAATATTTATTCTCAATTTTTTAAGGATGCTTTTTACTGAAGGTAATAACCAACTATAACCGGTAGCCTAATTGCGAAGCATATCATTCGTCAAGGGTGTTTTCATAAAAATGAAAGAAAGTTATTCCAGATCCATTGCTGCGGGTAACTGTCCGCTATAACTGTATCATAAACGGATAACAGTTGTATCAAAAGCGAACAATCCATTTATTGCGGTTCTTTCTAAATCATTGAAAAATAGTTGATTAAGTTTTGGCACATCGTTGTATAATGATATCGTACAAAAGAACAATCAAACAATCGAACAAAATTATTTAAAGCAATTAAAATTTACGGTTATGAAAAAGACAACAACCATTTTCAATCAACTAGGCGTACAACAGGTAATTAGTTTAACAACCATTGTAAGCGAAACCCTCGACACAAATTTCAAAGTTGAAAAAACTCCAAAATTTACAGCAGCCGAACTTTGGAACATTCAGCGTCATAGAAGGCCTATGTTACAAAGAAGAAGCATTTTTAATTATTAGCATTTTCTTCCTGGCATCTACAGATGAAAAAAACCAGCTTGAACTTCGTTAAAATAAGGGCAAAAGAAAGTGTATCAAAACCGAACACTTGTTGTACCGATACCGAACAGTAAATGCTGAAATTGATTTACAATCATCTGAAAAATAGCGAGTTGCAATTTGGCATAGCATTGTATAAGGTAGTAGCGGAAACCAGGTAAAGATCAATAGCAAAAGAATTTGAAACAGGATTAAAGTAAAATCTGCAAAGAAAAATCATGGACAGAGTCATTGAAAAAAAGTTTTGGAACAGCAAAAGAATCATGCTAATTGGCGGGTCGGTTGCAATAGCTGCACTCATTGGTGCAAGCATCTATTATTCAACCGGCAATTCAAAATTAAATGTGGTTACAGACCGGATTACCATCAGTGAAATAAAGGAAGGAACCTTCCAGGAATTCATTCCGGTTGATGGGGTTGTATTGCCGGTAACTACTATTTACCTGGATGCAATGGAAGGTGGAAGGGTAGAGCAGAAGTATGTGGAAGATGGAGCTGTTATGAAAAAAGGTGACCCCATTTTACGGTTAAGCAATACCGATCTTGAACTGAGCCTTGCCAACCAGGAAACCTCTGTTTTTAATGTATTGACTCAAATGCAGAATACGAAAAATGTTGCCGAGCAAAACTCAATGAACCGCCAGAATCAAATGGCTGATGTGGACAATGCATTGACAGAAGCCCAACGGGTATATGAGTTGAACAAAAAATTATACGCTCAAAAAGTGATTGGTAAACAGGAGTATGAGTCGAGCCTTAACCTGTACAACTACCAGGTGAAAAGAAAAAAACTGGCAGACGATATTATTAAGCAGGATGCAAGTTCTATGAAATTGCAGGTGGGCCAATCTACCGAGTCTTATGAGCGTATGCGCAACACACTTGAGCTGATGCGTAAAAAAGTGGGCGACCTGATTGTAAGGGCTCCGGTTGATGGACAACTAACTGCTCTGGATGCGGAAATTGGCCAGAATAAAAACAAGGGCGAACGCCTTGGACAAATAGATGTAATGAGTGGTTTTAAAGCCAGGGTGAACATTGATGAGCATTACATTTCACGGGTATTTATAGGCTTAACTGCTACCTGCCCGCTTGGTGGAAAAGATTATAAACTTACCATCAAAAAAGTGTACACACAGGTTACCGCCGGCAGGTTCCAGGTTGATATGGAATTTAACGATACCGTACCTCCGGGCTTACGCAGGGGACAAACACTGCAAATACATTTGACCCTGAGTGACGAGCGTAAAGCATTATTGCTAAGTAAGGGCGGATTTTATCAGCAAACAGGCGGTAACTGGATATTTAAAGTAAATGAAAAAGGAACAATGGCTTATAAAGTTGACATACAACTGGCAGGTCAGAATCCGGATTATTATGAGGTATCAGAAGGGTTACATCCCGGCGATAAAGTCATCACCAGCAGCTACGAAAATTATGGAAATATCCAGGAGCTGGTACTAAAGAAAGAATAAATAAAATTGAAGCAATCATTTCTTTTTAAAGCCATTTTTTATGAATTACCAACCAACTCTTATTGATAAAAAACAGTAAAAAATTATTTTATGAAATGGCATTTAAAAATCAGCGCACTTGTCTTTATATTGATGTGCTTTGTAACATCATCGCAGGAAAAGCAAAGTATTGATTATATGAAGTGTGCAACTGAAGCTGCTATCCTGCAAAACGAATGTGGATCAAACATACAGCATGGTATGGAAGATGAGTATCCATTGATGCCGATCAGCCAGTTTATCCTACTACAATAATTACCTTTTATATAAATTAATCATCAACCAGAAATAATATGATACACATTCAGGATTTAGAAAAAATTTATCGCACTGAAGAAGTTGAAACCGTAGCACTTAGTAAATTATCCATCGATATTAAAGAAGGAGAATTTGTTGCCATCATGGGCCCCTCGGGTTGTGGCAAAAGTACCTTGCTGAATATACTTGGGTTACTGGATGACCAGGATGCCGGAAGCTTTGTATTCAACGGTATAGAAGTAGCTAAGTTCAACGAACGGAAAAGAGCCGATTTGCGTAAGCATAATATTGGGTTTGTATTTCAAAGCTTTAACCTGATTGATGAACTGACCGTATTTGAAAATGTAGAATTGCCATTGATCTATACAGGTGTAAAACCTGCCGATCGCAAAAAAAGGGTAGAAGAAGTCTTGGATAAAATGCAGATCATGCACCGGCGCAATCACTACCCACAGCAATTAAGTGGTGGACAACAGCAACGTGTAGCCGTAGCAAGGGCAGTGGTAAACAATCCCAAATTAATTCTTGCGGATGAGCCTACCGGTAACCTTGATAGCAGCAACGGTAACGAAGTAATGCAACTGCTAACCGAATTGAATGAAGCCGGCACTACCGTAATAATGGTTACACATAGTGAGCATGATGCCCGCTATAGCCATCGCATCATCCGTATGTTGGATGGACAAACTGTTACAGAAAATATTTTGGTGTAAGCATTTACAATGCATGTCATTTATGACCTGAGATAGAGGCGTGATTTAATAAAAATTAATTTTTGTCCCGGCTGAAGAACAGGTAGCAACATCCTTGCATCGCCCTCTTGTACATTTTCAGCAATGTTCAGCAATGACAGGTATAAAAAGCTGGTCGGGTATTAGGAAGTGAAAATTCAAAATTAAAAATTAAAAAAAATCACAGTCAAAATAAAGTCAGTAGCAAAATAAAAAGGCATTCAAATCCGATCTATCGGATCAGACATCATACATCCTACATTTTCTTTATGATAAAAAATTATTTTAAAATTGCATGGCGCAGCCTGATGAAATATAAATTTATTTCATTCATTAATCTCTTTGGATTAACAGTTGGCCTTACCTGTTGTTTGCTGATCACCACTTATATTTTAAATGAATTAAGCTACGACCGGTATAATAAAAATGCAAAAAATATATACCGGCTAACCCGGACATTTAACAATGAAGATGGGGTAGTTTCTCTAAAACTTAGTACCGTATCACCACCGTTTGGATATTACTTTCCTACCGATTTTCCGGAAATAAAAAAGATGACCCGGCTGATGAATACCGGTATCACCACCTTCAGGTACAAAGAAAAAATCATCAATGAACCGGATGTTTATTTTGCTGATGAAAATTTCACGGATGTGTTCACCATTGATGTAATTCATGGAGATGCTAAAACCGCGTTGAAAGATCCTTTTGCTGTGATGCTTTCAGAAGAAATCGCAAAAAAATATTTTGGCAATGAAGATCCCATCAACAAAACGCTCAGGATTAGCAACCAGTTTGATGTAAAAGTTACCGGCGTTTATAAATCATTTCCAACCAATGCACATTTCCATCCCGGGGTATTACTTTCATTTAATACCCTCAAAGATGATCGTGTATATGGCGATAAAAACCTGCAAACCAATTGGGGTAATAATTCGTTTTTCACTTACCTGTTGTTGCCCGATCATTATGATGCTAAAAAAATGATTGCGAGGTTTCCTGCATTTTTAGACCAGCGTATGGATAAATCGCAGTACGATGGAAAGCAACCTTCAAAGTTTACATCACTGGATTTACAAAAGTTAACCGACATCCATTTGTATTCGCATACAGATTATGAGGCCGAACCAAATGGCGATATAAAAAGAGTGTATATATTTTCAATGATTGGCTTCTTCATTTTATTGATTGCCTGTATCAACTACATGAATTTGTCCACGGCCCGTTCCGCACTCAGGGCAAAGGAAATCGGTATCCGAAAAGTAATTGGTGCCCGTAAGAAAGAACTGATCCTGCAATTTTTAAACGAATCAGTATTGTTATCATGGCTTGCTATTTTAATTGCAGCCTTGTTATTGTACCTGTCACTACCCTGGCTCAATTCAATTTCGGGCCAGCATTTATCCATCGCCATATTATTGAAATGGCAGGTGCTCATTCCTATTTTATTGGCACCTTTTGTGGTGGGTATTTTATCCGGAATTTATCCTGCATTATTCATGTCGTCCTTTCAGCCAGTAAAAACTTTGAAGGGATTATTTAAAGTGGGCGGCAGTACCATTTCTTTTAGAAAGGCATTGGTAGTGGTACAATTTGCCATTTCCATCGTGTTGATATTTACTACCATTATTGTGTACCAGCAGTTGAATTATATGCAGCAAACTTCGTTGGGGTACGATAAGGAACACCTGGTTACACTTAGCTACAGTAACACCATCAACACACAATATGAAACTTTCAGAAATGAATTAATGAAAACGCCTGCCATCACAGAAGTGGCCCGTTCCTCCCGCATACCAACAGGCAGGTTGCTGGATGCCAGCGCTGCATACACCATGTCGGGAGATTCGATGCAGCCCATTAAAACAGATATAAAATACCTGGCGGCCGATTACGATTTTATACCAACATTTGGCGTACATATAATTGCCGGTAGAAATTTTTCCCGTGAATTTGCTTTGGATACAGCCAATTTTATTTTGAACGAAGCTGCTGTAAAAGCAATCGGCTGGAAGTCGCCACAGGATGCTATCGGAAGAGAATTTAAATACGACGATATCAGGGGTCATATCATCGGTGTGATCGGCGATTTTCATTTTGAATCATTGCGGCAGGAGATTGTGCCTATCTGTTTGGCGAAACCTCCCATTACTGCAACTGATTCACGTTTCAACAGTATTACTATAAAAGTTGCCGGCAACAATATTCCCGGAGCATTAACAGCATTAGAAACAACCTGGAAAAAATTTCTTCCTGAAATACCCTGCCAATACAGTTTCCTTGATGATAAGTTTGAAGAACTATATGCATCGGAGCAACGGCAGGGGACCATCTTTACTACATTCTCCTGCATCGCTATTTTTATTGCATGCCTTGGCTTATTTGGTTTATCTGCTTTTTCCATTACCCAGCGCATTAAAGAAATAGGTGTCAGAAAAGTATTGGGTGCCAACGTAGGCAGCATCGTAACGCTGTTGTCAAAAGATTTTTTAAAGCTCGTTTTAATCGCATCCGTTATCGCATTCCCGATTGCCTGGTATGCAATGACACATTGGTTGCAGGACTTTGCCTATCGCATCAGCATTCATTGGTGGGTGTACCTGTTATCGGGTGTGCTTGCATTGATTGTTGCATTGGCAACGGTAAGTTACCAGGCAATAAAAGCCGCAGTAGTTAACCCGGTAACGAGTTTGCGGAGTGAGTAGAATCTGAGACCTATGTTAAATGTTGAATGATAAATGTTGAATGTGTGCATTGGGATTATGATTGAATTGTTGAGAAATGAAAAGGGCCAGGGATTATTAAAAAATTAGTTTTTGTCCCGGCATAAGAATAGATAGCAACATCCTTGCGTCGCACTCGTGTACATTTTCAGCAATGTTGAGCAATGACGAGTATAAAAAACTGGTCGGCTATTAAGAAGTAAAAATTAAAAATTAAAAAAAATACAGTCAAAATAAAGTCAGTAACAAAGTAAAGAGTCGCTCAAAATCAGACATCAGACATCATACATCAGACATCAAAAATCAGCCATCAAAAAATCAGACATCAGACATCCTTCTTATGCTAACAAATTATTTTAAAATAGCCATCAGGAATTTATGGAAAAACAAAACCTTTTCCCTGATCAATATTATTGGCCTTGCTTCGGGGCTGGCATGTTTTATTTTGATTGCATTGTATGTGGCAGATGAATTGAGTTACGACCGCTATAATGAAAAAGCAAGCCAGGTTTACCGCATCAATTCCGACATTGTTTTCGGTGGCAATAAGCTGCACATGGCAGTTACGCCCGATCCGATGGGCGCCGCATTAAAAAGTGATTACCCGCAGGTAGAACAGTTTGTCCGGTTTTTTAGCAACGGCTACCGGATGGTAAAAAAACAAACCAGTTATATCAGGGAAGAAAATGTAGTACACGCAGATTCTACCTTGTTTGATGTATTTACAATACCTGTAATTGCCGGCGATGCTAAAACGGCATTGAACGAACCCAATGTTGTAGTGATTTCTGAATCTACTGCCAGGAAATATTTCGGCACCACCGATGTTGTTGGAAAGAATATTGAAACAGATGAAAACAAAAGCACCGTTTATAAAATTACTGCGGTCATAAAAGACATTCCGCACAATTCGCATTTTCATTTCGATTTTATTTTTTCAATGAAAAATGTTGAATACCCCTGGGGCAGTTACCTGAGCAATAATTTTCAAACCTATGTTCTTTTAAAACAGGGAACCAGCTACAGGGATCTTGAAAAAAACTTCCCGCAGTTCATAAATAAATACGTGCTGCCTCAGGCAAAGCAGTTTATGAACATCAACTCAATGGATGAGTTTGCCAAAAGTGGAAATAAACTCGGCTATAGCCTGATGCCGCTTACAGCTATACATTTGCACAGCGATCGTACTGCAGAACTGGGCGTAAATGGAAATATCCAGTATGTATATATTTTTTCGGCGGTTGCCTTATTTGTATTGTTGCTTGCATGTATCAATTTTATGAACTTATCCACTGCACGTTCTTCCACCAGGGCAAAAGAAGTAGGCATACGCAAAGTGCTTGGCACAGAAAAAAAAGCATTGGTATTCCAGTTTTTAACTGAGTCAACAATCACAGCCATCATCTCCACTATATTGGCAGTCCTGATAGCCTGGTTGTCTTTATCATGGTTCAATAACCTTTCTGGTAAATCACTTGCTATTTCAGAACTCTTCCAATCCAGGTATTTATTTTTCCTGGTTGCGTTACCATTTGTAGTTGGTGTGTTGGCTGGGGGCTACCCGGCTTTTTACCTCTCGTCTTTTAGGCCCGTGGCTGTTTTGAAAGGAAAAATAAACGCAGGCTTTAAAAAAAGCGCACTAAGAAATACATTGGTAATTATACAGTTTACCACCTCCATATTTTTAATTGTAGGCACCATTGTAGTGTATCGCCAGTTAAATTTTATACAAACAAAAAAGCTGGGTTTTAATAAGGACCAGGTGCTGATTGTAAATGGTACAGGTACTTTAAGAAATGAAACCGAGGCATTTAAAAACGAGGTTGCAAAATTGCCCGGTATTTCAGGCGCTGCATTTGCCGGGTACCTGCCTGTTTCAAACTCTTCAAGGAACGACAATACTTATTCAACCGAAGCGGTCATGAATGCAAAGAATGGGTTAAATATGCAAACCTGGATAGCAGACTATGATTACCTGCCGGTGATGGGAATGGAGATGGTAAAGGGTAGAAATTTTTCCAGGGATTTTGGAACCGATACCACTGCATTAATCATCAATGAAAGCACTGCAAAATTACTGGGCTACCAGGATCCGGTAGGTAAAAAAATATATACGTATTTCCAGGATCAGTTTTCAACCAGGCTCGTAACCTATACGATCATTGGGGTAGTAAAGAATTTTCATTTTGAATCGCTGCGGCAAACAATCGGGCCATTGTGTTTTAGATTGGGTAAAGCCGACTGGGTAACAGCGTTTAAAGTAAACACAAAAGACATACGCGGACTTGTAAATAATGTTTCCGGCAAATGGAAAGCGATGGCGCCAGCCATGCCATTTACCTACCAGTTTTTAGACGAAGGTTTTGATAACATGTACCGGGTAGAACAGCGTACCGGGAAGTTGGGATTGAGCCTTGCCATCATCGCCATCATGATTGCCTGCCTTGGATTATTTGGACTGGCCACTTATATGGCAGAGCAACGCATAAAAGAAATTGGTGTGCGAAAAGTATTAGGTGCAAGCGTTACCAATATTGTTACAATGCTTTCATCGGATTTTTTAAAACTGGTATTGGTTGCAACAATCGTCGCAGTACCATTGGCACTGTGGGCTATGACGAGCTGGCTAAAAGACTTTGCTTACCGCATTGATATAGGTTGGTCAGTATTTGTACTTGCTGCTATGCTGGCGCTGTTCATTGCATTGCTTACGGTGAGCTCGCAGGCAATAAAAGCAGCATTGAGTAACCCGGTTAAAAGTTTAAGAACGGAGTAAGGATGTATATAAGTCTGATGGTTGGAACATGATGTGTAAAGAATGCCAAATGAATGAGAAGTTTTAAAAGATGATTATAAAATTTAATGAATTATAGCCATGAATTATTTTAAAATCGCTTTGCGAAACCTTTGGAAAAGCAAGGGTTTTACAGCAATCAATATCATTGGTTTGGCCATTGGTATAGCAACCTGCCTGGTGATACTGTTGTATGTGCAAAATGAATTAAGCTTCGACAAGTTTAATAAAAAAGCCGATCGCATTGTAAGGGTGTATTTCCAGGGAAAAATGCAGGGTGGCAACATCAAGGAATCAACGGTGATGCCGCCGGTGGCACAAACATTAAAAGCAGATTTTCCTGAAGTGCAGGAAGCTACCCGTATCCGTGCTGTTGGCAGGCCACGGATGATCTATGGAGATAAATCATTCAATGAAGATGAGTTTGCCTTTGTAGATGCAAACTTCTTTTCTGTATTTACATTGCCATTGATAAAAGGTGATGCTGCTACTGCACTAACCGAACCCAATACCATTGTTATTACAAATGCTTTTGCTAAAAAATATTTTGGTAACCAGGATCCTTTAGGTAAAGTAATCAGTTTTAAAGACAGTAACAATCCACCCTGTAAGGTTACGGGTGTTATTGACAAAGTACCGGAAAATGCCCATTTTCATTTTGATGTTTTTGCAGCCATGTCAGGCTTAAAAGAAGCAACATCTTCGTCCTGGATGCAATCAGAATTTTATACCTACCTGGTGTTACAAAAAGGATATGATTATAAAAAGCTGGAAGCAAAACTTCCGGCAACAGTTGATAAATATATTGGCCCGCAATTATTAAAAGCAATGGGAATGACCATCAGCCAATTCAGGGAATCCGGAAATAATATTGGCCTTTTTCTTCAGCCACTTACCGACATTCATTTACGCAGCGATTTTACGTATGATCTGTCACCGGCCGGAGATATACGTTATGTATATATTTTCAGTGCCATCGCATTGTTTATGTTGCTGATTGCAGCAATTAATTTTACCAACCTCTCTACAGCCAGCGCAGGTAAAAGAGCAAAGGAAGTAGGCATACGCAAAGTGCTGGGCTCAGGCAAGGCTGCATTGATGCGCCAGTTTTTGGTTGAGTCAGTTTTGCTGGCCATTGTTGCCCTGTTAATTTCATCCATTCTGGTGGCCATTACACTGCCGTTGTTTAATAAATTAGCCGGTACTGATCTTCATATTTCTTTGATAGAAAACCCCTGGTTGTTGCCCGGCATGTTATTATTTGGAATCATGATCGGTGTGTTGGCAGGCAGTTACCCCGCGTTTTTTCTTTCCGCATTTAAGCCGGTCACTGTGCTAAAAGGTAAGTTTACTTCGGGCAATAAAACAATTGGCTTGCGCAGCGGATTGGTGGTGTTCCAGTTTTTTATTTCCATTACATTGATCGTAAGTACGGCGGTTGTTTACAAGCAACTTTCTTATATCCAACATAAAAAATTAGGGTACAATAAAGACCAGGTGCTGATGCTCCCCGAAACATGGTTGCTGGGCAATAACAGCGATGTGTTTTTGCAACAGTTGAAACAGGATAGCCGCATTGCCGGCGTGAGTGTTTCGGGGTACCTGCCTGCAGGTCCAAGCTATAACAACAACTTTATGGTGTACCCCGATGGCAAAAGTTCAGACTTAATAAAAACTTTGCGGTACGATGTAGATGATCAATACATTTCAACATTGGGTATTGAACTAAAGCAGGGACGTAATTTTTCAAAAAACTTTTTAACAGATTCCACTGCCGTTGTTTTAAACGAAACCGCAGTAAGTATGTTGGGTTGGAAAGATAATCCGCTGGGCCATACGATTTCCAATACCAACAACGATGGTACAATGACAACTTATCATGTGATAGGCATTGTAAAAGATTTCCATTTTAAATCATTGCATCAAAAAATTACGCCGCTCATTATGGTAAAAGGCGATGGCCAGGGAACCATTATTGTAAAAGCAAATACAACAAATATTGCCGCCCTGTTAACTACACTTAAACAGCAATGGGATCAATACACACAGCAGGAACCATTCAGCTATTCATTTTTAGATGAAAGGTTTAATGCCACTTATCAGCCAGAGCAAAGAGCAGGCAGCATACTGGCCATTTTTGCAGGGCTCACCATTCTGGTGGCGTGCCTCGGACTATTTGGACTGGCAACATTTACCGCAGAACAAAGAACCAAAGAAATAGGCATAAGAAAAGTATTGGGCGCAAGTGTTTCCGGCGTAGCCATTTTAATATCAAAAGACTTTTTAAAATTAGTATTGCTTGCATTTGTGATAGCAGCACCCATTGCATGGTACATCATGAGCAAATGGCTCGAAAACTTTGCTTACCGCATTGATATAACGGTGTGGCTATTTTTAGTAGCAGCATTACTGGCAATGGCAATTACCATTATTACCGTAAGCTTTCAATCAATAAAAGCAGCGCTGACAAACCCGGTAAAAAGCCTGAGAACAGAGTGAGCAGTTTTTAAATTGTGAGCTTCTTTTTGTTATGTTGAATGATGAATGTTTAATGATAAATGAAATAATGATGAAAGGATTTTTTGTCCCGGCAGAGGAATAGATAGCAACATCGTTGCATCGCACTCTTGTACGGTTCCAGCAATGTGGAGCAATGGCAGGTATAAATAGTCGCACAGGTATTGGGAAGTAAAAAGTAAAAAGTAAAAAAGTCCTTCAACATCATACATCAAACATAAAAATCAGCATCAGACATAAAACATAAAAAGCACAAAGGGTTAATGAAAATACATACTGTAGCAAAATAAAAAGCCCTTCAAAATCATACATCATACATCATACATCAGACATAAAAAATCAGACATCATACATCAGACATAAAAGTATTATGGTTAAAAATTATTTCAAAACAGCCTGGAGGAATCTTTTAAGAAATAAGCTCTCCTCATTTATAAATATTGCTGGCCTGTCGGTTGGGCTTGGTACCGGTATCGTGATATTGTTTGTTACCGTACATGAATTTAGCTATGATAAATTCAATACCAATCTGAGCGACATTTACCTGTTGATGAAAACCCAGGATACGAATTCGGATATTACCACCAGCCGTGTTACACCCGGCCCATTGGCGGCAAGCATCCGAAATGAAATTCCGGAAATAAAATATGCAGCCCGGGTAAGCCAGGGTGAGCAGGAACTTATCCGCACAGGCGATAAAAGTTTTTATGTGAATGGTATTTATGCAGAACCCGATTTCTTCAACATGATGACCCTGCCTGCCGCACAGGGAAATCCTTCAGCGGCACTACAGCAACCCGGTTCGATCGTGATAACAGAAAGCACCGCAAAAAAACTTTTTGGCAAGGAGGCTGCAATGGGCCAAACAATTTTTTTAAACAATCAAAGTTCGCTAAAAGTAGCAGCTATTATTAAAGACATACCACAAAACAGTACCAACAGTTTTGATATCGTATTGCCATTCCGGCTTTTAGAACTTTCCGGTAGCTGGTTAAAAAAATGGGATGATAATCGCATACAAACCTGGGTGCAGGCAAAGCCGCATATAAAACCGGCTTTATTAAATTCAAAATTAAAAAGCCTTTTTCTGCAAAAGCAGGAAGAAAAAAATGTTGAATTATTTGCCTATCCGCTGGCAAGCCTGCGGCTTTATGGCAACTTTAAAAATGGTAAACCCAATGGCGGATTGATTGATGTGGTGCAAATGATTGGCGTCATCGGGCTGTTTGTTTTACTGATTGCCTGTATCAATTTTATGAACCTCGCTACCGCCCAATCGGAGCGCCGTGCCAGAGAAGTGGGTGTAAGAAAAGTGCTCGGCGCTTCCCGTGCCCGGCTGGTGTTTCAGTTTCTCAGCGAAGCCTTGTTGCTTTCTTTTCTTGCGCTTGTATTGGGCATTTTAATAGCCAATATTGCCCTGCCCTGGTTTATGCAGTTAACAGGACAAAACTTTGCACCCGATTTTTTGAATTGGAAAATCTGGGCGCTGCTGTTATCAATTGCTTTATTTACCGGTTTATTAGCGGGCAGCTACCCTGCATTTTGGTTAAGTCATTTTCAACCGGTTAAAGTGCTTAAAAAACTGGTATCAACAGAAAAAAGAGGCACCCTGCTGCGCAAGAGCCTGGTTACATTTCAGTTTGTGATTTCAATCTTTCTGATCATAACAACCATTGTAATTTTTAAACAAATCAATTACTTAAAAAGTAGGCCTATAGGTTACAGCCAGGACAACCTGGTTGATATTTCAGCCCGAGGCGATCTCAAAAATAAATTTGATGTTGTAAAAAATGAACTGCTGCAGATTCCCGGTGTAAAAAATATTTCGGCTGGTACCGATAACCTGGTTCGCTTTGGTGGTGCATTCAATGGATTGGAATGGCCGGGCAAAACAGACGACCAGGATTTTTTTATAACCTCAACACAGGTGCAGTACAACTGGGTAAAAACTGCAGGGTTTATCATGGCTGAGGGTCGTGATTTTAGCCCCGAATATGGCGCTGATTCTTCTGCCTGCCTCATCAATGAAGCTGCTGCAAAAAGAATGCATTTAAAGGAACCAATTGCTGGAACCAAACTGGGCAGTAACAGGGTGATTGGTGTGGTAAAGGATTTTGTTTTTAATCATCCGTTTTCATCTACAGAGCCCATGATTATTTATTTGGGTAAAAAAGAAATGAATCATTTTTTTGTACGCATTAATAATGATGCAAAGTGGAAAGATTGTTTGGCGCAAATCGAAAATGCAGTAAAGAAAATAAATCCCAATATGCCTTTTGAGTTTCAGTTTACAAAAGAAACTTACCAGCAAAATTTTAAAGAGATCAGCTCAGCAGGCCAGATGGTAAATGTATTTGGCGGCATGGCCATATTTATTTCCTGCTTGGGTTTATTTGGACTCTCCGGTTTTTTAGCAGAGCGCAGAAGCAAGGAAGTCAGCATCAGGAAAGTGCTGGGTGCTACCGTAAGCAGCATCTGGTTTACATTGTCAAAAGATTTTTTAAAACCAGTCATCGTTGCTTTTGTAATTGCTGCGCCCATTGCGGGATGGGCCATGCAAAAGGGTTTGTCATTGATGGATTACCACATCGATTTATCGTGGTGGATATTTGCGCTGGCCGCTGTGGTGGCAGTTGTTGTAGCATTAATAACAGTGAGTTTTAATGGTATAAAAGCAGCCATCGCCAATCCTGTGAAACATTTAAAAATGGAGTAGGGGGTCATTCATTGATAATTGCTAACCGATACCGCTTTTTAATTATCCATACAAGTACATGAAAAAATTATTTAACCATTATAAATTTTAAAGATGAAAAATGTAGTTGTAAGTACGATGGTTGTAATACTGGCAGGTAGTGGTTTATATTCCTGCATGGGAAAAAATGATGTAAGCATCCACGTAACCGACTCAATGGGAAAGCTGCGGGTAAAAGTAGAGGCCAATAAACACGGCAAAGATATTTTCTATGACGAAACCTTTGATGTAGCGAATTATACAAAAGCAGAAAAAAGCGAGTTGGTAAAACATATTACAGACTCTCTGAGAGTTACAGATTAAAAAGTAAAAAGTAAAAAGTAAAAAGTAAAAATATTGGATTTCGAATGACGAGATGTAAATAATGAGTTCTGAAATGATTGAATTTTTGAGAACACAGGAGGGATCGAAACTATTAAAAAATTGATTTTTGTCCCGGTTCAAGCGGCACAGTGATTATTAATAAAATTTTGAGAATTAAAAGAGCGTCATTTATAACTGGCGAAGAAAATGAAAGCAGTAACAAAGTAAAAGACTCTTCAAAATCAGACATCAGACATAAAAATATCAGCCATGTTTAAAAACTATTTCAAAGTAGCATTCAGAAACCTGCAACGGAATAAAATTTATTCCTTCATCAATATTGCCGGTTTAAGTATGGGCCTTGCCTGCGCCATGCTCATTCTTTTATATGTAAAAGACGAGGTAAGTTATGACCGGTTTCATGCCAATGTAAAAAATATTTACAGGGTGGTAACCGACAATAAAGACATAGAAGGACATCAACGAAAAGATGGAAATACCGGTTATGTGCAAGGGCCGCTGTTTAAACAAAATGTGCCCGGTATTGAAAGTTTTGTAAGGATACAAAGTGGTACCGAGGATATGAAAACCGGCAACGAAATTCATTCCCAGGATCTGCTGTATGTTGACTCCGGTTTTTTCAATGTGTTTTCTTTTCCCCTCATTAGTGGCAATGCAAAAACATGTTTAACTGCACCACATACCATTGTTATTTCAGAAACTGCAGCAAAGAAACAATTTGGAACAACCGATGCAGTAGGTAAAGTAATCATGCTGAGAGAAGACAGTGTTTTTGCACCCTACCAGGTAACAGCAGTTACAAAAAGGGCTCCACAAAATTCATCTATACAATTTGATTACCTGTTGCCCATGAAAGTGCCGGCCGGTGAAGGTGTTGACAAAGAGGATTGGTTTAATTTCTTTTTAAACACATTTGTGGTGGTAAATCAACAGGCAAATGTAGAGCAGGTACAAAGCCAGATGCAAAAGTTTTATATGGCCGATTCAAAGGAAGCGCAGAAAGAAATGAAGGAAAAATATGGAGATATTGTTGGCAGCAGTCGTTATATGCTACAGCAGTTTACAGACATGCACATGAGTACCGAGTTGCCTGCACAAAATGGTTTAATGAATGCCAGTAATCCCATGTATGCTTATATACTTTCCGGCATTGCACTGTTTATTCTGTTGATAGCTTGCATCAATTTTATCAATCTTACAGTAGCACGTTCCATCAAGCGGTCAAAAGAAATTGGTATTCGTAAAGTGGTGGGTGGCGATAGAAAGCAACTTATCTTTCAGTTTCTTGGAGAGTCATTTTTCCTTTGCATCATTGCATTTTTACTGGCCATTTGCCTGGTGCAATTGATACTGCCGGTTTTTAATAGCCTGGCAAATAAAGCGCTTGCACTGTCTTATTTGATGGACATAAAATTAGTAAGCGGCTATGTCACGCTATTTGTTATTACGGGTTTGCTTGCAGGCTTTTATCCTGCGTTGGTTTTATCTGGTTATAAACCGGTTGAAACACTGTACAGCCGCTTCAATCTTACCGGTAAAAATTACCTGCAAAAATCCCTGGTCATTTTGCAATTCACATTGGCGTCTTTTCTTATCATTGCAACCTTTACTATTTATGCCCAGTTTAATTTTCTTACTTCCGAAAAGTTGGGTTATGATGACAGTAACCTGTTGGTTGTAAATAAAAATGGCTTAACCCGGAGCGAATTAGAAATTTTTAAACGAGAGCTTGCCAAGGCGCCAGGGATAATTGATATTACTGCAAAAAATGGTGGACAATGGCAAACAGGTGCTAAAACCGCCAACGACTCTACCATGCATTTTAATTACGAAACGGTAGATGAATCTTACCTGCCATTATTAAAAATTCCAATTATCCAGGGACGAAATTTTTCTACTGATTTTCCCGGCGATTCATCCAATTCAGTTATTGTAAATGAAGCCTTCGTACAAAAAGCAGGCTGGACAAACCCGGTAGGCGAGTTGGTTAATTTCTGGTACAGAAATGAAATTTATTATGTAATAGGAGTAGTTAAGGACTATCATTTTAATGCCTTGAATGAAAAAATTGCGCCGCAATTATTTACAATGAAAAAAGCTAACCAGTTTGGCACATTGCTTATAAAAATAAAAGCAGGTGCCGAAACCGCAGCGCTTAAAGAAGTTCAGAAAAGTTTTAAATCATTCTTTCCGTTAAGTCCATATTCTTATGTGTTTAAAGATCAGCAAAACCGCAACAGTTACGAAGCAGAAGATAAGTGGAAACAGATCATGTTGTTTGGTGCGGTGCTAACCATATTTATTTCCTGTATTGGTTTATTCGGTTTGGCTGTTTTATCGGCAGAAAAGCGCAGAAAAGAAGTAGGCATCCGCAAAGTATTGGGCGCATCGGTAAACAGTGTAGTTACCATACTTTCAAGGGACTTTGTGAAATTAGTGATCATTGCCCTGGTGATTGCTATTCCATTGTCATGGATGGCCGCCACTAAATGGCTCGAAAATTATCCGTACAGGATAGCACTAAGCTGGCCGATGTTTGCTATTGCAGGTACGCTCGTAATATTGATTGCGCTTGCAACGGTAAGTACCCAGGCAATAAAAGCAGCAATGGCTAACCCGGTTAACAGTCTTCGAACAGAATAGGTAATCCCATCTTTATAACAGTCCACCAACTGCGTTGAAATATTTTATGGCATTGGCCGACCTGGCCGATTTATCAGTGTCGCAATTGTTTTGAATTAAATGTTAGTGTCCGCTACTGAACATAAAGTGTTCGTTTTCGTACACTTACAATACCGTTTCGTATTGAACTCCTTCTGTATCAATGCATTTCTTGTTGGCATAGTCATTGACAATCTTGAGTCAGTAACAGGTAATACAGATAAACAGCTCTTTTAATTTCGATCAAAACTGAACTGTCAAATCAAATACACCATCTTCAAAGAACGCTTATAATTTCAGGAGGCCATTTATGATAAAAAATTATTTAAAATCAACATTTAGAAATCTCTGGAAAAACAAGGGGTACAGTTTATTAAATATTGGCGGACTTGCCATTGGCATTGCCTGTGCAGGATTAATTTTTTTATGGGTGGAGGATGAACTTAACTGGGACAGTTTCAATAAAAAAAGCAGCCAGCTTTACTTTATAAGGGAGAATCAAAAGTACGATACTTACACAGCAACTTTTGGTTCTACGCCTGGTATAATGGCACCTGCTATCAAAGAAGAAATTCCGGGTGTTGCCAATACATGCCGTGTGTATGAGGATGACAAAACCTTGTTTACCATCGGCGACAAAGCGATGTATGCTTCCGGTATTTATGCAGACAGTGCATTGTTAAGTATGTTTACAATGCCTTTTGTAGAAGGCAGTGCAGGCAATGCTTTTAAGAACATTCACTCTATGGTCATCACCCAAAAAACTGCTAAGAAATTTTTTGGAAATGAAAAAAATGTGGTTGGTAAAACAGTGAGAATTTCCAATACACGGGATTACGAAATTACCGGGGTAATAAAAGACATACCGCAAAATTCGTCGATGCAGTTTGAGTGGATGGCGCCGTTTAGCATCATCTACGACCAGGCAGAGTGGCTACATAGCTGGGGCAATAATTCACTGAATACTTACGTAGAATTAAAGCCTGGTGTTGAAGCATCTTCTGTTAACAAAATACTGTATGATTTTATTCAAAAAAGAGAACCCAAATCCATAGCCCGTCCTTTTTTGTGGAGCATGAGCAAATGGCATTTATACAACCAGTTTGAAAATGGAAAGGAAACCGGCGGCGGACAAATTGAATATGTGCATCTTTTCTCCATCATTGCCTGGATTATTTTATTTATTGCCTGCATAAATTTTATGAACCTTGCTACTTCAAGAAGTGAAAAAAGAGCCAAGGAAGTAGGGGTACGAAAAGTACTGGGTGCCGGCAAAAAAGGATTGGTAATGCAGTTTATTGGCGAAGCACTCATTATGTCGGCAATTGCAGCATTGTTAGGTGTAGCCATCATCTCTTTGGCACTGCCTGCTTTCAATTTATTGGTAGAAAAAAATCTTGGCCTTGGGCTCAATGAACCATTACACCTGGTTACCTTATTTGTAATTACAATCATCTGCGGCCTTATTGCAGGTAGTTACCCTTCTCTCTATTTGTCCTCTTTTAACCCGGTATATGTATTAAAGGGAATGAAATTGAAAAGCGGTGGAGCGGCCTACGTTCGTAAAGGGCTGGTGGTCTTACAATTCAGCATATCCATAGTATTGATTGTTTCTACCGTTATAGTTTTTCGCCAAATTCAACATGTAAAAAGCCGTAATCTTGGCTTCAATAAAAATAATTTAATAGAAGCCGATGCACAGGGCGAAGTGGCAAAATATTACCCGGTTTTAAAACAGGATTTGCTCAACGCTGGTGTGGTTGAAAATGTGGCACTCAGCGATCACACTACTTTATACGGCGGCAACAATACCGGCGGATTAACCTGGCAGGGTAAAACTCCGGGAGCACAGATACTGGTATCTACCAGGTATGTTACGGATGAGTTTGTAAAAACTTCCGGCATGAAAATAATATCCGGAAGAGATTTTATTTCCAATGACTCCATCCTGTCAAAACAAATGAATGTGCTGATTACCCAATCGATGGAAAAATTGATGGGCAATGAAAGTGCCGTAGGTAAAATGGTTTGGCATGAAAGCGATACCAGTGGTGAACAATCAAAGGTGGTTGGTGTGGTAAATGACTACCTGTATGGCAATATGTATGGCAAGCCTGACCCTGTTATCATAACGTGTACATCACCTGAGCACACCAATAAAATGTACCTGCGTTTAAAGGAAAACGACAATCCTGAAAAAGCCTTATCAAAAATTGAAGCGATCATTAAAAAACACAACCCGGCATTTCCTTTTACATATACGTTTGTAGATGCCCAGTTTAACCGGATGTTTTTAGGCGAAACACTTGTCAGCAATTTATCAAAAGTATTTGCCGGGCTCGCCATATTTATTTCATGCCTCGGTTTGTTTGGCCTGGCAGCATACACGGCGGAGCGTAGAACAAAAGAAATCGGCGTAAGAAAAGTATTGGGAGCAACGGTGCCGGGTATTGCAGCTTTATTATCTAAAGAGTTTTTACAACTGGTTGCATTTTCCTGCCTCATTGCTTTTCCTATTGCATGGTGGGCAATGAATACCTGGTTGCAGGGCTTTCAATACAGGGTTGATATCAGTTGGTGGATTTTTGCAATCGCCGGTGCAGGCGCTATTTTCATCGCACTGGCCACTGTTAGTTTTCAATCAATAAAAGCGGCAGTTGCAAATCCGGTTAAGAGTTTGCGGACGGAGTAGAAGCTGAATGTCTGATGTCTGATGTCTGATGTCTGATGTCTTTCGGCTTGATGTAGAATTAAAAATCTTTTGTGTTGAATGAAAGATGGTGAATGCAGTAAAATTATTTTTGACTTTTTAATTTTGATTTTTGACTTGAATGAAAATCTTTTATGTTGAATGATAGACCGTAGTGTGCAATTATTTTTGACTTTTGATTTTTGACTTTTTAATTAAACCCGCTCTTGTTATGTTAAAGATTTACATCAAAATGGCTTTCCGCAATATCTTTCGCAATAAGAAATATGCGATGATAAATATTGTGGGCCTTGCAATGGGCATCAGCGCATTCCTGTTGTTGCTGGAATATATAAGCCTTGAAAAAAGTGTAAACCAGTTTCATAAAAATATTGGTTCCATGTACCGGCTTATCAATGAGAGCACGGATGGTAAAACATGGGCAGAAACAGAGCCCGGCTGGGCATTGCAGGCCAGCCAACGATATCCGGAGATAACAACCTATTGCCGGTACGATGATGGCGGCGCAGCTAAAGGCGTTGTATCAGTTTCAACCACCCCGGAAAAAGTATACCGGGAAGAAAGTATTGCTTATGCAGAAGGCAATTTTTTTAATGTATTTAGTTTCCCATTGGTAAGTGGAAAAACGGATGCACTGGCTTCTCCCAATACCGTTTTTGTATCAGCTACTACTGCAAAAAAATACTTTGGCGATCAGGATCCCAACGGGCAAATATTAACGCTCAATAACCAGTTTGGTAATGTTGAGTATAAAGTTGAGGGTGTTTATAAAGACATGGGAGATAATTCTGACCTGCATTACGATATGGTTTTTTCATTGGAAACTTTAAAGAATCCGGCCAATCTCAATGGCAATTCCTGGGCAAGATTAGACAACCTTGAATCGCAGTATCTCTGTACCGTATTTATATTAAACAAATCAACCAATATTCCGCAATTTGAAAAGAAACTTACAAAACTTCGTGATGAATTAAAGGCCGATAAGGATGGCGTAGTATTTAGGTTGCAGGCTTTTAAAGATATGCACCTGGGCAGCTCTTTCAATGATAAACTGCAAACATCCGGTAACCTAAAGTATGTGTATATGCTGGGTGGCATTGCTACACTTATTTTACTGATAGCATGGTTTAATTATATCAATCTTTCAACGGCTACTTCCTTTAAGCGTGCCAACGAAGTGGGCGTACGTAAAGTAATTGGTGCCACCCGTAGCAGTCTTGTAAAGCAGTTTATGAGTGAGTCGTTGCTGATCAATATAATTGGATTGCTTGCAGCCATAGCGCTGGTTGAATTGACACAACCTTTGTTTAACACACTTATTGGAAAATCGCTTTCGTTAAGCACACTGGGAAATAATACCATCTGGATGTATGGATTATTACTGTTGATCTGTGGATCAGTTTTGTCGGGCGCTTATGCTGCTTTTTCATTGTCGAAATTTAACCCGGTAAATACCTTAAAGGGTAAAATTAATAAAACGGCGCAGGGCTTACTGTTGCGTAAATCGTTGGTAGTATCACAATTTGTAATTTCTATTTCTTTGATCATCGCTACCATACTTATTTATACCCAGCTCAATCACATGCGCAACACAAACCTGGGCGTTAATACCAACCAGATGCTGGTGATCCGTGGTCCTGAGGTTGGTAATGACAGTACGTATAAAAACCGTCGTGCTGCATTTTGGAATATGGTGGCGGCAGAAAGTTTTGTAAAGGATTATTGTGCTACGGGAACCATCCCTGGTGGCTGGTACAATTTTATGACCAGTGGCTTTACACAGCCGGCCTCAAAAAAAGGGGATGAGGTAAAAACCTATGCTTTTGCAATTGTAGGTGATCGTTTTTTACATACTTACGGCCTGCAACTGGTTGCAGGAAGAAATTTTTCTCCTGAAGAATGTGCCGTGCAATGGAATGATAACAGCAAAGTGCTGATGAATGAAACGGCCATAAAACAACTTGGATTTAGCAGTGCTGAAGCGGCTGTTCGTACAAAAATTCAGTGGGATGAACGTTCCCTGCAGATAATCGGCGTTGTAAAAAATTATCATCATACCAGTGTGCAGCGTGCCATAGATCCCATGATATTTTATCCTCAAAATAACAACGCCTACCTCACCGTACAATTAACGCCGGATAAAATGCAGGAGAAAATTGCAACGCTTGAAAAATTGTACAAGCAAAGTTTTGCCGGTAATCCCTTCGAATATTTTTTTGTGGATGAAGTATATAACAGGAAATATACCACCGAACAACAATATGGAAATATATTTTCAACTGCTGCAATATGGGCAATATTCATCGCCTGTCTTGGTTTGTTTGGCCTTGCCACTTTTACCGTAGAATCCAGGGTAAAAGAAATTGGTGTACGCAAGGTATTGGGTGCAAGTGTGCAAAGCATTGTTTCATTATTATCAAAAGACTTTTTGCTGCTTGTGTTCATTGCCTTTGTAATTGCAACTCCACTTGCCTGGTATGCCATGCATCAATGGTTGCAGGATTTTGCCAGCCGTATTACCATTGGTTGGTGGGTATTTGTATTGGCAGGTGGCATTGCCTTAATGATAGCATTGCTGACAGTAAGTTTCCAGGCAATAAAAGCAGCAATAGCAAACCCGGTAAAGAGTTTGAGAACGGAATAGTTGAAATTATGTTGAATGTTGAATGTTATATGTTGAATGAAATACACCGCTTGAAACTGCCACAGGAAAAATGAAATTGGTTTCAGTAAATAGAAAAATACAAAACTGTAAGTACAAGATATGTTTAAGAATTATTTAAAAACTGCCTGGAGAAACATAAAGGCAAACAAACTTTTTACATCGCTTAACATAGCGGGCCTGGCAATTGGTTTGTGTGTGTTTATCATCCTGTTTGCACATATTGCCAATGAGTTGAGTTTTGATCGCATGTATCACAACAGCAATAATATTTACCGGGTTAACATGGAGACTACCCTCCAATACAACCAGGCAAAATGGTCGCAGTTGCCGAACGCTGTAGGACCGGCCTTGTTGAAAGATATTCCACAGGTAAAGTATGTTACCCGTTTAATTAAAAATGATTTTGGAGCAACGGCCTCACTGAAAGTAGGAGAGAAAAATTTTATAGAAAAAAGCCTCTATTTCGCAGATTCCTCCATTTTTAAAATATTTGATTTCAGTTTTACAGAAGGCAATGCACTAACTGCCTTTGCACAGCCAAAATCTATTGTGCTGTCACAATCTGCCAAACAAAAATTCTTTGGTAATCAGCCCGCTTTGGGTAAGATCATTAATGTAAATAACAGGGATACCTTGTATGTGTCCGGCGTATATCAAGACCTGCCCCTGAACAGCACCATTGATTGTGCTATGATCAGTAATATCATGGATTCTTGGATGGGCAAAAATGTTTCCTGGAGTAATGCAAGTTTTGAGACTTATTGTTTGCTACAACCCAATGCCAATATCGCTTTGGTTGAAAAACTGTCAACAGGCCTTATTGATAAATATGTAGAAAAAGATGATCAGTATTATACAAAATTTTTATTTCAGCCCTTGGCTGATATTCACCTTTATTCTGCAGATCTGCGGGCAGGTTATTCCTCCAGGATCGGGGATGTAAAAACGATCCGTGGGCTGCTATTTTTGTCGCTGCTTATTTTAATGATTGCCTGCATCAATTACATGAACCTGGCAACAGCACGTTCGCAAAAGCGGGCAAAAGGTATTGGTGTAAATAAAGTGTTGGGTGCAAACATGCAGCAGATGCTGTTACATTTTTATGTTGAAACAGGCATCGTTGCTTTTATTTCCATCATTGCCGGATACCTGTTGGCCTTTGTTGTGCTGCCCTTATTTCAACATATCACAGGCAGTGAATTACATCCCGCCGATCTGTTCACCTTGCCCATCCTGTTAAGCCTTTTAGGTACGTGGTTGTTTGTTACGCTTGTTGCAGGTAGTTACCCGGCATTTTCCATGTCCCGTATTTCGCCATTGATTTTGGTCAGTAAATCAAAACCAAAATATTCGGTGGCAGATTTTGTGCGGAAAGGTTTGGTGGTTTTCCAGTTTGCATCTTCTATTATATTGATCGTTGCTGTTATCATCATCTATCAGCAAATGCAATTTATCAGGAATAAAAATTTAGGGTATAATCCAAATGGCATTATTGCACTCTCTATAAAATCTGCACAAAATAATCAGCAGATCAGCACGGCCATCAATGCGCTAAAAAGCCTTGCAGCGGTTGAAAATGTTTCGGCGGTACAATCTATACCAGGTGAAACAGAAAGTGGAAGATCTGTTCATAAAAGCCTGGCTGATAAAGAAGGAATGCCGGTTAAAACCTGTAACACCGATGGCTCCATCGTGGCAACGATGCAACTGAAATTATTGGCTGGAAACACACTGCCGGCAACGCTTACCGAAGGCGATACGATGTGCTACACATTGATCAATGAAACGGTCGCCGGTTATCTTGGTTTTAAAACACCACAGGACGCGGTGGGCAAATACATCATATCGGAGATGTCTCAAAGATCGCTGGTAGTAGGTGTTGTAAACAACTTTAATTACCAGTCATTGAAAGATAATATTGGCGGATATGTTTATTATGAAATGAACCAGGCACCGGAATCACTTAGAACATTGTTGGTACGATACAATGCACAAAACCTGCCGCAGTTGGTGCAGCAATTGCAAAATGTATTTAAGGATAATCTTCCCAATACAGCATTTGATTACCAGTTCCTGGATAAGTATGTAAACAACCTGTATGCCGCAGAACAACAAACCGCAAAAATGGTCACAGTTTTTTCCCTGCTGGCAATCTTTATTGCCTGCCTTGGCTTGTTTGGATTAGCAGCATTTACAGCAGAACGGCGCACCAAAGAAATTGGTATTAGAAAAGTGCTGGGCGCCAGTGTTGCAGATGTATCTGCCATGCTTTCAAAAGATTTTGTAAAGCTGGT
>JBKJUP010000020.1:0-26072 GCA_046590675.1 Ferruginibacter sp. | reverse complement strand
CTTACAAATTTATTCCCACGTTCATCCAAACGCTTATCTCCAAAACTATCCTTAAACGATGATGTCAACATATTTTTGAGCCAAAGCTACAAAAGATGTGTCCACACGGTAGCTCTTATACGGCAACAAAATAGCAGCAAAAAACAAATGATATATCGCACTAAATATTCAGCCGGTCAGTATAATAAACCCTATAGCTACCACCATCCTATCTGCGATATGCAGGTTTTTTCTTACGTTTTTAGGCTGGGGACTTAAAATGTTTACCTTCGCGTTTCAAAAAGTTCTTTCCGAATGATCAGTAGAAGAAATATCCGGGTTAAAGTAATGCAAAGCCTGTACACATTAGACAGTATCAATAATGAGGTAAAACCCGGTGAAGCAGTAAAATTATTAAGAAAACAAATCGACCAATCCCGTCAGCTTTTTATATATCTCGTTTACTTCATTAGTGAAGTTGCCAGGTACGCCGAAAAAGATGCAGTAAAAAAAGCTTCCAAGCATTTACCCTCCGCACTCGACCTTAATGTAAATACAAAAATTGCAGGCAACGAACTGTTGTGGAAAATCCTGGAAGACCCTTCCTATAAATCAGCATTGACAGAAACAAACCCCGTTCATTTTGCAGATGAAGAATTACTTAAAAGAACTTACCAGGCATTAATTGCATCAGAAGAATACATAGACTATATCGCCATTCAGGGGCGTGATAAAAAAGGTGAGAAAGATATACTTGAATTTATATTTACCAACCTGATGTTGCCCAACGAAGGTTTTATCAGCCATGTTGAAGAGCATTTTATTAATTGGGATGATGATGCTGAAATGATGAATGTATTAATTCAAAATTATTTACAAAAACCCGCCGGCTTTAATTTAGACGAAATTGTAAGTAAGGAAAAATGGGATTTTGCAAAGTCGTTGCTGGAAACTACCATCGATAAAAAAGAAGTAAGTATGGAACTGCTGAAACCCAAATTAAAAAACTGGGATGCAGAACGTATAGCAGCATTGGATCTTATTATCATTCAAATGGGTATTTGCGAATTTTTGTTTTTTGAAACAATACCTACCAAGGTCACCATCAACGAATACATTGATCTTGCTAAAGACTACAGTACTCCGCAAAGTGGCCAGTTTATCAATGGCATACTGGATAATATTCACAAAGAACTTACTGCAGAAGGTAAAATCAATAAAAAGAGTTTTAAGAACAGTACGCTATAAAATCTTCCGTTACCAATCGGTTGGCTTTATTATAATAACAGGCTAAATAAATAATACATGAAAAAAACAGGCTTAATATTAATACTCGGAATGATTATATTTTCCTGCAATGTTCGCAGAAATGATAAAGTAGTAGATGATGCTGTACAACAAATGGAGTCAGCAAAACTTGATACAACAACGGTGCAATTAATAGACAGTGTCTATGATTTTGGTTCGGTTGCTGAAGGAGAAAAAGTAACCTTTAATTTTCGTTTCAAAAACAATGGAAAAAAACCGATGGTAATTTCTAATACCTCAGCAAGTTGCGGCTGTACCGTTCCGGAAAAGCCAGAAAAGCCAATATTACCTGGTGAAACAAGTTTTATTAAAGTGGTATTCAATAGCCAGGGAAAAGCCGGGCACAACGAGAAAAACATTACGGTTACTGCCAACACAAATCCCCGGTTTCCAACCCTGTTATTGAAGGGTGAAGTAACACCGGTAAAATAAAAATCAATTTTTTAATTATAAAACAAAACACATGCAATTATTAGGAATTTTTTTAACAATGGGGCAAGGAAATGCCCAGGGAGGCAGTAGTTTTTCATTAATCTTTATGGGAGCCATGATCCTGGTTTTCTGGTTATTTATGATCAGGCCCCAGGCTAAAAAAGCAAAGCAACAAAAAACCTTTATCACCGATCTTAAAAAAGGTGACAAAGTTGTAACCATTGCAGGTATTCATGGTTCAATTAATAAAATAAATGAAGATGGCACTTTAAGCCTGGAAGTGAGTCCGGGCAGCTACCTTAAAATTGAAAAAAGCACCATCAGCATGGAAATGTCTGCTGCTTTAAATAAGGGCGTGGCAGAAACCAAAGCTTAACTGAACTCAATAAATAACAGTTGATAAACAATCAGCCACTATTGGCAAATTGAATTGACTGTCATTCATCAATTATAATTTTTAATTGATAATTTTAACCGATCGCACACCTGCGATCGGTTTTTATTTACAGTAAGTTTAAGCAAAAATCAATGACATTAAAAGTTGGATTAACAGGCGGCATCGGTAGTGGAAAAAGCACGGTTGCAAAGGTTTTTGAAGTGTTGGGTATTCCTGTGTACTACGCAGACGACGCAGCCAAAAGATTGATGAATGAAGACAGTTTAATTAAAGAACAATTGTTAGCAGCATTTGGAAGCTTGGCTTATACGGATGGAAAATTAAACAGGGATTATATTTCATCATTGGTTTTTACTGATAAAGAAAAGCTGAATGTTTTAAATGGCATTGTACATCCGGCAACAATCAAAGATGCCAACGAATGGATGCAACAACAAAGAGCCGCCTACGCATTAAAAGAAGCTGCATTGATATTTGAAAGTGGTTCAAACAAAGGCCTCGATTTTGTTATTGGAGTTTTTGCACCGGTTGAACTCAGAACAAAACGAATCATGCTTAGAGATGGCATCAGCGAAGATGAAGTAAAAGCAAGAATGAATAAGCAAATGGACGAGACTGCAAAAATGCAACTGTGCGATTACAAAATTACCAACGACGATGCACAGTTGGTAATTCCCCAGGTTTTGCAAATACATGCAAGCCTGCTGGCTGCTGCAGAAAAATAGTTGTCATTTCCAATCATACACTTTTTCACCATTTACATAAGTCTGCAAAACTTTTGCCTGTAATAATTTGGTTGCAGAAGCATTCAAAATATCTGTATCTAAAATAACGAAGTCGGCAAACTTTCCGGTTTCCAGGCTTCCTTTTTCCTCTTCTTCAAAATTTGCTTTCGCTGCCCAAATGGTCATACCTCTCAGCGCATCTTTTCTCGCTAAAGAATTTGTCATCTGAAACCCTGCTTTGGGCCAGCCTTTAGCATCTTTACGTACAACAGCAGCATAAAATGTTTTGATGGGACTAATATCTTCTACCGGAAAATCAGTGCCTAAAGGAAGCCATGTATTTTGCTTTAACAACTCTTTGTATGCATAAGCTTCTTTCACTCTTTCCTTCCCAAGCCGGTCAGCGGCCCAGTACATATCCGAAGTGGCATGGGTCGGTTGCACCGAAGGAATGATATTGTATTTTCCAAAATAAGCAATGTCATTTTTATTTACAACCTGTGCATGTTCTATCCGCCAGCGTTTATCATTTTTGCCCTTCAGGTATTTGGCATAGGTTTTTAAAATAACCCGGTTAGCCGAATCCCCGATAGCGTGCGTACACATTTGAAAACCATGCTCAAATATTTTAGCCGCTACTTCATCGTAATGCTCTTTTGTGTTTAACAAAAAGCCTGTGCTCTCCGGCTTGTCTGAATATGGAGCCAACAGGCAGGCGCCTCTCGAACCAAGTGCACCATCTGCATACACTTTGAAGGAGCGTACATTCAGCCGATCTGTTTTTATTTTCCCCCTTTTAAAGAGTTGCTCATAATTATTTTCGTCATCACTTAGCATTACATATAAACGCATTTTAAGTAAGGTGCTCTTTTGCATCTCATCAATAATATCAACCATTTCAAAAGGCAGTCCGCAATCATCAATGGTTGTTAATCCAACTGAAAAACAATTGGCTTGCGCATTTAATAAAGCATCCTTTTTTTGTTTAATGGTAGGCGCAGGAATTTTACCAGACACAAGACTAACTGCATTGTCAACCAACAAGCCAGTAAGCTTGCCATCCATTATACCCACTTCTCCCCCATTCACTTTAATATCAGGCTGAATATTTTCTAACGCCTTGGCATTTGCAATGGCCGCATGCCCATCAACTCTGGTTAAAAAAACCGGGCGGCCGGAAAAAAGTTCGTTCAGTTTTTCATTGGTTGGAAAGTCTTTTACTTTCCAGTCATTTTGATCCCAACCCCTGCCAATGATCCAACCATAAGGATGAGCCAATGCATAAGATTTAACAGAGTCAATAATTTGATCCCAACTGGTTGTGCCAGTCAAATCAATAGTTTGCAACCCAAGTCCATAACCAAGAAAATGAGCGTGTGCATCTATAAAACCGGGGTAAATAAAAAAACGGCGGGCATCCATTTCTTCTGTTGCATTGTACTTACTCCTGATTGCGGAAGTAGTTCCTGCGGCCACGATTTTTCCATCCTTTACAGCCATTGCCTGCTTTATGGTAAACTTGTCATCAACCGTATAAATAGTGGCATTGTAAATTAAAAGATCAACGGCAATTTTTTGAGCGCTACATACAGAAGTCATTGCCAGGAAGGCAAGCAATAGGAATTTATTCATGCGTGTGTTGTTTATTATTAGCGTTAGTGGCTCTTTCTGCAGGATAGTTAAATATAAGAAAAATCAAGGGTGGGGAGAAAACAGTTTACACTACAATTAGCATAACAGAATCTCTAAAGTACAAAATAATATTTGGAGCTGTTACTGTTGTTGCCTGGACAATGATTAATGCAAAAAGAAAATTTGATAAACCCTAAAATTTTCAAGTTCCATAGCAAAGCAACATTTTAGTTCTCAAATAAAATTTACAAATTTCTAATATGTGGAAGACTGTTTTAAAGGCTGGTCAGTTTCTTTAAAGCTCCAGAGGAGCAACCTGTTTATAACATTTAAAAACAGGTGGATATCGGCTCCATAGGAGCCGCCTAAAATTAACCGGACAAGTAATCAGGAAATGTAAAAGCTTGCCCCATAAAAACAAGGTAGATTGAATGCGGTTTCAAATGGCAGATAATCCGCCACGATTAAAAAAAGAAATCAATTTTTAGCGACCTATTTAACTGCTTTTAATGATTGATATTTTAGGAGGCTCCTATTGAGCCCGTTTAAACTTGTTAGTGTTATTATAAACAGGATGCTAATATTGAGCGATAGAATGTAATGATGTGCCAGAAAGCTCCGCTCAGCACTTAAAGCTGCGTAGGAGCAACCTGTTTATAGCATTTAAATACAGGCAGATATCGGCTCCATAGGAGCCCCCTGAAATTTAACAAGTCAAGTAATGAACTCCTAACAACCCTTACCCCTGATTTTTCAATTTATCAAACACCTAATTCTTAAATTTATCCGGATGCTGCTTATTAATTGTAGTTGCGTCCTGGTATGTTTTTGCCACTGATAGGATAGTAGCTTCATCAAACAGGTTGCCAATAAAAGTGATGCTCTCTGGTAATCCTGCCGCGGAAAACCCTACCGGAAAAACAACCACCGGATGACCGGTGAGATTGGTAATGCTTAATTGACGGCCAGCAAAAGTTGGCACTATCAACACATCATAATTTTTGATAAAAGCATTCATTGATTCAATAAGCGTTGAGCGATGCCTGTTAGCATTGATGTATTCTACCGCCGGTATCAATCTTGCAACCCTAAAGGAATTGGGCCAAAAGCCTTTATCCTGTCGGCGAATCAGGTCGTCCTGTTTACTCCGCGTTAATTCATCAAAAGCTGCGGCCGATTCAGCATTTAATATGGGATCTACCAGGTTTAAAGGATACATCAGTGAATCAGGGAAATCAATTGCTTTGATATCTGCACCGGCATGTTTTAATATTTCGATTACTTTCCATTGCGGACTATTGGCTGGCATTCCTTTAAAGAAGTTTGCAGCATAAGCAATGCGAAGCTTTTTTAATGGAATGTTTCCTTTGTAATTAAAGGAACGGTTAACAGCACTGGCATCTTTACCATCTGTGCCTTTCATGTAATAAAAAACAATGGCAGCATCTTCCGCACTTCTACAAATAGGGCCGGCTTTATCAAGGCTCCAGCATAGTACCATGGCACCGCTTCTGCTAACAGAGCCAAAGGTGGGCCGCAATCCGGTTGCGCCACAGGTATGCGATGGAGATACGATTGACCCTAATGTTTCGGTGCCAATTGCAAAAGGTAATAACCCGGCAACTGTGGCAGATGCAGAGCCGGCCGATGAACCGCTGGAGCCTCTTGTTATATCCCATGGATTCCGGGTTTTTCCACCAAACCATAAATCATTATAGGCAAGTTCGCCCAATGTAAGCTTGGCGCATAAAACTGCCCCGGCTTTTTTTAACTGCGTATATACAAAAGCATCCTCGTTAATTACCTGCTCTTTGTAAGGAACCGATCCCCAGGTAGTTTTATAACCTTTCACTGCAAACAAATCTTTTAGTCCGTAGGGAATACCATGCAGTGGCCCCAGGTAAACACCCTTTTTTAATAATTCATCTGCTGCCTTTGCCTGCTGCATAGCAAGTTCAGGCGTAAGTGTAATTACACATTCAAGTGTATCGCCCCATTTTTTTAAGCGGCCTAAGAAAAACTCAGTAAGCGCTACCGAACTAATCTTTTTATTCTTAATAAGCGATGCCAACTGC
This sequence comes from Ferruginibacter sp., assembly GCA_046590675.1. Classification (GTDB taxonomy): domain Bacteria; phylum Bacteroidota; class Bacteroidia; order Chitinophagales; family Chitinophagaceae; genus Ferruginibacter. The sequence goes on along the minus strand of JBKJUP010000020.1, from coordinate 19,524 downwards.
ATCACAGAATAAAAAGCCAATTCATTTCTATTCTTTGGCAACTCAACATTCAGGGGAATTTGCCAATCAATTTTTTCCTGTTTCACAGGCGTTACAAAACCTATTGGTTTAGGATCAAAGGCAAAAGGGTATGCCAAACTGTTATTGATGGGAACAGCGTGTAATTGCTGATACAATTCCTGATTGTCTTTTACACCTTCCAGCATAGAATCTTTTTCAGCAGAAGTAAAATGCATGTCTGCTATAGTTGTGGCTGCTGTAATGGTATTGGTGTCAATTACATTTTGTGCCGCAATACATGCCGGTAAAAAAAATAGGGCTATAAACAGTAGTTTGTTTCTCATAATTAAATATTGTAGGTCAATGTAATGATTTATGCAATGCAATCACTTTACTGTTAATACATAATTCAATAAAGGCTCATAATAATAAATAAATTGCTTTAATCTTTTACGCTGCCGGGGCAATAATAAAGTAGCAGGACGCAATAACGAAGGCTGCGTTTTATATCGCAGCCTTTGTTGTAGAACTTATATTTCAACAGATTGATTATTGCTGAACCGGAATCAATTTAAAAATGTAACCTTTGTTTTCTACAGAAATATATAAATAGCCATCTGGTCCCATACGTACATCTCTCATTCGGCCAACATTCTTTAATAATAATTCTTCACCGGTAATTGTGTTGCCTTTTATTTTGCACCGGTTCAGGTAATTAAACCGAAGCGATCCTACCATCAGATCGCCTTTCCATCCTTTATAACGGTCACCCTCAACAAAGGCCATTCCGCTTGGCGCAATAGATGGCAGCCAATAAAGTAATGGTTGCTCCATGCCTTCCATTGCTGTTTTATCAGTTATAATGGCACCGTTATAATTAATGCCATAACAGATCACCGGCCATCCATAATTTTTCCCTTTCTCTATAAGATTTACTTCATCACCGCCTCTTGGACCATGTTCGTGGCTCCATATTTCGCCAGTTGCGGGGTTCATTGTAAGTCCCTGCGGATTTCTATTGCCATAGGCATAAATGGAAGGTTTTGCACCCGCGGTATTTACAAAAGGATTGTCTGCAGGAATTGATCCATCATCATTTACCCGGTGTATTTTGCCCAGGTCATTTGAGAGAGATTGGGGATTCTCTTTTTCATTTCCTCTTTCACCTACTGAAAAATATAAATAGCCTTTGCGATCAAAAACCATTCTGCCTCCGTAATGATGCCTTGTGGTTGAGTAAGGCAAGGCTTCAAATATCATCTTCTGATCTTCCAGCGTATTACCAACTAATTTGGCCCGCATGATGGCTATGGTGGCCAATGTTTTTGAACCTTCTTTTTTGCCTGCGGAATAAGATAAATAGATCAGGTGATTTTTTTTATAATCGGGATGCAACACTACGTCCAGCAAACCTCCCTGGCCATCCGCTATCACCGTTGGTACGCCACCAATGGGCTCCATGATTTTATCTTTTGTAACCCTGTAAAGTGTTCCATATTTTTCGGTAAACAGCATTTCGCCGTCTGGCAAAAAAGTAAAACTCCATGGACTTTTAACGCCTTGCACAATGGTATCAAGTTTTACGGTTACGTCGGCAGAAACAAATAAATTCTCCAGCGCCGGAGCTTTTTCAAAATCGTACCGCTTGCGATTTTTAATCCCTTCCAGGATATAATCTGCAAGTGCATACATTTCATTATTTGTAAACGCTGTATCAAAAGAAGGCATACCATCATCCGACCAACCGGACTTTATACCGGTAAAAAGATTTTCCCGGGTACTGCCGTGTTTCCATTTACGGTCAACAAAGGCATTCATTTTTTCACCATGACAACCACTACAAAAATTTTTGTAATTAAGTTCTACTCCGGCCGTATCGGATTTACTTTTTTGATGTGCAGGAAACACTGCATTGTTCGAAGCTATTTTTTCCGAATCCTTTATGTTGACAAACGAAATGTAGCCAAAGCTGGCAATTAGAATTGAATAGAAGAATATGCGATTCATCAGGCGATATTTTAGAATTTAAAATGCAATAGTCTGTCGCAAATATAATTCTAAAATATTGCCTGAGTATTTTAAGTGGGCTTACTTTACTTTATTAAAAGTTGATTTCATTGCTTTCAACATACCGGGAGTGGACCATGTACCGGGCACAATCATCCGGCGAACAGTATATAGTGGTTCGGTGGAATCTCTTTTGGTTGACAGTATAAATGCCAGCTTATATCCACGGCTTTTTAATTCAGGTATGGCAGCCTGGTTCCAAAGTCCGAATGGATAGGCGAAGTATTCTACAGTTTTACCGGTTATGGTTTCCAGTTGCTTTCTTGGTTTTACCATTTGTGTATCCCAGTCTGCACCGGTGTATTTGGTTACCATGTGATGATCCCATGTATGGGCGGCAATAACATGCCCACTATCCGACAAAGTTTTCAATTGATCTTTGCTCATATACCGGGGACGATTCATAGCAATGGTCATAATAAAATAAACACCTTTGAAATTATATTTATTCATTTCGGTGGCACCAATGCTAAACTGTTCTTCGTCTGTATCATCAAAAGTTAACATCACTGGTTTTGGGGGTAAACTACCGTTATGCACCAGGTACTCGTACAACTGATCGGGCAATACCGTTTGAAACCCGCTGTCATGCAGCGCCTTCATTTGTTCAGCAAATGCTGCCGGTGTTACCGAGTAACTTTTCATGCTCTCACTTTCATTACCCCTGATACCCCTTATATGATGATAGCATAAAACAGGAACCTCTCTTTTTGCAAGAATGGTGGAAAGATCAGCTTCCTGAACTTTTTCAGTTTTGACTGCCACGCTGCTATCAGTGGTTTGTACAGATTCCTTTTTAGTGCCGGGTTCGTTGGAGCAGGCTGTAAAAATTAACAGCAAAAGGCAAAGCGATAAATTAGAATATTTCATGGTAATTAGTAACGCTGTTACTGGTATTGAATGTAAATAGGTTTAGGACTAAATTTTAATAATTCTTCAGGAGTGTACATTCCTGTAGGCGTTTTATTATCGTTTTTATAAAACAATTTAAAACCGGTAAACTGCACAGGCTCTTTGTAGATATAACGGAGATAAGTAGATCGCTTTAAGATTTTATCGCCAAATCCATCCATATCCATCACCACCTGAACTTCAGGCACTTTCTTGATTTTTTCAAAGCCGGTAACCATGCCTTGTGTAAACCGATGCACTATTAAAATTTTAGGAGGAAGGTTATTTTTCTTAACAAGATTTGCTAAATAGTCAACCGCAGCATTGATATCATCTGAATTAAAACTACCAATTTTTGAACCAGGTACTTCACCGTTTTTCAATGAAAACTCGGGATCAATTCCTAAGTGAACATCGGGCATCAACAGGTATTTCTCCAGCGTAGGCACTTCGTCCGCTACCGTACTATGCCCAACCTGGATATCTAAAAATATAAGTGCTTTAATTTCTCTTGCCCAATTAACAATGGTATCTATTTGGTGAAATGGCATACGCATTCTATGTTTCCCATCTTTTCCTGCACTGCCCTGTGCAGTGGTTGCCACATAATGCAAAGCCGGCAACACAGGCATTGTTGAGTCGGCAGCCTGCCATAAGGCTACTTCCTGTTTTAGTTTGGTGAGCATTTCATTTTTTGGCAGCTCCCCAAGTATGCCCATTCTTTTTGAATAAAGATTTCCGTAAAAAGCAACAATACGATTATAAGGTAACAATGCGCCCGGTAAGGGATAAGGAGCCTTGGCCGGCCATTTACCTGTGGTATCTCCGTTGCTCAATGCCAACATCCGCTGGTCATAGTCCGCTGTATCTATTACATTTTTTTGAGGCTGTGTTACTTCGGCTTTGGCAACATCTTCTGTTTGATTTTGGTTGATTGCGCTTCCTGTTGTCGAATTGTTACATGCAACAAGAAAGGTTGCAAAAACAGCAACTGACGCAAGGACGGGTGACACTTTGAGATACTTGTTCATAAAATTGGATCATTGAATTTTCAATCGCAAATGTAGATTAAAAATGAGCATGAATTTTTTAATAATTATTATTTTATCACTCAACGTAAAGTTCAATGATGTTCGTATTTATTCCTTACACAATTGTGAGAATTTTGCAAAATTTTTTGATTGTAAAAGATTGTATCACAATTTTTCCCTGGAAATAAATAGCCCAAAATTGTGCCACTAATATTGAATAAGTTTTGGCTGTGATGGTATGATTCGCATGCGATAGGCATTCATGGCAGTTTTACCCAGTTTTTTAATAAGCCTGTAATTTACAATTACACCAACCGGTGCCCCAATAACGGGTATAAGCTGGGCCATTTTTGCGATATCAAGATAGTCCCTGTATTCCTGTTGAAAATTTCTCCAGTCAAATTGGTGAATATCGTCGGGCAACTCAAGGCTTTTTAAACTCCAGTCCGTCATTTTGTTGTAAATTTTTATTCGATTGGCATCGCTTGAAAATGCCAGTTCAAAAATGTACAACAGGTAAACCCTTTCCTTATAATCGTCTATGTTAAATCCATACAGTGCTGCAATGTCAAAAAGCAATTTAATTTTTAGTCCAATTAAAATAGGGAAATCAGCGAGTCCCAACAGGATGCCACCAGCGCCTGTTATGCCGCCTTCCACTGCGGCTGTATTTCTATAAAAGTCTATTTTCTTTTGAACCGCCTCTTCCCGCTGTTGCAACGAACTGTTTAACAAAGGGCCTGCGGTGGTATGTTTCGCTCCAAATAGCACCCCTCTTATCATTTGTTTGATGGTGACTGTAATGGCTTTGTGTACTTTTTCAGGAATCCAGCTATTAATTTTTACCTGCAGTTTTTTTGAAAGATTGCTTAACAGGGACGGCCTCCGCTGCATTTTCTTTTGCCACAATTTCATGGCTACATAAGCCTGTTGTTCATAATACTCCATCTGGTAAATATTTATAATAATTGAAAAGCTATAACCTGGTAATGAGTAATTTGGTGATTTTTTAATGGCACCATAAAGATAAAAAAATAGAAGAGCCGGGATCAAGTGCAATCCCGATAAATTGATCGGGACAGGCTGTCTTTCGTTCCTCAAAGCGATGCAGTTGACGAGTGCGACGCCTCTGAAGCTTAATTGAAATACAAGCGCAGGGCTAACAAAACTATAATGCGGCAAACAGTATTTCATTTAACATCCGATAGCTATCGGATCGTCATCCGATCGCTATCGGATCAACATTTTAAATAATCAAGAATGCCTGGCCCCTAAAAAATCCAATTCACGGTTTTATACCTTTTGCAGTATAACATACATTTCCAGTTATGATCAAATTTAAACTAAAGAAATCCTTTTCAACTATTAAAGCAATTATCTGTTAAATGAGCATGAATATTTTAGTTACAGGTGCCAATGGATATATCGGGCAGCGGCTCATTCCGGTTTTACTTGAGCAGGGGCACAAATTATTTTGCTGCGTTAGAAACAGTAAACGATTTGAAACTGAGAACCAACACCCAAATATCCAGGTGATTGAAATTGATTTTTTAGCGAAAGGCCAAACCAATCCTTTTCCTAAAGATATTGACGTGGCTTTTTACCTGGTACATTCCATGAGTAACAGCGGAAATTTTGAAATTCAGGAAGCCGAAACGGCCAATACATTTAAAGCCCTGGTAGAGCAAACAAATTGCCAACAGATAATTTACCTGAGTGGCATCGTGAATGAAAGTCATTTATCAAAACACCTTGCTTCCCGGTTAAATGTTGAAAAAATATTGAGGGCTTCCACCATACCAGCAACAGTTTTGCGTGCAGGTATTATTGTGGGTTCCGGCAGCGCATCCTTTGAAATAATTAGAGATATTGTTGAGAAACTGCCCATAATGATTACCCCTAAATGGCTGAATACACTTTGCCAACCCATTGCCATTAGAAATGTTATCCAGTTTTTAGCAGGTGTAATTTTAAAGGAATATACTTTCAATAAAGACTTTGATATTGGTGGGCCGGAAGTGTTGAGCTATAAAAACATGCTGCTGAAATTTGCAGAAGTGAGGAAATTGAAACGAACCATTATTACCATTCCTGTTATGACACCGCGGTTATCTTCTTACTGGCTTTATTTTGTTACCTCCACGTCTTACTCGCTGGCGGTAAACCTGGTAAATAGCATGAAGGTGAATGTTGTGTGCCGTGAAAATGACCTGGCAGAAAAACTTGACATCAACCTGTTGCCCTATAAAAGTGCGGTGGAACTGGCATTTGAAAAGATAGAACAGCACCTGGTGCTGAGTAGCTGGAAAGATGCTTTCAGCAGCAGCGGCACCCGGCTAGAAGTGATGAATAATATTGAGGTGCCCAAATTTGGTTGCTTCACAGATCTTAAGTGGCGGGAAATAACCGGCGACACAGACCGGGTACTTTCCAATGTATGGAGTATTGGTGGCGAGAAGGGTTGGTACTATGGAACAACCTTGTGGAAACTGAGAGGAGTGATGGATAAAATGGTGGGCGGTGTTGGACTAAGAAGAGGCAGAACGCATGATGATCAATTGCACAACGGAGATGCATTGGATTTTTGGCGGGTGCTAATTGCTGATAAACGAAACAAAAGATTGCTGCTGTTTGCTGAAATGAAATTACCCGGCGAAGCCTGGCTGGAATTTAAAATCATGAAAAAAGACAATAAACCCTATCTGAGGCAAACTGCTACTTTCAGGCCCAAGGGCGTTTGGGGAAGATTGTATTGGTACAGTGTGTTACCCTTTCATTATTTTATTTTTAATGGAATGATCAGCAATATTGTAAAAGAAAAAAGCTAGCAATTTATAGATTGCTGAAGCATCTATAAAAGCTGCCTTGCTAATAAATATCCATTATTTCTAAACTGGCTTTATTAAAAATTATTTGATCACCTGGCTTTTTATTCAATAGCATTTTTGCCAATGGCGCAGCGGGAGAAATGATATAGACTTCCTTTTCTTCAAACAAAATTTTACCAATGCCCGCTGCAATAAAAAAAGCTACATGCTGGCATTGTACAAGTCCGCCTATTGCGCCAACACTGTATAATACAGAACAATCAATTTCCATTAAATGCTCCAGCTCCTGCCGGGTAGCAGCCAGTTGTTTTGAATGCATATCTTTTTCAAGGTGGCTCATTGCCCTGGAAGTTTCATATTTATCACCGGCACTACTTTTTTCTTCGGCGTTGGCTGCCACCTGCGAATTCTGAATGGCCAACTGGATAACTTCGATTCGTTTTTTTACCGCATCCATACAGTTTTGCAACAAATTTCCCTTGTACGCTAATTTATCTTTTGTAGTCATTTATTTATTTTCTATAAACCATTTTACACAAATGGTGATATCAACCGGAAGGCTGTTTTGAAAGAATTTTTTGTTTACCTGCATTTGTATTTCAAGGCATCGGCAGAGTTTACACTGAGGAACGAAGTGCTCCGTTCACATTCAGTTTTTCATGGCATCATTTTCCAACAAAATATTTTTACAGAATTATAATTAAAAAGCTTGCGAGGTTGTCGCCGTTTGAATTAGAGGATTCCTCCTACCCAAAGATATTACAATAATGCTTTAATAATTTTGCCACTCATTAGGCCATTGTGGTACAACTGCATTGTATAGTTTCCTTTCTGAAAATAATCGCCTGCAACAGAGAATTGTATTTTTTTCGATTCGTCTTTTTTATAGTCGAAGGTTAATTTCCTGGAGTATATTTTTTTGCCTGTCGGTGTTTCAAAACTACCTGCATCCCATGTGGAATTTTGCATCACTTTCCCGTCGGGTTGAATGATTACGATCATCACTTCCGCATTGTTAATTGCCTGGGCATTTTTTACAATAAATGAACCGGCAAATTTTTCAGCATCTTTCGCAGTGAAAGTTTCTATGTCTTTTTCGTTGTCAGATTTATATGCTGAGATATGTATTTCGTTGATCGAAAACTTACGCTGGGTTACTATATTTGTTTTGGTGCTTTCTGTAATAGTGGTAGCTGAAGTGGCAGGCGGCGGCCCGCTTTCAGGTGTATTAGAAAGTTGATTGATTATTTCATTTAACCTTCTGTTTTCTTTCTCTACGTCTTTACTAACAAAGCTTAGTTTAGATACCTTCGTTTGCAATTCTCTTATTTTTGAACTGGCAGTTTCCAGGTTTTTATTTGAACTTTTATCTTTTAAAATGGAAGTAATTTCTTTTCTTAATTTATAAAACTCACTGATTTTTACATCGATTTCATTGTTTAATGAATCTGCATTGTTCCATGCAGAATCCATTCTTTTATCGAGCCGCTGCACCGTGGCATCATAAATTTGTTGCAACGAATCCCTGTTGTATGAAGTAATTACAATTTTATCTTTTCCCGATAATTCAACTATAGGTTTATAGTCTGGCGTTCTATAAAAAAAGTGATAGCAAACAGTGATCAACAGTGCAAGCGATATCACTAATAAAAGCGAAACCAATACTAACAGAGACGATCGGAAATCTTTCATTGTAGATTAATTGCTGTTGATGCGCCTGCAAAAACAGGGATGACATTTAGTGTTTGGCAACACTTTGATTTACATAAGCTGATATCCAACCTACTTGTCCATTTTTTACCAGGTAAAATTGCTTTTTTTCATAAACGCCGGTGAACTGGCGCATAAGTTTTAAGAGTAAACCAGTACCAGCCATCAAAGAGCGCTGATCAAACACTTTATGTACGGTCTTAATTTCTTTTGTTATGGCATTTTTATCCAACGATTTATCATGAATGCCTTTTACAATTGATTCGGCCGACAATGAATTGTATTTGTTCAATAACAAAAAATAAAGATTCTCCACTTCTTTATAAGTAACCGGCACCACAGGATTTTCATTTAATTCAGGGTAGAGCAATGTGGCCACTGACCAGCTAATACCACCACTAAACGCAATATAATCACTCATCGCATAAGCACCACTTTCATTGACTGCATAAATCACTTCCGAATTTGCAGCACCTGCCAACACCCGATACAATTGTTTACTAAAGTTGTCAATGCTTTTATCTTCTTCGCAGCGCTTTTCAGTAGCATTGGTGGTACTTTTTGTACCCCAGTTCAATTGAAAAAGTTTCATCTCCCTTGTGTTACCATTTGGAAAATATCCACCTTTGGTATTTCCACTTCCAATATCTATCAGGAACGTACTGTACCTGCGGGCATCCGGCACTATACCCAAATGACTCAATCTTGCCTCTTCGGCAACATCAATGATAGACAGAAAGCGCTTGGGTTCCTGCACCCTGTTACTAAATGAATCTGATAAATTTTTAACCCATTCCTTTTTATCTTCTTTGTCTGCCTGCATTTTTACACCACTACTTACAACAGCAAAAATTTGACTTGATGGAATATTATATTCTTTTAAAGCGATGCTATACAATTTTTGCAGCGCATCCAATGTAGCAGAAAACGTGGGGGCAGAAAATGAAATAAAATCTGTATTGATGGATGTATCTTTTAATGCATTAAAGGCACCGCTTTTTTGTGCATTTTTCCCTATTTCGAGCACACTCATTTTTACACCCTTTGAACCTACTTCAATACCGGCGTACACAGTTGATTGCCGGAATTTCAAATTGAAATTACCCTGCGAAAAAAGTTGGCCTGATCCAATCAATAATACAAGAACCAACAAATTCAGCTTCAGTTTAAAAATTTTGAGCATCAGGTAATTTTATTTATTTAATTGCTAAAAATACTAAAAATCAGTTGCCACCTGCGGAAATTACTATGCATGTGTAAAAAATGTGATTAAAGAAAGGTTTCCTTTTACGATCAATAAGTCGACACATTTAAAAGAATAAGAAAAGCCGACTGGTTGATGAAAAATTTATCAAGTCAAATTTAAAATGGAAACTTGTCCGGATTTTAGAATACCCTTCCGTAAAATGGAAGTTTAAGGACATGTCAAAACGATAAAATACTAACTATCAACAGGTTAAATAGTTGGCATCATTTAGGCAAATACCTTAAATAGAAAGCGATGATGTGTTGAAATAGAAACGAAAAGACAAGGTGAAAAGGAACAAGAGTCGTACTTAAATCAAGATTTTTATAAATAATTATAGGGGGTCTCAGTGTTAAATTAAAGATAGCCGTTGAAATGGATTGGATCACCATTTTAGCGGCTTTTTCTTTTGTACTAATTGATCTGCCAGGTAAATTCTTCCAATTGCCATTTTATCTCCAAATCGCATTAGCTAAAAAATCATACACCATTAAAAAGTTCTTATGCTTACTGCTTTAAGACTTTACTACAATCAATAAATCCTGTCCATTTTTGAGAATTACAATCCCTGTTTCGGAAATTGGCACAGCAATAAATATGAAAACGGCTTATAAATCAACAGGTTACGATCATGGCATTATTTAGGTTATGATAGAAGTACAGCAACATTGAAACGGTGAAAAGGTGAGCAAGGGAAAATTGAACAGTTGTTTTTAGATCAAAATTTTTATAAAATAATTATAGGGGGTCTCAGTGTTAAATTAAAGATGGCCGTTGAAATGGATTGGATCACCATTTTAACGGTTTTTTCTTTTTTAGAAGGTTCTCCCACTAATAATTTAAAAATCTCCGCTCGAACCACCTCCACCAAAACTTCCACCACCAAATCCTGGTGCAGTATCAACTTTATCGCCGGTTAAAGTTTGCGCAAGTATCAATGATTCAATTTGCAAATCACCCATCGTATTTACAGTAATTGCTGCATCACGGGTAAATCCATAGGCAGGCTTTTTAAGGAACCGGTTTATTGTATAAGAAATTAGCAACAACAATACTCCGGCAATCAACATTGTTATTTCAACCGATGCAAATGAATAGTAATATTTTATGGTGAACACCATTGCAGCAATTAATAATAATCCTGATCTAATTAGCACTACATCTTTTTTTCGTATGCCGCTTACCAAATAAATGATTGGAATTACAGTTGTAAAAATCCAAAAAAGCCATCCTAATGCAATTGGCTTGTCCTCATGAAATAACTCATTGCTCAATTCACTTACTATAAAATAATTACCAGCACAATACAAACATAAAAGCGCCAAAATTTCCACAAGCTGAAGATTATTTTTATACAAAGCAAGGCCTTCCCTTTGCTTTAATTTTTTTAATAAAATATAGATAACCAGCGACACCGTCATCAATACAAACGGCAATATCGCTTTGAATAATTCACCGCTTTTAAGAAAAATAAAAAAGAAAATTCCCAGCAATGCAATTAAGGCCACCGCAGTCATCAGTTTATCGATAAAGCGCAAAGTTGCATACATGGATAACAAAAAAACAAGCATGCAATTCGCAATATCACCAGCGTCAGTTAAGAAACTTATGCCGCCAAAAAACAATGCAAGGGCGGTCCATAAAAGTGCATCATCAACGCCCGATCTAAAATGGTTTTTACTTTGTATTACAAATTCTAAACACCCATAAATAACAAGGGAAAAAAATATAGCTAAACCACCTACGAAATCACCAGACGAACTGGACGACAGCAAAATAAAAAGTCCAAAAATGCATAGCAGAATGATGCATGTAAGCAAAGCCAATCCTACTCTTATAAAAATATTGGGCGTATAAAATCCAACAACATTGACAGATTTAATTGCCTGCTTTTCATTTTCGCTGATACAATTTTTCAGCAACGCTTCATCAGCCTGTTCCTGGATGCACATATTCTTCAACCAACTTTTATTATAAGCAATCATACCGTTTTTAATTTTTTATTTGCTTTTGTTAACAATAGAACCAAACCAACTGCTGAAGTAATAAAATAGAAAAGCGCCAGGTAAATCTGGTCCGTACCAAAAGTTCCCATATTATCCAATAGATTCAGCACAACATAACTTAAACCGATATAGGTATATAAAGTGATGATCAATATATAATAGAACGATTTTTCAACTATTGCTTTTCGGTAAAAAAAATAACCAATACCTACCAATAACAAAAACCAAACTATGTAAATTTTATCGAATTCAAACATGGCGGCAAGGCAGGATATGAAGAGTATATGGGCGCCAAAATTGGTATATGAAAACTCAAAATGCTTTTTAATGTTTTTTTGCACGGTGGCCCATCCGGCAACTATCAACAAAACACCTAAAAATAAGACCGTAAAATGATGCGGCTATTATTAAAATCGTTGGATTGTAAAATATTTAACGGGGTAATGGTTAGTCCTAACCATGCTGCAAGGTTTACTATAGCCATACTCAGTATTCCAATATGATCAAAGTAATAAGCGGAGAAAAATAACACCAGCATTGGAAAGAAAGTAGCTGCTCCGTAGCGGTTACCAAATATTTGATATTGATACTGGAGATAGGCGACAAAACTGATAAAAGTGCAGCAGGCAAGCAGCAACACATAATCAAAGAATGTATTGGGTGCATCAACCTTAGCTGTTGAATACGGGTAGCTGGTTTTAAAACAATAATAAAAACTAGCTGCAGCAACCAGCGCAATGAACAATAAAATAGCCTGGTGCCCAATGGTATCAATATTTTTATAAACTAAAATGCCCAATCCGCCACTTAATAAAAGCACGCCCAGGTAAAGCAAGGTTTTCAACTCCCAGTGTATAGAAAAAAGTTTGTGCTTCTCCGAATATTCAACTTTTGCATTTGACTCTGCTGAAATAACACCATCTGAATATAGTTGATCAAACAGCTTTTGCTCCATAACATTAAATTAAAAAGAAATTAAATGTAATTCAATATATCAGAATTATTGAAATAGTCATTTCTCAAAACCTTCACTTGTTTAAATCAATGATTTCTTTTTTGAAAAAATGATTAATTTTCTGCCCAAAACATTTATTAATGCTAATAACGAATTTTACATTATTTCCAGAACTCATTACAGAACGACTGGTATTGAGAAAGCTGGTGAAAGCTGACGCTCCCCAAATTTTGACAATGCGAAGCGATGATGAAGTGATGAAATATATTGGTAAGGAAAAAATACTTACACTGGAAGATGCAGCAGCATTTATAGACTGGATCAATAAATCACTTGATGCAAACGAAGGAATAACATGGGCCATTGCCTTAAAAGAAACACCTGATATATTAATTGGCACCGTTGGATTTTGGCGGTTGATCAAACAACACCATCGTGCAGAATTAGGTTATATGCTAAACCCGGCTTACTGGAAAAAAGGAATAATGAAGGAGGCCATCATCAAACTAATTGACTTTGGTTTTACCGAAATAGCATTGCATAGTATTGAAGCACACATAAATCCGGAAAATAAAGCTTCAGCATCAGTATTGCTTTCCACCGGCTTTATTAAAGAAGCATATTTTAAAGAGAACTTTTATTTCAAGGGTAGGTTTAGTGATACAGAAATTTATTCCCTTTTACAATGATCAATTTTTCAACACCCGAATTTATACTCATTAATTATTACCGAAAAAAACGCCGCTTAATCAATGACAGATAATCTTACCATTTCAACTTTACAATATGCGGAAGTTGATTCACTTGTTGCTTTAATAAACAGTGCCTACCGCGGCGAATCTTCCAAACAAGGATGGACAACTGAGGCAGATCTGCTGGATGGAATTAGAACCGAACCTGCTGCACTTAAAACTATGATTGATACTCCCGGCTCTGTGATCAAAGTGTGTTACACTGAAAATAACAGAATGGCTGGCTGTGTGTATTTGCGGTTGGATGATACAGAACTATACCTGGGAATGCTTACAGTTGCCCCGGACATACAGGCAAAAGGAATTGGTAAAAATTTACTGGCCTTTTCCGAAAACTATGCCAGGGAAAATGGCTGTTCCAAAGTGGTCATGACGGTTATCGAAAAAAGACTTGAACTGATTGCCTGGTATGTAAGGCATGGTTACAAGGCAACAGGAGAAATAAAACCATTTCCAAATGATCCCGCCTTTGGTATTCCAAAAGAGCCACTGCAATTTATAGTGCTGGAAAAATATGTTAAAACCCCGGTTATATAAATCTGCTGCAGGAATCTTTTCTTAGCAATTCATGATTCAATTGTCTAGGTCGTTTTACAGTTAAGCGTATGTTATTAAAAAAAATGCACATACCAGAATAATAACTTCACGGGTTACCTTTGCATGATTATTGTATTAAGCGTTAAAGCTAATAATTTAAAAAAAATATCAAATGGTACAAAAAACATACTATAAGACTAAAGACTATTGTAAAGTGAAATTCACTGTAACTGCTGAAAATGCAGAAACAATTGAAATTTTAGGTCTTAATAGTGATTGGGAAAATTCGGTGGCAATGAGTAAGAAAAAAGACGGAAGTTTTGCTTGCGAGGTTTCTTTGCCAAAAGGTTCTCAACATCAGTTTAAATACAAAGTGAATGATACAGAATGGACTAATGAGCCAGATGCTGACAGCCAGGAGCCAAATGAATTTGGTGGTATCAACAGTGTTATTGTTATCTAATCGCATTTTAGCAAATTATATAAATACCCGGGCATTATTAGCCCATCATAGGTTCACCGGCATTTTACCTGATTTTTATTAATATTTATTTACATTGACTTGCCTGTAATAATGGTAAGGCAATGTAAATAAATTGGGTATTACAACTCACCCATTTTTAATGGTGCTCACCCATTTGGGAATGCATAAAGGCAATCCCGGTTTGTATCAAACATCGATTTCAGATTTCTATCGTTGTGTAAACCTGTGCGCCCAAATGAATACAATTCATAACATATTGAACGGTAGCGTTTTGCTTCCCAGGTAATTTATCTTACCTGCTTTTGCAATTGCAATTATGCATAAATTTGTCCAGATTTATTTATGCATATAAAATACAGTTCAATTTTATGAAAAAAGTCATATTGCAGTTAATTTGTAGTTGCTCGGTCGTTGTAGCGCTTGCTCAATCACAGGATAGCCGGCCGGCAATTATTCCCGAACCAGTAAAAATTGTTCAGACGGCAGGCAGTTTCACACTGCCCGAAAATATTATTTTAGAAGCAACCGATTTGGCTTCCCTTCAAACTTCAATTGATTTTCTTCAAAAACGCCTTACCGTTCCTACCGGACATACAATTTCCGTAAGCAACAAATCTGAAAATGCCCAGGTTAAGTTATTATTAAATAAACAAGCTGATAATTCAATTGGTAAAGAAGGTTACAAGCTAACCGTGTCTCCCACTCTTATTGTTATTAATGCAAATACACCAGCGGGCATATTTTACGGTGTACAGTCATTGGTGCAATTGTTTCCCAAAGAAATTGAAAGCAGTGAATTGGTAAAATCCGTTCAATGGCAGGTACCCTGTGTTTCAATTACGGATTATCCCCGCCTCGGATGGAGAGGATTGATGTTTGATGTTTCCCGCCACTTTTTTACAAAGCAGGAAGTAAAGGATTTCATCGACAACATGGCCAGGTATAAATTCAACCTGTTTCATTGGCACCTGACAGATGATGAAGGATGGAGAATAGAAATAAAGAGTCTTCCTAACCTTACCACTAAAGGTGCAATGCGGGTAGATAAAACGGGGTACTTTGGAAATTTTTCAACTCCTTTGCCAAATGAGCCACTTAATTATGGGGGTTTTTATACACAGGAAGATATTAAAGAAGTTGTTCAATATGCGAAAGAAAGATTTGTAGATATTTTACCGGAAGTAGATGTACCGGGCCATAGCCTTGCTGCAGTTGTAGCTTACCCCGAATTATCCTGTACCGCAGGTGCAGACAAGTATCGCGTTAGATCGGGGGAAAAAATTATGGATTGGCATGGCGACGGAACTTTTACAGCGCTTGTTGACAATAGCCTTTGCCCGGCAAATGAAAATGTGTATGAGTTTCTTGACAAGGTATTTACCGAAGTTGCTGACTTATTCCCGTTTGAATACATACATGTTGGAGGAGATGAGTGCGCTAAAAACTTTTGGGAAAAAAGTACTGCGGTAAAAGCACTGATGAAAAAGGAAGGGCTGAAATCAATGCATGAGGTACAATCCTATTTCGAAAAAAGAGTAGGTAAAATCATTAATTCAAAGGGTAAAAAGTTGATAGGCTGGGATGAAATCCTGGAAGGCGGACTTGCCGATAACGCTGCGGTGATGAGCTGGCGTGGAGAAAAAGGTGGCATAGAAGCAGCTAAACAAAAGCATGACGTTGTGATGAGCCCAACCACTTATGCTTATCTTGATTATATGCAAGGCGATGCTGCTATAGAGCCAAAAGTGTATGCAACATTAAGGCTGAATAAAGCTTATTCATTTGATCCCGTTCCAAAGGGCGTAGATCCTAAATACATTATTGGTGGACAAGCAAATATCTGGACAGAACAGATACCCAATGTACGCCACCTGCAATACATGACCTGGCCCAGGGCATTCGCAATTTCAGAAAGCGTATGGACGCCGAAAGAAAATAAAAACTGGAATAGTTTTGTAACTAGAGTGGAAGCACAATTCAAACGCTACGACATCAGGGAAATAAAATATTCACCCAGTATGTATGATCCCATTTTTACAGCTAACAATAACAAAGGTGTATTGGGTATTGAATTAGCAACAGAAATAGATGGGCTTGACATTTATTACAGCTTTGATAATTCTTTTCCAGATAAATTTTATCCTAAATACACTACTCAACTTACGCCACCCAAAGATGCGGTAATGCTTCGGGTAATTACCTATCGGGGCGATGATCCCATTGGCAGAATGATTACCATGCCATTGGATGACTTAAACAAAAGAGCAAATATCAAGTAATAAAATTGCAAGGTCTATACACAAAAAAGGCTCCCTTTTACGGGAGCTTTTTTACTATGTGATTCAGATAAGGGGGCGTGAAATCCAGGTAAGTAAAATCTATAATTCAATTTGTTTTTCTGTCATTGTTTTGCGTAAGTTGATTAACCCATAACGCATACGTCCCAAAGCGGTATTGATGCTGATACCTTTTAATGCGGCAATTTCTTTAAAACTAAGATCTGCATAATGCCGCATTATTATCACCTCTCTTTGATCTTCGGAAAGCATATCCAACATAGCCCTTACTCTTTCATGACTTTGCTTCGACATCATTCTATCTTCTGCACTCGGTTCAGCAAAATTTAATACATCAAAAATGTCTAAATCATCATTGTTCTTAATAGTTGGTGAACGTTTTACTTTTCTAAAATGATCAAGGCACATGTTGTGGGCAATACGCATTATCCAGGGTAATAATTTCCCTTCTTCAGTGTAATGACCATTTTTCAATTTATCTATCACCCGTATAAACACATCCTGAAACATATCTTCAGCCAGGTATTTGTCTTTTACTAAAAGGTAAATTGAACCATAAATTTTTGTTTTGTACCTAAGTACAATTGTTGAAAATGCATCAGAATTTCCAGCAAGGTAAAGATTGATCAGTTGATGATCTGACAAAGGAATAAGGGATTTCATAAAATTGAATTTTTGTGTAAGGAATTGGATATTGCAACTTTCAGTTATTCTTCGCTACCGAAGCTTTACCGTTTGTTTTAATTACAAAGCAAATGTCAAGAGAATCTAACATCTATATTGTAGTTTATTGACATCTGATTGTATCGAATTTCTTCTACAAAATTTAACATCAAATTTTGATTAAATCAGCAATTGATATCTTTAAGGAACAGGTACTTCCATTTTTTAAATTTCATAAATATCAAAACATGATCAACATTAAGTGTTTCATTTTCGTTACCTCTTTTACGCTGTTATTTAGTTTGAATATAAAAGCACAAAAAAAGGCACCAGGTATTGAAGCATTAAAAAACGAAGCCATCCGGGAATTAGATAAACACTACGAATTTTATAAAGATGCCGCCTTTCAAATATGGAACTATGCAGAAGTTGGATACAAGGAAGATAAAAGTTCCGCCCTGCTTCAAAAAATTTTGACGGAGAACGGGTTTACTGTAGAAAAAGGTGTAGCAGGTTTGCCAACTGCATTTGTAGCTTCTTACGGAAGTGGAAAACCAGTGATTGCAATTTTAGCAGAATTTGATGCACTTCCGGGCCTTGCGCAGGAAGCAACTCCGGAAAAAAAATCAATACCACATCAAATTGCCGGACATGCATGTGGACATCACCTGTTTGGTACAGCCTCTGTTGCTGCAGGCATTGAAATTCAAAAAATGATGAAAGAAAATAAACTAAGCGGTACTATAAGGGTGTATGGCTGCCCGGCTGAAGAAGGCGGCTCAGGTAAAGTGTTTATGGTGAGAGCCGGACTATTTAACGACGTAGATATTGCCATTCATTGGCACCCGGATGATGTTAACGCAATTACTATGACTAGCGCACTTGCAAATAAATCTGCCAAATTTCATTTCAAGGGCTTGTCTGCTCATGCAGCGTCTGCACCGGAAAAAGGCAGATCTGCTTTAGATGGAGTAGAATCTATGGACTATATGGTGAATATGATGCGTGAACATGTACCACAGGAAACAAGGATTCATTATGTGATAACAGATGGTGGAAAAGCACCCAATGTGGTACCGGACTTTGCGGAAGTATATTATTATGTTCGTCACCCTAAAAAAGATGAGGTAATACAAATATTTGACCGGGTTGTAAAGGCTGCGGAAGGTGCGGCATTGGGAACAGGCACCACCGTAAGCTATGATATGATCGGTGGTACACACGACCTGTTATTAAACAGCACCCTCGCAGAAGCAATGCAACGAGACCTGGAAAAAGTTGGTGGAGTAACATTAACTCCTGAAGAAATTGCATTCGGAAAAAAATTACAAAGCACCTTCAATTATACAGTACCCGATATTGCAACGGCTGCATCAATAAAACCATTAAAAACTACTGAGGGTTCAGGCGGAGGATCAACAGATGTTGGTGATGTAAGTTATGCTGTACCTACAGTTGGCATGCGTGCAGCAACATGGATACCAGGCACACCAGCGCACAGTTGGCAGGCAGTTGCCTGTGGCGGCACCGAAATAGGCACCAAAGGAATGATGGTAGCAGCAAAAACACTGGCATTAATGGCCATCGATTTATTTACCGATCCGTTGCTGGTAGAAAAAGCAAAACAGGAATTTGTAACGGATATTGGCACTTACAAATACGCACCCTTGTTGGGGGATATTAAACCAGCTTTGAATTATCGTGATTAAGCATTTTAGATAGTCTATGATACATCATCACAAAAAAGCTTCCATCCGGAAGCTTTTCTTTTTTAGATTACAAGCTGTGATCGCCTGAATCGTCTCACCAGGCATGATATGGCTTGTTTCAAGGAATTTTAAACCTATTCAATTAATTATCGATGACTGCTGTAACATTTGCAATATTTTTACGGGTTTCAATAACCTGAATTGCCAACAGTCATATCCCTAAAATTAAATCTCTGAAATCAACAACAGTTTTGAAACAAATATGTGTCAGCGTTTTTAAAAATTTCGCAGTTCGCATTGTGGCAAATTGCCTGCATTGATCTGTTACATTGTATCATTGATTTGCTC
>JBKJUP010000051.1:0-14957 GCA_046590675.1 Ferruginibacter sp. | reverse complement strand
CCAGTGCCGGTGAATATTTCAACTCACCGGATTACCAATCAGACGCCATTTATTGGAAAGAAAAAATTAGTGAAAAGCCGGCGGGAATTTTACCGGTAAAATATGCTATTAAGGATGCATCGGGTAATAGAAGCAGTACCTACATCATTGACATCAATCCTGCAAAAAGAAAAATATTGGATGAATTGCAACTGGCAACAAAAACCGGTTTGCAACACATCACTTTAGCCGCTTTGATTGTGTATTTCGGTAAGATTACGGATCACACTGATTTTGTTTTTGGTATTCCGGTTCACAGGCGCAATTCAAAAAAGCTGAAATCGGTTGTAGGCATGTTTAGCGGCGTGTTGCCATTTAAGGGAACCTATCAAAAAGACAACACAGTTTTAGACTTAATAAAAGAAAGTGCAGCTTCTCAAAAGATTGACTATAGGCACCAGCATTATCCCATCGGTGAACTGACACGAGTATTAAAGGGTGCCAACGAAAAAGGCTACCTGCATGAAATAAGTGTTAATTACGAACCACTAAATTTTGAATTGGATTTTGGCGAAAAAATTCAGTCGGAGGTTGTTCGTTTGATGTCTGATAATGGCCAGGATCCATTGCAGATTAGCTGGAGAGATTATGGCAACGATCAGCCATTGAGGTTGCATGCAAATTTCGGTAATGAATATTTCACCCTGCCGGAAATGGAGCTTTTTATTGAACGCCTGCTTTATATAATTGAACAGTTTTCTACAAAGCTTCATGAAAAGCTTGATTCAATTAATATATTACCGGAAAAGGAAAAAGCTTTGTTGTTAGATGGCTTCAATGTGCCTCTTTCAGCAATTTCAACTGATGATAATATTGTAGCTTTTTTTGAATCACAGGTGGCAAAAAATCCAGCTAACATTGCGTTAGAATTTCATGATAAGCAAATTACTTATCAGCAATTGGATGAACAGTCTAATCAATTGGCAAACTATCTCAAACGAATAGGCGTAAAAGATGAATTGTTAATACCAATTTGTATAGAACGTTCAGTGGAAATGATAGTGGCTATTTTGGGTGTCTTAAAAGCTGGCGGTGCCTATGTTCCAATAGATGCAGGATATCCCGCAGACAGGATTTTATTTATGGTCGAAGATATCAATGCTACACTTTGCATCAGCTCAAAGGCCTGCAAAACTAAGTTGCCTGCAGCAATCAGTTTAAAGGTTCTTTCGTTAGATGAAGATCAGGCGCTGTTTGGCCAAGAACCAATTACCGCACTTAATTTACCTATTAATAAAAATCAACTAGCTTATATCATTTACACTTCAGGTTCTACCGGCAAACCTAAAGGAGTAATGATAGAACATGGTACAGTTGTTAACCTGGTCAATGCCCAAACTGATTATTTTAAAATAGACAGCAGCGATAGCATTTTACAATTTTCCAATTACTGTTTTGACGCTTCCGTTGAACAGGTATTTCTGGCATTTTTTAATGGAGCAAAATTGGTTTTATTTCAGGAAGGGCTTCAGTTAAATATTGAATCTTTTCAAAATTATTTATTTGAGAAGGGGGTTACACATGTACATGCTACTCCATCGTTTCTCGAAAATATTACCTCGCCCGATACAACTTATTTAAGAAGGGTGATAGCAGGTGGAGATCTCTGCAAAGCAGATCTTGCCAATTATTGGAAAGACAAGGTTGACTTTTATAATGAATATGGCCCAACCGAAACCACTGTTACGTCAATAGAATTTAAAACGGACGATCATAACATTGGCCAGTTAAATACACTTCCAATTGGTAAGGCACTTTCAAATGTGCTCGTTTATATATTGGATCAAAATAATACACTATGCCCAGTAGGAGTTGCAGGTGAAATCTGCATTGGTGGAAATTGTTTAGCCAGGGAATATTTAAATCGTCCGGAATTAACTGCAGAAAAATTTGTGGTTAATCCATTTGCAAAAAATGCCGGTGAAAAAATGTATCGCACCGGCGACCTGGGGCGATGGTTAACCGATGGTAATATTATATTCCAGGGAAGGATAGACGAACAGGTTAAGATAAGAGGTTACAGGATTGAATTAGGAGAAATAGAAAATGTACTACAGCTTTATGAAGGCATTAAACAGGCGGTGGTATTGGCGCCTGAAGATAAAAATGGAAACAAGGCATTGGTCGGTTATGTAGTGCCCCAATCAACATTTGATAAAGAAAAAACACAAGCATTCTTAAGGTTAAAATTGCCTGAATATATGATTCCCGCTTTGTGGGTCGTGTTAGAAAGTATTCCGCTTACCAGCAACGGTAAAGTGAATAAAAAGCTATTGCCTGCTGCGGATGTAAGTGCGCTAGTGAATAACGAATTTATTGCACCACGAAATGAACTGGAAGTTCAACTGGCAGAAATTTGGAAGGATATTCTGAAAGTTGACAAGGTTGGTATTTACGACAATTTTTTTGAGTTGGGCGGCCATAGCCTCAATGCCATTCAGCTAACAACAAGACTGCATAAATTACTAAATATTAAAATTGAAGTAAGTGCAATCTTTTCAAATCCAACAATAGAACAACTGGCGGCCATATTGCTATTGCAAAAGAAATCGCAGTTTGAGCCAATTAAAAGTTTGGCAGCAAATCAATATTACGACCTCTCTCATGCACAGGAGAGGTTCTGGATATTAAGTCATTTTAAGGATGGTTCCGAAGCATACAATGTTTCAAGTGCATTTTCCATAGAGGGGAATTTGCAATTAACTGCATTTGAAAAAGCATTCAATTCAGTCATAGAAAGGCACCAAATATTAAGGACTGTTTTTGTGGAAGTAAATGGTAAAGCGCAACAAAAGATTCTTACTACACAGCAAGCCGGGTTTAAAGTAAATACAATTGATCTTTCTTTGGATAATGATGCTGAAGGCTATATAAAAAAATGGCTTGAAGCAGATGCAAAAATTGCATTTGATCTTTCTAAAGGGCCATTGTTAAAAGCAACACTTTTTACATTAGCACCTGGAAAATATATACTGGTTTTTAACATCCATCACATCATCAGTGACGGATGGTCAAAACAAATTTTTATCCGTGAATTCCTGCATTATTACAACGTTTATGCAACGGGGAGTAAGGCAGGCTTGAATCCCTTGCCCATTCAGTATAAGGACTATGCAGCCTGGCATTCGGCATCTTTTTCCGCACAGGGTAAATACTGGAATGACTTGTACAAAGAAGGTGTTCCGGTGTTGAACTTTCCACTCGACTTTGAAAGGCCGAAAGTACTTTCATTTTTTGGCGCCATGTTGCACGAAAGTCTATCAGCGGAGTTGGTTGCCGGATTAAAAAAACTGGCGATTGAAAACAGCATGTCTTTAAACAATTTATTTCTTTCTTTATATGCACTGATTGTTGCCCGTTACAGCAATCAGCAAAACGTAGTAATTGGTTCATTAAGTTCAGGCCGTAGTCATTTCGACCTCGAAAATCTTATTGGCGTATTCATTAATTTTCTGCCAATAAAATTTTCAGCAGACAAAGATGCAGTTCTAAAAGATTATCTCGCCGAAAGCAATGAAGCACTTTCCCAGGCTTATAATAACCAGGATTATCCGTTTGACCTGATGGTTGAACATTCACTTAAAAAAAGAGACGTTGCACGCAATCCATTCTTTGATACCATGCTCAATTTTCATCTCGAAAATGATTTGCAGGGTAAAGAAAACCAGGATAGCCAAACAACAGAAGGGACCGGTATAAGTATAAAACCAACCCAATCTTTACAGGATGAATTGTTTCAGTCGGTACTTGATTTTAAATTAGATGTTGAACCTGCTGCAGATAAGCTGGATCTGTTTCTGAGTTATAATACAAAATTATTTTCGAAAGAAACGATGCAGCAATTCATTCATGAGTTCGTAGAATTATTGAATTTAGTTGCCAATGATGCTGATAAAAAACTTGCAGAATATGGAACATGGAGTGAAGTTGATGAGATTGCAGAGGAGACGAATGCAACCGATGAAGTAGCAGAAGTGCCGTTGAATATTTGTGCATCATTTGTGCTGGATCCTGTGCAGGAGTACATTGAGTACTGGAGCAACGAAGTTGATTTAAATATCGCCGTTTCGATGGCACCCTATAACCAGGTGTTCCAGCAATTGCTAAATCCTCAAAGCCTGTTGCACGGTAAAACCGGTATCAATGTTTTATTTATCCGGTTGGATGATTGGCTCAGAGAAAAAAATAATGCAGATGGTATAACAGAGATCAAATATTTAGACAATGTTTTCACTGAATTATCACAGGCAATTGAACAGGCCGGTAAAAATACAGTGCTGCCATTTTTAGTTGGCATCGTTCCCGTATTAAATACCACAACTTTTTCGAAAGAAACAATTCAGCACATCAATCAGTTAAATGAAGCATTGCAGTTGCTGGTTAAAAAAATGCCGGCATTTCACTTATTGGATTTAACAGCAATTGCCAGTTTGTACGATGTGGGCGATATATTTGATGCAACCTCAGATAAACTGGGGCACATGCCGTTTACCCAGGAATATTATGCAGCCATCGGAACCTTTCTTGCCCGAAAAGTAAATGCATTTGTAGGGCCTAATTACAAAGTGTTGGCGCTTGATTGTGATAACACGTTGTGGAAAGGCGTATGTGGTGAGTTAGGGGCTACGGGGGTAACGATTGACGAAAATTTTAGCAATCTCCAGGATTTTTTTATTCAAAAATACCACGAAGGCTTTCTGCTCGTTCTATCTAGTAAGAATAATGAAGCCGATGTATGGGAGGTTTTCGATCAACACCCGGATATGAAACTTAAGCGTGAGCACATTGCAGCTCATCGTATTAATTGGGATTCAAAATCAGATAATCTCTTGTCGCTGGCAAATGAGTTAAACCTGGGTATTAACAGTTTCATTTTTTTAGATGATAGTGAGTTTGAAATTGAGCAAATGAACGCCAGGGCTCCGGAGGTACTTGCAATTGCTTTGCCTGGAGATGATGAAAATTATAAAGGTTTTCTTGATCACATCTGGGCTTTTGATTATTTCAGGGTTACATCCGAAGATGCCAAAAGAAACCAGCTATACAAAACTGAAAAACAACGAAAGGATGAGGCGGTAAAATTTGAGTCAGTTAATGATTTTTTGACTTCTTTAAACATACAGGTTCACATATTGCCTCTAAATAGCGACAATATGGAAAGGGCAGTACAATTAACCCTGCGTACCAACCAGTTTAATTTGAACGGTATTCGTAAAACGATAGATGACCTGGTAACTGTAATGAAGCGGCAAAATTCGATCAGTTGGATCATTGAGGTAAGTGATCGCTTTGGGGAATATGGTATCGTGGGCCTGGTATTGGCAAATGAAGAAAATGATACAATGGTAGTAGAAACCTTCCTTTTAAGTTGTAGAGTGCTTGGAAGAAAAGTGGAAGATGTAATATTGGAAGCGCTACAAAATCATTGTATTAAAAGAGAGCTTAGCAATTTAAGTATGCAGTTTCAATCCACGCCCAAAAACAAACCTTTCCAGGAATTCCTGGAACGTACGGAATGGGAGCCAGGAGATCAGTCTGCCGCATTTAAACGAAGCTTGATAAAACACGGACAAACTATTTCGTAATAAATTATGAAGAATAAGCAAATTAACAAAACGCTGGGTGGAAAAACCGGCAAGGATCTTATTGAGTTAATGGGAGCTAAGGGGCAGCAGCATACTACAATGTTGGAAATTGTTGCGCCTGTAAGCGAAGAAGAATCTATGCTTTTTAATATTTGGAAAAGTATTTTAATGCGGGATAATTTTGGCACAGGCAACGATTTTTTTCTAAGCGGAGGTAATAGTCTTAAAGCCATTCAACTGGCTTCTAAAATTTCATCACAGTTCGATATCCATGTTGAGCTTACAGATATTTTTGTTAATCCTACAATCAGCGGTTTTGCTGAATTTATCAAAACAAAACAAAACGGGCACAGTAATCATGCAAACATTGAAGTTGGCCCAAGGCCTGAAAATATACCTTTGTCATTTAGCCAGGAACGCCTATGGTTTATAGACCGGGTTGAGGGAAGTATTCCTTATCATGTACCTGCTGTTCTTAGGTTTAAAGGTGCATTAAATAAAGATGCCCTGGCTCATGCATTACAGCAGATTGTTGTTCGTCATGAGGCGCTCAGGACTGTAATTGAAGAAATTGACGGAGTAACTTTTCAGCGAATAAAAAGCGATGATTGCTGGCAGTTAACAAGCATTGACGGTTCAAAGTATAGCGAAGATCCGGGTGGGTTGAGAAAGTTTATTCAACAATTAATCAGGGAGCCATTTGATCTTTCAAAAGATTCCATGCTTCGGGCTGAGTTGATATCGCTTACCGAAAAGGATCATCTCCTGGTGGTAACACTCCATCATATTGCTTCAGATGCATGGTCGCTGGCTATTTTGGTAAAAGAGTTTATGGAATTGTATAATTCCTTCGAAGAAGGAAGAGCCATACAATTGCCGCCACTTGAATTGCAGTATGCCGATTATACCTTATGGCAAAAGCAGGATGGACAAAGAATCACACTGGAAAAAAATCTTGAATACTGGAAGAGAAAACTGGATGGTGTTGCACCATTGCAACTGCCGGTAGATTTTGCAAGGCCTGTAAACAGAACAACCAATGGTGGCGCACTTGATTTTATTGTTAGTAATGATTTGTCAGGCCAATTAACTCAATTTTCGCAGGAGCAGGGAAGCACTTTATTTATGGTACTACTTGCCACATTCAAAGTGTTGTTGCATCGATACAGCGGACAGCAGGATATCTGTGTTGGTACTTCCATAGCCAATCGTAATCGCCGCGAAGTGGAAGGGTTGATAGGTTTTTTTGTAAATACACTTGCACTTCGCACAGAGGTTACAGACAATATTTCCTTTGTTGACTTATTGAACCAGGTAAAATTAACAACGCTTGCTGCTTATCAACACCAGAATGTTCCATTTGAAAAAATAGTGGAGGTTGTGGATACTGAAAGAGATACAAGTACAAGCCCGTTGTTCCAGGTTATGTTGGTAATGCCCAACACACCCGATGTAAAGCAACTGAAGTTGAATGGTGTGGAAACATCTGCGGAAGCGTTTTTACACAATACTTCTAAATACGATATTACTTTTTTTATAGCTGAAACTACAGAAGGGTTACAAGTTTCAGTTGAGTACAACATCAATTTGTTTAATGCAGGTACTATCCAAAAAATGTCGGCTCATTTTGAAGAACTGTTAACTGCAGTTGTAAATGATCCTTATCAAAAAATTGGCCTGTTACCCATGCTTACCAAAGACGAGCAGGTTCAACTGGATGCATTTAATGACAGCATCGTAGCCTATCCGAAAGATAAAACGGTGGTTGGCTTATTTGAAGAACAGGTAATAAAAACGCCTGATGCCATCGCCCTGGTTTTTGAAAGAGATCAGCTTTCGTATAAAGAATTAAATGAGCGGGCCAATCAACTGGCCTGTTACCTCAGAAGCCGTGGTGTAAAAGAAGAAACATTGGTGCCCATTTTTATGGAACGTGGTTTAGATATGATGGTGGGTATCATAGGTATCTTAAAAGCAGGCGCAGCCTACGTTCCAATCGATACGGAATTTCCTGCAGAACGTATCAGTTATATGCTTGAAGATACAAGCTCTCCCATATTGTTATGTAATTCAGCAAGCAGTGAAAAACTGTCAGAACAAATTAATGTGGAGGTTATTGAAATAGATGGCATTGAAATACAACTAAAACCCACGCAAAATATTGTAACAAATCTTGCGCCCAATAATGCGGCTTACGTGATTTATACATCAGGGTCAACAGGTAAGCCTAAAGGGGTAATCATTGAACATCGCAACCTGGTTGATTATGTTTTTGGATTAAACAACAAAGTGCAGATCAATCATTCCAAATCATTTGCATTGGTTTCAACCATTGCCACCGATCTTGGCAATACAGTGATTTATGCTTCACTTTTATCAGGTGGGGCATTGCATATTTTTTCAAAAGATGCAACAACCAATGTTGAATTGTTACACGAATATTTTGCAACAAATAAAATAGACTGTTTAAAAATTGTACCCTCACATTGGAAGGCCTTGTGCATGGGCGATGAGTTATTGGTGCCAGCAAAATTATTGGTATTTGGTGGGGAAGCACTTAGGTCGGAAGTAGTTGAAAATATTGTTGCGTCTCATCCCGCATGCAAAGTTGTAAATCACTATGGCCCTACCGAAACCACCATTGGTAAATTGCTTCATGTTGTTGAAGCAGCAAGAGCGTACGCCGGCACTATCCCCATTGGGAAACCTTTTTCTAATACACAGGTTTATATTTTATCAAAAGATATGCAACGTTGTCCTGTAGGTGTCCCGGGGCAATTATATGTAGCAGGTGATGGTGTGGCAAGAGGCTATTACAATAATCCTGCACTTACAGATGAAAAATTTGTAGCGAATCCGTTTGCCAGTCAACAGGGTGCAAAAATGTACGGAACAGGTGATATGGTGAGGTGGTTGACAGATGGTAACATTGAATTTATTGGCCGGGTAGATGACCAGGTTAAAATAAGGGGCTACCGTATTGAACTGGGCGAAATTGAACGTGTGTTATTACAGAGTCCACTTGTTAGCGAAGCTGTTGTACTTGCTAAAGAAGATAAACAAGGTAATAAAAGATTGGCAGGATATATCGTTCCTGCCGGGACTTATGATAAGGAAGGTATAATTGAATACATGAAGGAAAAATTGCCGGACTACATGATACCTACCCTGTTGATGGAACTACAAAGTTTACCCTTAACAGCCAATGGTAAAATAGACCGTAAATCTTTACCAGATCCTGAAGCCTCAGATGCACAATCCAATACATATACTGCACCACGTACAGATGCTGAAACAGCATTAGCAGAAATATGGCAGGAATTACTCGACATAGAAACAGTAGGTATTCATGATAATTTTTTCGAACTGGGTGGTGATTCAATCATAACCATTCAATTGGTAAGCCGTGCCCGTCGTGCGGGATACGAATTGCAAATGGGAGATGTATTTACTTATCAAACCATTGCCCGTTTATCAGCCTTATTAGATCAGCGTTCCAATACGTCTGCAACTGCATCGGGAGAGCAATTTTTATTGGA
This sequence comes from Ferruginibacter sp., assembly GCA_046590675.1. Lineage (GTDB taxonomy): Bacteria > Bacteroidota > Bacteroidia > Chitinophagales > Chitinophagaceae > Ferruginibacter. The sequence goes on along the minus strand of JBKJUP010000051.1, from coordinate 5,794 downwards.
AGGTGCCAGCGGGCTATTGCCTATTCAGCAATGGTTCTTTGATAAAGAACCCACAGAGCCATCTCATTTTAACCAAACGATGTTGCTTCGGATTGACAAAACTATAACCGAAGCTTTACTGAAAAGAGCCATTGAACAGTTGACCGCTCATCATGATGCACTTCGTTTTAAATATTATAAAAAAGAAGGTGCATGGTTCCAGGTTTATGAGCACCTGTCCGAAACGAGCCGCGTAGTAGTTGAAGATCTTCAATCCATCTCAACAGATAAACTGGGTGAAAATATTACCGAAAGCAGCGATCGCCATCAGAAAAGCCTTGATATAGAAAAAGGGGAATTGGTTCGTGTGGTACTAATGCAAACGCCGGCATCGGAAGATACCAATCGCTTGTTATTTGCGGTTCATCACCTTGCTATTGATGGCGTTTCCTGGAGGATATTGTTAGAAGACCTGGAACTTTTATTAACTGGTTTTAAAAATGGCAGCGCAACAGAACTTGGCAACAAAACAAGTTCATATCGTCAATGGTATGATGCCTTGGTAAAATATGGCCAAATTAATAATGTACTTACTCAAAAAAATTATTGGAACAAAATTGTAAAAAATTACCAGGCACTACCGGTTGATAAAGAATACACAGAGCCGGTAAAAGTAAAAGATATTACCCATCATACAATGCGGCTCGATGCAGCCCAAACCCGTTTATTAACGCATGATGTGCCACGTGTTTATCATACGGAGATAAACGACATATTGATGGCAGCACTTGCCAAAACCTTTACTGAATTTGGCGGCACGGATAAGGTTATAATTGGTATGGAAGGGCACGGGCGTGAAAGCATCGAAGCCAATGTGGATACCAGTCGTACCGTCGGTTGGTTTACTACACATTATCCCGTATTGCTCCAGGTAAATACAGGTAAGGGGGAAGATGATCTTATAAAAAATGTAAAAGAACAATTGAGACAAGTTCCTGACAAAGGGCTTGGTTTTGGCGTTTTAAAATATATTAATAAAGAGGAGGCTTACCAGGGAAAATCCAGTTGGGATGTTATATACAATTATCTCGGTCAGGCCGACAATGTTTTCAGTACAGGCCAATGGCTTGGTATGGCAACAGAATCTGCTGGTGCAGATAGAAACCCTGAATATGTGGTAAATGAAAAATTGGTATTGAACGGAATGGTGCAAGGTGGAGAACTGGTGTTACATTGGTCGTATAGCGATAAGCAATATGAACAGGAAACAATCATTGCACTCGCAGATAAATTTAAGGCCAACCTGGAGTCATTGATTAACCATTGCATCCATCAACAAAAAAATGCAGGCCTTGTATTTACGCCTTCGGATTACGGTTTAGGTAAAGAAATTAGTTACAGTGAACTTGATAATTTTTTAAGTCAGCCATTGAATGGGCAGCCAGTAAGTAAATCATTAGAGCGCATGTATCGCTTAAGTGGTTTACAGCAAGGTATGTTATTCCATGGGTTGTATGATGGCGATGGCGGAGCTGGTTACCTCAATCAGTTTTGGTGCGATCTTATCAATCCAAACCTCGATGCTTTAAGAAATAGCTGGAAGCATGTAATGCGTTCACATGACATATTGCGCAGTGCGTTTTATCACAATGAATTTCTTATTCCTGTACAGGCTGTTTTCAAAGAAGTTAATCTTCCGATTGATATAATTGATTACCGCAGCCTAACAGAAACTGAACAGGCTGAAGCAATAAAAGAATTTGAGAAAGCAGATAAAGCCAAAGGTTTTGATTTTAAAAATCCACCATTAATGCGGATCTCCCTGTTAAGGTTAAACGATAACAGGTATCGCATGCTTTGGTCAGCACACCATATACTTTTTGATGGCTGGTCAAGGTCCATTTTAATGGGTGATTTTCTGAAAATATATGATTCGCTTGTTAAAGGAAATTCTTTACCAGTAATGGTAGATGATCAATATGAAAATTACATTCAGTACATAGAATTGATCAACAAAGATGATGAGCAGGCATACTGGAAAAAATACTTACAAAACATTGAGCATAGCACCTTATTGCCGTTTATTGGAAATACCGCTGAACGCAACAAAGGAATTGGTAATTATAAATCTGTTGTACTTGATATAGATAAATGTGTAACTGAAAAGGTAGGAGATTTTGCCCAGCGGCACAGGCTTACAATAAACACACTGGTACAGGGTATTTGGGCATACCTGTTACATCGGTATACAGGCAGTAACGATATCGTATATGGTGTAATCGTTTCTGGCAGGCCTGATGATTTGCCCCAGGTAGAACAACGTGTCGGCATGTTTATTAATGTACTTCCATTACAAACTAATCTTAGGGAAGAAGAAACGTTTGTACAATGGATAACAAATATTCAGCAAGACCAGGTAACCTCCCGAAATCACCAGTACACACCTCTTCATGAAATTCAAACGTGGACCGGATTATCCGGTGATTTATTTGATAGCCTGTTAGTGTTTGAGAATTATCCGGTTAGCAAGGTAATGGAAGCCATGAACTGGAATCTGCAGGTAGAAAATGTACAGGTGAATGAACATACCAATTATCCGCTTACTTTAATGGTAAGTAGTACCGATGAGATCAACATCGATTTCAGTTATAACACCAGCTTGCTTGACGACAAATATGTAAATGCTATCAGGGATCATTTTCAAATTGTGTTAATGCAGGTTATTGAAAATGAAAATACCCTGCTTAAAAATATTGAAATATTAACTGGTAGTGAAAAAAATCAACTACTGGTTCAGCTCAATAATACTACTTCAGTTTATTCAAAAGACAAATCAGTAATTAAATTATTTGAGGAACAGGTGCTAAAAACTCCCGGTAACAACGCTGTTATTTTTGAAGATAATGGTTTAACCTATAAGGAATTAAACCAACGGTCAAACCAGCTTGCAAGGTATTTAATATCAAAAGGAGTAAAGTCCGAAACCCTTGTCCCAATAATAGTTGATCGCAGTTTGGAAATGCTTGTAGGCATACTCGGAATTCTAAAAGCCGGCGGAGCCTATGTACCGATTGATTCTGAATATCCGGAAGAAAGAATTAGGTATATGTTGGAAGATACTGACGCCGGAATTATTGTAGTTAACAATGACAGCAAACTAAAACTTCCAACTGGAATTAGTATAGATATTATTGACCTGGATGCTGAATTACAACAGATCAATAATGAATTACCCGGTAATCCTGAATTAGAAGTTAAGCCCGATCAGTTAGCTTATGTAATTTATACCTCAGGGTCAACAGGTCATCCGAAAGGTGTGATGGTAACGCACAATAATGTGGTGAGCCTGGTAAAGCAAACCAACTACGTACAATTTAGTGCAGCAGATATTTTATTATCAACGGGTTCCCCCGCGTTTGATGCAACTACCTTTGAGTACTGGGGCATGTTATTGAATGGTGGACAATTGGTTCTCTGCAACGAAAACCGGTTACTGGACAGTGAATTGCTAAAACAGGAAATAGCCGGTCATAAAGTCACTATGATGTGGTTCACTTCAAGTTGGTTCAATCAACTGGTTGATCATGACATTTCAATTTTTGACGGATTAAAAACCATACTGGTTGGGGGAGAAAAACTGTCTGAACAACATATCAGTAAAATGCGGCAAATTCATCCGTTTATTGAATTGATTAATGGATACGGCCCTACAGAAAATACGACCTTCTCACTTACCTATAAAATTTCGGAAACCGAATTTAAAAACGCCATTCCTATTGGCCGGCCTTTGAGTAATCGAACGGCCTTCATTCTCGATGCACAGGATCGTCTTGTTCCAATAGGCGTAGCTGGTGAAATTTATTTAGGTGGCGATGGTTTATCCAGAGGTTATTTGAACCGGCTGGATTTAACGCAGGAAAAATTCATAGAGGATCCATTTAGCAAAATACCCGATGCAAAATTGTATAAAACCGGGGATATTGGCCGATGGTTACCGGATGGGAATATAGAATATCTGGGAAGGCGTGATGACCAGGTAAAGATCCGTGGTTTCAGGATTGAATTGGGAGAGATTGAAAGTGTATTGATGGAATGCGGGTTGGTTATGCAGGCAACAGTGATAGCTAAAACTGACAATGAAGGTACCAAACGGCTCATAGGATATATAGTGCCGAATGGCGATTTTGATAAACAAGCAATCCAGCAACATTTAAGAAATAAATTGCCGGATTACATGGTACCCGCCATATTAATGGAAATGGAAAAACTTCCATTGAACAAAAATGGAAAAGTAGACCGGAAGGCGTTGCCGGATCCTGATGTAACAAGCATGGCATCCAACGCATTTGCGGCACCCCGAAATTATATTGAGCAGGTGTTGGCCTCCATTTGGCAAAATCTGTTGAATTTAGAAGTAGTTGGCATTCATGATAATTTCTTTGAGCTGGGTGGGCATTCATTGCTTGCCACGCGTATTGTTTCAGCCATACGAAAACAATTGCAGGTGGAAATTCCTATAAAGGATATCTTCCTTTATCCTACTATTGAAGAACTGGCACTACAGGTAGCTGGTTCAATACATACTAATGTGCAACCCCCTATACAAATACAGGAGAGGCCGGAGCATATACCTCTTTCCTTTAGCCAGGAAAGACTTTGGTTTATTGATAGTATGGAAGGCACACTCCAGTATCATGTGCCGGCCATTATCAGGCTAAAAGGCAGGCTAAATAAGGCTGCATTGGCAAACAGTATACAACAGATCGTTAACCGTCATGAAGTACTGCGTACTGTGTTTCTCGAGGAACAGGGTGCTGGCTACCAATATGTAAAAGAAAAGGATAACTGGCAGTTGAATATCGTGGATGATTTAATTTTCAATGATGGTACTACAGAGTTGCAGCAGTATATACATCAGTTGATAAAATCACCATTCAATCTTTCTAGCGACTATATGCTTCGTGCTCATCTCATTAATTTAGGTGATGAGGATTGTGTTATGGTATTAACAATGCATCATATAGCTGCAGATGGATGGTCTATATCAATTCTTGTAAAAGAATTAGTGGAATTATACGCTGCTTTTGAAGAAGGTCGAACGGCTCAATTGCCCCCACTAAATATTCAGTATGCCGATTATGCCATTTGGCAACGTAACTATTTGCAGGGCGAAGTAATGGAGGAAATGCTTGGTTATTGGAAAACCAAATTAGAAGCTGTTGCCACCCTTCAGTTACCTGCCGACCATTCAAGGCCTGCAGTGCAAAGCACTCGTGGAGCAAGTATAGTTTTTAATATAGAGAAAGATATATCCGAAAAATTATCAGTGCTAAGCCAGCAACAAGGGAGCACACTTTTTATGACTTTGCTAACCGCTTATAAGGTCATGTTGCATCGTTACAGTGGGCAGCAGGATATCTGCGTGGGTACACCAATAGCAAACCGTACTAAACAGGAACTGGAATCCCTGATTGGTTTTTTTATCAATCCATTAGCTATCCGCAGCAACCTTTCTGACAACCCATCTTTTACCAGTTTATTGCAACAGGTAAAACACACTACTTTGGAAGCTTACAGCCACCAGGATGTGCCGTTTGAGAAAATAGTGGAAGCGGTTGTAAAAGAAAGAGATCTCAGCCGCAACCCATTGTTCCAGGTATTGTTTACGATGCAGAATACACCCGAAGTTCCGGAGCTGCGTTTGAAGGATTTACAATTAGCTATAGAAAAACACGAGCATACCACTTCTCAAGTCGATATCGTTTGTAATATTACTGAACGCCCTGAAGGGTTACATGGAGCGGTGGAGTATTGC
>JBKJUP010000011.1:0-27424 GCA_046590675.1 Ferruginibacter sp. | reverse complement strand
TACATCCCAATGATCACATTTAAAACTAAACAACCAATAGCCAGCTTCGTATTTAGGCATCATGAAAGCATCATCATCAAAAAAGTAAAAAAGCGCATCCGAAATTTCGGGTTGCTGATGAATGTGAAAAGCAACAATTTTCTTTATACGTGTTCCTGTTGATACCGAGCTTCCTTCAATTAAGTTTTCAGTCATCCATGGGCCGGTGGCCTGTATCACACGCTTTGTGCTAAAAGTTTTGCCGGTTGCAATTTGCAACTCATAACAACCATCTACAGGTTTTACCGATAAAATTTTTGATTGTGACTTAAGATGAACGCCCCGTTCATTTAAATTTTCTGCCATTAGAGTGGCCACTTCATTTTTGAAAGCCTGGCTTGCTACTCCGGATATGACTGTAGCTCCTGTAGGTAAAGCAAGGTTTGGGTATTGTTGTTGTAACCCGGGAATAATTTCCGGTGAGATGCTTGCATCTTCATCTACCATTTGATCCAACACCTCCCTTGCTTTTGATTGCTGTACAATCCCAAACAATGAAAGGTCTTTTATTGGCAATGCAGGAAGTTCTTTTCTTAATGTTGAAAACAGCTCACGTGACCTGCCTGCCAGTTGATAACGTAAAGGTGTATGGCCATAAGGAAGATCGAGACTCGCAGAATAATAAGTAGCCCCGGAACTTACGGCTGACTGATCAAATATGACGATGCGCCAACCAGGATGCTGCTTTCTTGCATACCATGCAGCACACACGCCGATGATGCCTGCACCAATGATGGCAAGGTCAAATTCCGGCATGTTTGAAGATTGATTTATTTTTTCCACCATACTGAAAATACCAGGAGGTTTTCTGATCCATTATTATATAACTGGTGACTTTGTTGTGATTCAAAATATAACACATCACCCGTCTTCACCATTTCCTTTCTTTCGCCGTTATAAATCACCTCACCTGTTCCTGAAGCAATAAACCAACATTCAATAACATCGTGCTGATCAAGCGGAGAAGTTTCATTTGGAAAAACTACAAATTTAGATCCCTTAAATGGCGCAATTGGTTGCTCCTTTTCATGACCAAAGTCAATTTCATCTACTACCATTGCGTCATCGTAATACTCGGGCGCTAAAAAGGAAAGTTTTGGAAAAGTATTCATACAATAAAATTATTTAAGTTGATCGGTAAATAATGTTGCAGGCAATGCAGGCTTTATTTCATCAAAACTAACTGATTTAAAATATACAGGTAATGCACTACTCCAGGATGGATGGCCTGTTGCAAAGTAAGCCGATGCCAATGGATTTCCATCTTGCCCCAGTAAGTTCCAGATCGAGGTAGCACATTGTGGCATGATCGGGAAAGCCAGTAAGGCAAAGCCTTTCAGCCACCAATAGGCGCTATTGGTATCAAATGAAATACCCTTGCCATAGCTAATCCAATCTTTCAATGGATCGCTGCTTGCTTTCAATTGAAATCCCGGGGGAGTTAAACTATCCTGTTGTGTTATTAGTAAATCTTCCAGCTTTTTTATAAATGTTGAATCAGGATCAGGTAAAGCTTGTTGATGTAAACTGCTCCATGCTTTTTCAAGTAATGGTTGTAATTCTTTTCCTAAATTATCATTTGCAAATTTCAAAAATGCATCCATGCTGAAATCGCTCATGCCATTTTCCGGGTTAAATAAAACCAGGAAATACCGAACCGCATCAGCACTTACCGGCGTTTTATGTACAATGTCATCACCCCAGATTGCATGTCCACGACTTGTAGAAAATTTAGCATTTTCCAGTGTATAGAAATGGTTGGGCAACAGGTAATCAATGGGTCGATACTGATCGCCTTCAAGGCCAAGCGCAACACTTGCAACCATGTAAGGAATGGTACAATCAATACCAAAACTTGCTACTGTAATAACGTCTGAATTTTTATCCAATGGGTTTAATACGGTATTGAATTTCTTTTTATACAATTCACCACAAAACAAGGAATAAAAATATAAAGCGGAATAGGTAAACAAAACGTGCGGAATGGTACTGTCTTCAATCTCCCACGGAATGCCCCATTTGCCCGGGTTGGTTAGCCTGATATATTTGCCCTGGTAATCGAAATATGCTTTGGCAATTTCAATAAACTCAGCACTAGCCTGCATCGCTTCCAGGTGCTGAAACAACTCATCTTTTTTATTGATTACCAGGTAAAGATCTTTATCATCAACCGGTGTAAGCGGGAAGTCACCTCTTTTAAATGCAGGCGATTTCAAATCCATTGGACGGTATTGAGTTCCACAATCTTCGCACTGATAACTTCCGGTACCACTGCCGCATACAGGACAATTACCCAATATCCAGCATCCGGCCAAATAACAATCTTCATCCTTTGAATATAAATATTTTTCGGGCCTTATTTCCAGCACTCCTTTGGCAACAAGTCCGCTCACCACATTTGTAATGAATGATTTAAAATCTGCGTTGTAGGTTGGCTCCAACGGGTTGATGAAAGCGTCGTATTCTATGCTTAATGCATCCAGGTCGTTCCGCATACGCTCGTGAAATTCTTTGCAAAGTTCCGTAACATCTCTACCAGTTTGCCATGATTTTAAATTCATGTAACTCTCGTAACCGTCCGAACCAAAAAACGTTGCAACCTCATTTCCCATGCGGCGTTGGGCTCTTGCCAACACATCCATTTTAAGAAATGGTCCCGACAAATGCCCAAGATGTAAACCGCCATTGGGTGTTGGCATCACAGGTATCAGCAAATACTTTTTTTCACCTTTTTGCAACCGTTCGAATGTTGTCATATACTAACTTGTAAATATTAAATTGTCTGTATTAAATCAAACTTATTTATTTGCATCTGCACTTAACTACGAAGTTGAAAACGCTATACTTCCGTATATGCTTTCAACTTAAAAATTTCTGTTTCACCGGTACATGCATTTCCTTTCCTTGCATACATGGTAAAAAATTCAGGCTGCATTACTACAGTACCTACCGTTTCGGACCTCCTGATATTACCTTCACCATGGGCACAAATACCGACAGGATACAAACTATGGTCTGCAAAAATATTGAACAATGTATCCGGATTTATATTTTCTTCTGACGGCAATAATTGCTGCATTAATTTTAGCCGTTTGATAGAAGAATTTTTAAACAGGAAATGAATTTTATCTTCCTTCATCAAATCAGTATCGAGGTAATGATTGGTATGAAACAATAAAGCGTCTGCTGAAATTCTTAATTGGGTAGCAGTAAATTCAACATTCAGTAAACTTGTTTTATCGGAAATGACAAAGCTCCTGGAACTGCTCCTGGTAATTCTTTTTAATTCCTGCAGGCATTGCTCTGTAGTAGCAAGCGTCAAAAAATGCCTGACTAACAAGTAGGGAGAAACGCCGGGCTGCCAGTCGTTGGATACCACCATGTTTATATTGATAGAAAGCCCATTGCTGTTCATTCCCATATAGCCCAATAATCCGGCGAAGCCATACATCAGTATTTCCGGCTTAGTTTCATCTTCAGGAATAATTCTAAAAACACAACCAAGGTCGGTCATGTTACCCGGCAGGTCAATGGTTTGCCCGGTGATTGCAGCATGTCCGGGTGGCTTTATAGCCACCGTTGAACAATCACCTTCCAGCAGATCCTGGTTGCCATAAGACATCAGTTCAACTCTTATCTGTAGAAAGACTGCTTCTTCATAACTGATAGCAGCTCCTGATGCAAGGCCTTTTAATTCGGCTGCAATTTCCGGAAGTTCTGCTTCAATAACTGCTGCATGTAGCTGCACCTGGCTATGAATAATTTCATCGCTTAAAGGAAATTCCCGAATGCTGTTGATACGGGCTTTGTGATCATTTAAAAAGTCCTTTATCTGTGGGCCAAGTTGTTGCCCATGTTGCAGCCCACGTTCAAAGGCATTGCCACTTAAAATAATTTCAGGTATCTTATTCAATTATAAAATGTAATTGATGAACTATCCTTTTACCAGGTAATCTATTAAACCTTCCTGCAAACCTTCTTTTGTGCTGGCATCATGTGGCGCAAAGTCGTGCCAGTTAAAAACCGAACTTTCGTTTTCAAGATCGTACACTTTTTTCCCAGCAAGGCAATTAATAATCTTGGCACTTCTCCAGGCTACCAGGCTAAGATTAGGATCTGCCACACCACGTACATGACGGGCTCCGTTCTGAATGAAAATTTTATTTTCTTTCGGGCCATCCCATTCAATGCAAAAGTCTTCATTGATATCAAAACCATTCGGATTGCTTTTAAGCCTGCCCATAATTGGTTCCAAAAATTTTGGTGGCAGGTATTCAAACCCGGTTGCAAAAATCACGATGTCAGCTTCGTAAGTATTGACTTCGCCGGTTGAGGTATTTTTACAAACAAGTCCCCATCCGTTTGCTGCTTTTTTGAAATCAAGTAAGTCATGATTAAAATGCAGTTTGGCAAGTTTGCCCTTACCCTCAATCAAATCTACTTCGTACAGGTTACGATAAATATCTTCCAGCAAATCGAGGTTAATGCCATCGCTGGCAAGTGTTTGCTGGCCTAATAATTTACTTTTTTCTTTATCGGGTAAATGATAAAAATACTCACTATAGGAAGGAGTGAAAAATTCGTTGGTAAACGGAGAATCATCAATCGGTAAAAAATTTGGCCTGCGGCTCATCCAGCGGATATTTGCCGGCAATGCAGACCTGTTTAACAACAACTGGTTCACTAATTCTGCACCACTTTGGCCACCACCAACTACCACGATTCTTTTATCGGCCATCGCACTATTTTCCTTGATAAACTGGGTGGCATGAAATACTGTGGAGCATAAATGCGGACGAACACATGCAGGTACTTTTGCACTTTGCCCTGCTGCAATTACAATATTCTTTGAAGTATTTTCCCCCTTTGAATGTTTTAATACAAATTGATCGTCTATAAAATTTACACTGTCAACGCTGGTATCAAAATGAAGGTTATCGAGCGATTGGCTTACCCATTGAAAATACTGGTTAAACTCTCTCCTTTTAACACGGGGAAACCTTGCCATAGAAAAACGATACATTCTTTTCTTATGCGCCAAAAATGCAAGGAATGAGTGACGGCTGGTTGGATCAACCAATGTTACAAGATCCTTTAGCCAGGATACCTGGATGGTTGCCTCCGGAAAAAGCATACCTGGAAACCATTGAAACTCTTTTTTAAAGTCAAAAAAGATGCTGTCAATTTCTTTTACAGGATCTAACAATGCCGCAGTACTCAGGTTAGAAGGACCGATGCCAATTCCGATTAAGTCAGTTTTGGTATTCGTTTTCATTTTTGGATGTTTAGGTTAAGCGTATATTGTGATAAAAAATTTAATAATCAGTAATCTTTAAAAATGCTGTCTTTTATAGAAGGCCATTCATTTTTTAAAACGCTGTAATAAATGGTATCTCTTCTGCGTCCAAACTGCATCAGCGTATGGCTTCTTAATGTACCTTCTTCGGCAGCACCAATTCCTAATAATCCTTTCCTTGCATTTTGATTTAAAACGTCTGTTTTAAATTCAACCCTTTCCATACCCAACACTTCAAATGCATACTGCATAAGCAAAAATTTATTCGTTCTGTTTACACCGGTTTTTTGAAACTGTGGTGCAACCCATGTCCAGCCAATTTCTAATCTTTTATCACGTAAGGAAATATTACCAAATGATGAACTACCGGTTATCTTTCCTGACTCTTTATGAATGGATGTAAAAGTGACCCGGCTTTTATTTGCTCTGTCCATGATGGCGTTGTCAATAAATGCTGCGAGGTCATCTTCATTATTAATTGCAATGGAAAAATAGGTCCATATATTTTGATCATATACAAGTCCGCGGTATTCGTCTTTATCGATTGCCAGCAAAGGCCTTAGCAACACTTTGCTATTCTCTAAAGTAAAATTCCCCGTAAACAATTCCTCTATCACCGGGTTGCTCATAAATTAGTTTTTTATGTACTCCACCTGCTTTTTATAACTATGCCTTGCTGGAATTTTTCTCCTAACAAAAAGCGGCGGAGTTTTTTCTCAATCTATTTAATACAAAATACAGACTATTTCTTCCGAAACAAATCTGCCAGTTGGTTTACTGTTTTTACATTGGCAAGGTCCTGGTCGCTCAACTCAAAAATATTCACTTCCAGTTTACCTGAAAGCCTGGTAACGATGCGCACAAACTGCATTGAATCAATTCCAAGATCTTCTTTTAGCAAAGCATCACCAGGTGGTTCACTAATTTTTTTAACAGCAAAAATGCTTTGATTTATTTCCTCCAGTACATTATCCATTGATATAATTTCTTTATTTAGTTTGAATATAATTTTTCAAGTTGCTCTGCATAGTCCTTAATGATGCCGTTTCTAAGTATTTTATTTTGTGCCGATAGCCTTGTACTATCACTGCCAAATTCTTCTCCTGCAATTAAAAAATTACAGACCCTTTCATGCGGTTTAAGCAGTTCATTCACTTTTGCAATCTCTTTTTTAATGCTATGATGATCTGTGTCAGCAACTGCAGGTACAATCAGTGCTACCAGGTATGGATGCTCGTCGCCATACACCACACAATGCTTAATAAGCGGACTGGTTTCTATTTTCTTTTCAACCGGTGCAGGATGTATTTTAACCGCATTTGCCAATACAATTAATTCCTTAATTCTGCCATTGATGTATAAATACCCATCTTTATCGAGGTAACCTAAATCGCCGGTTGCTACATAACCATCTGCTAAAAATGTTGCATCGTTATCTTCCTTTTCAGCTTTATAATAACTGGTGTTAACCGGGTACCTGCTTTTAATAAGCAACTGGTTATTTTCATCAAATTTCACTTCTTTGCCTGGCAACAGTTTGCCCACACTTCCTGTTTTATTATTGCCAAAATAATTTTTTGCAACAATGCATATTTCATTCATGCCGTATCCTTGGAAAACCGGCATGTCCATTTTTTCATAAAAGGAAAGTGTATCGGAACCTACCGGTGCCGATCCAGTCCATAGGTAACGAATTTTGCCACCCATTTGTTGCAGGAATTCCTCTTTCATCATTTCCTCCGATAGCGGATTTTCGGTATCCAGTTCCGCCAGGAAATTTTTCATGATGGTTTCGAAGAAAAACGGCACACCCATGATCACTGTTGGATGATCAATCGTCATTGAATGAAAAACATATTCTTTTGGTACCAGGATGATGTCAAAATCAAACAAAATAGCAGAGTAAATCCAGTAACGTTGCTGATAGGTATGTAGAGGTAAAAAAATCATTACCTTATCTGAAGAATCATGTTTAAAGATTTCCTGTACATGAGTAATAGCTGCGTCCACACTTTGTTTCATGGCACCCATCACTTTCGGTCGCTGTGTAGATCCTGATGTAAATTTGTACGTTAATACATCTTCAGGATGGTAATGAACAGCAGTTATTTTTGCCCCGGTTTCAACCGGCTGATTTTTGCAAACCTCTTCAAACGTATAAACGGATTCGATATTTTTATAAGCACCTGCATTGGAGAGTATAAAAGGCAATTCAAATTCTGCAAATAGTTCAGGAATACAATAATCAACAGCAGGATCAAATGGAACGGAAATGACACCTGAAGCGATGCAGGCAAGATCTATCAATACCCACTCCACTGTATTGGTTCCAATAATGCCGATTTTATCTCCCTGCTTTATATTTTTTGTTGTAAAAAAGGCCAGTACTTTTAAAATACCCGGTTGCAATTCCTTAAATGGCAATACAATTTTTTTACCGTTTTGATAAGTTTCAAGATTGGATTTACAATCCTGCATTTTGCCGATCAGCAAATTTATTTTGTCAATTTCCATTACTAATTATAAGATAAGAAAGATGCAATAAATGACCCTGCCCAACCTGTTCCAAAAAATAAAATCAGCCCCTCATTTTTGGTAGCTTCAATTTGTGTTGAAAGATCTTTTAGGTTTACTAAAAAATCAAGGCAATCGAGGTGAGAATATTTTGTTTGATTGGCGTTGAATATTTTTTCTGTATCCAGTCCAACCATATCCAAACACTGGTTGATCAACAAAGGATTTGCATTTTGTGTAACGATGTGTGCAACATCATCCGGGGAGATATTGTTTCGGTCCAGCAGTTCCTTAATCGTTTTTACATAATACTTGCACAGGATTAATGATTCGTCTCTATCGAGATTTACATCATGAAACCTGCCTGCAGAAATGATTCTGCTACTTTTAAGACCCGGGCCTTTAATACCTTTTTTTAACAACATGGCGCCAGAACCATCAGATAGTAAGCCGTAGGTGCCGACAAGCCTGTCTTTTGGTTTGTTAATTTTAACATTCCCTAAAATGAGGACATTATTAATGCGTTCATTATTATTGGCAACCTGCGATGCCAGGGTGAGTGCATGATCAATATTTGCACAATGATTGCCGTCTATATTCAGCACATAAGCATTGTTAAGTTCAAACTCGTATTGAACATATTGCCCAAGGTTTAACTTTTGTCGCTGGTCTTCTTCCTGTGCTAAAATAATAAGGTCTATTTCATCGGGGTCGGTGGTGCCCTCCATAAAAATTTGCTCCACTGTATTGGTCAGCATTTCCTTATCACTCAGCCTGTCTTCTACCCTGATTGAAGCTACATTCAATTCTTCTGTGATAAACTTCGTGTAGGCATCCTTGTCTGCAAACACAGCCGGAAGATCTTGTTCCTCTACAGTTTTTAAAAACTCAGCAACCGGTATTTTATTTTCAGGAACGTAATAACTGATATGGGCGATTTTTGTATCAAACATTTTATTAATTCTATTACTTTTTTATTTCCGTTATTATATATACATAGTTTTTGAAGTTAAATTAAATGAATCAACTACAATTAAATCACATTAGCAATGCGTAATTCTTATTGTGAATATCGGATCTGAAAAGTTTTACACTTTCAGGTATTTTTGCAGTAGTCCTGCAAAATCATTCGAGTAAAAAGGTTCAAACATAGTAGAATGCCCGCCTTCTATTTCGAAAATATTTACATTATTACCAAACTCTAACCAGCGATTTTTGATTGAATCTTCCAGGCTATATTTTTTGAACCGGATATCCCTGTTCTTATCAAGAAAGTGATAGTGTTCTTTTGCATAGAATACAAGGATATCCCCATTGTATTTCTGCACTTTATAATTTTCATAAGCCAGTTCAAATTTTTCTTCAAACTTTTTAAATACCATTAACTCAACATCTTTCTTTTCAAAAGGAATTACTTTATTTATTAAAGATTTAAAACTGTTGAATTTATATACCAGGTCATCTTTACTATGTTTGGTTAGCAAAAAAGTTTCAAAATCAATTTTTAATGTAAATTTTTCCCAGGCCTTTTTCATTTTTTCAGGTATCAGAAAAAAGTTTTTGGTGCAGGGGATGATTGCAGGATTATTGTCTGGAAGAATTACATCGAACATCGCCAGCAATTTTATTTTTTTGCCCATACCCTCCAGTATTCTTGCCATTTCAAGCGCAATGACGCCGCCAATACAATGACCGGATAATGCATAAGGTCCATTGGCATCTACTACCAGCATTTCCACTACATATTTAGCTGCGATAGCTTCAATGGTATCAGGAAATTGCTCAAGCTCTTCAATATCGGAAGGTTGCTGAAAACCATATACAGGTTGATCATCATCCAACATGTAGGCAAATTTCTCAAATGTAAAAACGGTACCACCTCCCCCACAAACAATGTACAAAGGAGTTTTGCTGCTGCCTGCTTTTATAGGCACAATTGAACTGCTGTGATGATACGACCATTTGGTATTTCGCTGAAAGCCACCGGTAATTACTTCTTCAGATTCCTTATCGGAAATACTAAGGAGATAACCGGCCAATGCCTCAATGGTTGGGTAAACAAAAAAGTATTTAATATCAAGATTTACATCCAGTTCCTTTCGTATGGCTGCTATAACCCTCAGTGCCTGCAGGGAGCCTCCACCCAACCTAAAAAAATTATCTTTTGTACTGATGGTTTTAAGCTGCAGCAGACTTTGAATAATTGCTACCAGCTTAATTTCAGTTTCATTTTTTGGCGCTACAAATTCCGTATTAAACGATAATTCAGCACCAGGTTCCTGAAGTGCATTTCTATCAATTACTGAATTTTCATTTAAGGGAAATTTATCTAAACAAACCCAAATGGCCGGAATCATATAGGGCTTTACTCTTTCTGCAAGAAACTGGGTAACGTCCATTTGGTTAAAAATACCATCGGGAATAATATATGCAATCAGTCTTCTATTGCCTTCATTGTCTTCACTAAATTTTACGACTGCCTGATCTATATTATCATAGGTTGCAAGCACCTTTTCAATACTGTTAAATTTCACCTTTATTCCCTTATGGCGGAAATAGTCTACCTGTTCATTATCAGCAGTTTCACTACCTGGTAATGAAAAGTCTGCTGATAACTTTTCAGCAATTGCTGGTTCAGCATTATGTATAGTATCATCAATGACCCTATCAGGCATGGATAAAAATTTAATTATGCTGGTTGTTTTTAGTTAAAGGTTATCTCTCTTATAAACAGTTGTTGCCTGTAGGCTACGTTTTGTTTATCAGAGGTTAAAAAACGGTCGTGAATTTCGCAGTTTTTGTTTAATAAATAAACGTGGCAAAGGATATTGTATTGTGGGTTAACCGAATTTTCGTTCTTTAAATACAGTAATATATAATACGATATTAAGAAAACTACAGCAAATATTTAGTTCACACTAAATATTACTGGTTACAATAGAAAGTTCATATTATTAAATATGTTACAAATAAAAATCACTAATGTTAGTTGGACAATTATCAGCTTACCAAACAGGAAAATATTGTCGATATTGAAAAAATGTTACAACCAATCAAAAACAAGTTCAATAAGACTAAAGCTGAGTTTAGATTCTTTTATTCTTCATTGAGCAAAGAGTTCGTATTGTACCTTTAAGCGACTATGACATCAATTTTAAATACCACACAAATGTAGCATAATTTATCCCAAGGTTAAACATAAAATATGGTCTGTTTCATAGTGGTTATTTAACGCCAATAAATCAAGGCAACCATCATCAAATAGATTTTTGAATTATCACATATATTATTGAATAGCTTATTTTAACCGATCTATAATTCCTAGTTTATGGGCTCTTTCAAAATCTTTCGCTACATCATAACCGGCATCTGCATGCCGGATAACTCCCAATCCCGGGTCGTTGCGGAGTACACGGGCAATTCGTGCAGTAGCTGCATCGGTACCATCCGCTACTATTACCATTCCTGCATGAATGCTGTAACCCATGCCTACTCCCCCGCCGTGATGAAGGCTTACCCAGCTGGCACCACCTGCCGTATTCATCAATGCATTTAAAATTGGCCAATCTGCAACTGCATCGCTGCCATCCAACATGGCTTCTGTTTCACGGTTAGGACTGGCAACGGAACCCGTATCCAAATGATCTCTTCCAATTACAATGGGTGCCTTCACCTGGCCGTTCTTAACCAGTTCATTAAATGCAAGTCCGGCTTTTTCCCTTTCTCCCTGTCCCAGCCAGCAAATACGGGCCGGTAATCCCTGGAAGGCGATTTTTTCCTGTGCTAGGTCAAACCAACGCAACAACGATTTATTTTCGGGAAACAGCTTACGTATCACTTCATCCGTTACACGAATGTCTTCGGGGTCGCCGCTAAGTGCTGCCCAACGAAAAGGGCCTTTACCTTCACAAAATAATGGCCTGATATAAGCAGGTACAAAACCGGGGAGGTCAAAAGCATTTTGCAAACCACGCTCCTTTGCCCTGGCTCTAATATTGTTGCCATAATCGAACGTGATGGCGCCCATATTTTGTAGCTTCAACATCAGCGACACATGTAATTTCATACTGTCGTAACTCTTATCAATATACGCAGCAGGGTCTTGTGCCCGCAAAGCATTGGCTTGTTCATTGTTAAGTGTGTGCGGAACATAGCCCACCAAAGGATCGTGTGCCGATGTTTGATCGGTAAGCGTATCCGGAACAATATGTCTATCCACCAGTTTTTGTAATAAATGAACCGCATTACATAACACGCCAATACTTTTTGCAATGCCAGCCTCCTTATACTTTAATGCTGCATCAATTGCCGCATCTATATCACTAAATTTTTCATCCAGATACCTGGTTTCAATACGTTTATCAATGCGCCATTCTTCTACTTCCGCCACCAGGGCTACGCCTTCATTCATTGTGATGGCAAGTGGCTGGGCACCACCCATTCCTCCAAGACCGGCTGTAACATTTAATGTGCCCTTGAGTGTTCCACCAAAATCTTTATTAGCCGCTGCAGAATAGGTTTCATAGGTTCCCTGTACAATTCCCTGCGAACCGATGTAGATCCAGCTTCCGGCGGTCATCTGGCCATACATCATCAGTCCTTTTTTTTCAAGTTCATCAAAATGCTCCCAGGTGGCCCATTTTGGAACGAGTTGCGAATTACTGATTAACACTCTCGGCGCATCTTCATGCGTGGTTAACATGGCAACAGGTTTGCCACTTTGAATCAATAATGTTTCATTATTTTCCAGCGCCTTCAACGCCTTAATGATTAAATCAAGGCTTTCAAAATTACGGGCAGCTTTTCCCCTTCCTCCATATACAATCAAGTCGTCGGGCCGCTCCGCTACTTCGGGGTTAAGATTGTTTAGCAGCATTCTCAAAGCAGCTTCCTGCACCCAGCCTTTGCAACTGATAGCAGTGCCAACAGGCGTTTTATATTTTACGGGATCGTATGGCATGTTAATATTCCCTTTTAATTAAAAAAATTAAGAACATCTTTAAGCAATCAAATTTCAGTTGTTCGCATAAAGTCAATCGATTGCAGGATATCATCTCTTAAGATCCGGTCAGCTTCATTAAAGCTTACTTTCTTCCTGAATTTAGATACAAGCGCTTCAATTTGTGGCGAGCTTTTTAAAGGCCTTCGAAACTCCAAAGCCTGTATGGCCGTTAGCAATTCTATCGCCAGCACTTTTTCAACATTGTCAATTACCCGCTTGCATTTGGTGGCAGCATTGGCACCCATGCTTACGTGATCTTCCTGGTTGTTGCTGGAGGAAATGGAATCCACACTGGCCGGTGTACTCAATTGCTTGTTTTCACTAACAATACCGGCGGCAGTATATTGAGGAATCATAAAGCCGGAATGCAGGCCTGGTTGCTTTACCAAAAACATAGGAAGATTGTGCTGTCCACTGATAAGCTGGTAAGTTCTTCGTTCAGAAATATTAGCCAGTTCACTCAAACCTATTGCTAAAAAATCGAGTACTAACGCCAACGGCTGGCCGTGAAAATTACCGCCACTTAAAATAAGGTCATCCCCAGGAAAAATATTTGGATTATCGGTAACCGAATTAATTTCTTTAATGAACACACTCAAAACATAGTCGAAGGTATCTTTGGTAGCGCCATGTACCTGTGGTATGCAGCGGAACGAATATGGATCTTGTATCTGCTCTTTCCTTTGTGCAGCTATTTCGCTTCCTTCCAGCAAGGCTCGTAATCTTGCGGCTGTATCCACCTGGCCTTTGTGTGAACGAATGGAATGTATTTTTTCATGAAAAGGTTCGGGTACGCAATCAAATGCATCAAATGAAATAGCCGCAATGAGGTCGGCCCATTTTAAAAGCCTGTCAGACTGTACCAGGTTATACAACCCATAAGCACTCATAAATTGTGTACCATTAATCAACGCAAGCCCTTCTTTGCTTTGTAGAATTATTGGCTCCCAACCAAATTTTTTCAAAGCATCAGCAGCAGGCATTTTTTCACCGCCGTGGTTTACTTCGCCCAACCCGATCAGTGGCAGGCCCAAATGACTCAAAGGTGCCAGGTCGCCGGAAGCACCCAATGAACCCTGCGTATAAATTACAGGCAGTACATCATTGTTGTACATATCCATCAACCGCTTTACGGTATCAATCTGCACACCTGAATTTCCATAGCTGAGCGATTTTATTTTAAGCATTACCATCAGCTTCACAATATCTTTTGGCACTTCTTCTCCCAATCCGCAGGCATGGGATTTCAATAAATTACTTTGCAGTTCCTGTAATTGTTCTTCGCCGATTTTTACATTTTGCAAATAGCCAAAGCCGGTATTAATTCCGTAAAAAATTTCCTTGCCGCTGTCTAATTTTTTATCGAGGTAAGTACGGCAGGTGGTAATTCTAAAATGAGCATCGAACGTGATAGAAACCAACTGATCGTATGCCAGCAGGTTTTTAATTTGTTGAAAATTTGTAGGACTTTTATCAAGCGGCAGATAATTATAACTCATGACTTTATTTGGCTATTGTAGTGTAATTGGAATAAAAAAACTATGCCATTCAAATGTAACAAAACTTTACTCAGGTTTTGAAGGATGTAAGTTGGTGTAAGTGCATTTAAAAATGTCGCTCTTTAAATTAGAGTTGTCACCTTTATACAAATAAGCTAACTATGATACCGAAAAAAGGTAACACCTCTTGCGGCATTTTTAAATACACCTTTTTGCAGTTAGCGGCTAAATTTTAATTCAATATGAAAACTATTATCAAATAATCCCAGGCAAAATATATAACCGGTAACTAAACATTTAGCCGGTCACTTTAATTGATTGGTAAGATCCCTGATAACCACGCTGGCAGCATAGCAGCCAAAAATTGCAGGCATATAGGAAATAGTGCCGATCAGGGATTTTTTTGGATAAGCTTTTTCTGTTACAATCACTTTTCCCTTATCAATATCTTCCGGCGAAAAAACTACCTGTACGCCAGTATGGATGCCGAATTCATGTAAGTATTTACGGACATATCTTGCCAGTTTGCATTTGTAACTTTTAGAAATATCAACAACTTGTACCTGCGATGGATCCATTTTTCCACCTGCGCCCAGCGAACTTACAATGGGTATATTTCTTTCAACGCAGCTTTTTATAAACCAAACCTTGGGTGTGAGTGTGTCAATACAATCAACTGCATAATCAAAATTTCCGTTGTCAATTATTTCAACGGTTCGTTCCAGTTGTATAAATTCAGTAATAACTGTCAATTCAATTTCAGGGTTAATATCCCTGATGCGCTCAGCCATCACGGCTGCTTTCAGTTGTTTTTCTTTACTATGTAATGCAGCTACCTGCCTGTTGCAATTACTTAAGTCAACCACGTCGCCATCAACAATCGTCATTTTACCAACACCTGCCCTCGCAATCATCTCAGCACAAATACCGCCTACTCCGCCAAGGCCCGCTACCAACACATTTTTATTGATAAGATTTAATGTTTTATCATCGCCCAGTAACAACGATGTTCTACTCATCCAGTAAGGTATCATAAGATAATAATAGTTAAATTTTAGTGTGCAAAAAAAAGATGTTTCTACTAATAGTATCAATCACATCTTGGCCTATCATAATTTATTGAATGTATAATCTTCAATGGCTTCACCGTTATTTCCTGTCCCTCAATCAATAAGAATTTTTACACTAATTTTAAATCCAACATAAACAAGTGAAAAAACACGTTTGCAAAAATCAACTTATGCAGAGTAAATTCAAAATAATAGTTTTCGTAGTTTTTAATACCCTGATACTATCGGCTGCAGAGTCGCAATCCGTACAGTTGCTGTCATCGGGCACACAGACTTCCATTCGTGGATTGAGCGTGGTAAGTGACCGTGTTGTTTGGGTAAGTGGCAGTAATGGTACCGTTGGCAGATCGTTGGATAGCGGTAAAACATTTAACTGGATTACCATAAAAGGATTTGAAAAAACAGATTTCAGGGATATAGAAGCATTTGATGAAACTGTAGCAGTGGTAATGGGAATTTCGGAGCCAGCGTATATTTTGCGTACCGGCGATGGCGGCAAAAGCTGGAAAGTTGTTTTTGAAAATAAAACAAAAGGAATGTTTTTAGATGCAATGGAATTTTGGAACGATCAAAGTGGCATTGTGATTGGAGACCCGGTTAATAGTAAATTTTTTATTGCCCGAACTTTTGACGGTGGTAATGAATGGACTGATATTCCTCCACAAAATTATCCGGTGGCCGATAGCGGGGAAGCATGTTTTGCCAGCAGTGGCACCAACATCCGCAAACTTAATAAACAGGAAGCTGTATTTGTGACTGGTGGCCTTCAGAGTAATTTATTTATTCGTGATAACAAAACAACTATTCCGCTGATTGTGCCGGGCAAACAAACAACCGGTGCCAATTCGGTAGCGGTAAAAAATGAAAAGACTTTGATAGTGGTTGGTGGCGACTTTAATGCAAAAGATGATACTGCGAAAAATTGTTTTATCACGCAGGACGGAGGAGCAAGCTGGAAAAGGCCTCAAATTCCTCCCCATGGCTATCGTAGTTGCGTTGAATACCTGGGAAAGAAAAAATGGATTTCCTGTGGTTTAAATGGAGTAGATTATAGTTTGGATGAAGGAAAAACCTGGCAACTGATCAGTGAAGAAAGTTATCATGTTTGCCGAAAGGCGAAGGCAGGAAAAGCGGTGTTTTTTGCAGGTGGAGGCGGCAGAATTGGAAAATTACTGCCCCATTAAAATCCTTATTTTTTGAAGGCGAAATAAACTGCTCCCAGTATCATTAAAAAACTCACCAAATATTTCCAATGAAATGGTTCTTTCAGGTACAAAACTGCAAATACAGAAAATACGACCAACGTTATTATTTCCTGCGTAATTTTTAATTGAAATCCGTTGACACCACTTAAAAAACCAAACCTGTTTGCAGGCACCATCAGGCAATATTCAAAAAAAGCAATTGCCCAGCTTATTACAATTGCTTTCCACAATGGCAGCGTAGTGTTTTTTAAATTGCCATACCAGGCAAACGTCATGAAAATATTTGAAAATACCAACAGGGCAATAGTCCGAACCATCTATTTGAAATTTTATCCGGCAAAATTATCAGGATTTGGAATAAAATAATTTAGAAAATTATATTAATCATTTTTATATCCTTTGGCATGATTTTGGAAAACCTCTACTGGCTTAAAACAACCTGTTACTTTTACACATATTAACACCTGCTATTTACTTTGTACGCTAAGGTTAGTATTTTTAATTGATCAATAAACCAATCTTAATCATGGCTTTTGAAAATTTCCCATCCGCAGAGAGCAATCCTCAATATTTACCCCCTCCGAAAAAATCAGATTGGCGAACCTATTTGACGATTGCACTTGTAATTGCGTTATTGGGTACCTGGGGATATATCATTTGGGATAAGAGTAAAAACCAGGAAGCCTTTTTGGAAAAGGACACACAATACGCAGCGGTAATTACAGAAAAAGATACGTTGCAGAGTTTATTGGATGAAGCTACCAGCAGGTACGATAATTTAAAAACGCAAAACGCAAAAAAAGACAGTACGATAACAAACAAAGACCGGGAAATTTTGGAGAAAAAAGCCCGGATACAAACTATTTTGTCGGATGTGAACGCCACCAAAGCACAACTTGCTGAAGCAAAACGTTTGATTTCGTCGTTAAATACTGACATTGCCGGATACCAGGCTCAAATAGAAGCATTAAAAGGCGAGAATATGGTATTGACACAGGAAAAAGAGGCAGTAACCCAGCAAAAAATGCTGGTAGAAAAAGACTTTGATTCGGCAAAAACGGTCATTAAGGCTAAAGAAGATTTGATAGATATTGGCTCTACATTACATGCGTCAAATTTCAATATTACAGGTGTAAATGAAAAGAAAAACGGAAAAGAAAAACAAACCACTACAGCAAAACGAGTGGATAAGCTGCGGATAACTTTCGATCTGGATGAAAACCTGATTGCAGGTTCTGGTATGAAAGATTTATACGTGTCTATTACTGCGCCGGATGGAAGTCCGGTTGCGGTGGAAGCCCTGGGTTCAGGAACTTTTAAAACCCGCGATGGTGATGACAAGTTTTTTACGCATAAAGTAGAAATCAATTACACACAGGGCCAGCGGCAAACCGTAAGTTTTGACTGGAAACAAAATACAAATTTCGCTACCGGCGATTATAAAATAGAAGTGTATCACAACGGATTTAAAATTGGAGAAGGCACACGCACTTTCAAAAAAGGTGGACTATTCGGATAAATTAGAATAAAGTTCTTCGGCTATAGATTTAAAGCGTTCCATTATTTGGGCGCTTTTTTTATGATTACAAAATTGCCCGGATGCTTGCTCTTCCGATATGAACCGTTCGGGTATTTCCCGGCTTTCTGCCATCATACTGAATGCTCATTTCAATATTACCGGCCAGCCGTTTTGTATATTCCAGGTTCCACAAATAATTTTTTCCGGGCAGCAACCCATCCAGCATAATGTAACCTACTGTTGAGTTTGGAGAACCTCCTGCTGCATAATTGAAACGAATGGCATTATAAGAAAACCTGGCAGCAATGGTACTGCTTGAAAGTACATTGTATTTAACATCTGTAAGTAAGCTGTTGCTTATGGATGTTTCCTGGTAGCCAGTAGTATTCTTCTTTTCGTTGTAATTATATGAAACAGTAATGCGAATGCTTGTTCCGTTGATATAACTTAAAGATGGCTCCAGCACCTGTTGCTTTATCTGGTAGTTTCTATTATCAAATTTAGGTGTACCCAGGCCATTAATTACCGAACGCAATAAAACATTGGCGGTGTATTTTCGGTTGATATTCCACCTTGCTTTAAAAATAAGGTTACGAAGTTTGCGGCTTTCCACACCGTACGTCAGCAACGATTTTCCGTTTGTTAAACCATGCGTAACATCCATCCCCCATTTAGTACTTGTCCGGTTAAAATAAAAAGTATTGGTTAAAAAAGAACTGAGTGTAAGCAAGGTAGTATCTACCAGCGTTTGACTAAATGGATTGAATTGAAATTTTCCCGTGGATAAGTCTTTCTTTAATATTTGTAAGGAAGACGAAGTGCTCGTTCTGGAAATTAATTTTTTAAATCCTTTTACATTTCCGGTTATTACGGCTTTGGGTGTAAGATCAAAACTATAATTGAACTGAACATAATTTGCTTTTACAAACTGGTTGGTTGGTGTATTAACCCTGATGTATTTTCGCTGATCGGGGAAAAGTGCTACTTCAAATTCGTTGAGTTCTTTAATGCCGTTGTTGTTGTAATCATTCCAGGTATATTCTCCCTGCCCCGCCGGAACTTCTATAAAAGTAAATTCTCTTTTTTGTTCCTGGCCGGCACCAACTTCATACAACACATTACCCGTTAGCAAGCCCTTCCATTCATTTACAAAATATTCCCCTCTTCCAAGCAAACTCTCATCCGGCCGTTGCTGGCTAAGCGTAGGATTAAACACCTGCAGTTTTCTATAAGTTACATTAAACTTTACCTGGTGACGATCACTTTTTAAAAGCTCCGTAAATATGTTATAATTATCGCTCCTGTCAGCACGCACCAGCCTTTTTCCATCCGGTAAATTATCGTTACGGGTGAAATAACTAAGCCCCCATTTATTAGGTTTTGAATCATCCGACTTCAGATAAACCTGCCAAACATTAAAACCAAAACTAAATGGATTTAAAGAATCGGTTACACCTACCCGTTGCTTATTAAATTCACCCAGGTAATTTGCACCAACCTTGTAATTGTGATATTTTTTAAGCACTTTATTGATATCTATGGTGGGCCTTAAATACATACCTTTTTGCAAGGGGCTATTATTGGTAGTAAGACTCACCATATTTGTCACCTGCCAGCCTTTCAAAGTCATATAATAATCCAACTGGTGCCGGTAGCCGTTAAAATGATCACTGCGGTTATAACTTGTAAAATCATACTTAAACCTGTTAGCGACTTTATCAGTTAGCTTAAACCCAATATTAGCCAGTTGTTCATCTGCCCTTGGCGCATCATAAGCAAGGCTCCAGTCCCTGTTAAACTCAACATTCCTGAGCCGCTCCAATGGCCGGAATCTTGCCTGAACAAATTCGTATCCGCCGGTGGTTTCTAATTGCAGGGGCTTCTTAAAAAGCTGCAACGATTTTTTTACATTGGTAAACTGTACCTTGGCAGCAACTGCATTGTCATTGCTTTTGTCTTTGGAGGAAAAAAGATTGATGTCATATTTACTTACTGCAAACTCCCCCTTGATGGTAGTGTTTTCATTGAGCGCATATTCGGCGCCGATGGTGGCTATCTGTTGCTTTTTGGGCGTAACCAACAAAACCACTGCGGCCCAATCGCCCTGCTTAATATTATTGGCATCCGGTGCCACCCATTTAAAAACTTTGCCGTTTGTAGCATTAAATAACTGCTGGTAATTTCCTTTGCCGGGGCCCAGGTAAGAAAATGAAACATTGTACAAAATATCCTGCGGGTTTTGCGATAGCACAAAAATGGAATCATGTTGCGTACCATTGTAGATGGTATCTACTATACTATACAATATTTTACCAAGCGAAAAAGTGTCCCTGGCTTTTTCCGTATAAAAGGCTGTGTCAATGCCATCGCCTATATCAGCTAAAAACTGCTTTTGGTTAATATCCAATGTTTGATTGATGGCGGAATTTTTTGCATCCTGGTTCGAAAAGGCTGCAATACTTAACTGCAGTTTATTGTTAAAGTTGATTTCGTTGTTGGCATAAATATTAGAGTTTAAAAAGTTGCGGTCAGCATATTCAAATTCCACCTGGATACGCTTGTCTTTTGTAATCATGCGTTTAGGGGTAAACGTTAATTCCGCCGTATTGTAGTTGATGATATAATCCTGGTCCTCGCCACGCTGCAGCAACTCGCCATCCATATAAATCCTTTCAGTACCGGCCAGAATTGTAAAATACAGTTCATTGTTGGCACCTTGCAACCGGTAAGGCCCCTGGTTTCCTTCCTGCGGTACTAAAACATTCCGGTTAAATTTACCCTTTGCTACAGATCCACTAACCAGCAAAGAGTTGTGGATGTTTTTGGCAATTTTATTATCCGTGATAAAAGAAACACCCTGTAATCTTTTATAAAAATTAAGGAAATAATTTTTGCTTTGCCGTATATCAATATCGCCAAAATTAACCTGCCATCCACGTTTCTTTACCTGCAAATAAATTTTATCAAAATCCCTGAGATCCTGTGTATTGCCGTCCGGCTGAATGGGAATATTGTTATCGGTAACAGCGGCTGTAATTTCGAGGCTATCGCCAATAAAACCATTCAGTTGTAAATTGAGGTTAGATGTAAGCACAGCATCCTGGCTGTTGCCGAATGATATACCGCGGCCAAAACTACCATTGTAATTAATGTCCCCAAAATCGAACAGGGCAGTATTTTGTTTGCTGTTTACTTTATAAACGAAGGGCCTTTCAAGAATAAAATTGTTGCGGATACTATCATAATCAAAATGGCGGGATACGGCGTTTAATTTATAGGGAAAAACGCGGTAGCTGATCTTTACACTATCTGCCGAAGGTTTATTGATCCACAATAGGGTTGCATTTACTTCATCAAGACTAAACTGGCCGGGCTGAACATTTAAAATAGTAAACGTTCCCGGCACAAGGCTTAATGTATCAATCCTGATGATGCTACCTGATACGGGAATATATTTTGAGCGAAGATTGGAGAGCGTGGACGGGCTTACCTGTGCTTTTGACAATTGCACTATACTTACAATAAATAGCAATAAGTATATCCTTATGAATTTCAAATCATTCTTTTATAAACAATGATTAAAGTTAGTATTTATTGTGTTCAACCAATTTATACAGTGATAACAGTAAAAAAAAACCTTCCGTAAAGGAAGGTTAAGATATTATTGAAATAAATATTATCAGGATTCTGTTGTTAAACCAGATCCAATATATTCCCTGTTAAGCCGTGCAATGTTGGATACTGAAATGCCTTTCGGACATTCAGCCTCACATGCGTATGTGTTGGAACAGTTGCCAAAAAGTTCTTTATCCATTTGTGCTACCATATTCAACACCCTCGATTCTCTTTCAGGAGCCCCCTGTGGCAACAATGCCAACTGGGATACTTTAGCACTTACAAATAACATAGCACTACTGTTGGTACATGCCGCAACGCAAGCGCCACAACCAATGCAGGCTGCTGCCATAAAAGCATCATCCGCATCTTTTTTATCAATCGGAATTGAATTGGCATCTACCGCATTACCTGTGTTTACAGAAATAAATCCCCCAGCCTGGATCACCCTGTCAAAAGCACTGCGATCTACTACCAGGTCTTTAACTACCGGAAAAGCCTTGCTTCTCCATGGTTCCACAACAATGGTATCGCCATCTTTAAAGGCACGCATGTGTAACTGGCAAGTAGTATTGTTGGTCCATGGACCGTGCGGCCTGCCATTAATATGCATACTACACATACCACAAATACCTTCACGACAATCATGATCAAACGCAATGGGATCTTTTCCGTCAACAATGAGTTGCTCATTCAACACATCAAACATTTCAAGGAAAGACATTTCTGAAGAAATATCCTTAACCTGGTAGGTTTCCATGTTGCCCTGATCTGTTGAGTTTTTTTGACGCCAGACTTTCAGCGTAAGATTCATATTGTAGTGTTCCATATTAAATTGATCTGGTTAAATTATATTCTTTAAAAAACTTTGGTTGAACGAACAACCCCCTATTCTTACGTTTTTATAATTACTGCAATATTATTTATAACTTCTTTGTGTTTGTTTTACAATTTCAAAAGTCAACGGCTCTTTATTTAAAACCCAATCACTTTCACCTTTATATTCCCAGGCAGATACGTAACTGAAATTTTCATCATCACGTTTTGCTTCGCCTTCTTCTGTTTGAGATTCTTCTCTAAAATGACCACCACAACTTTCTCTTCTGTTCAAGGCATCTTTACACATCAATTCACCCAATTCAATAAAATCTGCAACCCTTCCCGCTTTGTCCAACTCCGGGTTTAAAGAATTGATTTCACCAGGGATTTTAACATCGCTCCAGAATTCTTTTTTAAGTGCCTGAATTTCTGCAATGGCTTCCTGTAAACCATCTTCATTACGGGCCATACCACATTTTTCCCACATAATTTTGCCAAGGCGTTTATGGAAACTTTCTACAGTTTGTGTTCCCTTTATTGCCATCAAATGATTGATGCGATCGCTTACTGATTTTTCCGTTTCAACAAAGGCAGGATGATCAGTTGGGATGGCCGGTGTACGAATTTCATCTGCCAGGTAATTACCCAGCGTGTAGGGAATTACAAAATAACCATCGGCCAATCCCTGCATTAATGCAGAAGCTCCTAACCTGTTTGCACCGTGATCGCTAAAGTTAGCTTCACCCAATGCATACAATCCTTTTACGGTTGTTTGTAATTCATAATCTACCCATAAGCCACCCATTACATAGTGAACGGCAGGATAAATGCGCATAGGCACTTCATAAGGATTTTCGCCGGTAATTTTTTCATACATCTCAAACAAATTACCGTATTTCTCTTTTACAACATCTTTACCCAATGCTATTAATGTATCATTATCCAGGTCGTCTCTACCGGTTTTACCAGCTTCAATTTTACCATATCGTAATATTGCATCTGCAAAATCAAGGAATACAGCCAGTTTGGTTGTACCAACGCCGTAACCTTCATCGCATCTTTCCTTCGCTGCACGTGACGCCACATCTCTCGGAACCAGGTTACCAAAAGCAGGATATCTTCTTTCGAGGTAATAATCTCTTTCTTCTTCCGGAATATTGATTGCCTTCCTGTTATCCCCTTTTGCCTTAGGCACCCATATACGGCCATCATTTCTCAATGATTCACTCATTAAGGTCAATTTGCTTTGATAGTCGCCACTCACGGGAATGCACGTAGGATGTATTTGTGTAAAGCAGGGGTTTCCAAAAAATGCACCTTTTTTATGTGCTTTCCAGGCTGCTGTTACGTTGCTTCCCATGGCATTGGTACTTAAGTAAAATACATTACCATAACCGCCGCTACACAACAGAACTGCGTGGCCGAAATGTCTTTCCAGTTCGCCTGTTACCAGGTTACGTGCTATAATGCCCCTGGATTTTTCATCAATCATTACCACATCAAGCATTTCGTGGCGGGCATACATTTCTACATTACCGAGTGCCACCTGCCTTTCCAACGCACTGTAAGCGCCCAGCAACAACTGCTGGCCGGTTTGGCCTGCGGCATAAAATGTACGTTGCACCTGTGTTCCACCAAAACTACGGTTACTTAACAATCCACCGTATTCTCTTGCAAAAGGAACGCCCTGTGCTACACATTGGTCAATAATAGCGCTGCTCACTTCTGCCAGCCGATATACATTTGATTCCCTTGACCGGTAATCGCCCCCTTTAACTGTATCGTAAAATAAGCGGAAAACTGAGTCGCCATCATTCTGGTAGTTTTTAGCTGCATTGATACCACCCTGCGCCGCTATACTATGTGCCCGGCGGGGACTATCCTGGAAACAAAATGCCTTTACTTTATATCCCATCTCCCCAAGAGACGCCGCAGCGGATGCACCTGCCAGCCCGGTTCCTATAACAATTACTTCGAGTTTGCGCTTATTGGCCGGGTTAACCAGCTTTACGTGCCCCTTGTAATCATTCCACTTTTCATTCATTTCACCACTGGGAATTTTTGAATTTAATGACATAGTAATGGTTAATTGTATATTGATGAATTAATTATTATGTACAAAAGGAACTTAAACAAGAGACCAGGTTTGCCGGCTTTGTAGCTCCATTAGATGCTGCAATAATTATATAACAAATTTTATTGGATCCAGTTTAAATAAAATGCAATTGGCATTAAAGCAAATAAAACGCATATAACAAAAGCATAAATGGCACCTGCCGATTTTATAATTGGAGTGTACTTTTTGTGATTGATACCAAAGGTTTGAAAGGCACTTTGGAATCCCTGCATTAAATGCCACCATAAAGAAAAAACGCCCAGTACATATATTATCACTACCAATAAATTTTGAAATACCCGTTGCATTTCCAGGTAAAGGTTGTGTACTTCCTGGCTGTTATAACCAGCAAGGGAAACTTCTTCCAATGGTTTAATATTCGCAATTCCGCCAAATCTTGACGGTGTCCAAAAATGATATAGATGTAATACAAGAAACAATAAAATCAATGTTCCCAGCAGGCCCATACTTCTGCTGTACCATTTACTATTCTGGTTGGGCCTGTTCATCACATACTTAACAGGCCTTGCACTGCGGTTTTGATACCAAAGCATTAATCCCTGTACAATATGTAACAGCAAGAATACAAACAACCCAATTTCCATTGTACGAATGATGAGGTTATCACCCATAAAAAATCCCCAATGATTAAACGTTTCACCATTATCATTGAAGAATATCATTGAGTTGATCAGGCAGTGTACTATCAGGAAGGTGATCAGAAAAAAACCGGTGAGCGCCATCGTAAATTTTTTCCCAATCGAAGAAGTAAAGAAGTTTTTCCAGGTCATAATTGCGGTGTTAAATTTTTGGTGCAACAAAAATACGTAACGAACTTCCAAAAATTAATTTTATTCGAAAATATTATACAAATCATACTTCTGATGGCATTTTAGGTATTTAACCATCAATTTGACGTATCATCCAATTGTCCACCTGGCTAAATACAACCCCCGGCTTTAAGGTGCGCCATTGAGGAAAATTCATCAACGGCACATAATTGGTTAACCGTGCTTTTTTAAAATCATACTGACTTTGTTCAGGCATATCTAACACCACAATCCATCCGCCGTCATCTACTACCTGTTCTCTCCATTCCTCGTAATAGCTATCATCGCTGCTATGAAAATTCAACACGTTTTCTGCAATCAGAATAAATTTTATAATGCCGTCTTTATACATCATGTCAGTAATGTCTCTACGCAATGTCATGATATCATTTTCAATGGCATCGTTCCATTCTCCCATCAATTCAATGATGGCATAATTCAATTCGTAGTCAACAAACAATATTTTCATATACAATGTTCGGGACCCAAATTCATCCCACTGAGGATGTATATAATAATTGTAAATGGTATGAGAAAATTCAAATTCGCTGTAAGTGCGTCCATAAAATGGAGACCGGGCATCATCCTCTGCTGAGTATAAATGTCGCCAGTTATAAAAGGGTTCTATATCCTGCATGAACTTGTGTAGGCTTGAATTAGATAATTTATTTGAATGTTGCTTTTAATACAATGCCTGCAAAATTAAAACATAGTAACCAAAATATTCAACGATTGGTAAAAGCCCGAAAATGATTAACAAAAATTATCAAAGATTATTTCAACTCCTGCAGTGTTCTTCAGGGAAGAAATTACGGGTAAGATGAGTGGGGTAAGAACTAAGGCATTATTTCACTTACAGTTTAATAGGCAATTAACTATTTCATTTAATGGGCCACTATTTGGTTGAACGAATTGATGCCACCACGCTTTTATGTAACAAGTTTTAATAATTATATATATTTTTTAAACAGTCCCGATATTTATGTATTTTGAATCATTAATTCGTGTAACGTGATTTAACCCTGTGACTTAGGGATGGCCAAGCCATAACCCAACCATTCCCTTTTTATGTACCTTATAGTTTCCTTTCTTCCAGGTTACAGTTTGTCTTGCAACTTATCCATCCACTTTAAATAGATTGTTGTTAAATTAAAAATCTTTCTGTATGCAAAGCGTTGAACTAAAACCTTTGTTTCATAAAAACAAAGATTGTATCGGCATTTACTCGGACTACAATGCAGACTTTAACCAGGTATTTATAAAAGAGGCCGGGGCTGCCTGGAGCAAAACAAACCAATGCTGGTATATACCCTGCACCCGAAATCATTACGATGTACTGTTTAAATCACTGAGCGGCAAAGCTGTTTTAAATACGGCTCCGCTGAAAAGTTACCTGGTTGCTAAAAAAAACGATAATTAATCCGGCTCCCGTTGAAGCCGTTTGCATTGCGCCGGTTTCGGTGGCAAATAAATCCATGGTACCTCCAAAAGTTTCACAATCCCTTTACCAGCTTCACAACTTAAGTATAGAAAACCAGCAGGCTTTAAGGCAATTTAAACAGCATCTTTCCCTAAAAAGCTACAGCCCTTCTACAGTAAGAACTTATACAAATGAATTTGTGCAATTTTTATACGCTGTCAAAAATCATGGTGCAAATGATTTTACCACGCAGCGTGTAAAAGATTACCTGCAATATTGCCTTGAAAAATTAGAACTAAGCGAAAACACCTTGCATAGCCGGATGAATGCACTTAAATGCTACTACGAGCAGGTGCTGGGGCGTGAGAAGTTTTTCTGGGAAATACCGAGGCCCAAAAAACCTTTTCAGTTACCCAATGTATTGGGTGAAAAAGAAATTACCAATCTTTTTAAAGCGCTTGGAAATATAAAACACAAGGC
>JBKJUP010000043.1:0-31843 GCA_046590675.1 Ferruginibacter sp. | reverse complement strand
GCTGTATGCTATCGAATGTACTCTCATCCCTTTTTCACTTTATTTATCAAATCTATTGGCTTAAAATATTTATCTCAAAGATCTTTTTACTATTTTGTAAACATAGGAGCTATCGGATCGTGCTTCAAAATTCGTGTTATAAAATTCGTTTAATTCAAACTCCTGAAATCCACCGGCACTAACTTACTTACACCCGGCTCCTGCATGGTAACGCCATAAATAACATCAACCGCACTCATCGTTTGTTTGTTATGTGTTACAATAATGAACTGGCTGTTTTCGCTGAATTGCTTGATCATTTTTGTGAACTTACCTACGTTGGCATCATCCAACGGCGCATCTACCTCATCCAGGATACAGAACGGTGCCGGCTTTATCAAATAAATTGCAAACAACAAAGCCGTTGCAGTCAATGTCTTCTCTCCCCCACTCAACTGGCCGATTGATGATGGACGTTTTCCTTTTGGTTTCGCCACAATATCAATACCTGTTTCGGCAAGGTTGGTGGGATCCACCAATACCATATCCGCCGTATCATCTTCGGTAAACAATGCCTGGAAAACTTTCTGGAAATTCTCCCTCACCTTGTTGAAAGTATCAAGGAATTGCTGGTTGGCAGTAGCTTCCACTTCCTGTATGGTTTGCATCAGGCTATCCTTCGCCGTTACAAGGTCGTTCTTCTGTTCCATTATAAATTCATAGCGCTTCTTCATCTCGGTGTAAGCCTCAATTGCAGTAGGGTTTACCTCGCCGATATTTTCGAGACGCTTGCGCATACGGTCATTCTTTTCCTGTAAATCTTCCAGCGGTACATCACCTGTACGAGGTTCATCGATGATAGTATCAAGATCAATCCTAAACTCTACCTGCAGGCGTTCTTTCATACCCGCCAATTGTAACTTAAGTTCGGTCAGCTTATCCTTTATTTCATTTAATAAAGTATCAATGATTTCCTTTGATTTTTGCTTTTGACGCAGTTCAGATTCCTTTGCGGCAAGTGCATTTCTAACATTGTAATAAGCCTGGTCAGATTCATTTAGTTTCTTTTCTTCTGCTTCTTTGTTATGCAACATTTCAGCTACCAACGTTTCCAAATCTTTCAATGCAATTGCTGTAGCAGCGATGTCTGCAGCCGCTTCATTTAACTGGGCAGTACTGCTCTCCACCTGCACCATTAGATCCTTTAACTGGTTACTCTTAAAGCTAAATTCAGTCTTTAATGAAGCTACCTTACTCTGCTGTTTGGTGTACTGCAAATTGCTGTCGTTAAAAGTTGCCGTTGCAAAATTGTACTCCTGCTCAGCCGCAGCATAATCCTGTTCTACTCCCTGCATCTTATCTGTAAGTTCTTCCAGTTGTGTATTAAACTTTTCCAGTTCATCACGTGTGCTGGAAATAGCATCATGGTTGGTTTCAAGTTGTTCCTGCAGGTCTTCAATTCTTGCAGTACTCGTTTCTTCAAGGTGATGCAGATTTTCTAATTTATTTTGCAGGCTAAACACATGGTTGGTCAGGTTATTAATGTCCTGTTGTGTTTGCCTGATGGCATTTTCTTTTAGCTGCTCATTGAAAGCAATTACTTCGTTGTGGCGCTCCTGTATGGTTACCTTTAGCTGGTTAACAACAATTTCCTGTGCCGCAATTTCTTCCTGCAATTTCTCCAGGTTTTTTGCACGGCCAATTTTTTTACCTTCAAACAATCCTACGCTACCACCGGTAAGAGAATATTTTCCTTTTACATACTTACCTGTTTTTTCCAATATCACAGCATCTCCAAAACTATCTCCGTTGTTTTGCAGTACGTCTTCATTTTCTGCAATAAAAACGTTGCCCAATAAATGTTTTGCAAGATTGCTGTATTTCGCATCTACCTCTACTACACTTAATGCTGCAATGGTTCCTTCAGGCTGGTTACTTTCTGTAAAACCGGTAAATCTATCCTGTAAAAAGAAATTTGCCTTCCCTTTTTTATTGTCATCCAACAGGTGAATGGCTTTTAAGCCTTCTTCTAAATTGTTGACTACATAATAGTTCAGGTAAGGTTCCAATACATTTTCAACTGCCGCACGATAGGCTGGTTGCACATAAATAACATCACTCAATAGTGGTGCTTCATGATTCCAGTTGGGGTTTTTATGCAAAAATTTCACACTCTCAGGATAACCTTCCATCGAGTCGATCAGGCTCTTTAATAAAGCCTGTTCATTTTTCTTGCTATCCAGTATTCTATTCTCTTCTGCCAGTTTAACCCGTAATGTTTCCAACTGGTTTTGTGTCTGCAAAATTTGTTCTTTTGTAAACTCGTGGTGATCCTGCAATTGTTGCAGATCTACTTTCTTTTGTTCCAGTTCATCCGCCTTTACTTTACGCTCTGCTTCCAGTTGTTGCAACTGTGTTTGGCGCTGCGTTTTTTCATCCTGAATTTGTGCAATGGTCCGTTGTAAATTTTGTATAGAAGTGTCTGCAACGGCTACTTTTTTCTCTGCTTCAAACTGTGTACGCTGAATGGCCTGGTTTTCACGACGCAACTCATCAATGCTGCTGCGTTTTTCGTCAAATATTTTACGCTTGTCTTCTACCGCATATTTTAAGTCTTCCAGTTTACCAACAAATTCTTCCAGTTTTATTTCATCTTCCTTAATCTGGTTGCTGGTAAATTCAATGCTGTCTTCCAGGCCTTTTAATTGCCCTCCAGCCCTTGCTAAAAATGTGTTAAGGCTTGTTTCTCTTTCTTTCAAATACTGAAGCCGTTGGGCGCTCAGGCTTTTTTCACTTTCCTTGTTACGCACAGTTGCCAACATATCATTAAAGGCATGCTGCATTTCCTGCAAGGCTTTTTCCTTTTCAATAAAGCCCAGCTTTTCCTGTTCCAACGCAGCATCTTCTACTGCAATGGCTGTTTCCAATTCTATTCGTTTGTCAACTTCAGCCTGTTGCTGGTGGTTAAGATCGCGGTAAGTAACATTAAATCCTTCCAGCGCTGCTTTCGCCAGTTCAATGCTTACTTCCTTGTACTCTTTCTTTATCTCGAAATATTTCTCCGCTTTTTTGGCCTGGCTTTCAAGGCTTTTTAACTGGTTGTTAATTTCAAATAACAAATCTTCAATACGGGCAAGATCCTGCTCCGTAGCGTCCAGCTTAAGTTTGGCTTCTTTTTTCCGGGTTTTGTAAATGGTAATACCGGCGGCCTGCTCCAGCATTTTGCGGCGGCTGTTTTCTTTATCTTTTATAATATCATCCACCATTCCCAGTTCAATAATGGCATAACTATCGGTACTTACACCGGTATCCATAAACAGGTTGTGAATGTCCTTTAGGCGGCAGGCAACATCATTTAAGCGATATTCACTTTCACCGTTCTTATAATATTTACGGGTAACCGTTACCATATTAAACTCGGTTGGTAACAGGTTTTTAGTATTTTCAAAAGTAAGGCTCACTTCTGCAAGTCCGCTTGCACTGCGGCTTTTGCTTCCGTTAAACACCAGGCTCTCCAGGTTTTCGCTTCGCAGGTTACTGATTTTATGCTCACCAATTACCCAGCGGATGCTGTCAATAATATTGCTTTTGCCACAGCCATTGGGCCCAATTACACCCGTAATACCTTCATCAAAATTGAGTACGGTTTTATCGGCAAAACTCTTAAATCCTTTAATTTCCAGGCTCTTTAAACGCACGTTGTTTTATAGTTTAGTAGGACGGCAAATATAGAGTAATGGTTCATAAAGTGAACCTCAATATTTACACAGTAAATGGATGTTATCCACAGGTTTTTAACATGAATTGAGATAAACCGATATATGTATATAATCAGAAGATAAAATTCATTTTTGTCCGGGCAAAGCAGCAGCAATGTGGTACATTGTTGCGTCGCCCTCTTGTGCTTTTTTAGCTATATGGATCTTTTTTAAATGTCTGGACGCAAGTTCATGAGATTCTTCGCCTGACTTTGTTTATTATGTTAATTACTGTTCAGAAAAATTAAAAGAGGGAAGGCGAAATGATATTCGCAAATTAATCCTACTTTATAAATGCCCGAATTCCAACTCCATAAAAGGCTTTCCCGCAATAATTAGCATTTATAAATAGCCGGCCAAGATACCAGTCTTTACCTAGTTCAAAACCAATGATCGCCTTGATTCCTTTTACGTCTTTAATAGCGCCTGTACTCCCCTTTTTCTGATCATTCGATAAGTCTTTCATTGTATAATTGGCATATCCCAAAGATGGTGTAAATGTGAAATTATCTTCTTCATGTTGAGTTAATAAAATTCTTTTGCCAGCAGAGAAAATAAAAAGATGTGCCTTGGTTGCACTTAATACCGGCATGTTATAACCGGTACTTACTTCAATACCGGATTGTGGTTCAAGGAAACCAACTGAAAGACCGATTCCGTTTGTGGTGGTAGAAAAGGACAAATAAGGTTGTGCTTTAATAAGGGTAGCAGCCAACAGGCCAGCAAGGAGCAATAAGTGTTTCATGTAAAGATGTTTTTATGATTCTTGGGAGATACCTGTTCATGGTCGTGTAAAACATTGTACGAGAAACAATTCATTATGAAATATTTGGCAATAATCATTTTGAAATAGCAGGCAATCAGTGTAATTTTCGAGTAAACCTACTCATTATGCGTCGGGTTATTTTCATCTATGCGCTGTTAACAATAAGTCAATTGCAGGCTCAGTCTAATATTGGAGCTATTAACTTACAGCTTTCTTTTCCCCAAGGTGCTTACAAAAAAGCCTATCCCATCACTGCAAGTGGATTAATACTTAGTTTAATGCATGCACGTGAAAGTCAGCCCGGATTTTATTTTGGTGGGGAAATTGGGATTTTACAGGTAAGCGGCAGCAATAAGTATTATACGGGCAATTATAACAATGAGTACAACACGTTTTTAGTGGCTTCCTGGAACCATATTATCACATTTGCCGGCAAGATGAAAATTAACCTGCTACCGGATGGCGAATACTTTCAACCATTTATAGATATCAGTTTGGGCACTAATTTATTCTGGACCAGCACATCTATCTCAAGGGATTTACCCCGGGACCCGATAACCAATGTTGCCGGGGTAAAATATTATTATAATGATACCAAAACTTCCTGGACTTTACGAATTGGATCGGGGTTTGGAATTGATTTTCCTTTTGGACAGCGTAAAAAATTGCTGCAACATTAAAAGGCACTTATTTATTTGGAAGCAAGGCAAATTATTATACACATCCGGTAATTAAAAATATTGAAATAACGACCTTTCCAAAGACATCCAACAGTTCTATGATTTTATTAGAAACCGGCATCAGGTTTAACATTTTTAATTCAAAAAATAATACGGTTGAATAGAAAAGGGAGACGAACCGTAATTCCCGAATTGTGAAACTACACGATCTGCCGCCAACATTTAATCTTTTATAAATGGTACTACTGCCCGGCTGTAAAGCGTTTTCTTAACCTGCAAACGAAGATTCTTAAAAGACTCAAAAGGCCCCTTGGTTGCAAACATATTGATGAGCCAGGATGGCACAATACCACCCGGATCTACCTGCAATACATACTCCACTTTTACCTGTCCATTAGGCAGTGGCTCAATCACCCACTTTGAATACGAACGCATGATGCGAACGATGCCCTTATTCTCCGCAAGATAGGTTGGCCTGTTTTCTCCTTCCACAATTACGGCCCTGGTTTTTTCATCCTGCGATACCTTCAGCAGTACTATAAAATCGCGGTTGCTTACAGGCCAGGGTATTTCAATTTCTGAATAGTAAATGATTTCTGCCTGCGATAGTTTTTTGAGGGTCACACATTTTTTGGTGGCATACACCCAGTCAGCACAGTTTTC
Source organism: Ferruginibacter sp. (assembly GCA_046590675.1). Taxonomy (GTDB): domain Bacteria; phylum Bacteroidota; class Bacteroidia; order Chitinophagales; family Chitinophagaceae; genus Ferruginibacter. The sequence goes on along the minus strand of JBKJUP010000043.1, from coordinate 25,997 downwards.
AATATCGAGTAAAACCGCCGTTATCCGGGATAAGGAGGCATCGATTGTACAGACTGTTTTTACAGCTTTGTAAGGTGAATTTTCCAGGTTTTTTGTATAAACTTTTATCCCTTCTTTATCCAGTTTTAATGCCCACGCATCCTGGCATGCTGCATTTGTAACAAACAACATGAGCATATAGCCTGACAATAAGAAAAATTTCCAATTCATAGTAACGTAATAAAAAAATATTTAAAGTAAAATAGCAGGCATTTTCAGTTTGCAACAATTATGCTAATATTCAACAACAGATTTTATGGCAGTTGGTTTAGCAAACAATTAGGATGAAACCTGAAAATAGGTTTTCTCCAGGTATTGATTCCAACAATGAGCCTGCTCATCCTGCATCCTAATTTAAATCAAATGTTGACTTCTTCTGTACTGCTAATTTTATTTTGTAAAATTAAGCGTACCGACTAAACCAGTATTTAGTCCCAACCCATTTCCAATCCCGATTAAATCGATGCAGGTCGGCTTAAGGCTTCTAAACAACATCTAATCTCCCATAAGCTTTCTCTGCATGTTGTTGAGAAAAAATCTGCAAAACATGTTGTTCACATCAACTAATTCCTGAGCCTTGTAGTTACCTTTATATTTTTCAATAAACTTATTTAACTGATATTTTGGTACATAACTTAATATTTACGACAAAAAGCTTCCACCTTTATTCATTGCTTTTGACGCCAATTGAATTCAAATAAAAAATATTTTATCCGGTTAAAATGCACTGTTTATAGTACTTTCAGCAAATCAGTAAAGAAAGCAGTTGATTGCCAGCGATGGAGACAATAACTGATCCTGAACAAATTTTGGATAAGGTATGAGAGACTTGGCAAAAGTTGCAGGACTGAAGAAGCGGATACAACAAGTGTTGACCGGCCAGAAAACCCCGAAAAAACTAACTGATTATTGAAAGGAAAGTATGGTTAAAAAATCAGGAGAGTTTACGTTTCTGACCAACATTTTCATACCGCATAAGCAGCCATAATTAATTTTTATTGCCCTGGGATTATTATCTAAAAGATAACTTGTAGAAACGGATAACCCGAAAGATATCGGGCAAAATGCCTTCGCAGGAAAGAAAGTTGCAAAGATTGCAAAATTGTGAGGCTGACTTTGGAAAATAAAACAGTAAAGAAAGTAATTGCGGTAAAAAACTTTTACCCCCCACCCCACCGAAACAGAAAAGAAATTAAAATAAAATCAGCGCAATCCAACCATCCATGCTAATCTGTGATTCAGATCAAATGTTATATTGTGATAGCATACCTGGAACACTCATAGTGGCAACCAAAGAAAATGAAGGAAGTGGATTCTTTATTTTTCACCTTTTTACTTGTGAAAAAAAAGAAAAAGACTAAAAAAATAAAGCTAAACACCTGGCAAAATAAATTCTGCCAGGAGCAGGATTAAAACCCTTTAAACATACAATCAAAATGAAGTTGCGTAAATCACTAGCCTCAATTTTTATAATACCAATCGTATTATTTTTTGCGTCGTGTAACAATGGTAATCATCAAATACCTTTTCCGGAAAAAGAACTTGGGGCAGCCCAACCCGTGAGTGAGCCACTGGTATTTACGCCGGAATTAAAACTGCAGTGGGACACGATTAAACACGAAGGCATTAAACCGGTGTTGAAAAAACTGGACATCAATACGCTGCCCGTTGTTGCTTATGACAGTACCGGGTTCATACAGTTTACACAAAAAGCAGCAGAAGCAAATTTTAATTATGATGCCCTGCCTGCAAAGTCTTTGCATCTTGATCAGTTACCAGCCCAATCGCTTGAATTCAAAACTACATTGCTCCCCCCTCCCGCTGTGACTTATATCGGTAAGCCCATTGCTCAAACAGGGAGGCCACTTGATATTTACAATATGCCTTCATTTCAGGGTATAGATGGAAAACTTATTGTATGTTTCCGGTCAGGTAAGGGCGACACAAGCTGTAAATAAACAACTGCTGCCAACATATTGTAAAATTTGAGCAGGGCGGAAATACCAGGGCAGAATACGGCAAGGCACTCATCAGCAATTTGGCCAAAGACCTTTCGCTACCGCAAGGAAAAGGGTTTATTGCCAGTAATGTAAAGCGGTTCAGGCAGTTTTACCTGGCTTATCCAATTGGTGCGACACTGTGGAGTTTTTGAAAATAGCAAGCAAAATATATCAACCCGGATCAGCGGGCAGGCTTCTTTACTACTAAACCAACCGTGCAGGGAACGGGGTTAGGATTGAGTTTGAGTTATGATATTATGAAAGCGAATGGTGGTGAGATAAAAGTGGAGAGGAAAGAAGGTGAAGGAAGTGAGTCTATTATTCAATTACCTCATGTCTGAATCACAGATTAAGGGGATTATAAGATTACACAGATTTAAAGTATGAACGGAGAACTTAAATACAAAGACATAACGGAAAAAATCATTGGAGCTTCTTTTGAAGTTCATAATTTTTTGGGCAACGGTTTTCAGGAAGTGATTTATCAAAGGGCATTAGCATGTGAATTTTCTAAAGTTGCACTCAATTATGAAAGAAATTGAACAAAATATATTTTATAAAGATTAGCAGGATCCAATTGGCACAAGAAGAGCCGATTTTGTTGTAGAAGGAAAAGTATTGGTAGAGCTAAAAGCAGTTATTATTTTGGAAGATGTACATCTAGCTCAAGTGTTAAATTACCTGAAAGCATACAAACTCGAAGTTGGTCTGTTGATCAATTTTGGAAGCAAAAGCTTAACTTTTAAAAGACTTGTTTTATGAAAACGAAATCTGTGACATCCATAAATCTTTTTAAATCCGTGGTTCAGACAAATTATGACATCGTAAAGGCGCATGGTGGCGAATTGAAAGTGGAGGCAAAAGAAAATGAAGTGTCAGATTTTATAATCACATTGCCACGTACTTAAAATGAACTGAATGAAATTACTTTTAAAAATATCACTCCTATTGCTAGTTCCGGCATTTGCCAAAGCACAAACCCGTCATCAAATAGATAGCGCCTATTTTACACTGCAGCATGCAGCAAATGACACTGTCCGTATGGGTGCGTTTTCGTTGCTGGGAAGCCTTTATGATGATATAAATGTTGACAGTGGTCAGTACTATTGTAAAAAAGGCATAGCCATTGCCGAAAAACTGGACTTACAATTAAACAAGGCTATGATGATGGCATATATGGCCTGGCCGCTTATGAAAACAGGAAATTATCCCGAGGCGCTCCGGTTAATAAACCTGGGACTGAAAATTGCCGGGGATCCTTCCAATGGGAAAAAAGCAGGCTATTTGCAAAACGAACAAACCCCGCAAATGTACCGCCTTAGTGCAATAGGCATTCTATATTGTGCTCGTGAGAACCTTTACGGTTATGTAGGCAATAATGAAAAGCAGATTGCAACAGCACTTGAAGCAATCCCTCATTTGGAAGCCGCAGGTGACACTTTCAACCTTGCCGGATTATACCCTGATATTGGTGACAGTTATCTAAAAATGAATAAGCCCGATTCGGCCCTTTTCTTCATGCAGAAGTCACTTTATTATTATACTAAATTACCTTCAGACGCCCGAAAATTTGAAGGCAGTACGTACACATCCATAGGAATGACCTACGAGCAAATGGGAAACGCTGATCTCGCAAGGAAAAATTATCAAAAAGCGATACTTGTCAGTGAACAGAATGGTAATCCCCGGCATACCGGAAATGCATGTCTCCAAATATCCAAGCTTTGCCAGTCGTTAAACAAATCAGATTCTGTTTTTATTTATGCCAAAAAAGCTCTCGAAGCTTTTACGCAGGGCGGCTACGAAAAAGAAAAAGCAATTGCTTACCGGATGATCTCAGATTATTATCATGGCCAAAAAAACACAGACAGTTCTTTTGCTTATTTAAGGCTGGCTACCCTATTAAATGATAGCATCGGCAGTATTGAGAAAAAAAGGCTACAGGAATTCCAGGTAGCAGCATTCAATCAGCAATTAATGTTGCAGCAACAGGAGCAAGAGCGCATTGAAAAGGCGGGCACCTTGAAAACAATTGCCATCATAGCATTGATTGCCGTATTCAGTACTATTGGACTTTTACTTTACCGCAACAATCGTGAAAAACAAAAAGCAAATCAAATTCTGAAGGAGAAAAACAGCGAAATAGAAAAAGCAATGAGTAACCTCAAGTCTACTCAATCCCAACTGATACAATCAGAAAAAATGGCAAGCCTCGGTGAGCTGACAGCAGGCATTGCACACGAAATTCAAAACCCGTTAAACTTTGTCAATAATTTTAGTGAAGTAAGTAGCGAACTAATTGATGAAATGAATGAGGAATTATACAAAGGACATTTTGAAGAAGCAAAAGCCATTTCATCTGACCTTAAACAAAATCTTGAAAAAATAAATCATCATGGCAAAAGAGCTGATGCTATTGTAAAAGGCATGTTGCAGCATTCAAGAAGCAGTTCGGGCACAAAAGAATCCACAGACATCAATGCATTATGTGATGAATACCTTCGCCTTTCCTATCATGGTTTAAGGGCAAAAGACAAATCATTCAATGCCACATTAAAAACGGATTTTGATGAAACTGTTGGCTACATCAATATCATTCCGCAGGATATTGGAAGAGTGATTTTGAATTTAATCAACAACGCTTTTTATGCGGTGGATGAAAAGAAAAAACAACAATCCGAAGGGTACGAACCAACAGTTTCAGTAAGTACAAAAAATGCCGGCGACAAAGTTTTGATCAGTGTAAAAGACAACGGCAATGGTATTCCCCCAAAAGTATTAGATAAAATATTTCAACCCTTCTTTACCACTAAACCCACCGGACAGGGAACAGGATTGGGTTTATCATTGGCTTATGATATAGTAAAGGCACATGGTGGCGAGTTGAAGGTAGATACAAGGGAGGGAGAAGAAACAACATTTATCATAACACTTTAAATTCAGGATAATGAAACGGATTAAAAGTTATTTACTCTCCCTAATTCTCCTCCTTAATTCTCCACTTGCTGCATTCGGAGAAAATGATACCATTCGTTTGAATAAGTTTTGCCAGTTGGCATTAAAATACTCAGAAGTTAACAGAGACAGCGCTGTTTATTATGCTGACATTGCTTTTTCAATTGCAGAAAAACTAGATCAAAAATTTTACGAGGCAAGTATCCTGAGTGACCTTGGCTATACATTGTTGAGTAACGGAGACTATGCAAATGCACTTACTAAATTACTTGTTGCCAATAAATTAATTGAAGATAAAAACATTGCAAACAATGTTATTATCACGCCATTTTTTAATAAATATTTTACCAGCAATGATCCCAAAATAAACAGGATAATATTATTAGGCTATATAAAAAACAGCCTCGCTATGCTGTATGGCCGCACGGAAAATTTTGACAAACAACTATCAGAACTAAAAGAAACAAAAAAAATAATCGAATCGGAAACGACTGATTTAAATCTACAATATACTATAAATAATAATATTGCCAATGCTTATTTAAATATGGGCAAACTTGATTCTGCTCTTTATTTTCAGCAAATTGTTTTGGCTATTGAAAGTAAAATTGAAAATAAAAACTATAGCGGAGCATCCAATAAAGCTATTGGCGATATACTTTTTAGAAAAGGAAATTTTAAAGATGCAAAAACCAATTTCCTCTCAGCATTAAAGCTACTCGAAAGAAATCAAAATACTTTTTATATAGCGCTGACCCAATTTGCCTTAGCAGACACCTATAGAAAATTGGGCAGGCTTGATTCAAGTTTGTATTATTCTAAAGCAGGTATTGTCAATTATAGATCGTTGGGTAGTTACGTACCTGAAATGGAAGAAGCATACACAGCACTTGCATTAAGTTTTAAAGATGAAAACAAGTATGACAGCGCCTTTTATTATTTACAATTGTCTAAAATGCTGAGTGATTCTGTAAATGACAAAGAGATAAAAACATTGACTAATTTTCAAAATATTGGCTTCAGCGAACAGATGAGATTGAAGGAACTTGAAGCCGAAAGAATTAAAGTAAAAAGCAACACTCAGATATTGCTTTTATTGACCGGGTTAATTTTCTTTTCTATTATTGCTTTTCTATTTTACAAAAGCAATACAATAAAAGTTAAAGCCAATTGGGCTTTAAAAGAAAAAAATGATGAAATAGAAAAAACGGTAACACAACTCAAAACTACCCAGGTTTCGCTGGCTGCAAGAAATGCAGAAAATGAATTATTATTAAAAGAAATCCATCATCGCGTTAAAAATAATCTCGAAGTAGTATCCAGCCTTTTAGCCTTACAATCCGCCCATATTGATGACCCCTCAGTACAATCGGCTATGTTAGCCAGCCAAAACCGGGTGCATTCAATGGGTATTATTCATCAAAAACTGTATCAGGGCGAAAATTTAGCAGCCATTGAAATGAGGGATTATTTTATTAATCTCAGTGATAATATTCTCGATTCTTTCAACGCAGAGGGGCATATCAAGGTGGATTGCGACATGCCGAAATTGGTTTTAGATGTGGATACTGCTATTTCAATTGGCCTTATCACCAACGAGCTGTTGACCAATTCATTGAAATACGCTTTTAATGAAAAAGAAAATGGGGCAATCAAAATCAGTTTGACCGAACAAGAAAGGGCAGTCAATTCTGAGGGGCTACTTTTATTAAAAATTTCAGACAATGGCATCGGCAAACCAGTCAATGAAGAAGCAAAAGGTACTGGCTTTGGAACGCAATTAGTCAACCTTTTGACAAAACAATTGGACGGTAAATTAACCTATGAAATCAATAACGGAACGATTGTTACTTTGATATTTAAGAAGCCTAAATTAGTAAGGGCATAGTTTTTAACGGTATACTTTTAAATATTGTTGATAGAATATTTCAACCCTTCTTTACCACCAAACCACCCGGTCAGGGAACAGGTTTGGGTTTATCATTGAGCTATGATATTGTGAAAGCACATGGCGGGTAAATAAAATTAGACAGTAAGGAAGGAGAAAGAACAACATTTAGTATATTATTACCTTTTGTTTGAATCACGGATTTATTGGATTAAATGATTGCACAGATTTATACTGAATAGATTAACTTATAAATTGAAGTCAATATAATCCAGTATTCATTTTAAATCCGCAGTTAATACACTATGATAATGCAATAGTTTATAGCCGGAAAGTAATGTTGGAAAACAAAGAGCCATCACAATATTCAACATTCATTTACCGTAAGTAAAATCACTGCAGATGAAAAAAAATCATTTTTTTATTTTAATTATTCTTGTTAGTTATTTTTATGCATGCACGCCAAAAAGAACTGAAGTAACCGAACAGGCTTTCACTGTGTCTTTAGGAAGGATAATTCCCGATAGTGTAGCACCTCCGATCATTACAAAAATTACTGCTGCCAACGCACCCAAAGTTATCAGGGCGCTTAAGCCAACAATTGTTCAACTTCATTATCCGGCCGGAGTTGGTGTACCTTATTTCACAAATTTTAATATTGCCGATGGGCTACCGCAAAATTATGTATTGGCCACCACTGTGGACCATGAAGGGAATATTTGGTTTGCAACTTTAGCCGGTGTTAGTAAATATAACGGGACCAGTTTTACCAACTATACAACCGGTAATGGACTGATATCGGATTTTACAAACGGATTATTTGTTGACAGTAAAAAAAATATCTGGATATCCAGCTTTTTTGGTATCAGTATTTACAACGGGAAATATTTCATTAATCCGTCGATTGATACGGCTTTCAACAATGGCAGTGGTGAAGCCCGCAACTTTACAGAAGATAGCAATGGAGCAATTTGGTTTGGCAGTACAAATGGGCTTTATCAATACAAAAATGATCAGTATAAAAAATTTACAACTGCTGATGGACTAGCTGATAGCACCATCAATAACATTATAAAAGACAAAGATGGCAACCTGCTGATATCTACCAACAAAGGAGTGAGTGTTTTTAATGGCCAATCATTTACCCCATACACTAAAATTGCAATGAAAGAAGGTAAATCGCCCTACCTGGTTTACTGCGATAAAAATGGCAATATATGGTTTGATGACCGGGCCGGGGGACTTGGAAAATTTGATGGTACAAGTACAAAAATATTTACCGCCGCAGATGGCTACACGAATGGCAGGATACTAAACCAACTAACTGAAGATAAGCAGGGTAATATTTGGATAGCAAATGGAACTGTAGGATTAACCAAATTTGATGGAAATAATTTCCTTGAATATTCAACAAAATCGGGTCTTCCGTCCGGAAATATAATGGCGCTTACAGCAGATGAGTTAGGCAATATTTGGGTAGGTACGCCAAACGGCGCTGCTAAAATCAGCTATTCTTATTTAAGTAATCTTGAGCTGCCAGCCGATGAAAGTTCAAATTATATAGTGATTGATGAGGCAGGACATAAGTGGACATCAGGTTCAGGAAATGGTATTGGAAAATACAATTCAGATCAGATTGCTTATTACGGAAAAGAGTTGTTGAATCATAACAGCGCCATCACAAAACCCTTTATTGATCATGCCGGAAATATATGGTTTGGCATTTGGGACAATCATCTCAAAGCCGGAGAACTTATAAAATTTGATGGGGTCTATTACACTATTTATTCAAAACAACAAGGCATACCCACGGGAAGCATCGAAAACATTTTTGAAGACAACCTGAATAATATATGGATATGCGGCTATGGCGGTGTTACTAAATTGGATGGCAATGCATGTACCAATTTTGAATCGGCGCAGGGATTATCTGTCAAAGGTTTTCACTCGTCTTTCCAGGACAGCAAACACAACTATTGGTTTGGCAGTGGCGATTCCGGCGTATATAAGTTCGATGGACAATCCTTTACATTGTACAACAAAAGAGACGGCCTTCCACACAATTTCGTGAACGATATAACAGAAGACCCATTGGGTAATATATGGCTGGCTACAGATGGGGGTGCTGCAAAATTTGATGGACATAAATTCACTACTTACCGTGCGGCAGAAGGGTTGGGAAATATAGTGGCAGATGTAGAACCAGATTCAATCAATCACATCATGTGGTTCAACACCATACTCGGACTGTCATCTTTGCAATTTGATCAGCTTGAAGATAAAAATCCCGTCTTTCAACATTACAATCAACGCACAGGCTTTCACTTTGGATTTTCAATTCCAAGAAGCCTTGTTGTTGACAAACAGGGAGTAGTTTGGGGTGGCGGAAGTTGGTCGAACGGCATTTTCCGGTTCGATTACAAAGCATCGAAGAACTTTAAACAACTTCCAATTAGCATTAACAATATTTTACTTGATAATAAAAATATATTCTGGCAAAGTTTAAAATCAACAGGTAAACAACTGACTGAAAAAGATAGTTTATCAAGGATGAATGAAATGACTTTGAAATTCGGGAAACCCCTATCCAATGAAGACTTAGCGACCATGTCAGCATCATTTAGTAAAGTAAAATTCGACAGTGTAACAGCACATGATTTCCTGCCAGCCGGACTTGTTATCCCCTACCAAAATAATAATATAAGTTTTGAATTTGCAGTTATTTCACCTTCGTTTGGAAAATCAACAAGGTATCAATATAAGTTAGATGGATATAGTAAAGACTGGAGCAATTTGAGTAATAAAACTGAGGCAGTTTTTGGCAACGTAAAAGAAGGTGAATACACTTTTCATTTACGGGGCTTTAGCTCGTTTGGAAATATGAGTGAAGCCAGCTATACCTTTAAAGTGATGCCACCCTGGTGGCGGGCCTGGTGGGCCTATAGCGCTTATGCATTGGTGTTGATATTGGGTATTTACCTATTTGTACTCTGGAGAATTAATGCGTTGAAAAAGGAAAAGATATTATTAGAGCAACTCGTTTCAATCCGTACGGCAGAGTTAAATCAATCGCTCACGCATTTAAAAGCAACCCAGTCGCAATTGATACAATCCGAGAAAATGGCGAGCCTTGGCCAATTGACTGCAGGCATTGCACATGAAATTGAAAACCCGCTAAACTTCGTTAATAATTTTTCTGAAGTAAGCAATGAGTTAATGGATGAAATGAACATTGAACTGGACAAGGGAGATATTGAAGAAGCAAAAGCAATTGGTGCTGACATAAAACAAAATCTTGAAAAAATAAATCACCATGGTAAAAGAGCCGACCTGATTGTAAAAGGTATGCTGCAACATTCAATTGCCGGCTCAGGGGCAAAAGAGCCTTCAAATATCAATGGTATATGTACGGACTATATTCGCCTGGCCCTGCATGGAATAAAGGCAAAAGACAAGAGCTTCGACGCTAAATTAATAACTGATTTTGATGAAAGCATTGAGAAAATAAATATTGTTCCGCAGGAAATTGGCCGCGTACTAATTAATTTATTGAATAATGCTTTTTACGCAGTTAATGAAAAAAAGAATTGCTCCCTTACGCCCAAAGGAGGAACAAAGACAATTGACGGTTTATTGCACTCTTACGAACCAACGATAACAGTAACAACCAGGAGGTTAAGCTCCCCTTTAGGCGGGCTATCGGGGGAGCTGTCAGAAGCAGTACAAATAACGGTCACCGACAATGGCATCGGCATTCCTGAAAACATTGTAGATAAAATATTCCAACCATTCTTTACCACCAAACCAACAGGCCAGGGAACGGGCTTAGGACTTAGTTTGAGCTACGACATTGTACATGCACATGGTGGTGAGTTGAAAGTTGAATCAAAGGAGGACGATGGAACTAAATTTATCATTCAATTACCTGTTGTCTGAATCACGGATTAAAAAGATTAAATGATGGCACGGAGTAAAAAATGAAAAAATCAGTGAAATCCATAAATCCATTTAAATCTGTGATTCAGATCAATTTCCTTTTGTCTGAATCACGGATTATAAAGATTAAAAGATGACACGGAAGTTCAAAATGATAAAATCAGTGCAATCCATAAATCCATTTAAATCTATGATTCAGAAAATATGCACTTGTCTGATTCAACAAAAACAAACAGTTAAATAGGATCACGAAAAAATAATAATTATATTTAATGCATGCTTACATTTAATTTTAATTTATGGCTGCCTACGAAATAGAAATCATTTTAAATCGCCAGTTGGCCGATTGCCTTTCAATACCTGTGTTTATCATAAATACAACAGGCAACCTCATTTTTTATAATTTACCGGCAGAAGAATTATTAGGAAAAAGATTTGAAGAAACCGGTGAAATGCCTGTAGATGAATGGTCCGTGATATTTAAACCGATGGATGAATTTAATCAGCCTATTCCCCCCGGTGATTTGCCGCTTGTAAAAACCTTGAATGATTTTTTACCTTATCACAATTCTTTTTGGATAAAAAGCCTCAACGGACAAATAGAAAAGATTGCATTAACATCTTATCCAATCATCAACAGAGAGGGCAAATTCCTGGGAGCCGTTGCCATGTTCTGGAAAGTAAAAGAGAATGAAAGTTAGCCTTTGGGGCGTACGAGGTTCCATTCAAACCTCCGGCCCCGAAACCAAAGATTATGGAAGCAGAACATCCTGTACGCAAGTATCGGAAAATGATAATATTCTAATACTCGACGCCGGCTCCGGCATTGAGCTTTTTAATGCAACAGCATACCCCGGTAAAATTGTAAATGTGCTGCTAACACACCTGCACATGGATCATATACTTGGCCTTGGATTTTTTAAGCCATTTTTTGACCAGGGAAAAGAAGTGCATATCTGGGGACCAACCGCACCTACGCAATCACTTCGCACAAGGCTCAGCCGTTATCTTTCCCCTCCGTTGTTTCCCGTGTTATTGCGTGACTTACCCTGTCAAATTATTTTTCATGAAATAGGTAACAGCGATTTTGTCATCGATGGATTCAACATTAAATCCAGGTATATCATACATCCCGGGCCAACCATCGGGTTTAGGATTGAAGGCAAAAATTCTGTTTTTACTTATATGCCAGATCATGAACCGGCCTTGGGTTACAATGGTATTATAAACGACCCTGACTGGATATCGGGATACGATCTTGCTAAAGATGCTGACCTGCTGTATCACGATGGACAGTACACGGCTAACGAATATAAAACCAAGGTTGGATGGGGCCATTCCAGCATGGAAGATGCCTTGTTATTTACAACTTACTGTCATGCCAAAAGGCTGCTGATTGCACACCACGACCCATCACACACAGATGAACAGATCAAAAATATTTTTGAAAATTTACAGTTAAGTCATAAGTATGCCTTTGACTATACAATGGCCAGGGAAGGTATGGAAATTGAATTGCCATAATGTACAACTGAATTCATAGGCGCAGGATTGCAAAATAAAATAGGGTTGAATACAATCAATGAGAAGCTATTTTGAAAGAATTTTTTGTTCACCAGCAGGGATATTTCATGGCATCTTTAGTGGCAGAGTTTACACTGAGGAACGAAGTGCTCTATTCAACTTAATATTTTCATGGCATCATTTTCCACCATCATTTTTTGAAACATTCAATTCAAAGAGCTTCTAAATACACGGGGAATTTTTACGAAATCGAACTGAACTAAATTGCCATTGTAAAACTTCGCTACTTTTTTATCAGCATGAAAAAAAACATTCTACCATATTGCTGCTTTGCGTTTGTTTGCATGCTCTTATCAGCAACCGGTATCAGCCAGTCCATATCCGTTTCACAAACGGTTGAGCCCACCCAACTTTTCCCCGTTAGTAAGTGTTTTGAAAACGACGTGATGCTGGATATTACATTGAGTGGTGATCTACGGGTATTACTAAATGACCGGTCGAACGATTCAAAATATCACCCAATAACAATCTCCTATAAAAATGAGGATGGTAGCGAATTTGCACTGGCAGCAAAGGCCAAAACCCGGGGGCACTTTCGCAAGTTGCGATCTAATTGCGATTACCCGCCGCTGTTGATTAATTTTTCAAAAAGCGACTCTTTGGAAAAATGCGTCTTTAAGGGACAAAGCAAATTGAAACTGGTGATGCCTTGTGCAGAAGACAACTACGTTATCCGGGAGTGGTTGGTGTACAAAATATATAACCTTGTCACCCCGCAAAGTTTTAGGGCAAAACTGGTACGGGTAAAATTATCAGATTCAAAAAGGAAGAAAAATGTTGAACCTTTTTATGGACTGTTACTCGAAGAGGAAAATGCAATGGCCGGCAGAAACGGTTTATTTACAATCAACAAAAAAATAAAGCCTGAATACACTGAAAGAATTCCTTTTTTAACAATGGCAGTTTTTCAGTACCTCATCGCCAACATCGATTGGTCGGTGCAATACAATCAAAATGTAAAATTAATTGCCGCCGATTCCCTGGCATTGCCCACAGTTGTACCTTATGATTTTGATCACGCAGGCATCGTAGAAACGCCTTATGCCAAACCTGAGGAAGAACTCAATATGAACTCCATTCGTGAAAGGCGATACCGCGGCTATTGCGTGGCGGATATGGGCCAGTTTGATCCCATTGTGGAATTTTATAACAGCATAAAGAAAGACATCTACAAACTTTATACAAGCTGCAGTTTGCTCGATACCCGGTACGTTGCTAAAACCATCGCATATATTGATGAATTTTATGCAACAATCAATAACCGGGATTTATTGCAAAAAGCATTTGGATATCCCTGTGATAAAAACGGAACAGGCAACATCATTATGAAGGGATTGAAAGAAGATTGATTATTTCTTATAGAATGAAAGATGTCAACTTAAAAATAGCAGTCAATTTCACTAAGATCCCTCATTTTCACCTCCCATAAAAATATACTTTACTTCTACAGGATTATTAATGATTTTATAAAACGCATCCAGGTAATAAATCACGTCACTCCTGCCCCTTGAACTAAGTGGCTCAAAACCTTTGATCATGGAATAAATTTTTTCCTTCTGCTGATTAAAAATACCAATCGCATCATTTAGTTCGTCCTGGGTTCTGGGATAACCGCGGTACACCCGTTGGCTTACTTCATCTATACCCATTCCTTCGCCGGGTACAGCGTACACAGCATTTACCAGTCCACAATAATCAAAATCATAAGGAATTACATAGGGCAATTCTGTACTGTCTTTTGCAGAACGAATCAGCGATGTATTATGATTTACAGATACTCCCCAGTCTGTATTGCCAATCATATATTGAAATAGGGCCACTAATGTCATTTGCTCCCTATCAGTATACAAACTTTTCATTGTTACTTTTTTCAACTCATTACATTTATTTCGCTTCGCCATATCTTTTCCGTCTTCAATCAAAAAAGCATGTTGCGAAACAGTCTTTTTCTTTTTGCCGATGTCTTCATAATCAATATTGAGTAACCGTACCCGATAGCTTTTTGTAGTTAAAAGATTATAGATTTTATAAACAAGAAATTCCTTTAAAACCAATTGGTCATAACCATCACCATTTTTGCATGAACAAACCAATTTTAAAGAATTTAAGGGATATAGTTTCGGCGAAGTACTATTATGAAAGTTCAGTTTTATGGGAGGCATATAACAAATCTCTCTTCGCACATTTCCCCTTGCAATGATGCGTATCTCTTCTGAAATAATGCTGTCATTTATTTTGCAGGTAAAAGTTGCCGGTATGTACTCCGGCTTGGATTTTGTCTTCAGCAGTGTCCCCATATCCATTGACAGCGTTACATCCCAGGGCGATTCATCCTCAAATATTTGAACCTTGTCAATGTTCCCGGAAGGCTGTTGTGCATGCAGAACGTTAAAAATTAAGCTTACTATAAGAATAAAAAAAAACTTTTTCATACTGGTATTAATTCAATGAAAACTTTTATTTAATTGCAAATGCCGCGTTAATATTTTGCTGTTACTGTATGTCATTTATCCTTCTTGTGATGCTTATGCTTTTTTTGACCAATCAGGTTAAGCGAAAGTTTTTCTAATCCTCCGGAACTTCTGTTTTCGAGGTCTTCAATTAAGCCGGCATCCGACAGATCTAGTTTATGAGAATTTTTCCAGTCAAAACTAGCGATCTCATATAGTCGCTCTACTACCTGCTCCTCATTTGTTTCAATAGCAAGTTCACGCCTGTCATCAAAGCTGCCCGGTGTAAGGTTAATAGATCCAACGATGGCCCTTACCCCATCGGCCAACAACATTTTTCCATGCAGCTTCAAATGCCTTAGCTTATGAATTTTTATTCCTACATCATCCATAATACGCAGGCCACCTACTCCTTCAATCAACTTCCCTATTTTAAGTGTATGTGGTGGCCGCACCATCACATGCACTTTTACACCCCTGGTTGCTGCACGTACCAATCGCTCAATAATTACCATGTCCTGAAATCGCTCATTTTGTAAAAACAAAGTATGCCTTGCTTCATCAATAAATTTTGCGATGCGGTTTCGTCCGTTGTAACTGCACCATATTAGCCGGGCATCATCTCCGGGGTTGAAATCTTTTCTATCCCAGTCTGATTCAAAACACAAAATAATTTCCTCCACCTCATGTGGATGGGTAGTTATAATAGCATAATCTCTTGTTACAGTAAGATTTTTTGTTTCCCAGTTAAAAGATTTTATAAAGGCAGTGGAGTCATCCACAATCATCGACTTTTCATGCGTTAGGGTAAAAAACGGATTACTGTCTTTAACGACCACACCTGATTTTTCCAGTTTAATCCTGGTAGCCACATTTTCTTCATCTCCATTTCTGCGTGCCGGGTTTAGCATCACTTTCACTTTTACGCCACGCTTATGCGCCCTAATGACAGCTTCAAGCAAATCGGGATCAGAGAAAAGAAACATTTTTATACGAAGCGATTTCTTTGCACCATCGATTGCATCAATAATAATTTTTACAGAGTCATCAGGAAATACGACTATAGAACGGTGATACATAAGTGAGTTTTAATTGCTATCAAATTACATATTTTATGCGATAGTTTAACACGCAGCATGTGGCCCTTGCATCATGTGGGTTGATGAATCAGATTGAGCGTGATAAAGCCCGGCATAAATTTCACCTTTTTCCAGCAGGTTAAAATGAGTACCCTGTTCAACAACGCTGCCATCTTTAATGACAAATATTTTATCTGCATTAAATATAGTGCTTAACCTGTGTGCAATGGTAATGACCGTTCTGCCAGCCATTAATTTATCCATCGCATCCATTACAATTCTTTCCGATTCGGAATCCAGCGCAGCGGTTGGTTCATCTAATATAAGTATCGGCGAATTGCGAACAATGGCCCTTGCAATGCCAATGCGTTGTCGCTGACCTCCGGATAATGTAGCACCTCTTTCTCCTACCAATGTATCATAACCGTGTGGCATTTTATTAATAAATTCTTCAGCGTTTGCAAGGGTTGCGGCTTCAAATATTTCCGCATCCGTAGCGCCCGTTTTTCCATAAGCAATATTTTCCTTTACCGATCCGTAAAACAGTATGGTATCCTGCAATACAAAGCCAATTTGCTTTCTCAATCCATCCAGGTTAAAGTCTTTTATATCTATTCCATCAATGAGTATCTGTCCGTCAGTTGTATCGTAAAACCTTGGCACAAGTCCGGCGATAGTGGATTTACCTCCTCCCGTGGGCCCACAAATACCAATACGCTGACCAGGTTTTATATCAATATTTATATTCTTTAACACAGCCGTAGTACCATTGTAAGCAAAAGATACATTGTCAAAAATGATCCCTCCTTTTAATTCTTCAGGATTGATGGCTCCCTGCTTTTGCGGAATGATGGTATCGGTATGTAAAATCATTTGTATCCGCTCCAGCGACACGGTTGCCTGCGCCACTGCGTTTGTCATTTTCGCCAGGTCTTTTACAGGGCTAAAAAATTTATTGAGGTAAGATAAAAACACCGTTAGTGATCCAATGGTCATTAATCCGGACAGCACATAATGAGCACCTTTCCAAAGTACCAGCGCAATGCAAAGTGTAACAACAATTTGTACAACCGGCGCCAGCAAAGACTTTAGCCGCCGTGTTCTAAGCGCTGCATTCACTGTCTCCATACTTATTTTTTTTAAGCGCTCCTCCTCTACTGCCTGCGTACCAAATGCATTTACTACCCGTATCGATTCCAGTCCCTGTTGCAAAATGGTGAGCATATTACTTTGGTCAACCCTTACTTCATGTACCGATTTTTTTACGGCTTTTTTAAAATGCGCAACAAATAGAATCAGGAATGGTGTAACACTCAATGCAACCAATGCAAACACCCAGTTCATGTAAAACATCAATCCCAAAATACCTACAATTGTCATTGCATCAATCAGGATTGCCAGCAAGGTGTTTGAAACAAAATCCTGCATGGTGGATACATCGGTAGTAATAGTACTCAAAATTTTTCCTACCTGGTGCGTATCGTAATAACTCAAAGACAAGCGTTGCAAATGATGATAAACCTGCTGCCGCACATCGTTGGCTACATACTGCGCCACGCTCTCTGTAAAATAACTGTTAAGGTAACCCGCAATTGCGCCCAATACAGTGATCACTATCAATAAAATGGCGGCTGCTGCCGCAAGTTCAATATTGCTTTCACTTAAATGAAACATTTTCATCCACGATAACCAGGCCGGCAATTCATTGTGTGCTATTACGTGGTCTATAACAATTTTTAATGGCCAGGGGGCTGCCAACCCAAGCATGGTTTCAGCAACCATCGCAATAAAAATCAGCACCAGCCATTTTCTATATGGCCTAACCTGCTTAAACACCAACCTTGTTAAGTTATTGGAAGCATTTTTCTCAGTAGTAGTTGATTGCGTCATGGTTAGCGCCGCTTTGATTTTTTTAAATTTAGCTAATAAATAATGTCTTGCTGTAACAATTGTTTTGAAATGAATTTTTTGTTAACCGGTCCCGATAGCTATCGGGAGTATTTCATAGGATCGACATCGGCAGAGTTTACACTGAGGAACGAAGTGCTCCGTTCTAATGCATCTTTTCATGGCATCATTCCCCACCATATATTTTTTTACAGCATTAAAATTAAACAGTTTTTTATTGATATTAAATAACTGAAGCCGATCAACAAATATTGGTATTGTAAAAAGTAGTACTTGTGTTATTTAATCAATTCATCAATTACATGACCTATGTTACCATTGGGCATCTGAATTTTTAGCATAGCAGCAACTGTTGGGGCAATATCTGTCATGTACGTGTTCCGGTATGTTTTTCCAGGCAAAATATTCCATCCATACCAGATCAATGGAATGTGTGCATCGTAAGGGTTCCAAACACCATGGGTTGTTCCACCATTTAAAAATCCATCAATCCATTGAGGACGAAATAAAATTTGCAAATCGCCACTACGACTGGGAAAATATCCATTTATAATTACTTCCCTGATGTTGGCATTGAGTGTAGTTTCACCCACAGCATCCAACGCAATTACCCTGTCTATTGATGGGTTCTGCAATAAATAGTCCATTGCAGTTTTATATACCAGTTCTTTATTTAAATGTTTTGCATCCATGGTAGTACGATCAAGGTAAACCTGGTAGTTTAAAATACCTATCACCAGCCCGATGGTCTTAAATTTTGCTTCAAGTAATTTATTCAATTCAGCTTCTGCAGTTTCATTATCAAAATTGCCTGCCGGAATTTTATGCTTATTTAAAAACGACGGAACATTGGCGGCACCGTGATCGGCCGTTAAAAAGACAAGGTACTTTCCCTTTCCAGTGTTAGCATCCAGGAAATCGAGGAACTCTCCCAACAGCTTATCCAATCGCAAAAAACAATCCTCTTCCTCTATAGAGTTGGGGCCATAAGCATGGCCAATATAATCAGGCGACGAGATGCTCAGCGTAAGGAAATCTGTTGCAGGACCGGCTCCCAATGCCTCCCCATTAATGGCTGCCTTTGCCATTTCAATACTCAAATCAATGCCATACGGTGTGGCAATAATTACCTGGTAATTTTTAGTAGCATACTGTGCTAATTTTCTGGGAAAGCGATTGTTATCGGCGTCACTTTGCTGGTAAGATTCAACAGGGTACATCGTATTCCAATCCTTTGCATAATATTGATCGGGCAGTTTCTTTTTATTAACATCGTTTACCCATGTAGGTAATGCATTCAAATAATAGCTGGAACTAATCCAGTCACCTGTTTTACTATCATACCAGTAAGCTGCATTGGCACTATGGCCGGCTGGCAAAATAGCTGCCCGTTCTTTAAGCGCAATTCCAATTACTTTGCTTTTAAAATTTGTTGCAAGTTTTAACTCATCGCCAATGGTAGTTACCATTAAATTGCGGGGGCTCATTTTACCTGCATCCGTGTTGCTTCCAATGGTATGTTCGCTGGCATCATCCGTACAATACACAAAATTATTTGTTTTGTAATCCCACCAGTCATTGCCTGCTATACCGTTAATGGCAGGTACTGTACCTGTAAAAATACTGGCATGTCCGCAGGCCGTAATGGTTGGCACAAAAGGTATTATGGTATTTTCGCATGCAAATCCCTGGTTTAACAATCGCTTAAATCCTCCACCAGGTGCATAGCGGTCATAATACCTGTAAAGATAATCCCAGCGCATCTGGTCTATTACAATACCTACCACCAGTGTTGGTTTTTGTACAGATATAGCGTTGGCAGATGTTTCGCCTGTATTTTGAGCAGTTGAAGAAAAAAAGAAAAGTACCGGGATAATAAATGATATCAATCTTTGCATGAACCAACATTTTTTTTAGGAAAATAAAAATCTAAACCAGTCAACAGCCTATTGAAATCCACAACGATGCTATAATAGTACAATAAATATCGTTCAGTTTAAGCAGGACTTACATTTATTAATACCGTATTAGTTGATACCAGATAAACAGAATTCCTTTGTTTTACAAACCATGCTCCGACAAACATTACCAGCAATGCAAGTTTGCCCTTTTCATAAGATGTTAAATACAAATTAACTTTATATTCATTGCCAAACATTTGAATCTTTTTATGTTTGTAGCTATTATAATATTTCAACCCAAAAATCATTAACATTGAAACAAATTTTCCGCCTTTTATCAAGTTTAGTATTTGTACTATTTGCTGATGATGTAGATGCTCAATCCAAAGTAACGCTGTCAGGAATTGTAAAGGAAAGCAAAAGTGGAAACGGACTTCCATTTGTAAACATTGTATTGAAAAATAGTGCAGACAGCAGTTTTGTGACTGGTACCATTTCAAACGAAACCGGAAGATTTAGTTTTGCTGATATAAAATCCGGTGAATATATTTTGCAGTTATCCTATGCTGGTTTCCAGGTAAAAAACCAGCCTGTATTAATAGGAACACTCAGTCCCTTTTTAGATTTAGGCGCCGTTGAAATGGAACAGGATTCAAAGCAATTGCAGGAAGTGATTGTTACCGCAAAACAAGATGAACTCAGCAATAAAATGGATAAAAAAACATTTGCTGTTGCTGCAAACATTACGCAAAGCGGCGGCTCAGTTTTGCAGGCACTCAAAAATTTACCGGGCATCAGTACCGGCCAGGATGGTAAAGTAGAATTAAGAGGCAGTGAAAATGTTGCCATATTGATTGATGGCAAACAAAGTGCCTTAACAGGTTTTGGAAGCCAAACAGGTTTAGACAACATTCCGGCGTCTGCCATTGAAAGAATTGAAATCATTAATAACCCTTCTGCAAAATATGACGCCAATGGCAATGCAGGCATTATCAATATCATTTACAAAAAAAATAAACAACAGGGCTTTAATGGTAAAGTTGGATTTGCAACCGGCTTAGGTGCGCTGTGGGTTAAAAAAGAAAGCCTGCCGGGTATAAGGCCTCAATATAGAAACACACCTAAAATAAATCCTTCTATTTCATTAAACTATCGCAAAAACAAGGTTAATATGTTTTTGCAAACCGATTGGCTGTACACAGAAACATTGAACAAAAATGAATTTGTTACCCGCTCTTATGATAATGGCACCATCATTAATCAACAAACAAAAAGAAACAGGAACACGCATTTTATTACCAACAAAGCCGGTATTGACTGGAACATTAATAGCCAGGATATGTTGACGATTTCGGGCCTTTACGGTATTGAAAAAATAATAGATCGTGGAGATGAACCTTTCTTCAACAGAGATTTATCTAAGCGGGAAAGATTGTGGCAGTTTTTGGAAGATGAATTAAAAACTACGGTGGTTGCCACAGCAGCTTGGCAGCATAAATTTTCACAGCCCGGGCATCTCTTAAACGTGGGCTTTAATTACACTTTTCACCGGGAAGATGAGAAATATAATTTTGTAAATATTTTACCCACTTATACAGGGCTGGATTCCTTTAAATTACTTTCTGATGAACATGTGGCGGACATCAATATTGATTATGTAAAGCCCTTAAAATATGGGCGTATTGAAGGAGGATTTAAATTCCGGTATAGAGATATACCAACCAATATGCAGTTTAAACCGGGCCTTAATTCGCCTTTAGATACCAGTGCAGGTGGTGCCGCAACTTATACAGAAACCATCCCTGCATTGTATGGCAACTATGTGTTTGAAAGTAAAAAAATTGAGGCTGAAATTGGGTTAAGAGTAGAATACGTGGACCTTCAATATAAAGTAAACCCCAATCACAACACCTACAAAAGTGACGGATACAACTATACACAACCATTTCCAAATGTTAGACTGGCTTACAAAATAAATGACCACAATAAAATATCCTTATTTTATAACAGAAGGGTGGACAGGCCAAACGAAGTTGACATCCGTATCTTTCCAAAATATGATGATGCAGAAATCATAAAAGTGGGTAACCCGGCACTTCGTCCACAGTTTACAAGTACCTACGAACTGGGTTATAAAACAAACCTTAAAAAAGGGTATTACTATGCGGCTTTGTACCATAGAAACACTGAAGGAACCATTACAAGAATTGCTACGCAGGTACCACCGGCTACATTAATTTATACAGTTTTCCAAAATGCAGATCGTAGTTATAATACTGGTGTAGAAATGATTTTTCAACAGGATATATCTAAAACATATTCTTTTAATACCAACGTAAATCTATACCACAATATCATTGATGGATTTACGGTAGTTAATAAATACCCGGTCACGTCTGTTTACACCGCAGCTAAACAAACTGCTACTTCCGGCAATATTAAATTGAATAATATTTTTAACCTGGCAGGTAAAACGGCAATCCAGCTTACCGCCATTTACCTGGCTCCGGATATAATTCCACAGGGAACAATTGGCTCCAGGTTTTCTGTAGATATGGGTATAAAAAAGCAAATCCAAAAAGGTAAAGGCGAGCTCTATTTCAATGCCAGCGACCTTTTCAATACTTTACGGGTGAATAAAGAAATAAATGGTGCCGGTTTTAAATTGGTAAGCACAGATTACTACGAAACACAGGTTCTACGCATTGGATATAGCTACAAGTTTTAACAGGCGGTTCCAGGTACTTATTTAACCCATATAATATCCTGCCATTGCAATGATTAAAATCAACTGGCAATTTTCTATCGTTTTACTTTCAAACTAACGGTACAGGTAAACAGTATTAATATTATCTTTAACGCCACACTCCTGAAGTAGGTATATAATATTGAAGTGATTTGCCATCAAGCATGTTTTAAGCGGTTGTTATTATTTAAGTCTGTCTGATTCTAAATAATAAAAAAACAAACAACAAATTGTTGATCTGCTGGTGTCGTAGTACGATGTAAGCAGCGCATTAAATACTGCACTATCAAGTAAATATGAATTTAGAAATAGTACTGGTATTTATCATTATTGGTTATTTGCGCAGATCGCTGCAAATTAAAACTGCGTTCCCTGAATGGAACAGGATATTGACGCTCTTTATAATCTTCGCTGCAGTTTTAATTGGCGCTCAATTTGCTTTTAGAGACCAAATTATAATTTTTGAATGGCTTTCACATGTACTGCTTTTTTCACTCATTTTTATTATAATTTCCAAAGAAGAATTTCAGCCGGTAAAATCCATCATTTATATAGTTCTCCCTTATTTGATTGTGTCTGTCATTGCCGATTTCATTAAGCTTATCGCTGAAGGCTTTTTTCATGAATGGATAAATTATTTTGAAGCTGCAAAATCATTTGCCATTGTATGGTTGATTGCCATGTTGTTTATAACAAGAAAGCAGCGAAAGGCAATTGAAATTGAAAGGAAAAAAACAGAAGAACGAGAGAAACAAAATCAAATAACAGAATCGCTAAAAGCCGCCCTGGAAGTACAGGTAAAAGAACGAACCGCCGAACTAACCCTACAGAAAGAGGAACTGGAACATGCCCTAAACGACCTGAAGGCTACGCAGGTTCAACTGGTTCATTCAGAAAAGATGGCATCTTTGGGAGAATTGACTGCAGGGATTGCACATGAAATTCAAAACCCACTGAACTTTGTGAATAATTTTTCTGAAGTAAACACAGAATTGATTGATGAGTTGAAACAGGAAATAGACAATGGTAATTTTGAAGAAGTAAAAATTATTGCGGAAAGTATAAAAGACAATGAACAAAAAATTAATCATCACGGTAAGCGTGCTGAAGGAATTGTAAAAGGAATGCTGCAACACAGCAGAACAAGTACCGGAATAAAGGAGCCAACTGATATCAACAACCTGGCAGACGAATTTCTTCGCCTTTCCTATCACGGCTTAAGGGCAAAAGACAAATCATTTAATGCTACCATAAAAACTGATTTTGACGAAAGCCTTCAAAAAATAAATGTAGTACCACAAGATATAGGCAGGGTTATACTTAACCTGTTAACGAATGCTTTTTATGCGGTAAACGAAAAAAAGAAAAATGAGCCTGCACCACCCAAAGCTGGAACAGAGACAGGCGGCAATTTACCGGGCAGTGTTTATGAACCTACAGTTACTGTAACAACCAGGAAGCTCAGCTCCCCTTCAGGGGCGGGTGGTCAACCGGGGCGGATACAGATAATAATTACAGACAATGGTAACGGAATACCTGCTTCGGCGTTGAGTAAAATATTTCAACCATTTTTTACAACCAAGCCTACCGGACAGGGAACGGGTCTTGGATTAAGCATGAGCTATGATATTATAACCAAAGGACATAAAGGAGAACTAAAAGTGGAAACCAGGGAAGGAAAAGGCACAAGTTTTATTATTATTTTACCTATTTAAAAGCAGCAATTCATAATATGAAAATTTTAGTAGTTGATGACGAACAGGATGTAAAAATTCTTTTTGAACAAAGATTTAGAAAGGAAATAAAGAACAAAGAAATTGAATTTGCTTTTGCTTTTTCAGGCGAAGAAGCCCTATCCTACCTGGGACAATTAAATCATGAAGCGGTATTGATACTTTCTGATATTAATATGCCGGGCATGAGCGGACTCGATTTGCTGGCGCACATAAAACAAAAATATCATCAACCCCCACCCATCGTAATGATGATTACAGCTTATGGAGATGCAGAAAATTTTAACATGGCAAAAGAACTGGGCGCAGATGACTTCCTGACAAAACCCGTAGATTTTCCCTTACTAAAGGAAAAACTAAAATTAAAAAGCTGATGGCAAAAATATTAGTGGTTGATGATGAAACTGATTTGGAAATTCTCATCAAGCAAAAATTCAGACAGAAGATCAGGGAACACAAGTATGAATTCGTTTTTGCAATAAACGGACGACACGCCCTTGAACAACTTGCGCTGCATACCGATGTGGACGTGGTACTGAGCGACATCAACATGCCCGAGATGGACGGGCTTACATTACTCTCAAAACTGGGTGAACAAAATAGCCTGCTGAAATCAGTCATTGTTTCTGCTTATGGAGATATGGAAAATATTCGTACTGCAATGAACCGCGGAGCGTTTGACTTTGTTACCAAACCGGTTAATTTTGAAGACCTGGAGCTAACAATGGAAAAAACTATTAAACATGTTGCCCTGATGAGAGCAACAATGAATGCCATCAAAGAAAATAACATACTTAAAATGTATGTAGATGAAACTGTGCTGAATTTTATGGGTAGCCGCGAATTTGAGTCGTCGCTGATGGCAAATGAACTGGTAGATGCAACAGTGGTATTTATTGACATTTGCAGCTTTACATCTATTAGTGAAAAAGAGTCGCCAGACAATGTTGTGAAACTACTGAACAATTATTTCGATGTGATGGTGAAGGAAATTATCCACCAGGAAGGATACATAGATAAATTTATAGGCGATGCGATTATGGCTGTATTCCGGGGAGATTTCCACCTGGATCGGGCAATTGATGCATGTCTTTCTGTACGCAAAGAAATTGAAAAATTGCCACCCCTTTCAGAGAATGTTTCATTTTCGCCAAAAGTATCCATCGGTATTAACAACGGTGAAATGATATCAGGTAACATTGGCTCAGCAAAATTAAGAAGGCTCGATTATACAGTCATAGGCGATGCAGTGAACACTGCTCAACGATTGCAGGCAGCCGCTGGAAAAGGACAGATTATTATCAGCGATACCGCTTATGAATTGGTAAAAGAATCCTTTAATTGTATAAAAGCAGGAGAAGTCAATCTGAAAAATAAGGCTAAAACAATGACGATTTATGAGGTATTGGACTAACTGCAGTCAATGTTACCGATAAATAAAACATTGATTAAAATCCGGTTTTACAACTGCAAATAAAACCCCTTTTGAATAACATTCCGCCGCCTATAGTTACAATCAGATGATTTGTTTCTAACAAAAAACAGTTGGAATAAAAAAACTTCTCCTTTCGTTTTCACTTCACTAAAGCTGAGAAACCCAGTCTGTATTTACAAAATCAGAAAAAGCTGAAATAGAATTTTTTCTACATCCCATACTAAACTTAACCCATCTTGCAGCTATGAATCGCTAAATTGAGCAACAGCCTGCGTTTCATTTTTTATAAGTGGCGGTTTGTGTACTACAAATTTGAGTTGCTTAAAGGGTTTTGATTTTTGTT
>JBKJUP010000087.1:0-7568 GCA_046590675.1 Ferruginibacter sp. | reverse complement strand
TTTCTATCGGACTACATGCAATATATGCTGTATGCTATCGAATGTACTCTCATCCCTTTTTCACTTTATTTATCAAATCTATTGGCTTAAAATATTTATCTCAAAGATCTTTTTACTGTTTTGTAAACATAGGAGCGATCGGATTACACGAATTAATTCAGTGCATAGTTTTTAATTCGTGTAATTCGTGAAAAAAATTCGTGCTATTCTTTCTAGTTATACAACACTTAACACTAGATTAAAAATTCACTCATTTCCTGCTGATATTGTGTGGCGACATCTTTTGCTACCATTGCAAAATCTTCTTTTTCGCTTGCATAAATGATGGCACGACTTGCATTTACAAGTAAACCGCCATCTTTATTAAGGCCATATTTTGCCACCTCGCTTAAGCTGCCGCCCTGGGCACCTACGCCGGGTACCAATAAAAAATGATCCGGAATTATTTGTCTAATACTGGTAAGATCTGCGGCTTTGGTGGCACCTACCACAAACATCAAATTATCCGGGCTTCCCCATTTACTTACTTTCTCCAACACCGTTTCATACAAATAATGATTGCTGTTAGTTTTGTTTTCGTCCACTACTTTTAGTTGTTCAAAATCTTTACTCCCCTGGTTGCTGGTAAGCCCCAATACAATCGTCCATTTATTTTCATATTCTAAAAAAGGGCGAACACTATCCTCGCCCATATAAGGTGCTACTGTGATGGCATCAAAGTTAAATGCTTCAAAAAACGCCTTTGCATATTGAGCTGAAGTGTTACCAATATCGCCCCGTTTTGCATCCGCAATTTTTAGTAATCCGTCAGGAATATAATTGACCGTTTTCTCCATAGATTCCCAACCTTTTAAACCCATGGATTCATAAAATGCGGTGTTTATTTTATAGGCAACGCATAGGTCTTTTGTGGCATCAATTATTTGTTTGTTGAATTCAAAAATTGCGTCGGGGTGAGCTTGTAAATGCGTTGGTATTTTTTGAATATCTGTATCCAAACCAACACACAGAAATGATTTTTTTTGTTGAACCTGTTCAATAAGTTGTTGTCTTGTCATTTGGTTAAGTTACTGTGTGTCTTTATAAATGGTTGTTGAATGTTTTGCTTGTGGTTGCATTATCAATCCGGCAAATCAGGCTTTACCATTTCATTGGCAATGGCTATTGAATGTTCATCGCCCCGTTGTTTTAAATGGTCCATAATACTTTTCCTGTTGGATGCGCTATGATTTTGGCTCAGTTTAAAAACATTGTCTAAGCTTTCCACTTCAATGCTAAAACCAACAATGGCTTTAATCATTTTCATTACATATTCTTTGGGCATTTTGTCGAAAGCTGCAG
This sequence comes from Ferruginibacter sp., assembly GCA_046590675.1. Taxonomy (GTDB): domain Bacteria; phylum Bacteroidota; class Bacteroidia; order Chitinophagales; family Chitinophagaceae; genus Ferruginibacter. Next base: position 6,227 of record JBKJUP010000087.1, on the reverse strand, counting down.
CACTTTCGGTGCATTCGTATTTATTGGTGACGGCTTTAACGGCTTCGTAGGTGCCGTCTTCATCTGTAAATATTATTTTGCCTTTTGCATGTACTGTTATGTAGTTCCAGGTGCTGGCTGACTGCGGATTGGCATACCAGCTTGCACTTACATAAGTATGTGGCCCGTTAAAAATTACCAGCACATTTTCATTGGCAACAAATGCTTTATGGTGATCGGTATTTTTCATAAGGTGGCCATAAAAAAACAGCTTGCCATCTTTCAGTTCAATTGCTAAAGGGATGTGTGTGGCAACCGGGTATTGATCGCCAAATCCGGTAATAACGGCAAAGGAATTGTCTTTCATAAAAGCCATCACTCTTGCTGAATCTTCCTCTGTAAAATGTGAAAGTTTATACATTACTAATCGTTTAATAACTGCTTTAAAATGTCGGCAAATATAAATATTTCTTCAAAGCTGTTATAAAGTGGTACCGGTGCAACCCTTATTACGTTTGGCTCACGCCAGTCTGCAAAAATGCCCAATGGCATCAATGTGTCAAAAACAGCTTTTGCATTTTCATGAATAGATATAGAAACCTGGCAGCCATGTTCGCCATCATTTTGAGGAGTGATGATGGTGAACTTATCATTGTGGTTGATCTGTGCTAACACAAAGAAAAGGTATTCGCTGAGTGCTTTACTTTTTACCAATAGTTTTTCAAAATCGGCTGATGCAAATATTTCCAGGGATGCTTTATGCGCTGCTAACAATAGTATGGGTGATGTACTCATACTCCAGTTTTCAGCGCTGGCTGATGGCGTAAAAGTATCGCCCATTTTAAACCGGTTTTTGATGTCGTTTCCCCACCATCCTTCAAGGCGTTTTAATTGATCATTTGCAAGATGGCTTTCATGTATAAATGCCCCGGCAATAGCACCTGGGCCACTGTTTAAATATTTATAATTGCACCAGCATGCAAAATCTACCTGCCAGTCGTGCAGTTGTAATTTTATATTGCCGGCTGCATGAGCAAGGTCAAACCCGGCATAAGCGCCCACTTTATGTGCAGCCCTGGTAATGGTTGGTATGTCAAAAACCTGCCCCGTATAATAATTTACACCACTGAATAAAACAAGCGCCACCGTATCACCGTGGGTTTCAATGGCAGATAAAATATCATCGGTAGATATCAGGTCAGTACCGGCTTTGGGATGCACTTCAATAATTGCATCGGCAGGATCAAACCCATGAAGCTTTGCCTGCGATTGAAAAGCATATTGATCAGAAGGAAATGCTTTTGCTTCGCATATAATTTTATACCTTTTTTTTGTAGGTTGATAAAATGAGATCATTAGTAAATGCAGGTTCACCGTAAGGTGATTCATGGTTACAATTTCCTCAGGTTTTGCACCAAGGATTGGTGTGAGCAAAGGGGTAATATGTTGGCTGTAATTTAACCAGGGATCTTTTCCTAAGAAGAAACCTTCCACACCAAAATTGGCCCAGCTATCCATTATTTTTAGAATTTCTTCCTGGGTGTTTTTAGGCTGAAGCCCTAGGGAATTACCTAAAAAATAAATGGCTCTTTTTCCATGTAAATAAGGCGCATAAAAAGCTTCCCTGAAAGCATGTAATTCGTCTTTACTATCCAATTCTTTTGCATAGTCTATGGAGTACTGATGTTTCATAATTTACTCGTTCAATAAATTTGGATAGTCTGTTATAATGCCATCAACGTCCAGTTTTTTTAACCGGTCAATGGTGGTTTTATCATCTGCCGTCCATGGAATTACTTTAATATTTTTTGCATGGCACAATGTTACCAATGATGCTGTTACCAAAGAGTATTCGGGGCTGTAAATTGTGGGCGTAAATCCCAGTGCTGTTAATTGTTCATCTAAAGTTCTTTTATCAAAACCCTCAATTAACATGGCAGTTTTGATGGCGGGAAAATTGTTGTGAATAATTTGCAGGGTCCTGAAATCAAATGACTGAATGATGGTTCTGTTACTGATTCCTTCTTCATTAATTACTTTCATCAACATGCCAACAAATTCGGCAGGTGCCGGATGAAAAACATTGTCGGTAAAAGGAAGCGTTTTGGTTTCGATGTTATAAAATATAGGAGGCAGTTTTTTTTCTTTTGTATAGGTTTCAACGGCAATTATTAAATCTTTCAACGCCGGCTTTGTGGCTGCAATTTTTACCTGCTGCGGAAACCGGGGATGAGGTTTTAAGCCCACATCGAAATGCTGTGTTTCTGCATAGGTCATTTTGAAAATATTCAATTGCCGCTCTTCTGATTCTTTGACAAAGGTACCACCTGGCAGGGTTGTTATTTCATGGTTAAAAAACGGTTCGTGGGATAGGATAGCGACACCATCGCTGGTAAAAGAAATGTCCATTTCAAGCGTGGTTACACCCAGGTCAATTGCCTTTAGCATAGCTGCAATTGTATTCTCGGGCATTAAACCGCGGCATCCGCGGTGGCCTTCTTTATCAAAAGCTGGTAGCATCGTTTGTTGAGTAGTTGCCGGAGTTTTGCAGGATGTTAATGCTGTGCTGAAAAAAATAATCAGTACCCAAATTTTTTTCATACGTAATAGTTGAACACTCATTTCCCGAAAAGCCTGCAAGTTTTTACACTGTTTGTGTTGCGCAATGGTATGCGGTACAAGAGTGCGATGCAAGGATGTTGACCTTATATCCAACGCAGGGTTAATAAAAAATTCGATTAAGCACTTCCTTCACAAAATATTTATGCTATTGTTTAAGACTCTATTTTCTTTTTTTTCTTAATAAAAAAAAGAAACAAAAAAAATCAAGGCTGCGAATAAAAAGGCTGAAATTTTCAACATAATCCTAAAATCAAGGAACTCGCCGCTATAGTAAAATACTTTATAGTTTATGCCGGCTCAAACAGCCTTGATTTCTTAACGGCTTATGATGAAAATTTCTAGCACTTTTTATGCGAGGCCATAGCCAGCATGCGTTTGCCAAGTAAATGCCTAATCCTATAAAACCTAATAGCGCAATTTTAAAACTACTTAAGCCATTTCAGTAATTTCCTGTATTTCTGTTGGAGCCATGTTGGCATTTCTCATTGCTATACCACGGGCCGCATTTCCTGCAAAATCTGTAAATGCCTTTTTAGTTATTTCATCGTCGCCAGCCATTAACGGTATGCCGCTGTCGCCGCCCTCACGAATGGATTGTACAATGGGTATTTGCCCAAGGAATGGAATGTCGAATTCGTCTGCAAGATTTTTGCCTCCGTTTTTCCCGAAAATATAATATTTGTTATCAGGCAATTCTGCAGGCGTAAAATAACTCATGTTTTCTACCAGTCCAATAACCGGCACTTTTAACTGAGCCTGGCCAAACATAGCAATTCCTTTTTTTGCATCGGCCAATGCTATCAACTGCGGGGTGGTTACCACGATTACGCCGGTTACGGGTACGGTTTGTACAATGGTTAAATGAATATCGCCGGTGCCGGGTGGCATATCTATAACCAGGTAATCCAGTTCGCCCCAATCTACATCGCTTACAAACTGGCGGATGGCGCTGCTAACCATTGGGCCACGCCAAACTACTGCCTGCTTTTCATCTACCAATAAACCGATGCTCATCATTTTGATGCCATATTTTTCAATTGGTACAATTAGTCCTTTGCCGTCAACATCTTTCATCAACGGACGTTCGCCCCTTACTCCAAACATAATGTGCTGACTCGGGCCATAAATATCTGCATCCATCAAACCTACTTTAGCTCCGCCCTGGGCCAATGCCAGCGCAAAATTGGTAGATACCGTGCTTTTACCAACGCCACCTTTGCCACTTACCACTGCAATGATATTTTTTACGCCACCTAAAATTGTTTTGGCGTCTTTCCTGTTGCTGCTGGTGTTGCTGGTGAAATTTACCTTTACCACAGCCTCTTTATCCACCAGAATTTTTACTGCATTGATGCAGGCATTCATGATCATGTCTTTCAGCGGACATGCCGGCGTAGTAAGTATTACTGTGAATGAAACATTTTTACCATCTATTTCAATATCTTTTACCATGTTAAGCGTTACAAGGTCTTTGCCCAAATCCGGCTCCTGTACATTGCTTAAAGCCTTTATTATCTCTTCTTTTGTCATCGTTCAATTATTTGTTAAAAAAGCGGGTAAACAGCAAAATTAAACATTGAACTACTTACTTTGTTTATTAATTGAGGAATGTTGTTATTTTTGGTAACCTTGTATCAGCGAATGATTTTTTCCCCATTTGTGAGACGATGAAATGGGGCGGCCGGAAACAATTATTGTTTTTTATATTTGTAAACAGGGATTAGAATTTTTAAACGTAAAACAATACTAAAGCTTCGGCGAGTTTGAATGAATAAATTTATACTATATTTTTTGATTGCTTCCTGCCTGGTACCTTTTTCTTCAAATGCACAATTTGAAAACTTCAAAGATTCCGTTGTACAATTGTACGGGGTAGTTATGACGGCGGATAGCCTTCAGGGAATTCCGGCTGTGAGTATTGCGATAAAAGGCACCCAACGCGGAACCGTTACCAATGAGCAAGGCGTATTTAGCATTGTAGCCCTTAAAGGTGATGCGATTGAATTTACCAGTGTTGGATTTAAACCTAAACTGGTAACCATTCCAAAAGATATCGAAGGGAGCCAATACAGCATCTTACAATTAATGGTAAATGATACCGTTTATCTTGCTGCAACTATCATAAAGGCAAAACCCTCCCGGGAGCAATTTGAACGGGATTTTTTAAATACGGCTGTGCCGGATGACCAGCTTGAAATTGCACGAAAAAATAACGATGAAAGCAGGCGCAAGCTATTGATGGCCACACTTCCTACGGACGGAAGAGAGGCTGCCAGTAAATATCTCACCCAACAGGCAACTAAGTCTTATTACACAGGACAAATACCTCCCATGAATATTTTCAATCCATTTGCATGGAACGAGTTTATTAAATCCTGGAAGCGGGGAGACTACAAAAAGAAATAGCCTTTTTTGTAGTACAGTTCAATAATAGACATCTGCAAATTTTATATCTATCCATTATTTCAGTTTATTTGTATAATGGATAAAGTGGCAGATATAACTTCAACTAACTCACTAACCGGCAAACCCGGTAAAAGCAATATATTTCTGATAGGATTTATGGGCAGTGGTAAATCGCACTGGGGTAAAATATGGGCCGAAGAAAATAGACTTTCATTTGTAGATCTTGATGAAGTGATAGAAAAAGCAGCAGGTAAAACTGTTGCACAGATATTTGAAACGAAAGGGGAAGATTATTTCAGAAAATTAGAAGCTGAAACTTTAAGATCATGTGCTTCGTTGAAAAATGCGTTGATTGCTTCTGGTGGAGGTGCACCTTGCTACTATGATAATATGGAATGGATGAATGCGCATGGGGTTACCATATTTCTTACATGTAATGCGCAGGATGTATTAAAAAGAGTTACTGAAGAACAGGAAAAGCGCCCGTTGTTAAAAAAGCTGAACCAGGCAGAATTGCTTTTTTTTATAGAGCAAAAATTAGCAGAACGATTACCTTTTTATACACAGGCAACTTACACTGTGCCCTCAAATACACTTACATCGGCATCTTTGCCAGCAGTGCTTTCAACTAAATAAATATAGAGCGATATGCATAAAGGATTCATTAAATTGGCAGCTTTACTTGGGGCGCTTGCGGTAATCCTTGGAGCATTTGGTGCCCATGGGTTAAAACCATTGCTTCCAGAAAAAGAACTTGCCACTTATGAAACTGCCGTTCGTTACCAGTTTTATCATGTGTTTGCAATTCTAATAACAGGAATTTTATACAAAGAATTTACACAGAAATATTTGTCCTGGGCTGGCAAATTGTTTGCTGTTGGCATACTAATATTCAGCGGCTCATTGTACCTGCTAACCTTTATGAATTTATCCGGCAGGCACAATTTTCAATGGCTGGGAGCCATTACACCTTTAGGTGGAATTTGTTTTGTGGCAGGTTGGTTGTTGCTTACGTTGTCGGTGTTCAAAAAGAATTAAGCTTCCATTTTATAATGAAGGGTTATTTGAGTGCCATTATTGTTTTCGATGCTAAAAGAAATATTTCTTTCCTCCATTCTTTTTTTCATATTGGTTAACCCATTGCCAAATTTTCTCAGGTTGTTGAAGTCAATTCCTTTGCCATTATCCTGGATGTGCAGTAACAATCCATCCGATGATTT
>JBKJUP010000090.1:0-5103 GCA_046590675.1 Ferruginibacter sp. | reverse complement strand
AAAAGCACAACAACTAAAGCTTATGCTTTCCGTCCCTTGGGTTCTCAAAATAAAATGGTTATTAACCTCCTGCTAAAAAACAATGGAACAAATCAAAGTGTCTTGGCAGATGGTGCTGTTGCATTATTTTCAGATGACTTTAATAGATCCGTATCTATAGAAGATGCTTTGAAATTTGGAAATATTAATGAATCTATCGGTTTCATGACTGCTGGCCGGATGTTGGTGATCGATAGGAGGCCACTGCTTACAGTCGATGATACTTTGTATCTCAGGATTACAAAGTCTACGCAGCGCAAATACAGTCTCGAAATTTTAACTGACCATGTGAGTCAAAATAGCATTGAGGGCTTCCTCATTGATAATTTCTTAAATACTACCATACCTATTGATTTAAACGGAACCAACAGCATTGATTTTGATGTAAATTCAAATAGTGCATCAGCCGCTCCTGATCGTTTTAAAATTGTGTTCAAACAACTTGCACCACTTCCGGTTACATTTAAAAGTGTAAAAGCCTACCAGCAGGGCGACAATATAATTGTTGACTGGACCGTGGAAAATGAGTTAAACATTGCTAAGTATGATGTTGAGAAAAGTATCGATGGTGTGAGTTTCACGAATGTAAATACCACTTTGGCAACCAATTCAAATGGTGCAATCAATAATTACAAATGGCTGGATCAAAATGCAGTAAACGGTAACAATTATTACCGCATAAAAAGTACCGGCACTGATGGCAAGATAGATTATACTACCATTGTAGTTGTAAAAATATCGAGGGGTCCTGGTGGTATCAGGGTTTATCCAAACCCGGTAACAACGGGAATAATCGCACTTGAATTCAAGCAGATGCCTGAAGGTATTTACAAGGCAAGATTGATGAACAGCCTGGGACAATCTATCCTGACTAAATCAATAAATCATGCAGGCGGTACAACCATGCAGCATATTACACCAGATTATAAAATGCTTTCCGGTATTTATCAATTAGAACTAACTGCACCGGATAAGTCGATCTCCTACATTAAAGTGATAGTAAAATAGCGGTTTACCTACTTAAATAAATAAAGGGCTGTTTCAATATTGAGACAGCCTTTTTTTATTGCTCAAACTATATGTTTGGCCTTGGCGGGCAATAAATGGATGATGTAGGTTAGAAAAAAAATTGAGGAGTTTTGTATTGCAATAATTCCTCAGTACAAATGCACTAAAGTTTGTTGAGGATGCAATAAGCTATGCCGCATGTTGAAGCGGCTATATATTTTCTGTAAAAAAGACTGGTGGTCTTGATTTAGTCCGCCAACCTTTACGGGCTACCTAAAAGTAAAAACTGATTTAATGGATTTGGCTAATACTTCCTTCGCCATTTTAGTAATCGCAGGTATTGTGTTCCAGTCGATGGCTCTCATGGTAAATCATGCCACAGGCGGAGCAGATTTTATCCCCGGCAAAATCTGCTACCGTTTTAGTTGGGATTTGGTGGGGATTATAGTCACTAAAGTTAATCACTTCAGCAGTTCCCTGGCAATAGCTGCATTTTGAGTTTTTGTAAGCATTTGACTGGTGCGAATCCGTAGATTTTTGTTGTTTTTTTAATATACCGGAAAACTTTAGCGTAAGAATCAGCAGGATAAATAATAACAGGATGGTAAGCATATAACTCCTTTTTTTATAAACTGAAAAATATCTGTTTGAAACCAAAAAAACGGGGAGTTACAATCGTAGCAGAAAGTTACGCCTTAAAAAGCAAACAGCGTAATGTTTTAGCACATTTGTTCAATTCATCAAAAATACATGTGTGTTGACAAACGCCGGAAGGATTAGCTTGAATTTTCTAAAATCTGCGACAGACAGAAAACTGCTTACAGCCGCATAAAACATGGTCAACGCTACTATGACAAAAAAAAATTGCAGGCGCTGAAAAGAGTATGGTTGTACATAGTGCTGTATGCAGATCATTACATGGGTACAGTTAAAATCTTCGTATTATTTTGACGTCATCTACAGCCTATAAAAATTTACATATTATTTTCCCCCATTGGCTTTCAGATCATTTTGGCAATTGCTATCTAATGCAGGCAAAGATGAAGTGGGTGAGGGGCTGCTTATTTCTATGCCATAATTCATAAGACAGTTATTGTTATTGCAGTGTGCGCCATTCGGCAAATCTCTATGATTGACAAGCATGGGGGAACCCTGGTCAACCAGGCCTAACAAATGGCCAAACTCGTGCTCCATAAGTAAAGTCATTAAACCGGGATAGCTTATTTGTCCGGCAGATCCTGAAGATTCCGAAATAGCTTTACCAAACAGGCAATAGGATGTGTTCCAATACAATGTTGCAAAAATATTATTATCATCGTAAAAGCCATCGCTTATCAGTATATACACTGCCACTGTATTTCCGGCTGTATAGGCCGTCCTGTTATCTTTTTCGATCTTTACAATATCCTGCAGGGTTAATCTTATTTTATTACTTGCTGTAATCGGCTGCATAGAAAATATAATACCGCCGGGCTTGTTAATGATGCTGGTTAAAAAAGATTTGAAAGCAGTTATTACAGTGTTATCAGGCTGGTAGCCGGGCATGTAATTTACCTGTATAATCAATGATTGATACCTGTCTGCAGAAAGCAGGTCATGAGCAGCACTGCCAAGGGTTTTATATTCCTGGTTGCTATAAATATCTTCTTTTTGACAGGAGGTAAAAAGAACTGTAAAAAGAAAATAGAAAGAGTACTTTATTACTTTGCCGAACACAGGAATTTAAAAGAAAATTAATCCGCAAAATGTTTAAAGTGGTCAAAAATATCAACTTTTACTACTTCTTTAATTCCTTAAGTTATTCAGGGTAGGAACGGCTGTAATAAGTACCACAAATTTGGTTACTTTTGCGTTCTCAAAAAAGGAAGAGACCTTATACATGAAGAACATTCGAAATTTTTGCATCATTGCGCACATTGACCACGGGAAGAGTACTTTGGCAGATCGTTTACTGGAATTTACACATACTATTGGCGAACGGGATATGCAGGCCCAGGTATTGGATGATATGGACCTTGAACGTGAAAAAGGTATTACCATTAAAAGCCATGCTATCCAGATTAACTATAAATGGAAAGGTGTTGAATATGTTTTTAACCTGATTGATACCCCCGGCCATGTGGATTTTAGTTACGAAGTGAGCAGGGCCCTGGCAGCATGTGAAGGCGCACTATTGCTGGTAGATGCTTCCCAGGGCATACAGGCACAAACGATCAGCAACTTATACCTGGCAATAGAAAATAACCTGGAAATAATTCCCGTGATCAATAAAATTGACATGGAGGGTGCGATGATACCAGAAGTTACCGACCAGATTGTGGAACTGATTGGATGCAAACCGGAAGACATTTTACTCGCAAGCGGCAAAAGCGGCATTGGCATTGAAGAAATATTAACTGCTATTATTGAACGCATTCCTGCTCCAACAGGCGACCCGGCTGCACCATTGCAGGCATTGATCTTTGACAGCGTTTATAATAGTTTCCGTGGCATCATTGTTTACTACCGTGTGTTTAACGGCACGTTGAAAAAGAATGATAAAATTAAATTCAGTAATACGGGCCTCGAATATGGGGCAGATGAAGTGGGTATATTGAAATTTGGTATGGAAGCAAAAAGTGAGGTACGGGCAGGCGATGTAGGCTATATTATAACCGGCATAAAAAATGCCCGTGAAGTAAAAGTTGGTGATACCATTACTACCACTGTAAACGGATCGAAGGAATCTATTAAAGGTTTCCAGGATGTGAAACCCATGGTTTTTGCCGGGATATTTCCTGTTGAAACAGATGCTTTTGAAGAACTAAGAGACTGCATGGATAAACTGCAGTTAAATGATGCATCACTTACATTTGAACTCGAAACTTCGCAGGCATTGGGATTTGGTTTCCGCTGCGGATTCCTGGGAATGCTGCACATGGAAATTATTCAGGAACGACTTGAAAGGGAATTTAACCAAACAGTTATTACAACTGTACCAAACGTAAGTTTCATAGCTACCACTTCAAGAGGCGAAATTATTACGGTGAATAACCCAACAGAAATGCCCGATCCTACAAGGATTGAAAAAATAGAAGAACCTTTCATCAGGGCACAAATGATCAGCAAGCCTGAATATATTGGTAATATCATGACGCTGTGTATCAGCAAACGAGGAATACTCGTTAACCAGGGTTATTTAACACCCACAAGGGTTGAACTTACTTTCGATATGCCGCTTACTGAAATTGTGTTTGATTTCTATGACAGGCTCAAAAGCATCACCAGGGGATATGCCTCTTTTGATTATCATCCCATTGAATACAGGCCAAGTGATATCGTGAAGATGGATATTTTGTTGAACGCAGAAAAAGTGGATGCTTTAAGTGCATTGATTCACCGTGCAAGATCGCAGGAATTTGGCCGTAAACTTTGCGAAAAGTTAAAAGAGTTATTGCCCCGCCAGCAATTTCAGATTGCCATACAAGCTGCCATTGGCGCAAAAGTAGTGGCAAGAGAAAATATAAGTGCCATCCGTAAAGACGTTACAGCAAAATGTTATGGCGGTGATATCAGCAGAAAGCGTAAACTGTTAGAAAAGCAAAAAGAAGGTAAGAAGCGGATGAAGCAAATCGGTAATGTGGAAGTGCCACAGGAAGCTTTCCTGGCAGTGCTTAAATTGAACGACTAGTGGTGATAAGTTTTGATTATTTTGAATGTTGAATGTTGAATGATGAATGAAATACAGTTTGCCTCCCTATATTTTTATTAGCCCGGCAGACATGATTATTTTGAATGATGAATGATGAATGATGAATGTTAAGTGAAATACAGTTTGCTTCATGATATTTTTATTAGCCCGGCACTTGTATTTCAATTGAGCTTCGGTAGCGTCGCACGTTTCAACTGCAACGCCTTGAGGAACGAAAAGCAGTTGCAGTTCATCCCGGCACTCAAAGCGGGACTTGTACATTTTATCTTTAAGGGCCAATTAAAAATGCACAAATTTATTCCCCGCTAAGTAGAACATCACTTAGCTGTTTAAATTTAACAACGATACGTTATCAATTTTTTAAT
>JBKJUP010000009.1:0-60651 GCA_046590675.1 Ferruginibacter sp. | reverse complement strand
CCGTTACCGGCTCTTCTATAGTATGGGTGTCGTCTGATGGTTTAGCAACGATGGCCTGCCATTCACCCACCAGGCTTTCATCAACATTTTCCTGTGGTGCTTCATCTAAATTGTAAGGGGAGTCGTAAGGACAGCCGCATAATGAAACGGCGAGTACAAACATTAGTAGCATTGGTAAAATTTGCCTCATAGTCATATTAAAAATAAGGCTATTGCGGCTAAAAACAAAAAGCTTGAAACATTGAAGTTGTGCACGGCTATTTAGATTTGGAAAAAAAATGACCGGCAAATCCACCAATTTCCATCAACCAGGCAATACCAAGGTGTACCCATAAACCACCCCAAATACTGCCAGTGTTAAAAGCAATAATGCCCAACAAACTGCCACCAAAAAAACTACTAATGGCCTCTCCCATTGGCTTGCCAAAATGAATGGAACAATAGAAACAGGCGGCAGGAATGATACAATGTGTTCCGCAAATTTTTGCCAATGATAAAATTAAAAATCCGCGGAAGAACATTTCGATGCTTATAAAATCGAAACCATAACTTAATTCAAAAAGCAGGTAACGCCACTTATCGGTCCAGCTTTGCATGGGAATGGCATTCAGCACTTTTGCTTTTGGGTACACCTGTAAAAAATCTTTTTGAGTGCTTGCCAGGGCAATCAACGGAACCATAATTAGCAGCATGATAAGGTATGGCCGAATATTGTCAAGCGGCCTTGTTCCATACAATGGCTGCACACTCTTGTCTTTTATAAGCCATATAATGGTTACCGGAATTAGTACTACAAACACCTTTACTATCCAGTTAATACTATATCGAAAAAGAATACCATCTGCTCCGGTAAATTTTTTAAAAATCAGTGCTTGATGAAAATCAAAATTTACCCTGAATGAAAAGAATGCCGGCGCCAGTAACAGAATTGCCCAGAACCAGGCATTTTTAAAATAGCTGCAGTCCTTATAAAAAAGTAATTGTAAAAAAAAAGCAGTGGCAAATGGAACGAAGTATAGCAGGTAATAGCCCACAAAATTGGCCAGTTTTGTTTTTCCCCCGGCGGCATATTTTCTTTCGAGGCCGTGCCAGTAATTCAGGTAAATTAATAAGCCCAACATGAACATTATTACCAGTATGTAAATGAGATTAAACTCCTTTGAATAGAAATCCCTTATGTATTTAAATACCTGGTTCAATGGCCTGGAAGATGATTATAAAAAATCAGCCGATGTGCAAACGGCTTTTAACTCATCGCAAGATAAGCAGTGAAACTTTAAAAAAAGGGATTGCTGTTTAATTGATACGGATAAAAAAACGGGCTATTAGCTTTAAGATAATAGCCCGCTGAAAATTATATTTATTTGTTTTCCTTTTCTCCTGCGTTCAGCGTTTGCCAAAGCAGATCCTTTAATTCGGGTAGTCCTTTGCCGGTAACGGAGGAAATAAAAATATGTGGTATTTTTTGTGGTAATTCTTTTGCAATGGCTGCCCTTAGTTCATCATCGAGCATATCATTTTTACTGATGGCAATTACAAAATCTTTTTGAAGCATTTCCGGATTGTATTCCTTCAGTTCATTTACCAAAATCTCAAATTCTTTTTTATGATCAGGACAATCGGACGGGATTAAAAATAATAGAATGGAGTTGCGTTCAATATGTCTTAAAAACCGGTGGCCCAAACCCTTGCCTTCAGCAGCACCTTCAATAATACCGGGCAAATCTGCCACGCAAAAACTTTTGCCATCACGGTATTCAACCATGCCCAGTTGCGGAGTCAATGTTGTAAAAGCATAATCCGCAATTTTTGGCTTTGCCGCTGTTATTACAGAAAGGAGAGTAGATTTACCTGCATTCGGAAATCCTACCAAACCAATATCGGCCAACACTTTAAGTTCCAGTAATTTCCATCCTTCGGTTCCGTCTTCACCCGGTTGTGCATATTCAGGTGCCTGGTTTGTGGCAGTTTTAAAATTGCTATTGCCTAGTCCGCCGCGGCCACCTTTTACCCAAATTACTTCCTGCCCGTCTTCCAGAATTTCCACTTCTTTAAGGCCGGTTTCTTCATCCTTTGCAATGGTACCAAGTGGCACTTCTATGATAATGTCCTTACCAAATTTGCCGGTACTATTATTTTTGCTGCCGCCTTCACCATCTTCTGCCAGTACATTTTTATAATAACGAAGATGCAGTAATGTCCATAATTGTGAGTTGCCCCGCAATATAATGTGTGCTCCCCTTCCGCCATCGCCGCCATCGGGCCCGGCCTGGGCGTTGTATTTGGTACGCATAAAATGCCTGCTTCCGGCTCCTCCGTGACCACTTCGGCAAAAAATGCGGATGTAGTCGATAAAATTTGATTTTTCCATTATTGATGCAAAGGTAATTTATTATGATTGAGCAAAGCAATTGAAGCTTAGCAAGGGTTTAGGTAGTTTGAAATTGGAGTTTAGTTAACCATGCACCAGTGGTTTATTGGTACGAAAGCAAGTGCCCTTAAAAATGGCCACCACATGTTCTTTTTGATTGGTAATGCTGATATGATACAAACCGGTACTTTTTCCATTGTGCATTTCTGTGGCTGTTGCAATCAACTCATCGCCGACATGAACGGGTTTAATAAAATTGATGGAAGTATCCAACGCCACCGACAATACATTCCTGTTGTTACAGGCAAATGCAAAGGCACTGTCGCCGAGTGAAAATGCAATGCCACCGTGTACAATTCCAAAACCATTGATCATTTCGGGGCGAATGGTCATTTTTATTTTGCTAAAACCTTCTTTAATTTCAAGTACAGTAATGCCCAGCCATTGGCTAAAAAGGTCGTTGGCCATCATTTGTGTTACAACTGCCTGCGGGCTAATATTGTTTGACTGATCAGTTGTGTTAGTAGTTTGTTTCATATTGAATTAATTGTTGTTATTCACCTTTAAATGAGGGCGCTCTTTTTTCCATAAAAGCAGTTACGCCTTCTTTGTAATCCTGTGTATGTGCCGCTGCAAATTGAAGTTTATCTTCTGTTGATAACTGCTGATCGAATGATTGGTTCATCGAAAGATTGAGCGCCTGCTTCGTATAGGCAAGTCCTTTAGTTGGCATTGCAGCAAGTGTTTGGGTAATTTTCATACTTTCAGATGCAAAGCTTTCGTCGGTAAAAACTTTATAAATCATTCCGATTCTTTCTGCTTCTGTAGCGGTTACCTTATCACCCATCATCATAAGCGCTGATGCTTTTTGAAAGCCAATTAAACGGGGTAAAATGAAAGTACCACCACTATCCGGAATCAAACCAATTTTGCTAAAAGCCTGGATAAATGAAGCAGAATGTGTGGCAACCACCACATCGCAGCTCAATGCAATATTGGCGCCTGCTCCGGCTGCAACTCCATTAACGGCACAAACAACCGGCTTATCTATCGAACGAATCCGTTGTACAATCGGGTTGTAATGTTCTGATAAAATGACTTCAAAACCAGGAGGGTTTTCACCGGTTAATTCACCCAGGTCCTGGCCGGCACAAAAAGCTTTGCCATTACCGGTAAAATATATTGACCTGATTGTTTTGCTGGCAGCGCATTCATCCAATACATTTTGTAAAAGGAGTGCCATTTCCCGGTTAAACGAATTAAATTTTTCCGGCCGGTTGAGTCGTATAATGGCAATATTGTCTTTTACTTCAAATAAAATGGATAACATGGCAAATCTTAATTTGGTTAGATAATAATGACTGTAAAATTATCAGTGAAATGGGCAATCTTGTTAGTTATTTGCTTTTGTTTTTAATGGCATTTAAAATAATCGAATGGTTCTTTGCAGTCATTGCATTGATATAATGCTTTGCAGGCCGTAGAACCAAACTGAGAGATTAGCCGTGTATTCACAGAATTGCATAAAGGGCATTCAATGTTTTTATCTTCTTCAAATAATAGTTTGTCAATGCGGTCCGATTGCTCTTGCGGCGGCGCAATACCGTAAGTATTCAACTTTTCTTTTCCGGATGCAGTCATCCAGTCGGTTGTCCAGGCCGGACTAAGCACATGGGTGATGGTAATATTTTTGTAACCTTTTTCAAGTAAAGCCAGGCGTATATTCATTCCTATAACATCCATTGCCGGGCAGCCGGAGTAAGTGGGTGTTATCACAATTTCAACTGTGGAATGATCTGTAGGATTTACATTAACCTGTCGTACAATACCGAGATCAAGAATTGTTAATACCGGCACTTCAGGATCAGTGACAGTAGAAAGTATTTCAAGAATTTTTTCTTCCTCCTGTTGCAACGTTGATGCTGATATGTTTTTTGACGTTATCATTTTTTAATAGAAGCCTTCAGAAAATTTATAGTTACCAGTTGCAGCCCGGGTAGGTTCGTTGCAGATATTGCAGCTCCGTTAATATATATCCCAGGTGTTCGCTGTGAATGCCTGTTTTACCACCCTGCTGCATAAACGTTTTTTCGGGTATGGTTAAAGTTGCTTCGGTAAATATTGCGTTTACTTTCTCCATCCAATTATCTTTTATAGATAAAATATCAACCGCAATACCGGATTCAACTAATGAAGCTTCATACAATGACGGTTGAAATAATTCGCCGGTGTATCGCCATAATTCGTCGATGGCATTTATCATTCTTTGATGGCTTTCTGCCGTGCCATCTCCCAGGCGAATTACCCACTCGCTGCTCCAGCGCAGGTGATAGGTAACTTCCATTAAACTTTTTGTGGCTATTGCTGCCAGTTGTTCATCCTTACTTTGTTGTAGCTGCTGGTATAAAAAATATTGATAGCCACTAAATAGAAACTGACGAAGAATGGTTTGCGCCCAGTCGCCATTTGGTTGCTCTGCTAGCAGGCAATTTTTAAAGTCCCTTTCAACCCGTAAATAGGCCAGGGTATCTTCGGTTACAGGTTCAGTTTTTACTGACTCAACATTTGTTACTGATGTATTCGTTTGATTGATGATTAAAGCCGCATATTGATAGAAATTCCTTGCCTGTCCCAACAGATCCAGTGAAATATTGGTGATGGCAATATCCTGTTCCAATATGGGGCCATGGCCGCACCATTCAGCATTTCGCTGAGCAAGTATCAATGAATTATCTGCCAGGTGAAGTATATAAGAAAGTTTATGATCACTAAGCTGCAATTCAACATTTTTTAAAGACGCTGTTGAAGAAACAGGCATTAAAGGCATATTGTTATTGTCTGAAAGTTTTTGCTGCATTATTGAATGCTTTATAAAATATTGTTGAATGATCTGTTGAACGGATCGTTTACATGTGGGTTATTTCATCCGGCAATTCATAAAAAGTTGGATGGCGGTAAATTTTATCTTTGGCCGGTTCATACATGGAATCTGCGTCACCGGGGTTGCTGGCATGAATGTGTTTGGACTCAACCGCCCAAATGCTAACACCTTCCATTCGCCGGGTATATACGTCCCTTGCATTTTCAATTGCCATTGCTGCATCTACTGCATGCAGGCTGCCAACATGTTTGTGGTCCATGCCCTGCTTGCTCCTGATAAAAATTTCCCATAAGGGCCAGGCAGGTTCGTTGGTACCAGCAGGTGCTGATGATTTTGGTGTTTCGCCAGCTCCTGCATGTTGATCCGGAATATCGCCGTAATAATATTTAATACTTTCAAAAGCCATATTGCCTTATTTAAGATTTATAAATTTCAGTTACTAATGGAGGTGTGTGTGAATGTTGACCAATGATATGCTGTACAAGTGTGCGACGCCACCGAAGCTGATTTTTGTACAACTGCCGGGACAATAAATTTAAACAACATCCATTAAAGCCTGTTTATTTTCATTGCTGGTAGCTGCAGCACGTTGCTGCTTTTTCGATGCATAAGCCATGGCCGCCTCTCTTACCCAGGCACCGTCATCATGCGCTTTTTTGCGTGCATTTAATCTTTGCCTGTTGCAGGGGCCGTTGCCTTTTACCACATTCCAGAATTCATCCCAATTAATTTCACCAAAGTCGTATTGTTTCCGTTGGTCGTTCCATTGCAGTGCTTCATCAGGCAAGTTCATGTTTAGCAACTTAACCTGCTCCGCAATCATGTCAACAAATTGCTGCCGTAGTTCGTCATTACTTTTTCGTTTAATTTTCCAGTGCATGCTCTGGTCGTTGTTGGTGCTTTCGCTGTCTTTTGGACCAAACATCATCAGGCTAGGCCACCACCAGCGGTTAATGGCATCCTGGCACATGGCTTTTTGCTCCGGCGTTCCTTTACTCAATACCAGCAACGATTCAAAACCCTGCCGCTGGTGAAAACTTTCCTCTTTGCATATACGCACATTTGCCCGTGCATACGGCCCGTAAGAAGTGCGGCACAGCATTACCTGGTTTAAAATAGCTGCGCCATCTACCAACCAGCCAATGGCGCCCATATCGGCCCAGGTTAACGTGGGATAATTAAAAATGGAGGAATATTTTGCTTTGCCACTATGCAGATCTGCAATCATTTCGTCCCTGGAAATACCAAGGGTTTCTGCCGCAGCGTACAGGTATAATCCATGGCCAGCTTCATCCTGCACTTTGGCAATGAGTACTGCTTTTCTTTTTAATGAAGGCGCCCTTGAAATCCAGTTGCCTTCGGGTAGCATACCTACTATTTCGCTGTGTGCATGCTGGCTTATCTGGCGGATATTTGTTTTCCGGTATGCGTCGGGCATCCAGTCTTTGGGTTCAATTTTAATTTCCTCATCAATCTTATCCTGAAAAATATTTTCGTGATTTTGCATTGACATCGTTTTTTTAAGTAATAAAATTACGGAAAAAACTAACAACTGTTAGTTAAACCGGCTTTGGCAGGCGGGATAATTGATTATACTATTAAAGGCTATCTTTTGTCAAAATCAATGGATACAATATCCGTAAGCGGATGCGATTGGCAGGTAAGTATATAGCCCATGTCAAGCTCCTCAGTTTCAAGCGCATAGTTATTATCCATCTGCACTTTACCTTCTGTAAGCATTGCCCTGCAGGTACTGCAAACGCCCCCTTTACAGGCAAATGGAAGATCGGCACCGAGTTTTAAGGCGGCATCTAAAATGCTATCACTGTTAAACGGCAGGTTAAAATTAAAAGACCGGCCATCGAGTTTGATGGTGACGTTGCTTAGTGCTGTATTAACATCATCCGTTTTAGCCGAGGTTGTTTCGATTGTTTTTTGACCTGGGGTGGTGAACAATTCGAAATGAATATTATTCTTATTTACACCCTGCAGTTCTAAAAAATCTTTTGCACAAAAAAGCATTGTTTCGGGGCCACAGACAAATGCTTCATGAAAGCTGGTGTAGTGGAGTAATTTGCCGAGTTCTGTTAGTTTTTCCGTGTCGATTTTGCCGGAGTTGATGGAGGCATCTGTCTTTTCTCTGCTAAGGATATGGATGAGGTTGAAGCGGTCCATATACTGATTTTTGATGGCTTCCAACGCTTCAAAAAACATAATTGAGCTGCGGCTCCGATTGCCATATACAAGTGTAAAACTGCTATTGGTTTCGGTACTCAACGTGGTTTTAATGATAGAAATAATGGGCGTTATTCCACTGCCTGCTGTAATGGCCAGGTAATTTTTTTTGCTATCGGTTTCAAGTTTTGTATAAAATCTCCCGGTAGGTGGTAGTACTTCAATGACTTCGCCTGCTTTCCAGTTGTCATTGGCATAACCAGAAAATTTTCCATGCACTGCTTTACGAATGGCTACTTGTAATACATTTTCAAATGGCGCTGAGCAAATTGAATAAGAGCGGCGTATCTCTTCTCCATTCAAAATGGATTTAAGGGTTAAATTTTGACCCTGCGTATAGCGAAATGTATCCTGTAAATTTTCAGGAACATCAAATGTTACAACAATGCTGTCCGGTGTTTCTCTTTTTACATCTCTTATAGTGAGGGTATGAAAATGTACTGCCATAAAATTAGTTGACTATTCCTTTTAACAGGTGAATTACCATATCATCTTCCAACACTTTTTGAGAAATATTTTTTTTATTTCGTTGCCAAAACTCGAGGCCTCTTACTGCGCTCAGTATGGTTAGTACTGCCACATACGGATTGATTGGCCTGAGCTCCTTGTTGTCAATACCAGCAATCACCAGCATGAGCAAACTTTTTTCATAGCTTCTGCGGATATTTAAAAAATTGGTTAGGTAAGGTTCATTTAAATGTTTCCATTCGTGGTTGGATACGTACACTTCATTAAAATTTTCGAGCATCATTTTAATATGAAAACGTATGATGCCTTCTAATTTGCCGGTAGTTGTATCCGTGCTGGCTTCAATACTTTTTATCTGGTCAATAAATTTATTACCAACTTTAAAACAAATATCCTGCAGCAACTCACTTTTGGAACCAATGTGATTATATAAACTAGGGGCTTCTACACCAAGTTCTTCGGCAAGTTCCCTCATAGAGGTGGCAGCATAGCTTTTGGATTTAAACAGCATAGCTGCTTTTTCGATGATTACTTCTTTTCTGGAACCACTTTTTGGAGTAAGTATTTTAGCCATTCGCCTTTGTAGAGTTTTAAACAAAACTAACGCTTATTAGTTTTTTGCGTGGGCAATTTCAATTTATTTATTTGTTGGGCCAGCAGGTAGTGATCATGGAAGTCAATAACAAGTGAGACTTTTACTATTTTTTTGAGAATTGGAACTTTAAATTATAGTACAAAAAGGTAAGGAATATTAAAATGTTAAGATTTAGCCAGGGTTTTTATTTAGTTTGAATTTAATTTTAAATTTACAAAATGCTATAATCGTGCTAAGGATGAGTGTTTATTGTTGAAGGAACACGTAACCGTGTTAATATCGTTCATGCGTACATGAAGTTTTGAAATTCACTGCTTCAGGACCTTTGCACTGGCAAGAAGGGAACAGTAGACAAGTTGATTTGATTTTATATTTTAAGAAAAAATCACTTTTTTTTAGGAGATGCTGTAGCTTTTTAATAATCACCGGTTTTTAAAGTGAACATAATTTGAGGTAAAGGCCCGAATTTCTAAAAAGGGGTGGTTCGGCACTTTAGGTCAGTATTTACTATATGATTTACCCGTAATTGGTATGAAAATTGGGGCTATTAATAATTTCTGTATTAAAATTTGCAGTACCGTTTTTTTTAACAGATGCTACAAAGTTTAAAACGTGGATGTTCTTTGAGGATGGTTTTATTAGAACAGGTGAGTTTTTGGGTTAGGATTCATGAAATGCTATAGGCGCAGTACCTGAATTTTGTTTTATAACCTATTGATAATTATAAAACTTGGCTGGAAATGATTTTGTGAGTAGAAAAAGAAAAGCTTTTACAGGTACATTGAAGGAAATTTAACTGAACTGAAAATTCTTATAAAAATTTATTATATTTATTCAGATATTTAGTTACTTTTACAACCTGCTCAGTAGTAATTTTCTCCAATCTTAATGAAAGCCCTTCCCAATAGTCTATCTATAGTGTGTTGTTTTTTAATTAAATAATAATAATATATCCTTATAATAATATTTGTTAACTTTTTTTCTTGTGGTTTCAGAGGTAAGCAAGGCCGGAGATTTTTATCTCTGGCCACTCTTTTTTTAAGACTGTTGATCCGGAGAAAAGTTTATTCTAGCGACAGATTCCAGCCTTTATTTTAATGTTTTTTAACTTTGGCGAATGATTAATTTGCGAACCTCCTCACTGCCGGGGAATTAATAGGGGTGTTGTTTTTTCTGAGTAATCTATTGTTTTTCCAGGATGGCCAATTCGGTTTAAGCAGTGTGTTAGAACTACTTTCATCCGCTGAATATTTCCTTTTTGTGGAGTTTTTATTGCAGTATTCTACCTGCATACGGTACCAATGCCGGTATGCTTTTATATCCCGGTTTTAAGTGATTACAAGGTGGCTATATATTAAATAACTACAGAAATTTCGCTGATCAAAATAATCGGCGATGCATTGCTATTATCAAAAGAAACTGATTCGGATGCAATTCAAACATCGGCGGGGGGAAACATTTATATTGGCGATGCAGCCAGCCATGTCAATAATACAATACCAACAAACATTGCAATTAAGTAAAGTAAATTAAAAGGAAAAATATTTTTGTATAGGTTGTAGTCCGGGTTCAATTTATTAAACCCGGATACTTTTATTTTGCTGTTTTATGATTTCTTTAAGATATGCCACACAATTTTATTTGCGTTGCAGCATTATTACTGAGGTTAATGTTTCATCGTTTTTTAAGAAGGTTCTCCACTCCATGAATTAAAAATTTACACAGCACACTTACCATTTTACTGACTGTATGAGAATTATTATTTAATTCTTAAAACAACGTCATGAACCACCCTTTTTATGCAACGCTATTTAGTTTTCTTTTCGTCTTTATCATCAATAATACCGCCCAGGCACAAAAGGATTTTAGTAAATGGCAAATAGGAGTTAACGGAGGTATGTTGGTTTACCAGGGCGATCTCTCCAAACAGGATATAGGCTCTTACAAAACTGTACAGCCCGTTGGCGGATTGTATGTTTCACGGGTATTAAATTCCTCCTTTTTACTAAGAACAAATCTTGCCATCGGCAGGCTTCATGCAATGGATGCAAGCTATAATTCTCCGGCCTGGCGGCAGAAAAGAAACTATGCATTTTCAACGCCTGTTGCAGAAATAACTGAGTTGCTTGTATGGAATATGTTTAGCAATAATGGAAACGAATTGGCGCAACGTTTTTCGCCTTATATGTTTGCCGGCGCCGGTGTTAGTTTTTTAAATGTAAGCAGAGACTATAGCAAATTAGATACAACTTATTTTAGCAGTTCCTCAAAAACTTTTAATGGCCTTGCTGCCGATATTGCCAGGGCAACGCCAAAAGCTGTGTTGATATTGCCGGTTGGCATAGGAACAGAAGTTTATTTAACACCGAAATTGTCGCTTACTTTAGAAACCAGTTTCCGATATACTTTCAGTGATTATATAGACGGCTTTAGTTTAGGTGCAAATCCTGATAAAAAAGATTTTTACCACTCGCATACTATTGGATTGTTGTACCGGTTTGGAAAAGGCAATAAGCTGGGTTGCCCGGTTATTAAAAGATAAAAATTTTAATCAACCGCCCTGTTTAAAAAGTCGATCAAGGGTTTCATTATTGTAAAGGAATTTACAATTTCTTTTACCGCATTTTTTTCTGTTAACTGGTCATCTGTTAACGGATGGGTAACTATGAAGCCTTTCATTTTTAAAAATCCGATGGCAGGGTTGCTTTCATCATAGCCTTTGGGTGGCCTTACCAATGTGTCGGTACCTTGTACACCATTTGTAAACTGGTTTTTGAATTTTTTATTATGGATGATTTTTTTCCATTCGTCAAAACCATAATCAATTTCCTGTCGAAGTTTTGCAAGTTCAGGTGGCATGGGCATATAAAATCCACCACCTACAAAGCTTTGGCCAGGTTCGCAATGAAAATAATAACCAGCTATCATGGCCTTTTTGCCACCGTTGGTGAGCGAGGCAGCCATATTGGTTTTATAGGGAATTTTTTCTTTGCTGAACCTAACATCCCTGTTAATGCGAAATATGCAATCTTTTGGTTTTAATAATCCGATGGGTGCATCAAACTTTGCTGTTGATGAAATAATATTTTCCACCATCGATGAAAAATCTGCTTTTGCTGTATCATAATCAGTTCGGTGTTTTTCAAACCACTCTTTGTTATTATCGTTCTTTAATCCCTTTAAAAATTGCAAAGTTGCAGCCTGTAACATAATTTTTTTTTATTTGGCAAATCTCGGGTATTTATAATAAAAAGAGGAATGGTGTTAAAGCCATTCCTCATAAAATTTGAATAAATTTTTTTATTTAACCTTACTCCAATTTTCACCGCTTTTAATACGGTACAATGTCATTTCGCTTACAGCATATTTTTCAGCCATTTGCTTGTAGGTAAGTTTACGTTTAGGATCTTTAATAGCGTCTTTTATCGCTTTTACTTTTGTAACGTTTAATTTTAGGCCTTCCGTTTTGTTAGCTTGTCTTTTTTTGTACGCAATTTTTTGTGGACTCTTTTGCTGGTGGCTACCCACTTCATCCATAGTAGCCCACTTAAGGTTTTTAAAGCTGTTATCTTCCTTTTTATGGTTTAGATGAATTACGAATTTGTACTTTGGCGATGGCTTTTTGCAAAACTGCTTTGCAATTTCCCTATGCAAATAGATTGTGCCATTTCCTTGTTGCAAATGAAGATTTAACGTTCGATAACCTGATGTTAGCGAGCCATTCAAAATTTTTCCATCTGCATTTACATCTTCAGAATAACTAGCCGCACGGCCCGATGAAGAGACAGCGTATTTTTTGCGGAGTTGTTTGTGGCCAATGAATTGCAGTTGCTTCCATATTTCACCTGGGATTTTCTTTATCATATAACAATGGTATTTAAGGCGTGAGTGATAGGCAAACTATACTGCCTGTACGAAAATTACAATCGGTAGTTAGGTTCTACTATAAATATAAAAAAAAAAACCACTAAGTAGGTAGCATTTTTATGAATTCTTCTTCACTTATTATTTTTATTGTTTGAATTTTCTTTGCTTTCTCCAATTTACTTCCGGCATCTTCCCCTACTACCAGGTAATTTAATTTACTACTAACACCAGTTACAATTTTACCGCCATGCTGTTCTACCAATGCTTCGGCATCACTTCTTTTTAGTTGTACCAATGTACCTGTAAATAAAAATGTTTCACTAGCAAGGTTACCTGTTTGCGTCCCCTGCTTTTTTTGATTCATTAATGATATGCCCGACGCTTCTAAAGCTGCCAGCATTGCCAGGTTAGCTTCATCGTGAAAAAAGCGATGGATACTGCCTGCAACTTTTATCCCAACGTCTTCCATATTTTGAAGTTGCTCTTCACTAAAATCTTTAAAGTCGAACAAATGCGTAACAGCATTTGCCAGGGTTTTGGCAGTGGTTTCACCCACATAACGAATACCTAAGCCGTATATCAGCCGGTGCAATGGTTGAGTCTTGGATTTTTCGATGGCAGTTTGTAAATTATCGATCGATTTTTTTCCGAAGCCCTCCATTTTACCAATAGCATCAAAATCCAAATGGTAAACACCCGGCACATCTTTTAGTAAACCCAGGTCATAAAATTTACGAACATTCGCATCTCCAAAACTTTTTATATCCATTGCATCTTTACTTACAAAATGTATGATGCGTTCTACCACCTGTGCTTCGCAATTAATATTGATACAACGCCAAACAGCTTCACCCGCAGGTTTGTACAATGGATGATTACAAACAGGGCAATGTGTGGGAAATTGAATAATTGTTTCATTACCGGTTCTTAGTTCCGGGAATGATTTTACAATTTGAGGAATTACATCTCCGCTGCGTTCAATTAAAATTGTATCGCCGAGCATCAGGTCTTTTTCCCTTATGTAATCTTCGTTGTGGATGGATATGCTGGTAACGGTAACGCCACCTACTGCAACAGCCTCTATTTTGGCTACCGGGGTAACTGCACCGGTGCGGCCAACCTGGAATTCTACCCCAACTAATTTACTGGTGGCTTGTCTTGCTTTAAACTTAAAGGCAATGGCCCACCGGGGATGATGCGAAGTCATTCCCAACCTGTCTTGTAGTTGAAGGTCATTTACCTTAATTACCATGCCATCAATTTCATAAGGCAATGCATCTCTTTTTCCCTCAAATTCTTCAACATACTTAATTACCTGTTCAATACCTGTTACCACCTTCATTTCTTTTTTAGGGCTGCGAAAACCTAGGTTCCATAGCATTTCCAGCATACCTGCATGCGTTTGAGGAGGCTTATTGTTGGTTACATTATTGGGCGATGTAATGGCTACTGTTGTTAAATAACTAACATGGTATAAAAAAACTTCCAGGTTTCTTCGGCTAACCTCTGCCGTATCTTTAATTCGTAAAGATCCGGCAGCAGAGTTTCTTGGATTGGCAAAAGGAGGGATTCCCTCTTCTACAAGTTTTTCATTGTATTTTTTAAAATTGCTTTTGTTTATTAATACCTCACCCCTGATCTCGATCTGGTCAATTCCATAATCAGAAAATCTTGCAGACAATGGAACCGATTTAATCTGTTTTGTATTTAATGTTATTTCATCGCCTACCACACCGTCTCCCCGGGTTGCAGATCTTAAAAATATATTTCCATCATAGATCAATGAAATACTTGCGCCGTCAAATTTTGGCTCTACACAATATTCAATCGCCGGAAGTTTGGATAGTTCCCTTGCTTTTCTATCCCAATCAGCAAGGTCTTCAGCGTTGTAAGAATTCTCCAGCGACAACATTGGAACAAGGTGCTCCACCTTTGGAAAATCATTTACCAATCCTTTACCAACTCTCTGTGTGGGGGAATCAACTGTAATGACTGTGGGATCTTTTTTTTCAATTCGCTCTAACAGTTTATACAGGCTGTCATATTCAAAATCGCTTATCAAAGGATCGTTTTGTACATAATAACGGTACTCATGAAATCGGAGAATATTTCTTAAAATTTCAATATCGCCGGAAATTATATTTTCGTCTTCGCCTTTTTCCAGGTTTAACAACCAATCGGTAGTTTGCTGTTGAAGTGCTTTTGTTTGTTCAGGTTGGTACATAAATTCTTTTAGAAATTCAAAGTTAAAAATCTGTCTGCAAAGGGATACTTATAATTTTTATTTTCCATTTATTGCAAGGTCCAAAAATATTAAAGTATAAGTATAAGCGACTATTTAGAAATGATTTTTGTTCCCCCAAATCCAATGATTATGGGATGCCAACCGCCTGTCCAGCATTTTAATCAGGATCCGTTCTAATTCATATTGTTATGGCATCATTTTTCCCCATCATTTTTTTACAAAATTAAAATCAGGCGGTTGCTTAGATGAAGTAGTTTAATCCAACGATCAAATTTTATTAAAAAGTAAGAACATTTTTTGCTATTAATAATAATGTGTGTAGTTTACACATTAAACCTTGCTATATGCGAAAACTCTTGTTTTCAAGTTTACTGTATTTGCTATTTTTTTCTGCCCATGCACAATTACTTTCCTGGGCTCCCCAGTTTCCATCAGATGGTTCAACTATCACTATTACTATGGATGCCACGCAAGGCAACCAGGGCTTATTAGGCTATGGAGGCACTGTTTATATGCATCTTGGTGTAATAACAAACCTTAGTACCAGTAATAGCAATTGGAGGTATTCCAGCACAGTTTGGGGAACTACCACTGCGCCGATTGCAACGCCGGCGGGAACCAACAAATGGTCATTTACCATTACAAATCCAAGAGCTTATTTTAATGTTCCACCGGGAGAAACCATCTTAAAAATTGCCATGATTTTTAGAGATGGTCCGGGTACGAATGCACAAAGAAATGCGGATGCCAGTGACTTATACGTACCGGTATATCCCATCGGCGGCAATCATATACAGTTTACCAAACCTTTTATCGTACCAACTTATAATATGCCAAATGAAACGATCAGTGCTACGGTTGGGCAATCGGTGCCGCTTACAGCGATGGCTTCTACAACTGCAGGTATATTGAATTTATATTACAACGGCGTGTTGATAGCGGGGCCATTAACCGGCACAGCAACAATAAATGCCAACCCTGTTGTTGCCAACGCGGGTAACCAGTTAATTGTTGCACAATTAATAGTTGGTGGAATAAGTTATTATGACACCAGTCAGTTTTACATAGCACCTGTTAATACCATTGCTCCGTTGCCACCGGGCGTTAAAGAAGGTATTAATTATGGGCAAGGTTGCGATTCGGTAACACTCGTATTATTTGCACCCTATAAATCCAATGTTGTTGTGTTGGGAGATTTCCCCAATAATAATTGGGTTAGTCAGGCGCAATTTCAAATGAATAAAACCCCTGATGGTAATTATTACTGGATCACCATTCATGGATTAACCGGCGGCACGGAGTATGCTTTTGAGTACCTGGTTGATAACGCAATTTATATAGCTGATCCCTATTCTGAAAAAATTCTGGATCCGTGGAACGACCAGTATATTCCTTCTGCAACTTATCCGGGCCTTAAACCCTACCCTGCAAATAGTAATGTATCCGCCAATAAAAATGGTTTTGTAAGTGTACTACAAACCTGCGCCACAACATATAAATGGCAGGTGACCAATTTTGTAAAACCTGATCGTAAGAACCTGGTTGTTTATGAATTGCTTGTACGGGACTTTAGCGATGCCCGCAATTACCAGACGCTGATTGATACCATCAGCTATTTTAAGAGACTGGGGATTAATGCCATTGAATTGATGCCGGTTAATGAATTTAGCGGCAATGAAAGCTGGGGTTACAATCCCACTTTTTACCTGGCATTGGATAAGGCCTATGGAACCAAAGACAAATTTAAAGAATTCATCGACCTGTGTCATAAAAATGGAATTGCCATTATACTGGATGTAGTGTATAACCACCTGGATGCATACAATACACCTCAGGGAAAATTATACTGGGATGCTGCAAACGGAAGGCCAGCAGCCAATAATCCCTGGCTAAACCAGTCAGCGCCGCATCCGTACAGTGTTTTCGAAGACCTTAATCACACTTCTACAGCAACACAATACCTGGTAGAACGTGCCATGGAATATTGGTTGGCCGAGTATAAAGTAGATGGCTATAGATTAGATCTTGCCAAAGGATTTACTCAAACGGTTTCTACTACTACCACCGTAGAAAACTTTGATGGTAGCCGCGTTGATAACCTGTTCAGGTACTACGATCATATAGTACCAATGTTTCCCGGCACCTATATGATACTGGAATTTTTGGGTCAGCAACGTTTAGAAGAGCAATTGTATTCCATTCACAATTTTATGCTTTGGGGAAATAATAATCCTTCTTACAATCAAAACACAATGGGGTATGCTTCCAATGCAGATATTTCAAAAATTATTTACAACAACAGCCAGGAAGCATTTACTGCGCCAAATGAAATGGGGTATATGGAGAGCCATGATGAAGAAAGACTGATGTATAAAAATTTGCAATATGGAAATACATCAGGAGGCTATGATGTAAAAACACTTGCAACGGCTTTGGAAAGACAGGCCGCTGCAGCCTCACTTTTTTTTACAGTCCCCGGTCCAAAAATGTTCTGGCAGTTTGGCGAACGGGGTTATGATCTATCCATCAATTATGGTGGAGGCAGGGTGGCCAACAAACCACCGCTCTGGCAATACATGAGCGATCCGGATCGCATTAAATTATACAATGCATATGGTAAACTTATTAATCTTCGTTTATCAAATCCTGCCGTATTTAACAGTACTACTTTCAGCTACGATTTTACTGACAACGGTGGCCTCGTGAAAAAGTTTCAAATAGGTGATCCTGCAACAAACGGTATGCAGGTAGCAATCATTGCCAATTTTGATGTGGTGGCACAAACCAGGACACTCAATTTTCAGAACACTGGTAACTGGTTTAATTATTTAAGCAATGGTTCCGGTACGGGAGTTAATGGGGCTACAGGAAGTACGGTTAACATTGCTTCAACGGGCCAAAGCATTGTGCTCAACCCGGGTGAATACCATGTGTATATTTATCAACCAGCCAATGTTTACACTTTTATAGGGAGTGGCAACTGGACCAATCCTGCTAACTGGACTTACAACACGATACCTCCATCAATACTACCGGCCGGCGCTGAAATAAATATTGCTCCCCAGTCCGGGGGACAATGTATATTAAACACCCAGCAATCCATTGGACTGGGTGCAAAATTTACAGTTGTTGAAGGAAAAAATATTCTAATTCCCCTTAATCTAACAATTCAATAATTGCTATATGATAACAGCAAGCAAAACACAACAGGTAAAATCAACAAAGACATTACAGGCCATACAGACAGAAGTTCAAACAAGCAACCGGATTGCCCTATCTGTGGATTGTATCATATTTGGATTTGATGAAGCTAAACTAAAGGTATTGCTCATCCGAAGTGATTTAAAAAAATATGCAGGCAAATGGACGCTGTTAGGCGATCTGTTATTTCCCGATGAAGACCTGGATGCTGCGGCATATCGCATTCTAAAGCAACGTACCGGCCTAAGTGATGTGTACCTGGAACAGGTAAATACTTTCGGGAGTGTAAATCGCCATCCGGCGGGCAGAGTAGTAACGGTAGCTTATTGTTCTTTGATAAATGTTCAGCATCACAAACTAAATATATTCGATAATGAACTGCATTGGCACGATGTAAAAAATGTAAATGACCTGGCGTTTGATCATCAAAAAATATTTGATGCCTGTCTTCTTCAGTTACAAAAAAGGGTACAGGAACACCCATTAGGATTTAACCTGTTGCCTAAAAAATTCTCATTAAGAGATCTGCAAAACTTATATGAGGCCATCCTGGATATTAAAATGGATAGGCGAAATTTCAGGAAAAAATTCTTTTCCATGGATTGTCTAACTGATTTAAATGAAATGGAACAGGATGTTCCACACCGGCCGGGAAAATTGTACAAATTCAATTTTGAAAAGTTTGAAAAGAAGAAAAAAAAATGGATCGGCATTGATTTCTAAAAGACTTAAAATCAAATAGATACTTTACTATGGCCTGCAATTGATCCTTTGTATCATAGACTGATTAAGACTTTCAGGTGATTGAATGTTTGAAAAAAAAGTTGTAACAATTATTTTTATTTCAATAAATCGTTCTATATTGTGTAATTATTACACGATGCATTGCGTATTTTTTACACATAATGAATTTTGTGAAATATAAATACTATTAAGAAAGCATTTATTATTAACGATAGTGGTTGCTAATTGAAATAAACGAAACGTCTGCTAATGAGAAGTCCTACTGTTACATCTTTGTAAACCAGTAACACGCTTCTATTGTTTTCCTAATTTCTACAGCCATTTAAACAAAAATTACACAGATGAAAAAGAACATGCAAAGTATTTGCACTTTTCTTGTGCTTACGATTGTACTTGCGTTACTATCTGCAAATGCAGTAGCGCAAAATGTGATTTCAGGTAAGGTAACAGATTCAAATAATGGATCTGCTATACCCGGGGTTACTGTTACAATAAAAGGCACTAAAACTTCCAGCCAAACACTTGCTGACGGCACGTACAAAATTACTGCCACTAAAGATGGCGGCATTTTAGTATTTTCTTCAATTGGGTTTGCCAGCACCGAAGCGCCAATCGTTGGTGGCCAGGTAAACGTAACCCTTACCGCAAGCAGCAAAGAACTTAACGAAGTAGTAGTGGTTGCTTATGGAACAAGAAAAAAATCAGACCTTACCGGTTCTGTAACCTCCGTGTCAGCAAAGGATTTTCAAAAGGGAGTCATTGCATCTTCAGAACAACTGCTTCAGGGTAAAGTAGCCGGTTTGCAGATAACTACCGGTGGAGGATCTGCCGGTGGTGGAAGTACCATTCGCATACGCGGCGGAGCTTCACTGAATGCGAGCAATGACCCATTGATAGTGATTGATGGTGTACCTGTTGAAAGTAACGGTATTGCAGGTAGCGGCAACCTTTTAAGTACCATTAACCCAAATGATATTGAGTCAATGAGTGTGTTGAAAGATGCTTCTGCAACTGCATTGTACGGCTCAAGGGCATCCAACGGGGTGTTAATAATTACCACAAAAAAGGGTACAAGAGGAAAAGTAAAATATAATTTTAATACACAGCTTTCAAGCGGTTCTGCTCCTAAAAAAGTAGAGGTGCTTTCAGCCAATCAATTAAGAGAAATAGTTAATGCCGATGCTGCAGCAACAGGTATAGACACCTATAAAAATTTGTTGGGAACAGCCAACACTAACTGGCAGGATGTTATTTATCGCAATGCAATTGGCAATGATAACAATATAAGTGCAAGCGGAACAATGGGCGGCACTGGTTTCAACTTACCGTACCGTATATCCTTAGGGTACCTGGATCAACAGGGAATTTTAAGAACAAATAAATTTGATCGTATTTCTTCTTCACTTAATTTATCTCCCAAGTTTTTAGACGATCATCTTGCAGTAAATGTGAATGTAAAATTTACACATGCTGATAATCGATTTGCAAACGAAGATGCTATCGGAAGCGCTATTTCTTTTGATCCAACACAGCCGGTACTTGCCGCCAATGGCAAGTATGGTGGTTACTACGAATGGTTACAAGCGGATGGCAAACCGATTGATCTTGCAAACCGTAATCCGTTGGCGTTGCTGGATCTTAGAGATAATACATCCGGGGTTAACAGGGTTATCAGTAATGTTCAACTGGATTATAAATTACATTTTCTTCCCGATCTGCACATTATGGCCAATCTCGGAATAGATTTTATACGTGGCAGAGGACTTGATATTGTTGATGCCCTTGCGGCAACAGATTATAAAACACACGGTAAATTCACCAATTATGTACAGAGAAAAAAGAACCTGTTGGCGGATGTGTCCTTGTTTTACAATAAAGATTTAAAGGCGATCAATAGTAAAATCGATGTGTTGGTTGGACATAGTTACCAGGATTTTATAACCGAGGTAACCAACTTCGCATCTTATGGCCGTGACTGGGCACAAATACCAGGTTCACAACCAACTTTTCCAACAGATAAACCTGAGTATCGCCTTGAGGCATACTTTGGCCGCATGAATATTACCATCAATGATAAATATTTATTGACAGGTTCTATTCGCAGAGATGCAAGTTCTAAATTCTCAAATGCAAACCGCGTTGGTTATTTTCCTGCAGCGGCAGCCGCGTGGAAATTAAAAGAAGAATTGTTTAAGAACAGCAACCTGGTAAGCGACCTGAAACTTCGTTTTGGATGGGGCATTACCGGCCAGCAGGATGGAATAGGTTACTACACTTACCTACCCGTTTATGGCAGAAGTAATTCAACTGCGCAGTACCAGTTTGGAGATACTTACTTTAGTTTTTTACGTCCATCAGCTTATGATGCAAATATTAAATGGGAAACAACCACTACTACCAATTTAGGTCTTGATTTTGCTTTTTTGAAAAATCGTATTTCTGGTACGGTAGAGGTTTATAAGAAAAAAACCAAAGACCTGCTAAGTGTTATTCCGGTTGCACCAGGATCTAATTTTGATATTTCGTTGCTTACAAATGTGGGTAATGTAGAGAATAAAGGCGTTGAATTTACACTTAATACGGTGCCCATCAGAAAGAGTAACTTAACCTGGGAACTTGGTTTTAATGTTACATACAATGAGTCTAATATCACAAACCTGCTGAAGCAACCAGATCCTAATTTTAAAGGTATAGATGTAAGTGGAATTAGTGGTGGTACGGGTAATAAGATCGGAAAATTTGCAGTTGGTTATGCACCTTATAGCTTCTTTGTTTACAAGCAGGTGTATGATCAAAAAACTGGTAATGCTATTGAAGGATTATATGAAGATATCAACAGGGATGGTGTTGTAGATGACAACGATCGTTACCTGTATAAAAAGCCATCTGCTGATTTTCTGTTAGGATTTAGTACACAGGTGTCATTCAAAGAATGGAGCATTGGATTAGCTGCACATGGCATGGTTGGCAACTATCTGTACAACAATTATAACTCCAATGCAGGCGTATTAAATGCTGTTAAAAATCCGCTGAACTTTATTGGTAACGGATCTGTTAATTACCTGGATTCAAAATTTGTCAACAACCGCTATCTCTCAGATTACTACATAGAGAATGCTTCATTTATTCGTTTGGATAACATCAACATCGGATACAATTTCGGAAGAATATTAGACAACAGGTCTTCATTGCGTTTATCGGCCAGCGTTCAGAATGTATTCGTCATCACGAAATACAAGGGGCTTGATCCTGAAAGTTCTAATCCATCCGGAACGGACAGCAGAATATATCCAAGACCAAGAATTATTTCCCTTGCTGCAAGTTTAGATTTTTAAATTTTTTAAAATAATTGATATGAAAAGTTGGATGCTTAAAAATATGATTACAGCGATTGTTGTGCTGGCGGCAACATCCTGTTCAAAAAAACTAGACCTCAACCCGGTGAATGATCTTACGCCGGAAAAAACATACAGCACTGCTCAAGGATACAAGAGTGTACTGGCAAAAATTTATGGTACATTATCCATTACCGGTAACTCGGGTCCTGCAGGATCACCGGATATTGGAGGTGGTCTTGATGAAGGTTCGCAGGTGGCTTTTATTCGAATGTTTTTTAACTGCGAAGAATTGCCAACCGATGAAGCCATCGTATCCTGGAACGATCAGACGATACATGATTTTCACGATCTGAAATGGACAAGCAGTGATCCATTCTTAAAAGGAATTTACGCAAGGCCCATTTATAACATTACACTTATAAATGAGTACTTACGGGAATCAACAGATGATAAACTGGCTACAAGGAACATTACAGGTAATGCTGCAGCAGACATTAAGAAATCAAGAGGCGAAGCTCGTTTTTTACGTGCCTTTAATTATTGGGTAATGCTTGACCTGTTTGGTAAATCGACCTTTGTTGATGAAACTAATTTGATTGGAACAGATTTACCCGGCGAGAAAAACAGGGCAGAATTATTTAGCTACATCGAAAGCGAATTGAAAGCAATAGATGTGGAACTGGCACCGGCAAAAACAATTGAATATGGCCGGGTTGACCAGGGCGCTGCGTGGGCTTTACTGGCTCGTTTATATTTAAATGCAGGCGTTTATACCGGCACTCCTAAATATGGCGATGCAGCTATTTATGCTAAAAAAGTAATTGATGCAGGTTATAGTTTACAGCCGAAATATAACCAGTTGTTTATGGCAGACAATGATAAGCGTAAAGATGAATTTATGTTTGCTATTAACTGCGATGGTTTGCGTACACAGGCTTATGGAAATACCTCATTTCTTTGTCATGCTGCTGCTGGTGATGATCATGATGAATTTGGTGTTGGAAGTGGTTGGTCTGGTTACAGGGCAACAAAAGGACTGGCAGATTTATTTTCAGACCTCAGTGGTAAAACTGATAAAAGAGCCATGTTCACAACTTCAAAGTATAATGCAGATGCAGCCCAGGTAGCTATAAAAGATGTGAGTGTTTTTGACAATGGTTTACATGTAAACAAATTCAAAAACATTCGCTCAGATGGCGCACGTGTATCTGATGTAAAAAAGGATTTTGCCGATGTGGATTTTCCTGTATTCCGTTTGTCGGAAATGTACCTGATTTATGCAGAAGCAGTTTTACGTGGCGGCGGCGACAAACCAACTGCATTAAATTATATCAATTTAATAAGAACAAGAGCTTATGACGGAGACTTAAGCGGCAACATAAATATCACTGCTTTGGACCTCGATTTTATTTTGGCAGAAAGAGGCAGGGAACTGTATTGGGAAGGCCATCGTCGTACAGATCTTATCCGTTATGGATTGCTTACTACCGGTACTTACCTGTGGCCCTGGAAAGGCGGCGTTTCATCCGGAACTGCTGTAGATGCAAAGTTTAATCTCTTTCCTATACCGGCTACTAACCGTACGGCTAATCCAAACCTTACTCAAAATGCCGGGTATTAATCATTCACTGTAAAATCATAGAAAATGAAAAAAATATTAAAGCAACTATTCTTCTTATCCTTACTGGTGGCGGTGCTTGCTTCCTGTAAAAAAGATGAGCATAAAGTTTATTTTGAAGGTGGAACCGACCCGGTTTTACAATCTTCTATCACCTCAACAACACTTCCACTATCCTTTTTAAATAAGGATAAAGAAGCATTAAAATTAAACTGGACAAATCCCGGATACAATTTTAATACAGGAACCAGTTCACAGGATGTGAGTTACCAGATAGAGATTGATACTGCCGGGGCAAACTTTTCAAATCCTAAAAGACAAACTGTTGCAGTTAGCAAAGAGCTAAGTAAAACTTTCATAGTATCGGAATTCAATGGCTATTTATTAAACCAGTTGCAATTAGATACTTCAGTTCCGCACAATATTGAAATCAGGGTAAAGTCGTTTTTAACCAATCAGTCAGCGGTTCTGTATTCAAATGTGTTAAAATATTCGGTAGTTCCTTATCCTATCCCGCCAGTAGTAGCGCCACCAACCACTGGAAAATTATACATAGTTGGAGATGCAACAGTAGGTCAGTGGAATAACCCGGTACCTGCACCTGCGCAGGAGTTTACTAAAAAAGATGCACTTCATTTCGAAATTACGCTTGCTTTAACAGGCGGGAAAGAATACCTGTTTCTGCCATTAAACGGAGATTGGGGCCATAAGTTTGCCTGTAAAAAGAAAGCAGATCAAAGCCCTTCGGGTGGCGATTTTGGCTTTGATTACGGTGACAATTTTCCCGGTCCTGCAGCAAGCGGCAATTATAAAATTGAAGTAGATTTTCAAAGGGGAAAATATACCGTAACCAAAATGCCATAATTCATTCTTGTTTCAATTGAGTATATCATTTATAAAATAATTAGTATGAAAAATATTTTTAAACTGCTTCTACTTGCTACGGGTGTACTCTTTTTGTACAGCTCCTGCAAAAAAGTGGACGATCTTCCATTTTACGGAAAAGGAACTGCGCCGGTATTGAGTAGTTCTGTTACCACCATTGCGGCGGCAACTGTTGATTCAAACAAGACTGCGGTAACTTTTTCCTGGACCTCTCCGAACTATGCAACGGACTCAACCTTGCAAAAATTTATTGTTGAAATTGATTCATCCGGAAGAAATTTTTCCAAGGCCGTAAAATTTGTGGTAAATAAGTCCCTGTCAAAATCTTTTTTGGCAAAAGAGATCAACGATATTTTATTGGGCTTTGGGTTTGCCTATAACAAGCCTTACGATGTGGATGTAAGAATTACATCTTCGTACGCAAACAACAATGAACAATACCAGTCAAATGTGCTGAAATTAAAAATGACTGCCTATGTCATCCCTCCAAAAGTAGTACCACCGGCTAGTAATAAATTATTTCTTGTTGGAAGTTCAACAGCAGGTATCTGGAATAATACCGTGCCTGCTCCAGCTCAACAATTTAAAAGGCTTGATTCAGTTACGTACGAAGGAACATTTTACATGAATGGTGGCGGACAATATTTGTTGCTACCTGAAAATGGAAGTTGGGATCATAAATTCAATGTAGCAGATGCAACAGTTCCGGGCCTGGTAAATGGTGGAAGTTTTGGATTAGACCTTGGGAGTGCAAATATTCCCGGCCCTGCCACAACAGGTATGTACACAGTTAAAGTAGATTTTCAAAGGGGGCTTTTCACGGTAACCAAGGTAAAGCAATACGGCTTGTTGTATGTTCCCGGCGATTACCAGTCATGGGACCCTTCAAAAGCCACAGCTTTAGGTTCTGTTGATAATGACGGTAAATATGATGGGTATGTAAACATTCCTTCCGGAGGCAGCTATAAATTTAAATTTACTTCAACCCCTGATTGGAATAATGCCATTGGAGATGGAGGCGGCGGTTCGTTAGTAATTGGCGGAGGTGGTGACTTAAGTGTGCCTGATGCAGGATTTTATCATATTGAAGCAAATACCGTTGCAAAAACATGGCTGGCAACTAAAACTACCTGGGGTGTAATAGGCAGCTTTTCTCCAAGTAATTGGGGAGCCGATATACCTATGACATACAACGCCGGCGAAGGTAGGTGGAGTGCTACAATAACTACCGTTGCAGGCGACCAGTTTAAATTCAGGGCCAATGGCGGATGGACGCTCAACTATGGTGACGAAACCGGATCAGGAAGTTTAACGCCTGGTGGGGGTAATATTGGCGACACCGGAAAGAACTTTGCAGTTCCTGCAGGTACACATACCATTTACCTTTATTTGAACAATGCAGGGTATTATACCTACAGTATTCAATAATTAATAAACAAATATAAATCTTAAAGAGGCTGCCTTTATCGGCAGCCTCTTTTAATTTAATGAAATTGCGTCAATGTAATTTCCAAAGGTTTTTAATAGGAGCTGGATCCTGGTTTTAACGATTTTCTTTTAGATATTGAGCGGTGATAATTGAAATAGTGATACCATGAATTACTAAACCTTTTCGATATCCTCAGGTTTTTTATCCAAGTAAAAAACAGGGATTTTCCTGTTTTTTATAAGCGAATTCTTTATGATATTTGAAGTCATCTCATCAATTCCGATTTTACCTTTTAGAAAAGCGATCCATCTTCTATCATTGAATTACTACTTTTCCACACTAATAAGTCACTTTCTTTATATTATACACCCTACTGCAAAACGACTGGCAGCCCTTTTTTGGGTTGCTTTTTGTTTTTTATTACTCCATACTTTTTATTTTTTGGCCTGATAATTTGCTGAATTTGCAGGATAATTCAACGCCATTAAAATTTTTGTGCAAAAATTTTACTAAAAATCAATCAGTTATAAAGGTGCAATAAAAAATAGTATTATAATTTGTAGGAAATCAATTTTCCGCCACATACCTTTGCGGTCCATTTAAAAAAGCCCCCGGGATAGCGGGTGCATCACTTAAAAATAAATACAATGAGCAAACTACATTTCACCACCAAACATGCGAACGAGGCTACCGTTATTCACAACTGGTATGTGATTGATGGTACTAATCAAACCGTTGGTCGTATGTGTTCCAAAATCGCAGCAATTCTTCGTGGTAAGAACAAAGCCTATTACACTCCCCACGTTGATTGTGGAGATTTTGTAATTGTAACCAATTGCGATAAAATCAAATTCACCGGCAATAAGCTGAATGAAAAAATCTACGACAACTTTAGTGGTTACCCGGGTGGCCGTAAAGAAGAAGTTGCTAAAGACCTTTTAAAGCGCAGGCCAGAAGTAATCATCGAAAGAGCTATTAAAGGAATGTT
This sequence comes from Ferruginibacter sp., assembly GCA_046590675.1. Classification (GTDB taxonomy): domain Bacteria; phylum Bacteroidota; class Bacteroidia; order Chitinophagales; family Chitinophagaceae; genus Ferruginibacter. The sequence goes on along the minus strand of JBKJUP010000009.1, from coordinate 33,786 downwards.
GCCAAAAAATCGTTTGGGCCGCAAAATGTACAAAAAATTATTTGTGTACGTAGGTAGCAACCATCCGCATACAGCACAAAAACCAGCAGAACTTAAATTTTAATCACAAACAATTGAATAGAGAATTTGATAAGCCGATTTTCAAATTTTCAAATTTTCAAATTTTCAAATTGAAATAATGGAAAAACAAAAAAACGCAGTTGGACGTCGTAAAGAAGCTGTAACCCGTGTGTTCTTAAGCAAGGGTGATGGTAAAATCACGATCAATGGCAAAGACTATAAAAATTACTTTTCGTTGGTGTACCTGCAAAACCAGGTAGAAGCCCCACTTAAAACGATTGAAGCAGCAGATAAATTTGATATTGTTGTCAATGCTCAGGGTGGTGGAATTAAAGGACAGGCAGAAGCAACTAAATTGGGTATTGCTCGTGCATTGCTCGAAGTGAGTGCTGATTATCGTCCGGCTTTAAAAGCAGCAGGATTGCTTAAAAGAGATCCACGTGCTGTTGAGCGTAAAAAACCAGGTCGCAAAAAAGCAAGAAAGAGCTTCCAGTTCAGCAAACGTTAATATATGGTTCACTGCCAGTGGTTCATGGCTCATTGCAATTCGCAATCTATAAACCATCGACCATGAACTATGAACAATTTTTAAAATTACTTTAATAATATACAATGGAAAATAACACTTCCTTACAACAGCAACTTCTTGAAGCAGGCGTACATTTCGGTCACTTAAAAAAGAAGTGGAATCCTAAAATGTTACCTTACATTTTTGCTGAGAAAAAAGGTATTCACATTATTGACCTCAACAAAACTGTTGAAGGTTTACAGGAAACTGCAGCTGCATTAAAATCAATTGCAAAAAGCGGTAAAAAAATAATGTTTGTTGCTACAAAAAAGCAGGCAAAGGAAATAGTTTCTGATTGTGCAAAGCGCATCAACATGCCGTTTGTAACAGAACGTTGGTTGGGCGGTATGCTTACAAATTTTAACACAGTTCGTAAAAGTGTTAAAAAAATGCAGAGCATCGAAAAAATGCTAAACGACGGAAGCATTGACAACCTTACAAAAAAAGAGCGTTTAACACTTACCCGCGATAAAGATAAAATGGAGAAAGTGTTAGGTGGTATCGCACAAATCAGTCGTGTACCGGCAGCATTATTTTTAGTAGATATCGGTCATGAACACATCGCATTGGCTGAAGCTAAGCGTTTAAACATCACAACTTTTGGGATGGTTGATACCAACTGTGATCCAAATAAAGTTGAGTTTGCAATTCCTGCAAATGACGATGCTACAAAATCAATCGCAATCATTGTAAACTATATTGCAGCGGCAATTTCAGAAGGATTGGCAGAGCGCCAGGCTGAAAAAGACGAAGACGATAGCAGTGGCGACAGCGATGATAGCGCAGAATCAAAAGCAGCCCGTTTTGAGCAAAAAGCTGACGGCGGTGATGACAGGAACAAAAGAGCAAGAGGTGCTGCACCAACTAAGCGTCGTGTACCCGGCCCGGGAGCCGGTGGTAGAAGACCCGCAGGTGGCAGTGGTACAGGTCCGAGATAAAGACTAAAAACTACAAGGTGTTTTATTTTTTACCAGGCATTGGTAATTTAATTTAACATCGTTGTGTCACACACTTGTACTGCGTACCATTGCAGCAGCAGGTTGTAAGTTTTAATAAATTAGTTAAACATCCCGGCCATTGGGGTAAAAAGTCCCTCAAAGGTTTGGGCAAATATATTATCATGAGTGCAACAATAACAGCAGCAGATATCAACAAATTGCGCCAGGCAACAGGCGCCGGCATGTTAGATTGCCGTAAGGCATTAACAGAAAGCAATGGCGACTTTGAAGCAGCTATTGATTGGTTACGCAAGCAAGGTCAGAAAGTAGCCGCAAAACGCAGCGACAGAGAAGCTAAAGAAGGTGTGATATTGGCTAAAACTACAGCCGATCACAAAACCGGTATGATCGTATGTGTAAGTTGTGAAACAGATTTCGTAAGTAAAAATGCTGAGTTCGTAGCTTTTACACAAAGCATCACAGATGCTGCAATTAACAGCAATGTAAAATCTGCAGAAGAATTAAACGAAGTAGAAATTAATGGAACTAAAATATCCGAGCTAATCAATGATAAGTTGGCAGCCATCGGTGAAAAAATTGCCATTAAATTTGAAAGAGTAGATGCGCCATACGTAGCTTCTTATATTCACGGATCAAACCGCATGGGTGTATTAGTTGGCCTTAGCCTGGAAGCATCAGATGCGGGTAAAGATGTAGCAATGCAAATTGCAGCAATGAACCCATTAGCAGTTGATGAAACTTCTATTGCACCTGAAACAATTGCAAGAGAAAGAGAAATTGCTATTGAGCAAATTAAAGCAGAAGGCAAGCCTGCAGAAATGGCTGAAAAGATTGCTGTTGGTAAAGTAAATAAGTTCTTTAAAGACAATACCTTACTGGCGCAGGCTTTTGTAAAAGATAATGGTAAAAGTGTTGCAGAATACCTGAAAAGCGTAAACGCAGATCTTAAAGTAACCGAATTTAAGCGGGTGGCTTTAGGCTAAAATATTTTCATAATTTTTTTGAAAAAGCGAAACGCAAGTTTCGCTTTTTTCGTATAACTAATGTAAGTGCTTAAACAAAAGTATAAGTCATCAATTTAATTTAAAATATACCCTGTAGCGGGTATTGTATTTAACTGAACAATCAGGTAAATTGGAAATTATTTAAGGACTTAAATTTTTTATATATAAGTTTCCAGCTTATTTTAGTCGTTGCTACCGTTAACTACTTCAAAAATCTTTAGAGCAAGGTTGATAGTTTCTCTCCGCCAGTTTTAGCGACTGGCGGTATTTTTTTTCTACAAGATCATAATGGAAAATTATTTAGAGCAAGTAGTTGAGCTTTTTGTTTCAACTACCTGGTCATATTATATTTAACTAGGGTTGTATAAATTATTACCCATTACAAATGGTACAAAATGTGTAGGTTATAGCAATTAAGACACTGAAACAATTATAAAAATATATCTTCGCAAAAATTCAAAAAAAATGCTACCTAAATTTAAGCGAGTACTACTGAAACTTTCCGGCGAATCATTAATGGGCGATAATAATTTCGGGCTGGATAGTAAAGTGATTGCACGTTATGCACAAGACATCAAAAGTATAATAGAATTAGGCGTTCAGGTAGCAATAGTAATAGGGGGCGGCAATATATACCGCGGTATGAACGAGGCAGAAACAGGTATCGAGCGTGCACAGGGAGATTATATGGGTATGTTGGCAACTGTTATCAATGGTATGGCCTTGCAAAGCGGACTTGAGAAGGCTGGGGTATATACACGCTTACAGAGCGCAATTAAAATGGAACAGATTGCTGAACCATATATTCGCCGCAGGGCAATGCGTCATCTTGAAAAAGGAAGGGTTGTAATTTTTGGAGCAGGTACCGGTAACCCCTATTTTACAACAGATACAGCAGGTTCATTAAGAGCGATAGAAATAAAAGCAGAGGTAATTTTAAAAGGAACAAGGGTAGATGGTATCTACTCTGCAGATCCGGAAAAAGATCCTGATGCTACAAAATACTCAAAGATTTCATTTGCAGATTGTATCAGCAAAAATCTAAAAGTTATGGATATGACCGCCTTTACTTTATGCATGGAAAACGAGTTGCCGATTATTGTTTTTGACATGAACAAACCAGGTAACCTGCTAAAAGTAATTGAGGGAGAAAAAGTAGGCACATTGGTTAAAGGATAATTATACTAATGTAGATTTATATTATTCAAAAGCTTCCTTAAACAGGAGGCTTTTTATTTTACTAAAATCGTGTTTAATAAAATAGTTCATTGTTGAGTGGTATCGTAAATCTACATTTATGCAATAATAAGCTGGCGCAACCGGTTAACACTTTATCGATGGATAATACAGGTAACATAAATATAGTAGAAGAATTTAAGAGGCTGCTGGCATTAAACGGTAGTTTGGAGGCAAGGCTGGATGAGTATGCTAAAATAATTAAAGGCCGGGATAATGAAATTGAAATGTTGCAGTCCATGTTAACAGAATCAAGTGCCTACAGAAGTAACCTGGATAGCCAGGTAAATGAACTCAACGAATTGCAGGATGGTATTGCACAGTTGCGCCAACAAGTTGCAGGTTCATCATACATAGGTGCTTCAAAGAATACCTATTCGGGTAACTCTATGGGCTTACAACAACAACTTGAAGAAATGAAAATGCAATATGCATATTTGCAAAGCCAGATGACTGATCTTCAAAAGCAATTGATTGAACTGAATAACCGTAACCTGCTATTGCAGCAACAAACCGGTCGTATTGCTGAGCTTGAAAGCATGCTGGAAAATGCTGCAGAAGAAATAGAACAATTGAAAAGCAATCAACATAATAATCCGGAATAAACAACGCATAACTACGAATCAATAATTTTTTTGCAAGCAAATACATTGCTGATTGGTAGTCAAAAAATAAAATTTAATGCATGGATAATCCGGCCATTTCTATGTTGTTCGTTTTATTAACAGCAACGCTTTTTTATTTGTGGTAATTATTTCAACTTTGTAATTAAATATTTTTCAATGAATAATATAGCTGATATAAGAAAGGATTACCGCTTACAAACACTGGAGGAAGCTAATGTTGACATCAATCCTATAAAGCAATTTACCGCCTGGTGGCAGGATGCTATTAACAGTTCGATAGATGAAGTAAATGCATTTACGTTAGCCACTGCTACACCAGCAGGAAAGCCATCTGCACGCATTGTATTATTAAAAGGATATGACGAGTATGGCTTTGTATTTTTTACAAACTATGCAAGTAGCAAAGGCAACCAATTGGCACAAAATGGAAAGGTTGCCATGGTGTTTTTTTGGAAAGAACTGGAGCGGCAAATTAGAATTGAGGGAGATGTAGAAAAAGTGAGTAGCGAAGAAAGTGATGGTTATTTTAATTCCCGACCCAAAGGTAGTCGCCTGGGAGCCTGGGCGTCGCCTCAAAGCCAACAGATCGCAAACAGGGAAGTGATAGAAGAAAATGTGTTGAAATACGAGCAAATATATCCGGGTGAAAATGTGCCACGTCCGCAGCACTGGGGAGGGTATCGCGTTAAACCTAACCTAATAGAATTTTGGCAAGGCAGATCAAGCAGGTTGCATGATCGTTTACAATATACTTTGCAGGAACAAAACAATTGGAAGATAGAAAGGCTTGCTCCCTGATCTTAAATGATAAAGTTGATAAGTAGATGGACTCGGTTTCCATCAACTTATCAACTTACTTACTAGGCACTTTTTTTAGCAGCAGCAGCTTTCTTTGCAGGCTTTGCGGGCCTTGTTTTCCCGAAAGAATTGTTTGCTATTTTACCTTTTTTTGTTTTTACATCTCCGCGTCCCATAATTGTGTTTTTTGTTTGTATTAAATTAAAAAAAGCAAGACATAAACCTTACGTCTTGCTTTTTAATGTGGTTAAGCAATCATTACAATTTTCCAGATAATTCTTTACCTGCTTTAAACTTAGCTACTTTTTTCGCTTTAATTTTAATAACAGCACCAGTCTGTGGATTACGTCCGTTACGAGCTGCTCTTTTTGATACTGAAAAAGTACCAAACCCAACTAAAGTTACTTTGCCGTTTCCTTTCAAAGTTTTTGTTACTGCCTCTACAAAAGAATCTAAAGTTGCATTGGCTTGAGTTTTTGTAATGCCTGCATCGTCAGCGATTTTTGCGATTAATTCTGCTTTGTTCATAATTTATTTTTTTGAAGAATTTTTTACTGCGACAAATATAGCCGGTTTTTAATTGCGACAAAATTTTTTCTATTTTTATTTCATTCAAAAAATCGCTGGAAACCGCAAGGAATAAGCATTTGACTAAAATTAGTTGCTGTTAAATCTAATAACATTTTAATCGTCATTTGTCTGAAAGCCGCCATGGGCAAGGATTTTGGCGATAAGCAGGATACAATCCGCTACCCGAGCGGATTGTAGAAGAATATAACAACTTTTTTCTTTTAAAAAAGCCAATTCTTTTATTTTGCACATTTAGTTAACAACCTGCATAAGTGAGCGAAATGATATGAATTGATTACCCCATTTATCAAATGCCTGTTGCCTCATTGCTGCCGCAAATTGTTCAATATAGCGATTGTAAAGTGCCTTGCTTTCTGCATAATATTGTACTGCGTAGGTTGGCCCTTCTTCATCATCAACTTCCAGCAATCGTAAAATTATAATGCTTGTAAAACATCCTGTATTTAATATTTCGGGATGATGAATTTCCTGTAACCATTTCAGCCATTCTGTTTGAATGCTTTGGTGAACCTTGGTGGTAATGTTATAAACAATCATAGTGTCTAAGTGAAGGATATATTGAATACCGATCAGGCTTTTAGCTCAAGGTAGATAGGGCAATGGTCGCTATGCTTTACATCATGATAAATATCGGCATCCACCAACTGTGCTTTAAGTGGTTCAGTAACGGTGATATAATCGATGCGCCATCCTTTGTTGTTTAAACGTACAGTGGGGAAACGTTGGCTCCACCAGCTATAGCGATGCGGCTCCGGGTGAAATACACGAAAAGTATCTATCCAGCCACTTTTTAAAAACTTTGTCATCCATGCCCTTTCCTCTGGTAAAAATCCGCTACTCTTTTTATTGCCTTTAGGATCGTGGATATCAATTTCTTCATGGGCAATATTGTAATCGCCGCATAATACCAATTTAGGATGTTTTTTCTTTAGCGTGGTGAGATAACCATGAAATTCATCCAACCATTCATATTTAAATTGCTGCCTTAAATCACCGCTGGTGCCTGATGGAAAATAGGCATTGATTACACGAATGTCTCCAAAGTCGAGTTGTATTACCCGGCCTTCTGCATCGCTTACAGGAATATTACAACCAATGCAAACATTGGTAGGTTTTATTTTTGTAAAAACAGCAACCCCACTGTATCCTTTTTTTTCGGCACTGAACCAATGGTGTTCAAAACCCAATGCTTCCAGTTGCTTAAAGTCCACATCATCTTTGGTGGCCTTTGTTTCCTGCAGGCAAATAACATCTGCCGGATTTGTTTTTAACCAATCAATAAAGCCTTTTTTAAAAGCGGCCCTGATGCCATTAACATTGTAGGAGATGATGCGCATAAAGAAGTAGGTTTGAAATTGTGCCAGTAAAATTAGTAAACGCTTTTAGTAAAACCAGTATTGATTATCTAAAAGGGTATTGAAATTTTCAGTCGAAAAAGTTGTTACAAATTACTGGTCATAATTAAATAGGTATAACAGCATTTATTTTTCAACACCTCCAACGGGGAAGCTAACGCCAAGGTTCAATATCATTTCGTAGGTACCAAATGCATGCTTGGCTTTTCCTTCATAAATATCCAGGTTTGAATAGCGGGCATAGTCCAGCTTATTTGCATATTCCAGGAATACACGGTTAAAAAAAGTGGTTCTTACAGCAGCTTCCACACCCATATTCCAACCACCTAGTTGAAAGCCCGGATGATTTAGTTGACCAAAAAAACTATTCTCAACATGTGGAATAACCGGGCCAATACCAGCCTTGCCCAACACATCTATTTTTATAGTTTCTTTTTTATTGGAAACCCAATGCCACCTTTTTACAATGTTGAATAAAAGGAAATTAGCCCCGTTGTTCAGGTAGTAATAATCTCCATTGGCCTTATTGAAATTTACAAGTGAATCTACAGGTTTACCATTGAAGGTCCCTTTAATACGTGCCTGCTGATCAGCAAAAATAAATTTAGTGTGGTCAAAATTTATTTCAACCGCAATTCCTTTTTTCTTATTAATAAAAAGGCCTAAGCGATAGTTGTATTGGGGAATAGAAATGGGCTTATTAAAAATCCCATCATCCCAACCCGGGTGATCGTGCCCTTTGATACTTACAAAACGGTAGTTGTTTCCTAGTGAAGGCTGGTTGATCTTTACATTGCTTTTCGTGTACCATTCCTTGTTATAACCCCATGAAAAGTATATTTCTTTTTTCCTGGTTTTCTTGTTGGTTTGGGCACCTGCATTCAATTCACTCATTAAAAAAACTATCGGCAACAGCCATAAAAAAGAGCTTTTAAAATACTTCATTTATCAATAATTATTGTAAGGCAAAATTATGTAAAAATCGATGCCTTTATTATTACTCTTATAGTTAACATAGCTTTTGAATTTGGAAATAATCAGGCTCACAAATTAAAAACTTTCACATGTTTAGAAAAGAAGGTTAGTCCAAGATCGGGCTAAGCCATCTTCTTACATCTTCCAATGGCATTTCTTTTCTGGTTGCATAATCATGCAATTGATCTTCATTGATTTTTCCTACACCAAAATATTTGCTTTGCGGATGTGCAAAATACCAGCCGCTCACCGAAGATGCCGGGTACATTGCCAGTGATTCTGTTAAGGTAATGCCGGTAGCTTCTTTACCACCCAGCATTTCAAATAATTTATATTTTTCAGTATGATCCGGACATGCAGGATAACCTGGTGCCGGACGAATTCCCTGGTATTCTTCCTTAATTAATTGCTCGTTGCTGAGATGCTCTTCGCTTACATAGCCCCAATATTCAGTCCTGGTTTTTTTATGAAGCAATTCTGCAAAAGCTTCTGCCAACCGATCGGCCAGGGCCTGCAAAATGATTTTATTATAATCATCCAGGTTGTCTTCAAACTTTTTGATATGCGGTTCAATGCCTTCAATTGTAACAGCAAATGCGCCGAGGTAATCCTGCTGTGCGGCTTCAGCCGGAGCAATAAAATCAGCCAGTGATAAATTTGGTTGCCCTGCTGCTTTTTTTACCTGTTGCCTCAAAAATTCAAGTTTAACAATAGCAGTATCATTTTTTAAATGAACGCTATCCGGGTCTGTGCGATTGGCCGGCCAAAACCCAATTGCCCCTCTTGCCCTCAGCCATTTTTCGCTGATGATTTGTTGTAATAATTTTTTAGCATCCTTGTAAAGGCTGGTTGCTGCTTTTCCAATTACTTCATCCGAAAGTAATGCCGGAAACTTGCCATGCATTTCCCAGGCAATAAAGAAAGGTTGCCAGTCAATATATTCCGCTACTTCTGCCAGGTCGTAATCTTTAAAAATTTTAGTGCCGGTAAAAGTAGGCGCAACCGGTTTAAAATTGGTCCAGTCAATTGCGGCTCCGTTTTGTTGAGCTTCAGCAAAAGGTAAATAGTTTTTTACCATTTTACGGTTACCAAAATCTTCTTTTAATTTGTCATATTCTTTTTTAATGCCACCCAAAAAGGTTGGCTTGGTATCCTTGTTAAGCAAGCTGCCGGCAACGGTTACACTACGGCTTGCATCCAGCACATGAATTACACCGTTGTCATATTCCTGTGCAATTTTTACAGCCGTATGCATGCGTGATGTAGTGGCACCGCCAATCATCAGCGGCAGGTTAAGTTCCTGCCTTTTCATTTCTTTGGCAAAGTGTACCATCTCATCCAGCGACGGGGTAATAAGGCCACTTAAACCAATAATATCAACATTGTGTTTTTTAGCTTCAGCCAAAATTTTATCCGAAGGCACCATTACACCCAGGTCAATAATGTCATACCCGTTGCAACCCAATACAACACCTACAATATTTTTACCAATATCATGTACATCACCTTTTACGGTGGCCAATAATATTTTGGCTGCGCCTGCGGCTTCCTCATTGGTGGTGCCCGCAGTAATATGCGCCTGCCTTCTGTCTTCTTTTTCCTGTTCAATAAATGGTGTTAAAACTGCCACCGCCTTTTTCATTACACGGGCACTTTTTACAACCTGTGGTAAAAACATTTTACCTGCACCAAACAAGTCACCCACTATGTTCATGCCGTCCATTAGCGGGCCCTCAATTACATCCAGTGGTTTCGGATATTTTAAACGGGCTTCTTCTGTATCTGCATCAATATAATCTGTAATGCCATTTACAAGCGAATGTGCCAGTCTCTTTTCCACTGCATCCTGCCGCCATGTTTCATCTTTAATATTTTCTTTGCCTTTCAGTTTTACCGTATCAGCAAACTGAATTAGTTTTTCAGTGGCTTCGTTGTTATCGTTGTTGTGGTTCAGCAATACATCTTCGCAAAGCTGGCGAAGTGTAGGCTCTATCTCATCATATACCACCAACTGGCCTGCATTCACAATACCCATATCCATTCCTGCATGAATGGCATAATAAAGGAACACACTATGTATGGCCTCCCTTACATGATCATTGCCCCTAAACGAAAATGATACATTACTTACACCACCACTTACCTTGGTGAGCGGCATGCGTCTTTTTATTTCACGGGTTGCTTCTATAAAATCTACTGCATAATTATTGTGCTCTTCAATACCGGTAGCTACTGCAAAAATGTTTGGATCAAAAATGATGTCCTGCGGATGATAACCCACCTGCTCCGTTAATATTTTATAGGCACGGTGACAAATTTCAATTTTACGTTCTTTGGTATCAGCCTGTCCTATTTCATCAAACGCCATTACAATTACAGAAGCGCCATAACTCTGACAGATAAATGCCTGTTCAATAAATTTTGCTTCACCCTCTTTCATCGAAATAGAGTTTACAATACATTTTCCCTGCACACATTTCAACCCCGCTTCAATGATCTCAAATTTTGAAGAATCAATCATGATGGGAATTTTTGCAATATCCGGTTCGGCCTGTACCAGGTTCAAAAATGTCGTCATTGCTTCCACACCTTCCAGCATGGCATCATCCATATTTACATCCAGTACCTGGGCACCGTTTTCTACCTGTTGACGTGCAACCGACAGCGCCTGCTCATACTCACCGGAACGGATAAGCCTCGCAAATTTTTTACTCCCGGTTACGTTGGTACGCTCACCAACATTTACAAAATTTGTTTCGGGCCTTACCACTAATGGTTCCAGTCCGCTTAACCTTAAATAAGGTTTAATATGTGTGTGTTCGCTCATTATATATTTTTTTGAAACCGGCGATGATACCCTGGTTAAACTTCAGTGGCGACGCTCCGTTCATCAGTTGAATTTCTATTTGGCTTTTATTGCGCACTTAACAATTTTAAAATTTGTTTTTCAGGAAAAAATACTTTGTATTTGCTTGCAAAAATTTGTGTGTTGCCCTTACCCAATGTATATTTTATGGTACTTTCTTTTTTGTTTTTACATAGTATAATGCCAATGGTCTTATTTTCATCAGTTGCTTTTATCATGCGGCCATAAAAGTTTAAATAAGGACAAAACTAATTTCCGAGACACTGTCTCGGATTTTTAATTTTTAATCATAACTTATAAGTAATCATTAGCGACAGTATAATTTTAGAGTGCTTCTTCCAATTCCGGTAATAGCCTTGGTTTAAATTTAGCCACTTCATCTGCAATGTGTTTAATATGATCCGGAGTAGTACCGCAACAACCGCCTACAATATTCAACCAACCATTGGCCGCCCACTCTTCAATAATATGTGCTGTTTCATGTGGTTGTTCATCGTACTCACCAAAGGCATTTGGTAAACCCGCATTTGGATAAGCCGAAGTGTAACAACCAGCAATGGTTGATAACTCTTCAATATGTGGCCGCATTTCCTGCGCACCCAATGCGCAGTTAAGGCCCACACTTATTGGATTGGCATGTGCCACTGAAATATAAAATGCTTCCAGTGTTTGTCCGCTCAATGTTCTGCCGCTGGCATCTGTAATAGTGCCGGAAATCATGATCGGCAACTCTGGAGTACCAGTTGCCCTGAAATGTTTTTTAGCGGCATAGATAGCTGCCTTGGCATTCAGGGTATCAAAGATTGTTTCAATCAGCAGCAGATCTACTCCACCTTCCATCAATCCTTTAATTTGTTCGGTATAGGCGGCTGCCACTTCATCAAAACTTACTGCCCTAAAACCCGGGTTGTTTACATCCGGCGATAAAGACAATGTTTTATTTAATGGCCCGATGGCACCAGCCACAAAACGAGGCTTATCGGGATTTTTTGCTGTGTATTCGTCTGCAGCCAATCTTGCGCATTTTGCTGAGGCTACATTCATTTCATAAGCTATTGACTGCATATCATAATCTGCCTGGGCAATTACTGTGCTGCTGAATGTGTTGGTTTCAATAATGTCGGCGCCTGCCTCCAGGTATTGTTTGTGTATGCCGGTGATGATGTCGGGTTGGGTGATGCTTAGTAGGTCGTTGTTCCCTTTTACATCGGTGTGCCAGTCCTTAAATCTTTCTCCACGGTAATCAGCTTCTTCCAGCTTATGGCGTTGTATCATGGTGCCCATTGCTCCGTCAATGATGAGGATTCTATCTTTCAGGCATTCCTGTATCGTTTTTTTCATGTATATGAAAGTTAAATAATGAATGAATAGTTGAAGTGAGTGACACAACGATGCTGAACATAGCTGTGAAGGCTCACTAAAAAAATAACTATAAACTTTTAAACGAGAATCAATCCGGGAGAAGAGTTGCAGAATTGCTTTCGTTTATTAGTTCAATTGTAATAAAATTTACAGGCTGAACAATAAACAAATCTGCCCGTAAACTGGCGCAAAATTAATGTAACTGCACGGTTTTACAAAATACTATGTGCCGGCAATAACGATGGAGATCAGGGTAAAATTTACGTAATCGGAAAATTTTTATGTAAGCAGACATGCTATAGACCTCAATCGACATTTGACAAGAACCTTATTATTTCGTAAATTCGTTAAGTGAAAAAACAGCCAGATAGAGCACTTGATTTTATCATCGATAAGTTAACAAACTCAATTGAAAATGTTCAATCTGGGGACAGATTCCCGACAGACATTTCTTTATTGACCAAGTCAGAGCTCAAAAATATTACCAGGAAAAATGGTTGGAGGTTTAATTGGGCAAACGAGATTAAAGTACCCGAACGTGACATCTACAAGTTGACCATTGCTAATAATCCAAATATTATCCAAGGTGTTGTTAGTTTAAAAGTAAAAGCGGACTACGTTTATATGCACTTAATTGAAAGTGCCGCATTTAATATAGGCAGAAACAAAACTTATTATGGTGTTCCAGGGAATTTGGTTGCTTTTGCATGTAAACTGTCATTTCAACGTGGCGGCGAAGGCTATGTTTCATTCGTTGCAAAGACAAAGCTAATCGGCCATTATATTGAAAGTTTGGGCGCAGTTCATTTTGGTGGACACGTAATGATAATAACTACGCAAGCAGCTTTAAAATTAATTGATAAATACTTTTAAAATTAAACTATGGGATTAGTAAAAGAGCCTCTCGACGTTGACTTTGTGGTTGACCCAAGGCCGTTGACAAAGAAAGAAGAACTTGCAATTAGCGAATTTATAAAAGCGGATAAGGAAAAAAGGGCATTGTTAGAAAAGCGGCCATCCAAAACTAAATCTACATCCAAAACCAAAACTACAGCATGACAAGCACAAACCCCTTACAAGGGTGTCTGGCGTCATTGGTGTTAAGCCCTGAAGATTAATTGCCCGTCACAATATAATTTTCCACGGGAATGCGGTTGCTGATGCTTTTGGCAAGGGTCATTTCGTCAGCATATTCTAATTCGCCGCCAAAGGCTATGCCACGGGCAATGGTGGTTATTTTTACAGGGATGTTTTTTAATCGTTTGCTTACATAATAAATGGTAGTATCGCCTTGTATGTTGGCATTTAACGCAAAAATGATTTCGGTGATACTTTCGGTTTCTACACGCTGTACCAGCGAGTCAATATTTAACTGCTCGGGGCCGATGCCATCGAGCGGAGAAATGATACCACCCAATACATGATAAACCCCATTGAATTGCTGCGTACTTTCTATAGCTATTACATCACGAATGTTTTCAACCACGCAAAGCAAACCCTGTTTACGGGAAGTGTTGCTGCAGATATTGCAAAGATTGCTGTCGGAAATATTATGGCACCGGGCACAGAATTTTATTTCGGCTTTCATGTCTGCAATGGCTTCGCTAAACTGGGTTACTTCGCTGGAATCTTGCCTGATTAGATGCAGAACAAGCCGAAGGGCAGTCTTTTTTCCAATGCCGGGTAATTTGGCAAATTGGTTAACAGCATTTTCCAGAAGAGCAGAAGAAAAAATCATGTTGCAAATATAATTGATAATGCAAAAGCAGGCGATGAGAGATTGATATGTCAGGCGATTGCCGGTTACTTATCGGCTTTTAGTTTAATATCCCGTTCATTGTCCCAGTTGGCTTTGATGGTTAATTTACTATCGAGGGTAACGGCAATTTCCGGTTGAATCCTTTTGTCATAATTACCCGTATCCCAAATGCCATTGTTATTGGAATCGTATAAAATGCGTAATTCATAATCGCCCGGCGGAAATAATTTATCGCTCCATTGCGCCGATGTAATGCGTACCGACCGATAGATCTCTTCAGCTTTTACGAATTGCAAAACCGGGTGTACTAAAGTATCCAGGTCGGAAAAGCGCAGTACGATGTTGCCATAATCGGTTGTTTTCTTTGAACTAAACTTAAGGGTATCGGACCTTGCTAATTCAGCATCTGTGGAATCTGTCATGGAAGTTTTTTCTACCAACAGGCGATAGGCCGTATTTTCTGTCCAGGGAATTTTAATGGTGATCTCTTTTGCTGTGGAATCGAGCGTAACCGTAGAAGCTATTTTATTATACAGTGTATCCGTTACATAAATTTGTGTGGGATCAAAAGTTTTTAATGGCCGGTTGGTAGTAAGCACCAGGTTGGTCAGCAGGTCCTGCGAATTGTTACTCAAATTGGAACTGTATTTAAATTTTTTATCTGCAGCGGTTGGCGCCTTGGAAGCTGCCTGTGTTTTTCGCTGGTCTTTTTCTTCTGCAAATGCATAGAGTGTTACAGGTTCTGTGCTGTCTTTTATCTCAATAACTGAATCTGCAAATGCAAACATTTCAATTTTTGAATTATAGGTTTTGCTGCCGTCACCATCTCTTAAACCATACATTTTATAACTGCCTTCCGAAAGATTGGTAAAATAAAATTCACCTTTGCCATTTAGCCTTGCGATGTAATCGGGTTTTCTTTTGTGTACCACCGAGTCATCCACATTGCGATAAAGCATTGCTATAAATGTGCTGTCGATTTTGCCCGTTTCAGCAAGCACAAGTTTACCGGAAGCTTTCAACGAATCGATGGTGTTGCCGGTAGAAAAAACGTAAGTGAAATCTTTGTATGGGTTGCCTTCATTATTGTCGCGGATGGCATCGCCAAAATTGATGGCGTAAGTGGTATTGGGAATTAACGTGTCTTTTAATTTAACAGTAACTGTTTTAAGTTTAAAATCAACCGTTGGATTAATTTTTGGATAAGGCGAAACCAATAAATTGGTTTGAATATCTTTTACATCGATATATTCATCAAAAGTAAAAACAATTTTTTTTTGGTTGAAATTGGTAGCGTTTTGTTGAGGAACCGCACTAATTAATACCGGCGCCAATGTATCCCTGGGGCCACCTGTTGGCGAACCAATCTGTGCACAACTGCTGCCTCCGATGCTAATAAAATAAAAGCCCAATGCTATGCCAATGCTATAAAATAAATGCCTGATCTTCATTCAGTGAAATTAAGTTGCAAACTTAGGCCCTTTCTTTTGTTTGCTGTTTTTGTAAATCATAAAGTTGGCTTAATCTGCTGGTTCTTCTTCGGCTACATCATGTAGTGCCACAGCGAGTTTGTTGTCTTTTACAAAATTGCACCACTCACAATCAGGTTTGCCACAGCCTGTTTTAAATTCCTTATTCTGTATTTTTTGCCAGGTACTGGTTATTTGATGCGTTACCGTAACTACGTCTGGTTCAGTAATGGTTACCTTTTCAATTTTGTATTCGTCATTTACAGGTTCAATAAAATCAAATTCGGTACTAATTACCTGCCAGTCGTTGGTGGTATCATTGTCCATTAATATTTTATAGAAAACGGCTTGCCGCCAATAATCGCCGCCGTTGGGTTCTTTATCGCCGGGAGTTACAAGTTTCTTAAGCGCATTTTCATATTTGCCGGTTTTATAATCTACCACGTTTACCTGTTTGCCATTAAACTCCAGCTTATCTAATTTACCATTGATCGGTACATTTTGCACCAATACATTGCGGATGGCTTTTTCAGCAATTACAACTTTGCTCCAGCGGTCAATGTAATAATCATAATATGCCGGCAATATTTTTTCACCGTATTCCAGTCTTCTTTTAAATTGCTCGGGTGTAAATGCTTCCCGGTTATTTTTCATGTACAGTTTAAACTCACGCAAAAATTCTGCACCTGAAGGAAAGGTGTTGTTGTTTGTTCTCATTTTTTTAAACAACATTTCTACAGCATAATGGACCGCACTACCAAATGCCATGTTTTCGTTTTTTGCTGCTGGCACCCTTAACAGGTTTTGATAGTAAAACTTTAACGGGCAGTTTAAATAATTACTCAAATGCGTAACACTGAGGGTATATCGCTTCAGCAACTGATCGATGTATTCATCTTCAACAAGGGCAATTTCCGGCCTTGCTTTTTCGATAAACTGTAAGGCAAGATAATCTGTCAATAGGCTTTCAGGCACTTGCTTTAAAGCAGGTTGAAAATTAGTGGCTTCAACTATTTCGGTAACGAAACTACTTTTTACAAGCGGCTTGTCATTGGCATTTTTTTGTGGATATGAAATATGTAAATGTGTTTTAGCCCTGGTGATGGCAACATAAAACAACCGACGGCTTTCTTCAAGGCTGGTTGCTATATTGGTATTGCTTACCAGGTTGTCGGGCAATTTGTAGGAACGGTTGTTGCCGCTTGTTTCATCCCAGATATCTTTACTACAGCCAATTACAAATACATGTGCAAATTCAGACCCTTTGGATCCATGAGCCGTAATCATATTTACGCCTTCTTCCGATGAACTTACTTTATTAAGCGATATACTTAATTTATTCTTTCGCATGGTTTCAATACCTGCCAAAAATTCGTGCAGGTTTAGCTCAGGATTGCGCTTGGTTTCTGCTTTCAGGAAATTGAAAAATGCATACAATAATTGCATCAGCCACGGCTTTTCAGTACTGTGAATGATGTAGGAAAGCACCCCGGCTTTTTGAATAACCATTTCCAGCAATCCCTGCAGCGTATCGTTTACAGATGACTTGATCAGCTTTTCGAGTGTGTCACTTATTTCCTTAACCGTATGGCCGTTTGGCTGGCTAAAAAGATCGGCCTGCGGAACCGGCGATTCAGCAATTAAACTCCTGATAGAGTATACTTCCTGGCGGCTGCCCTTGTTTTTGATGTTGGCAGCAATACTGAGCTTTGCAATTTCCAACGGGGAAACCTGGAAGAAATCGCTGTGCAACATTTTAAATAAAATATCATCTGCACTGTAAGGAATGTATAATTCTTTATCAATCCAGGTAAGCAGGTTAATGATATTATTGATCAACGGAGTTTGCAGCAGGTCCGTTTTCTTTTTTGCATTTACAGGAATATTTTTTGCTTCCAGTAAACTGGTGATCTCTTCTACCTGTGCGTGGTTGCGATAAATAACCGCTATGTTTTTTCCACTGATGCCCTGTTGGGTAAGCGCTTCTATTTGTAGCGCCACATCTATTGCTTCCTGTGCACTGTTGTTATATTCGGTAATGGCAGGTTCAATGGAAAGGCCCTGCAGGTTGCTGTTGGATGCAACCAAGGGTTTATCATTTTCTATTGATACTGTTCGCAGGTTGTTGTGTATAATTAACTGATGAGCTGTATCTAAAATATTTTGAGTAGAACGGTAATTGTGTACCAGGTCAATTTTTGTAAGATCGGACCGGTATTTTTGCTCAAACTCTATGATGTTTTCTACGTTGGCATCCTGGAACGAAAAGATACTTTGATCCGCATCACCCACTACAAAAATGTTGGGCGTTTGCCAATAAGAGGTTAAGTGTTTTAATAACATGTTTTGTGACCGGCTGGTATCCTGGAACTCATCCACGAGCAGGTACAGAAATTTTTCCTGGTAGTTCAACAGTATGTCTGGATTTTTTTCAAATGCATCCAAAACCCAAAGTATCATGTCGTCAAAATTGTAGCGACCGGCATCGGCCATCATTTTATTGTAACGCGGATACAGGTTTACGGCTGCACGCAGCATTTCCATCTTTTCTGTTTCCTCTTTAATGGCAGCAGGTTTAGGGTTGCCTGCGTTAAAATCCTTGTATTTTCTTTTGTAAAAAAAACCTTCTTTTGTTGGCAGTTCCTGCAGGTAACTGTCTATTCTTTCGCTGAGGTATTCGGTTGTCCATGCTTCTTTTTTAATGATGCTGTACAATCCCTTCATCCGGTTTTTTTCATAATAAACCTCGCCACGAAAGCGCTTTAACGGATTGTCTTTTTCAATGCTGTCGATCAGTTTATAATACAAATCAATCTCCTCCAGGTCGCCAATTGGCTCCAGGTTCATTTTGCCAAAATAGGTAAGGTTATCCTGGATTACTTCATTACAAAAAGAGTGAAAGGTATGGATCTGTATTTTATAAGCAGCACTGCCAATGAGTTTCAGCAGGCGGTTGCGCATTTCAACGGCGCCATTATCTGTATAAGTAAGACAAAGAATATTGTTAGCATCGGTATCTGTTTCGCTTAAAATATTGCCAATGCGAAGCGCCAGAATTTGCGTTTTACCCGTACCCGGACCAGCGTTTACCATCACTGGCCCTTCAATGGTATCAACAGCGATGCGTTGTTGTGGATTTAATTTTTCTAATTCCCCGGTAAAGGTTGTTTGCAGATTGGTGCGGTAGGTGGACATGTTTCAAAGTTAAGCACCGCTATTGAAACACCTGAAAAAAAGGTAGCAATTGTGTACTATTTCACATCGTAGTATTTTATTTTTTTAAGCCTCAACTTAAATGTTTATTGGTTGTTATACCTGCAAATTAATTACATGAGTAAAGTATATTCCTTAAAAACCGTACAGAAAATACCGGTTGATTTATCTGCTGCCTGGGATTTTTTCAGCAGTCCGGCCAACCTTTCCAGGATAACGCCGGCCGATATGGGATTTAATATTATTTCAAAATACCATGGTGAAAAAATGTATGCAGGCCAGGTGATTGAATATAAAGTGAGTCCTGTGCTGGGCATACCCTTGTATTGGATGACAGAAATTACACATGTGGAAGATCAACAATATTTTGTGGATCAACAGCGCTTTGGCCCTTATAGTTTATGGCACCATCAACATCATTTTAAAGCAATTGATGGCGGTGTGGAGATGACAGATATTGTTCACTATAAACTGCCTTTTTGGATTTTTGGAGATATTGCCAACAGCCTTTTTGTTGCAAAACAACTACAGGGAATATTTGATTTCAGGTTTAAAAAAGTAATTGAACTTTTCGGTGAAATGAAATAATTCCGGAGAATTTATTCATAAAAAAATCCCGGAAAATCCGGGATCATTTTAAATAAGTTGTTCTATTGTAAACCTGCATTAACCAGGCATACGTGAAATGTATTTTTCCATTTGTTTGATCTGATCAGCAATTTGCGGCGTAGTTGGTTTAAGGCCTTTTGCTTTTCTGAAATATTCTTTCCCTGCCCTGAATTCCCTTTTATTGATCATGATAGAAGACAGCTGCAAAAACGCCGCTGCCTGATTTTCCTTATCAGGTAATCCTGAGCGAATGGCTCCACGGATGTAACTTTCTGCCTGCTTCATATCGCCCTTTTGCATGGCCAACATTCCCAATTGAAGTTTGTTAGCGCCTTCGGCTTGCTTCATCTGGCCACCCATGATGCCGGTACCATCGCCCATTAATTCCTGGCTTTTTTTCAGGTTTTGTTCAGCACCTTCAAAGTTCTGATCAACCATATCGAGGTTGCCTTTTACAGTATAAAAAACAGAACGGATTGGTTTAATCAATAAGCCGGGGAACCAGATTGAGCTCAATACTTTTTTAGCTCCTTCCATATCGCCGGTTTCCATGCATTCCTGAATCAGGCGCATTGGGCCAAATACAAAATGGCCTACAATTAATATAATTGCGGCAAAGTACAATACGAAAGAGGGCCAAAAACCGGCCTGCACGTTAGTGAAAATCGCCACCGCCAACAATACAATACCTATCCAAAGGCGGTACTTTATAACTACATTCAACCACTTCATGTCTTAGATTTATTAGGAATGTAAAGATAAGGCTGGTTTATGGATTTTCATTTTCCGATTTTAAATAACCGGAAGCCTTCACTGGATAAGCGTTGTTGAATAGATAGTTCATTTATTTGGTCAGGTAATACATAAATGAAAATTATTTAACAGGATTGAATTCACCGAACGACGGCTGATTTTTTTTTACTAACTTGCGCCAGTTATTTTCAAAAACAGTAAACAGGTAATTGAAAATCACCTTATCGGTCCCGTAGTTCAATGGATAGAATAGAAGTTTCCTAAACTTTAGATGTGAGTTCGATTCTCGCCGGGACCACTTTAATTTACAGCCTACCTCGCACATGCAGTGCATAAATACTGCCATCACCAGCATCGAAACAAATACCCATTTTTTTAATACCAGTTAACTAACTTCTGCCGGCACAATTATTTCTACCCTTTTAGAAAAACAAATATGAGCCAGGCATTTGTAAGAGAAGATGACGATTAATGGTTGCACGAAATACCAGCAACACTGAATGCACTGATCAACTACTTATCCAGGGAAAATAATGGTATAAGGGTGTATGAGAAAAAAGCCTTTATCAAAAATGGAATGGAAGTACATGAAATGAGCAATGGGCTGTTGTATGCAAAAAGTGCGGACGGTAAATGGGAGATAACCGGTTAGCCTTCATTCAAAATTTCCCACGGAAATGATCTCTTGCAACTCCCTGCCCCAATATTTTAAAACAGCAGGTTTGTGGCTATTTTGGCAAGGCAATCTTCCAAAATTCGATGTTGCTCCTCAATGCTGCTCCACAAAATATTTTTAATAAAAAAAGGGTAGCTAAATGCCACCCTTTTCATTTTTAATAAGTGTAATTAATTATTGTTTTACCACTTTGGTGTTTAAAACTTCACCGGTTGAAGTAATGATTTTTAACATGTAAACTCCCCTTGCAAGTTTTGAAATGTCAATGGCTGAATTTACGTCTGGTGTACGTGCAACCGTTACCACCCGGCCATTCACATCAAACAACTTCATTTCAGCAACACCTTTATAACCTGTAAGGTTGACGTTGATTTTTGTTTGCGCCGGATTAGGATACACGGATAAAATCTTTTTGCTTTCATCCGTAGTTGTAATGTCACCGAACCTCGTTGCTGTACCCAGTGTTACTTTTAATGTATAACAGGAAGTAGCGCTGTTGGCATTGCTATAACCATATACCTGTGCATAGTAAGTGCCTGCAGCAGCAGTGTAAGTGATGCTCTCACTGGTAGTACTTCCGTTCTGCGAAATGGCTACCTGTGTGCCGGCGCTGTTTAGCAATTTAAGGTCATAGTCTTTCGGTAAAGTGCTAAGTGATACCGTAATGCTACCAGCAGTTGTGATGGTGAATTTGTAATCATCTATATCTCCACTCGGATTAATTAAGCCTGTAATGGTGGTATTGAAAGGAATAACAGCAGCACCTGAAGTTGTACCATTGGTACTTACATCATAACTGCTTTGGCACCCGGTTGCTACGGTGGCAGTTGCTGTAATGGTATAGCAGGTAGCGCTGTTAGCACCATTGTATCCAATAACTTTAATATAGTAGGTGCCTGCAAGCTGGCTGCTAAGTGAAACAGATTCTGTTGCAGTACCTGATTCGCCTGCACCAAGTTGTGTACCGGAACTGTTGTAAACATACAGGTCGTAGTCAACACCTGATGGGCCTGCAAGGTTACAGGCTATATTGCTGGTTGCTGTAGTGGTTATTTTGTAGTAGTCAATATCGGTAGATGTATTGATAGCGGCTGAATTGGCTACACCAGAACTGATTGCAATGGCTGTGGCCTGTGTTTCATTTGGTTCAAAAGCCGTGGCGCAGGTTGATGCTGTACCGGTAGTAAAGTTGGCAGTAGCGGCAACGCTTGAACCCGATGCACAATTGGTGGTTACTCTCCAGTTGTACAACGTACTTGATGTTAACCCAGTGATGTTGGCAGATAAACCTGTTTGTGCTGTAGAGAAACTCGTCCAGTTAGAAGCTGAATTTAATTTATAATCAACTGCGTAGCTAACAGCGCCACTTGCCGCTGCCCAGCTTACTGTAGCGCTACTTGTAGTCACGGACGATGACAAACCCGTCGGTGCGTTGCAGGCAGCAGGGGTTGCAGTAGTAAATTGATCTGTCGCAGGGGTACTTGTTCCCGATGCACAGGTTGCTGTTACTCTCCAGTCGTACAGCGAGCCAGAACTTAAACCAGTAAGATTTGCAGAAATGCCTGTTTGTGCAGTAGAGAAACTTGTCCAGGTAGAAGTTGAATTTAATTTATAATCAACCGCATAACTGGTAGCACCACTTACGGCAGTCCAGCTAACAGTAGCGCCAGAAGTTGTAATGGCCGATGCAACCAATCCTGTAGGAGTACCACAGGAAGAACCGCTGGTAATGGTAAAATTGGTGTTTGAAATATCAAAGAAGATATTACCCACTGCCTCAATTTTTATCCTGGCAGTTGTAGTAGGTGTATTTGGAATGCTAAGTGCTGCCGTTCCGTCATTGGGTGTACTGGCAATTAGGACAGTCGGAAATGTTTGTCCACCATCTGTACTCAATGAAATTTTTACATTGGCACAACTAACCGGCGCAGCGGTAGTGCTGGCAACACTCCAGGTTATTGTTTGTGTTGAACCACCCGCCCAGCTAACGGCTGTATTAGGTGCCGTTACTTCAAATGGGCCGGATGCAGCCGAAACAGTTACAACAACATCTGAAAACTGGGTTTGGCCAACACTTACAGGGCTTGTAGAACTGTAGGGCGCATTGTCTCTTACTGTTAACCGGAAGTTTAATGTTCTGGCAACAGAGCTGAGCGCTTCAGTAAGCACGCCGGCATCACCACCTGTCTGCGGACCTGTGGTAGTGCCACCTGCAAGAATGGTTGACAGTTGTGGAAAGTACCTGGTTGGTGAAGTAACGGGCCTGAATGTTATCCAGTTAGGACCAGTAGTTTTGGTAGCGCTTGCCCTGCTGTTGTTGCCTGTTTGTGAAGAAGAAGCATTGTCATTTTGCTCCCAACAATAAGTCAATACATCGCTTGTATTGGCATCACTGGCTGAACCGGTTAATGCAAAAGGCGTACTCTTTGGAATGGTAAAATTTCCGATTGAATTAACAGCGGGTGTTGCGTTGGAGATAGCAGTGGTTACCGGGCAGCTTTTGGTTGCCAGGTTAGCCTGTATCTGCGCAATGGAAGCTTCGTGAAATATATCAATGGAATGGGATGCCACATCCTGGGTAGTAATACCTGCGTAACCCATGATAGTAATTCCTGATCCGATTTCTTTATTTACCCCGGTACCTTCGTTGTTAAAAGAGAAAGTATGATTGGCACCTAACTGGTGGCCAACTTCGTGTGTTACATAATCAATATCAAAATTATCGCCTTGCGGAACGGCATCTGCCGGGGATGTAAAACCACTACCTTTTGATCCGTTGGTACAAATGCAACCAATACAACCGGCATTGCCACCGCCACCAGATGCACCAAATAAGTGGCCAATGTCGTAATTGGCTTCACCAATTACAGAGGTAAGTGTGGATTGCAACTGGCCGTTCCATGTACCGCCGGCACCGGTAGATGCATCAGCGTAAGGATCAGTAGCAGCATTGTAATAAATAACATTTGTGGATGCGGCAATAAGGTTGAGGTGCAAGGCCAGGTCTTTTTCATACACTCCGTTGCAGCGGGTAAGCGTTGCATTTATACCAGCCAATACCAACGCGACCTGCGATGCACTGGTGGCGCCAAAATAGTTGGAGTATTCAGCAGTTACAGATTGAGCCAGGCGCATGGTTTTTAAATCAGCGCCCGATCTTGCTGCTATATTTTTTTTGTTGAGTTGTGAAGTAATGCCTGTTGCCAGTTGTTGATCAACGGTGGTACAGGACCAGGGTAGTTTACCTGAACTTCTTTGCGAAGAGAATACTGCATACGCACCCTGGTTTTGCGAATAAGATTCAATGAACTCATTGTCTCTTTCCGTTCTGAAAACCATTGTTTGAATGCCTTGTGGAGATATGCTTAGTTTAAGGGTTGCATATTTATCCGTGATGCCCCGGCCCGAGAATGCCCGGATTTCAGGAAAACGTGCTTGTAATGCAGGATCGAAATTAGAGGCTTCGGTTACTTCAAATTGTTCGAGGTTGCCATCAACACCCGGCATCGAAATGACCGTGGTGTGTTTGGTTGCGTTACCGGCAACTGAAAATAATTGCGTTTTTAAGGGAGCAATATCCAGGTCAAACAGTTTGAAATTTTTTGGGAAGGAAGCCCTTGCGGCTGCCTTATTTAAGGTTACCGGGGAGTTGCCTGTATGTGGAGACCAGTACTTTTTTTGAGCATTAATAGCAGAAAAAACGATGCAGGATAGCACCAGGAGGAGTGTAAGTTTTCTCATAACTGTAGTGTGGGGTTTGTTATCCAACACTGAATTTATTGAAAAAAATAATATGAATATTTTTCTTTTTTAAGATTCATCATTTTGTGCATAACTTCTTTCCAAAGCGTTGCCCATACCGCATTTCCAGCTATTGCTGGTTGTTCAAAAAAGCTGATTACGGTGCAGGAATAATTGTCTAAATGAAATTTATTTGTAGTGATTTTTCGACCCTGCTTAATTTCGTGTACAGATTACCGCTAGTTTTTCGTGATTGAATAAATACTACTTCATACAAAAATGTTTGACTGAATATTTGTTGCGTTTTTTATTTACCAGATACGTTTAGCCTTTTAAAATTACCGGTTTAATATTTCTACCTGCCTCCTGTCTATTTTACATGTTTATTGCTATCCGAAAGTTTAAATACGACCGCCAGTAGCTTCATCAGCACAATCCATAACTACTTCATAAAATCACTTTACCCATCACATTTTAAATAAGCAATTATTCTACCGAGGGCGAGGGAAAGCCAGCATTGCATCATAAATTTTTTCGTCGCCAGGTATTTAATGTATAAAATTCTTCAATAAAATTATATGCTGCCCAAAGTAACCTGGTAAGTTATTTTCAATTCCTTTTTAGAGTTCTATTTTTTGGAAATGCATTCCATGCAAAGGAATATCGGTCTTTTTATTTTGGTGTAAGTAATTGAATTGTAGCGGTTAATTTATTTGGCATATAAGTAGCATATAGAAGAATGGGCCCTTCATCTAGCCTTTTCAAAAATATTTTGAATCCAATTTAAATACCTATGAAAACAGTCAATAATCATCCACTGATAGCACTTATTTTTTTTGTAACACTTTCTTTGTTTCATTTTGCAACACAAGCTCATTCATGCAATTGTATTGGCGCTGGTGCTGGTAATTCACTGGCCGATTTCGATACCACTGGCGAGGGAGCATCTTCAAATACAGATAGTTTCGGATTGGTGTTTAACAACATGAAAGTATTACCGGTTACTTATGGCGACGTTGATGCAGGTAAAGTGGGAGAAGATATAGAAGTAAAGTGGATCATCGAACACCAGTTAAATATGTCACATTACGAAGTGGAGAAATCAACGAATGGCGCCAGTTTTACAAAGGTTGCCTCACAGCAGGCTGCTAATACAGGATTAGCTGCAACATACAAATGGCTTGATAAAAATGCAGTAAAAGGAGATAATTTTTACCGCATCCGCAACGTACATTTTGATGGAAGTTTTCTATATAGCAAAATAGTAAAAGTAAACATGACGAATGTAAAAATTGGCATGAATGTTTATCCAAACCCCATAACAAACAGCAACATTGGATTACAAATGAGCAACCTGCCGGCTGGCCAATACAGTGTGCGTTTATTGAATATGGCAGGGCAGGTGATGATATCAAAAGCCATCACTTACGCAGGCGGTAATTCAGTTAAACAAATTGATTTCCCCACCGAGATGTGCAAAGGAATTTATAACCTTGAGGTAAAGGATCATTACAATAATACCACAGTTATTAAATTGGTTTATTAATGGGTGTTATTTTCATCAACAACATTTGCAGGAGATGCCAACTTTTTATAGGTTGGCATTACTTTTTTGCATTGGTTTCTTAACTAATCATATTGACTGTTAAGGAAGGTAGGATGTGAAAAGAAGTAAAAAGTAAGTACGCTTACTAACCTCAATGGTTGCAAAAATGTGGTATTGTTCTGGAGATGGTTTTTTCTTCAATTGCAAAAACATAACTTCAATTTTCAATCAGTGAAAAAATGAAGTACATAATTTGCATATTTATTACAATTTGTTTTGGTTGTGCAAAGCAACCTTACCACTCTACTAATAAAATGTACAAACGCCAGGCAAAGCAATTGGCTGAAGTAATAAGAACCTACCCTATTTCCGATTCTTTGAGCACGGCGTCTTTTGTGGGTACTACTAACTTTGGATTGCGTAAGCCCAATTTTGTTATCATTCATCATACTGCACAAAACAGTTGTGAGCAAACGCTGCAAACCTTTACCATGCTACGAACACAGGTAAGCGCTCACTATGTTATTTGCAAGGATGGCACGATACATCACATGCTAAACGACTACCTGCGGGCCTGGCATGCCGGTGCTGCAAGGTGGGGCAACGATGCAGATATTAATAGCAGCAGCATTGGTATTGAGCTCGACAATAATGGATATGAAGTCTTTACCCCAGCACAGTTGAACAGTTTATTAAACTTGTTGGCAGCATTGAAAAAGCAATACAATATTCCCCAACCTAATTTTATCGGCCATGGCGATATTGCGCCTACCCGTAAAAACGACCCCAATGTGCGGTTTCCATGGAAAAACCTGGCAGACAATGGCTTTGGATATTGGTACGATGATACTTCCAACATTTCATTGCCCGTTGGCTTTAACGATATCCAGGCATTGCGTATTATTGGCTATAATATAAAAGATACTGCTGCAGCCATCGTTGCGTTTAAGCGTCACTGGTTGCAGGATACTTTACCCGGTTTGGATACCAGCCAATACAAAGTTTTATTGCAGGTGATGAAGAAATATCAATAAGCTGTAGCCAATGAATTTGCTGAATTTATAATTCAGTTCGGGATTGATGGCAGGTGATTTATAATAATTGCTTGCCATAAAAAAGTGGCCGGTATAATTACCGGCCACAGAAGAAAACAACTATGTTTTCTATTAAAATTTAACACCTATTCTATCCAGGTAAATAATTTTAATAAAAAAGGGTATTGTAATTTTTTACAATGCCGGCAAATATAATCCAACCGCTCTATTATCATTCCGCACCATCCGTAAGCGCTCTTTGAATAGCAAATTTCCCTACATTTTTCCCCACTACCAGACCAACTTCGCAATCGGATCGGTAATGAATACCTCCATATAGCCTCGACATTGCAGCTTCCTCTGCCATACTTTCGTAAGCAGACTTTCTTTCGGGAACAATATGTCCTAAAATAGTGGCGGCAGCCCCGCTAAAAGTAGAATGTCCAGAAATAAAAGCTGGAAAATTAGGTAACCCTGTAAGTACTTTTATCCTTGGATCTAATTGGGAAGGTCGGGGATTAAAATAGTAAAATTTGGCTTCCCAGGTAACGATTACTGCATCCATTTCGGCCATGTTTAATAAAGCAAGATTGCGGGCCCAACGCACTTCACTGAAATTTTTTGTTATAAAATCGGCAGATGCAATTTCATTCCAGTGCCCGGGAGGCGTAGCGGTTGCTACACCATCCGCCCAAAAATGAACCTTTGCTATGTTGGCACGGGTAGGGTTATTGGTGTATGAGTAAACTTCGTCCAGTTCTTTTTGCATCTGGGCGCTTGATGTAGAAGGTGGTGGGCCCGGCCTTAATGAAATGGCTGTAAGCGAATCAAAGAGAAAGCATTTGACCTTGCCAAAAAGTGGTAACATGGGAGGGCGCAGGGGAGATTCAAGACTTATCCACGGCTTTTCTCCACGTGCAGCACAATCACTTTCAAGCCTGACCCAAATGGCCTGGTTGCCCGCAGCAGCCCCGGCTCTATCTCCTCTTGCCCGGGCTACAAATTTTTGAGCCACCAGTTTACCCAATGCTTCCCCTGCTTCAATATCGCTGCGTACGTTAGCTCCGGAAATAATGCGTGCCGTTTTATGTTCTTCAGCCATCTGACCTATATAGTCCTGATCACCGGGAAAGAGTAATTTAAGCATCTCTACAGCGGCGCCTTCTACCACGCCATCCTCAGATGGATAGGCCGGGAGGTCGGTTTGTGGCAACAATGTTTTAATGGATGCATCTACCTTATAAGGTGCAGGCCTGTTGTACATTTTTTTATAATGCCATGCCGCAACCAAAGCGTCGTATTGCGCAGCGGCAACATACGCATAAGCCCTTGCAGCATAAGGCGGGTTTGAAAATGGAAATTGGGGGTAGGCCAGCGGGTTACTTGCGCTGGGAAACGGGTAAGTGCCGTCTGCATTCTGGTAAGGCGGTACATTGTATTTCGCAACAAGTGTTCTTAAAATTTCATTCCAGCGCAGTACTGCACCAGCGCCCCAATACTTTACAATTTTTCTTTCCTGCTCTGTGATACTGGCCTGGTAAGATTTTATTTCATTGATCTGGGCTATATAATCCGGCGCAGTGGTTGAAATCGGAACAGGTACCGCAAATTCATCGGGTACCGTGAGTAACACAGTTTTCCAGGTGCCGGCATTTATATCCAGGTTAGCTGGTGTTAAAGCAGGCGCATTTTCTGTGGTATTTACAATGTCTTTTTTGCAGCCTGTAAATGCCAGAAAGCATCCTGCTATTAAAGAGATGGCTAAAAATATTTTTTTCATATCAATTAATTTTACCGGAATGATCGGTTAGTTTTTTAGTTGAATGACTAAAATCCAATACATAAAAAAAGCCTCCATAAAGGGTGGTTGACTGGCCTACATTTCTACCCGCTATTGTTGTATTGCCACCCGCAAGTAACGATAACTGGTGAGTTGACGGAAATACAACATACTTACAGTTGAGGCCCACTGTAGTTGCATTCATCCTGTTGCTCGGAAAAGGCATATTGTTCCTTGTAATATCAAATCCTCCAAAAGTCTTCCAGCTATTGAATACGGCTTCCGCTATTAAGCGTTCGTTCCTTATGCCCGCCCGTACATTAAGATTTCCGGCATTTGGCATATTTACTTCATTGGTGAGATGTAATTCGGTAGTATAATACGAAGTTCTATCTATCCGGATATTGTCCCTCATTATATATGTGCCCGATAATGTTACAAAAAAATTACTCATTTGATAATCCGCTATCAACCTGGCTGATAAAGTTTTACTTCTCATGCCAATTGCCAGGGGCAGATAGTCTACCACATAATTGGTTAAGGGGCAAGAAACCCCCGCAATACCTAACAACGAAACCTTGCCACTAAGCATATCCTTTTCCATAGCTTTCCATTTTATGAAAAGACTAAGATCCTGTATGCCTTTCATGCCATGAAGGGTGCCTTCAGATGCTTTTGTAGTTACATAAGGTACATTGAAAAGCAAATTAATTTTAGTTGTAAATCCATAACTACCCATTACATTTAGCGTTTGCGCAGACACAGTGCCTAAGTTAAGGTTATCTCTTTTTAAAGATCCTTCCCAATAGTTTTTCCAACTGCTGTAAGTGTATGTGGGGCCGATACACAACTGCTTTTTCCCCATCATTATACCATCAAAGTCAGTTTGGGCTATGCTCTTGTTAACAGCTAAAAAAAGCAAACAAATTCCGAAGCAGAATAATTTGCGGATATAGCAATGCTTGTACATAAAGTTATTTTATGAAATTCCGTATTTTATACACCAACCTGAGTTAGTGTACAAAATTTCAGGATGATTTTTTTGTGATAAATTAATTAAAATTAAATTTCAGGGGGCCTTTATTTCCCAGGAAAGTTCATTGCGTAACAATTGCGTTGGGAAATCATTCATCCGTCAAAACCTGAAGCTAATACCCGCATTAATGGTATAATCAGCAAAGGCTGCATCACCTCTCACAAATACGCCCCGCTTAATAGTATTTTCTTTATCTGTATTGCTTTGCGTACGGTTGCGCACAAGTGCTAACGGTACAGAAGCAAAGAGGTTGATATGCTTCATTGCATAGCTTACTGATGGCTCCAGCGACCAAATGTAACCAGGTCTTCTAAAATCGCCGCTGCCGCCAATCAAATCATTTACAGGAATACCTTCAAGCCTTACACCGGCTGCGGCAGATAAGCCTTTGATTTGATTAAAAGCGTAATTAAATCCACCTCTTAGCATGTATTGATCAGGTACACTCATAATGGCTTCATTGGCCAATGCGGGTGTCAATGTTTCCCTATATGTGCGGGTTCCATTCTGTTCTCTTGGATTGATGAGGTAATAAAAATTAGCATAGGTGCTAAAGTTTTTCGTGAAATTATAAAAGGTATTTGCTTCTACTGTTAAGCCAGTTCCGCCGTCACCTAACTGTATGGATTGATCCACGGTTCTTAATTCTTTTGATCCGCCTGGTCCCACATTGTACCAGTAATCCTTGTAATTATAATCACCGGTTGGTAATTTAATACCTAAGCCTAACTGCACATTTCCTTTCCTGTTTTTTGCAGGGTCTAACATCCAACGGTAGGCTGCAAATCGAATATCACCTACGCCAAATGAATGCATCGCATGTCTTTCTTTCTTTACATAGGCACCATTTACAAGGCCATGTTCGTACAATGACGACCGGGCATTTGACATTACCGGTACATCAACCATAACAGACCAGCGATCATTTAAAACGCGGGCTAGTGTAATATCAATGATGGCGCTGTGGTTAATAACCTCTGTGTTTTGAATCAACCTGTCTTTATTTTCCTGTGTGCCCGAAAAATGCCGGAACGATTTAAAATAACGGGCGCTGGTGGTAAACTGCCAACTGGCATGATGCGCATTTGAACTATCTGGATGTGGCATCATGCAGCTTGCGCCGCTTCCTTTTATGGCAACACAACCTTGCCCGTATGTATTTATTTGAGCAATGGCAATGATGATTATGATAAATACTGTCTTTTTCATTTTAGTTAGTTTTTTAAAATGGTAATTTTTTTACATTTTTTTATTGATGTCCGGAGTATTCTCTTTCTCCAGTTTAATTTTGTCGATGATATAATCGCCCACTTTTATTCCATAAGTATTGCTTACAATACAGCTTGGATGAAAGTGAATGCCACCGTAAAACCGGGCCCATACATTTTCATAGGCTGCCTGCCTGAATGAAGTGTAGGAGCGATTGGGTATGCCAAATTCAAGTTCGCTTGTATCTGTATAAGCGAAGTTATCTCCATACATTTTTGTAAGCGCTTCACCTGCAGCAGCAGATACGGTTGTGTGTCCGCATGTATATTCAGGGAAAGGGGGCGATTGCAAATATGGCCTCCACTCGGGATCAATAAATTTATTAATAACAGTTTCGGGCCTTACCATATTACTGCGAAATTTTTCATCCCAGCATTGTATAAATGAATCGAACATGCAGATAGCAGTTAACGTATAAGCTGCAATGGTTTTTGAAAAATCGGCATTCGCTTTTTGCGAAGCAATACCAACAATATTCATCCAATGACCGGGAGGCGAAAACTTTTTTGTCATAAACTGTACGTGGCCACTTACATGTAATTCATTCGGCAAATCATTCCAGAACATGGCAATGTGTTTTTGCTCATCCGACAAGCTATCAATTGTATTTTTTGATTCCATGATTTGCTTGTAATACAAACTGTTTTTATCGGTCATATTAAATGGAATGGGTGGAGGTGTCCTGAACTGTGAAGCACTATCCAATACAATGGTTCTAATCTCGGTCCAATGAGGTTCAATTGCGCTGGCATACATGGGAGGTGTAGGCACCCAGCGGCCGGGCTCGTCTGTAACCGTGTATTTGGATGCACTTCTTGTCTGCAGGTAATTATCCTTTTTTGTCCAGTTTAGAATTGCGCTTGATATAGTGTCGGAAAATGCGATGGTGTTATCAAACATTTCATCCGACATACCCTCCCGTTTTGCCATTTGTTTCAAACTGTCCACATAATATTTCATGCTACCCTCAGGAAAAGTTACCGCTTCGCCTACCTTGCAAAAAGCCAATATAGCGGCTAAGTTGATGTCTGTTTTTTTAGTAGTATCCAGCTTCGGCATTGTGCTTAAGCCATTGATTTGCCCCGCCAGCGAATAGTATTTATCGGGGTAAGCAGCGGCAATACATTCATAGGCCGCAATGTTTGCATACGTGTAATTTCTACAGGCAACAATGGGTGTAAAGTTGTTGGACTTTACCACTTCGTTGAGTTCTTTTACCGTTTTGGAGTAAGAAAAAGTATCGGGGAAGTAAGTTTGTTTATCTGTTTTTTGATTGCAGGAATAAAGCAAAAGCATGCCTGCAATGGCTATCATAAATTTTGTCATAATAAATAAAAGAAGTTGGTAAATGAAAGAACGCTTTCAACACGATACCATCATTTCTAATAAGAAATGATACCATTACAACGTTACTGACCAGGTGTTGATGCGGTTAGCTGCTGCTGATGTTAACAGCAGGTAAATAAGGAATTAAATTAAGATAAATCAGGAGGCTGTTCCGCCGTGTTGGGGAAACAGGTATTTGTAAAATCGCTGTTTTGATTAGCGTAGATTAAGTTAAAAGTGGTGTATGCTTTAGAATAACTAACCTGCTCAAGAGCTTCGTAATCGCTCAATACTTTATAAAATGATTTTGTTTGGAAAGGCGATTTCTTTTTAGTGTCGTTCGATTGTTGAAAATCAGAAGCAAGTTTTGAAAAGTCGGCTTTGGCAGCTTGTATCTTCATTTTCCCGGTATTAGGAATGCAAAGTAATTCAAGCGAATCATTATATATACGGCACTTTACAAACTTATAAAGAATGCCCCCAATTGCTATTTCACCATCAACACGCTGAAAAGTTGATGAATTTTTGTAGTAGGGAAGGTTGGTTGGTTGCTTGATTGAAAGTAGTGCTTCGTCGGAATAATTGTTTTCATCTAAAGCAATTTCTATCTTATTATTTTCCTGGTTTTCCAGGTATGATGCGATGAGCCTG
This sequence comes from Ferruginibacter sp., assembly GCA_046590675.1. Taxonomy (GTDB): domain Bacteria; phylum Bacteroidota; class Bacteroidia; order Chitinophagales; family Chitinophagaceae; genus Ferruginibacter. The sequence goes on along the minus strand of JBKJUP010000009.1, from coordinate 524 downwards.
TAGCCAAAAAGGTTGAAAGCAAATATGCCCAGTAATAATATAGCAGTTATTTTTTTCATCAATCGCTACGCAAAATAATGTTTTTTCAGACAATCCCAAAAAAAGCAGGCAGGTATTTTAGTCTGGAAACCCTTCAAACGAGCAGTTATTTTACGAAGTAGGTTTTCTTGTCGGGGCCTACACCAGTGATTTTTAGGCTCTTCCACTGTTTTGGCAGTGTTGATTTTAGTTGTATGATTCCGCCTGGTGTTATGTCTAATCCTCCAAACCCATTCAATACAGCCTGTAATATGCCCCCGGCTCCGGTGGCAAAATAAGGGTTGGTGCCACCTTTTGTTTCTGCAATTACATTAAATGGAGGCAACAGGTTAGGCACATAAGCATCTTTAAAAAAGTGAAATGCTTTATCATTATCGCCGATCCGGGAATAAAGCAGTGCAAAGATTGCCTGGGTCATAGCCGGCGTACCTTCATCGGGCACCCGTACCGAATAATAATCAAGATCCTTTTTGATTTGTTTCGGA
>JBKJUP010000093.1:0-13457 GCA_046590675.1 Ferruginibacter sp. | reverse complement strand
GAAATACCCGGCTCACGGGACACATTCATTAGTTTACTCAACTTGGGTTTACGCAGATCCATTTCCATTAAGGCCACTTTTTTACCAGTGAGGGTAAAACTGATGGCAAGGTTAATGGCCATAAAACTCTTGCCTTCGCTGGAAATACTGGAAGTAACGAGCAGTGATTTATTTTCTTCATTAAATCCCATAAAAGCAAGGTTGGTACGAAGTGCCCGAAACTGCTCTGCAATTACTGTTCGTTTACCTTCCAAAATTACTATGGGTGTTTTTGTGCTGGCCTGTACAATTTCGCCTACAAAAGGCACAGAAGTTTTGTCTTCTATATCGTCCCTGAACAAAATCTTACTTTTAAACTGTTCTTTTAACAGTACCATAAAAACTGCAGCAATCAGCCCAATCATAAAGCCTGTGAGATAAAAATTCTTAGCTATTGGCCTGATGGGGCCATAGGAACTGGGTGTTTCCAGTACCCGAAGGTCTGCACCGGTAGAAGCGGAAGAAATGGCTGTTTCTTCCCTTTTTTGTAAGAGGTAAGAGTATATATTATTTTTAATCACCTGCTGTCGGCTAATCTCCAGCAAGCCACGTTCTTTTTGAGGAACGGATTTTAACAAGCTATTATTAAGATTGATGTTATTGGTGATATCAGCTCTTCTGGTGAGATAAATTTTGCGGATATTTGAAATATTTTCCAGTATATCTACTTTTGTACGCCTTATTTTATCTTTGGCCAATAATACCGGCTCACTGTTTTCACCGCTTATAGCACTAACCTTATCGAGATCAAATTCTGCGGTATATAAATTATTTAGCAAATTCCCGAGAGTAGGATCGCTTACCATTGATATGGAAGGAACCGTTCCTGTTTTTCGGCCCTTTGCCAATACGTAATTTCTTATTTCGTCCAATACTTCTAACTGCAGGTTAATCTCTCCCCTGCTCACGTCCAGGGCTTTTACCTTTTCCAGGTACATTTCGCCCTGGGTTCCTACGTTATAAAGTGACTGCCTGTTTTTGTAATCTTCAATATTTGTCTCAACACTGTCTAACTGGTTTAATACAAAATTTAGCCTGTCGTCGATAAAACTAAGGGTTTTGGCTGCAATCTGGTTCTTATCATCAATGCCTTCTACATTATATACTTCAAACAGTCTTTTCAAAATATCCCTTGCTTTTTCCGGCACAGGTGTTTCCAGTTTAACATCCAGTACGGTTGAGGAAGGGGATAAGGGAGATGCGCCCAGCGATCCGATGATTTCCCCTGCTGCTGACCCAATTGGCCGGGTAACAACGAAATAATTTTTTCCTACTACATTTTGATTGTACCCTTTATTAATCTGAAGCCGGAACCTATCTCCATTTAGCGTAACAGTGGAATCAAAGGGTACTGTTTTATTGTCTATCTCAACATTTCTAAGCGGCCAGTTTACTTTGAATGGATAACGGCCATAGCTGAATATGCTGTCTTTGTTTACCGCAATTAAACTTAAAGGGGAATTGGCGCCATATAGTTCCTCCAGTCTTACATTCCCCTTGTTGTACACTGTTGCGTATAAGTCAAGTGTTTTCACCACTTCCTGCATTAAGCCGGATGACCTGATTACCAGGATCTCATTTTCCACTATTTTTTTCTCACTAAAAATATTGAGGGCATCGAGTACTTTGGAATCTCCCGAGCCCTTATTGGGATCTTTGAGTAAAACCTTTGCAGTAGCTACGTAAACAGGCACTTCGGCCCTTAAATATATGTAGGCAACGGTCATCGAAACAGGAATTGTAAGAGCAAATAAAGGCCAAAACGGTATATATTTTTGCAATATCTGGATAAAAATATTTACCTCCTGCTTCTCTTTAAAAAATTGCTGTTCGTTCATAATGAATTTACACGATATGGCTAGTTCCTGAAAATGCGGTCAATGATTAAAAACACAAAGGTGATACCGGAAAGAACAGTGGTGTACATCAACTGGTTTCTAACCCGCTTTTGCTCGGAATTGATCTTTTCTTCATTGGGCTTTATTACAACAATATCATTGGGCTGCAGGTAATACCAGGGCGAAGTAAAGATGGATGGGTCTTGCAAATTAAGGAACTTAAACTCTTTTGATTGGCCGGTTTCCCGGATTACCATTACCTGGTCCAATTTAGAGTTAGCTGTAACCGGACTGGTCTCCGCCATAACATCAAGCAAAGCAATTTTCTCCTGCGGCATGTTTACCAATTTAGAGGAGCTTTCACCAAAAACGGTTACCCGATGATTGGCAAAACTAACTGAAACGATCGGGTCCTTTAAATATGGCAGCAGTGCCTGTTCCAGGTTATTTTTCACTTCTTTGCGGCTTAGCCCCAATACCCGTATTTTACCCAATTTGTGGATTTCAATATTGCCGTCGTTGTTTACCTGGAAACCTGTACCTGATTCGCCGGTGGCAGTTGGCGTGTTATACAATGCGTCTTCTGCAGAATTAAGACTGGAGATACCAATTTTAAGGATATCATCTTTTTGAATCTTTAATTCAATGTCGTTGTTTACAAAACCGTTAATAACAGTATCCCGCTTTATGTCCTGGAAATAATGAGTGGGCTTGTATATTTTACAGGAGCTAAGGGCAGTAATGATAAACGCTAACAAAATTGTAGTATTCATTAACCGCTGATAAACATCCAGTAGATGGTATTTTTTTATCATTGTTGTCAACAGGTAATGGGGGGCATCTTTAAAAACCATGGTGTGTTGTTGCTTTATAATATTTTTTGATCTCAGCATTAAATAAAAGAGGCCCATGAATGAACGCCAAATCTCGTAAAAATTACCGATAAAACAATGTTGAAAACTGAGTGATTTAGTAAACAAAAGGGATGATCAACAACTATCATCCCTTCATAGACATTTGATAATATAATTTAACCCTTATCTACCTGTTGCTCCCTCTTCTTTCGCTCATCCTTGTACTTCTTTATCCCATAACCTACACCAGCAGCTACTAAGAGACTAACGCCGCCGTCGATGGGTAAATCGGGATCGGCTGCCGGATCAGCAGGATTTTGTGCAAATGTGGTAGATGGTAACAACGTGATTGCTAAAAATAATGTGCCCACTGTAATATAATTCCGGAGATAATGCTTCATACTATTTTTAAATATTTAGTAGATGCCATTGTTTAAATGGCCGTTTATTTAACCTGCAATTTAAGACTTGTTTGGCTTTTTTCCTTGTTTTAATATACGCTATTCAAGTAAACGCAAACAAATGCGCATGGATGCTGTGAATAATGGTCTAATATCATGCCTGATTTAGGAAAATACAGATTACACGAATTACAAATCACGAATTACACGAATTAGAAAAATACAGATTACACAAACTATGGAAATGCAGATTATACAAATCAGGGCAGGGTTTATATTTTATTTATACCTGATGGTTTATTAAATGTGCTGTGCATACAAATTTTGAATTAAGGCTGATGGCATTAGGCATTGCTATTTCTTAATTCGTTTAATTCCTGCAATAAATTAGTGCTATTAATATGAGTCAACTTATTTTTACGGTTCAATGAATAGGAAAGGATTAATTTATCACTGGCTGGGTTACGTTGCACTCATCGTATTTGCTTTGTATTGGGTAAGTATTTTTATACTGGCTATGCCAAACAACCCAGCTAAATCGAACATTATTACTCATGCGCCAAGATTTAAAAATATGTTCGGCTATTCCTGGAAATTATTCACCCCGCCGGCAATCTATAATCCCCGTCTATACATTGTTGTGTGCAATCCGGCAACCCCTGGCCATGCAGACTCCACGGAGATATTGTTACCCATTGTAAAGAAAAAACAAACCCACGCACCCTTTAATAACAAGGAGAATATCATTGATTACCTGGTTAATACCTGCGTTACAAGTTTCATCTATATTATATGGCACGACAAAAGCATTCCTATAAATAATAATGCTTCGGATTCCTTAACCAGGAACGCTGTAATTGGAAGTGTAGCAAACCAGGGGATTTTTAAAGTTTACCTATCCACCCTTAATAATTATTGCAGCCAGGTCATCAAAGAAAAAAAAATCTATCAACGCGGTGCAAAGGCAAGATTTGTGATCACTGAAAAACTGATACGTCCATTCAATGAAATTGGAAAGGAGTATACTGAGAAGGAATTGCTTGTTTATGAAACCGATTTCTCTCCTATTGTGCCATGATCGCTATCCAGCCAACATATTATTTGCAGCAATTAAAAAAGGACAGTTACAAGTCATGTTACCTTGCTTTTTTGCGCATTTCCATTTGTTTATGGCTGCTGGCACAGGTTTTTATCAACTGGCCTTACTTTGATATGATTTATGGAAACAGTGGTTTTATTGAATTTAAAATCAATTTTCTTAACCGGCTTCCCGGGGGCTTTGAATTTGTACGTGCGCATTACATGAAATTTATAGCTGCTTATATTGTAGTGCTGATCTTAAATATCCTTGGTATTGGGCGTTGGGCCACCGCTTTGCTGCTTTATTTAATGGTGTACACATTGCAAAAAATGAATACAGTTTTTATCAATGGTGGTGATGTAATGGCCAGGGTAGCATTGTTTTACCTTGTTTTTGCAAATAGCTATCAATACTTCGTATTATTTCCACAAAAGCCAGTGTCGGAAGAAAGAAAAAAGCTACAAAATTTATTGAGTAACCTTGCGGCACTCTCCATTATGTTGCAGCTTTGCCTGGCTTATTTTTCTACAGGTATTGCAAAAGCATTTGATCCTATGTGGCAACGTGGCGAAGCAACCTATTATGCGTTGCAGTTAGAGCGATTTACTGGTACTCCCCTTAACCAGTACATCGTTCAACATAAGTGGCTGAACTACTTCAGCAATTATGCTACAATAATTATTGAACTTGGTTTCCCGATACTGGTGTGGGTAAAAAAGCTTCGCCCCTATTGCCTGATCGCCGGAGCCATCTTACATCTGTGCATTTATATCTTCCTGATGATATACGGTTTTCAAATTGCTTTTTTGCTGATTTATGGGTTGTTTTTGCCGAATGCGTTTTGGGAGAAAATAAACCCCCTGCCTCTAAAGGGGAGAAAAGGCATAGGCTTTAATATTAAAGCTATTATTATTGTTTGAATTGTGCATTTCCGTCCGGCAAAGATTAAAAGTAATTCATCACTATGCACTGGTGATCCCAGTGGGAGTTCCGAATAGAAATTGTTGTCATAATCATCCCGGGCGAACAATGCCGGAACGGCGTGTTTGATAGCAATTTTAAAAATAGTCCAGTGACCGTAATACTTATAGCTTACTCTCTATTTTCTTTTTTTCCTTGATAAAAAAAAGAAACAAAAAAAATCGAGGCTGCGAATAAAAAGGCTGAAAATTTCAATAGGATCCTAAAATCAAGGAACTCGCCGCCAATAGTATAATGAAGGTAAGCTACTGCCCGGCTCAGACAGCCTTGATTTCTTAACGGCTCCTATCGAAATTTTCTAGCACTTTTTATTCGAGGCCGTTGAAATGCATAGATTTTAAAATGAAAGTCTGTTGTTGATAATTGAGCTGTGCATTTCCGTTCAATAAAGATTAAATGTAATTCACCACTATACACAAGTGATGCTCAGGGAACCCCGCCTGGAACGGGCTGTCATCGTTCCAGGCTGTCTTTTTTGTTTCTTTTTGGACAAGCAAAAAGAAAAATCAGTTTGCAATAAATTAAAAAGAAATATCAGTTTGACGTTTAACGCCATCAGATAAAACAGTCCAAAAATAAATATACATTTTAAATAAAAAAGGAGCGACGCAGATTTCCTGCAAACACTCCTTTAAAAAAATAAGCTATCAAAAGCTAAGAAAAAATTATTTCAATTTAGCAAGGGCTTCTTTAATTCTAACCCAGGCTCTTTCGATGTTCGTCATGCTGTTAGCAAAAGAAAATCTCACACAGGCAGGTTCTCCAAAAGCATCACCCATTACGGAAGACACATGTGCATGGTTCAACAGGTACATAGAGAAATCTGCCGCATTGGTAATTTTATTTTCACCATCCGACTTACCGTAATAAGCAGAAACATCCGGGAAAATATAAAACGCTCCTTCCGGTTCTGAACATATAAATCCTGGTATATCTTTTACCAGTTCCATTACTCTTGCTCTTCTGCGTGTAAACTCTTCCGTCATTTCCATGGAAGGTTTCAGGTCGGTTGTTAATGCAACAACAGCAGCCTTTTGCGTAATAGAACAAGTACCGCTGGTGAATTGCCCCTGTAATTTTTCACAGGCTTTTGCTATGGCAACATTGGCAGCAATATAACCCAGTCTCCAACCGGTCATTGCAAAACCTTTGCTTAGTCCGTTGATCAGTATCACACGGTCTTTCAGATCTTCGAACTGTGCAATACTTTCATGGGCTCCCACAAAATTGATGTACTCATATATTTCATCAGATAAAATAATGATACCCGGATGTTTGCGAAAAACTTCGGCCAACCCTTCCAGTTCTGATTTGCTATACACTGTTCCTGAAGGATTGCAGGGTGAAGAAAACATGAACAATTTTGTTTGGGGTGTAATGGCAGCTTCCAGTTCAGCCGGTGTTACTTTAAAACCACTTTCCAATGTTGTGTGAACCTCTACCACTTTGGCACGGGCAATTTTTACCAACTCTGAGTAAGTTACCCAGTATGGGGTTGGAATAATTACTTCGTCACCTTCTTCAACAGTTGCAAGAATGGCATTGGCCAGGCTCTGTTTAGCCCCGGTTGAAGTAATAATATTTTCCGGTTTATAATCGAGGTTGTTGTCTCTTTTTAGTTTAGTACAAACAGCTTCACGCAAATCAGCATAGCCTGATACGGGTGTATAGTGACTAAAGTTGTCGTTGATGGCCTTGATGGCTGCATCCTTGATGTGCTGTGGTGTATCAAAGTCTGGTTCTCCCAGGCTAAGATCAATTACATCGATTCCCTGGGCTCTTAATTCACGGCCCAGTTTGGCCATTTTCAATGTTTCCGGTTCAGCAAAACGGTCTAGTAAAGAAGATAGTTGCATGTTTTTTATTTAGAAGCGCAAAATTAAAAGAAAATGAATTGTTTTTAACACTTATTATGAAATAAATGGAGAATGATGAAAAGAATTCATGGAATGGAGGGTATTGTTGGAGAAGTTCTAAGGGAGTTCATAGGTAATGGTTGATGGTTGATGGTTGATGCATCACTTTTAGATTTGGTTAGAATTAGTTTAGGGACAGTGTTTTGGGGCTCAAGTGTAATGTTTATGTCTGATGGCTGATGTAGGATGTCTGATTTTTTTTGGGTTGTTACTTTATTATATTAATTGTTTGAATCACGGATTTAGTGGATTTAGGGATGTCACTGATTTTGCTTTGCTGAAGGCCACTGAAGACATCCTTTAAGTCCGTGTAATCTTTAAGGAACAACGTACACAGTTCATTGTTCATGGTTCATGGTTAATGGTAGATCCATAGCATTTAGTTCAGAGGTTATTTTGCATGCTGAATTGACCCAATAATCTTTGCTTTTACTCCGTGTAATCTTTTAATCTTTTTTTAATCCGTGATTCTGACAAATACAAATAATCTGAATCACGGATTTAATTGGTTTATGGATGTCACTGATTTTTCTTTGCTGAAGGCCGCTAAAGGCATGCTTTTAATCTGTGCAATCTTTTAATCTTTTTTAATCAGTGATTCTGAAAAAAGGTTATAATCTGAATCGCTGATTTATAGGATTTATGTATTTCACCGATTTTTCTTTAACTGAAGTCCACTGAAGCCCACTGAAGCACATGCCTTAATTCCGTGTAATCATTTAATCTTTTTAATCAGTGATTCAGAAAAGTGTAAATAATCTGGACATAAATTATAGTCTTTGAAGTAGCATACTATGCATTTACTATGAACAATGAACCATGAACAATGAACCATAAACTGGCCATCCCATTATACTATGCATTTCAAATCAGCCATCATACATCAGCCATCACCTTCCGGTTTTTGTATAGCATCCTTAAAACAGCCGGTAACACAATTAATAACAATGGCAATGCCACAATAAATCCGCCGATAACGGCAATGGCTAAGGGTTGGTGTAATTTGGCTCCGGTGCCTATGCCAAGGGCCAGTGGCGACAGGGCAATGATGGCTCCTAATGCGGTCATTAGCTTGGGACGCAGGCGGGTTGAGATGGCATAAATGATGGATTCATCTACCGAACTTTCTTTTAGTGATTCTTTGAATTGCAGGAAGGTGAAAATAGAATTCTCTCCTATTATTCCCACGATCATAATGAGGCCGGTATAACTGCCTACGTTAAGTGCTGTGTTGGTTAAATACATGGCAATATAACTGCCGGATATTCCCAACACTGCAATGCCCAATATGGTGAGGGCTACCCCAAAGTCTTTGAACATAAAAAGGATGATGACAAAAACCAATAGACTTGAAGTTGCCAATATCAGCAACAGTTCTTTAAATGATTGTTGTTGTTGGGCATATTCGCCTCCGTATTCAATGTGATAACCCTGCGGCAGATGAATGCTTGCTGACACCTGTTTTTGAATGTCTTTGATAACGCTACCCAGGTCGCGGTTGTTGAGCCGGGCAGTTACCACACCCATGGATTGCAGGTTCTGCCGTTCTATTTCTGCATCGCCGGGGTTAACCGTAACGTCAGCCAGGTCGGTGATGGGCTTTAGTTTTCCATCGGGCATAAATACCTGCAGCCTTTTAAGATCATCCACACTTATTTTGCGGCTGCCGGGATAAATGAGGCGGATATTATTGACCTGTTCCTTTTCATAAATGACGCTTGCAACATTTCCTTCCAGCGAATTCTGAAGCTGGCTTTGCAGGTTGGCCGGTGTAATACCAAAGGCAGCAAGCCGGCTATAATCAGGACTAATACTTACCGATGGGCCGGCAATGATGATACCATCAAACACATCGGCTGTACCATTTACTTTTTCTACAATGCCTGCCATCTGTTGCGCCAAGTCATGCAACTGATCCTTATCGTCCCCGAATATTTTTATTTCGATGGGTTGCACCGAACTCATCAGGTCGCCGAGCATATCGCCTATCACCTGTCCGAAGTCTATGCGTAGTGCAGGTTGTGTAACTTCAATTCCTTTTCGGATATCATCAATTACTTCTCCGGTTGTGCGTTTGCGGTTGTCTTTTAATTGTATCAGGTAATCACCTGAATTAGGTTCTGTAATAAAGAAACCCATCTGGGTACCTGTACGCCTGCTGTAGGCTGCTACTTCAGGCACTTTTACAATTATTTTTTCTGCTTCCCGTAGCATACGGTCGGTTTCATCCAGCGAGGTTCCGGGTGGGGATGCATAATCTAATACAATGCTGCCTTCATCCATTTCAGGTAAAAAACCTGTTTCAAGTTTTGGTAAAATGTACCAGATGCTGAAGCCTAAAAATGCAATGATGATAAAACTGATATAGGGCCTGAAGATAAAAAACGCTACCCAGCGCTGCCTTTTGACCGTTACTTCTTTTTTTGCTTTTTTAGCTGTTGATTTTTTTGTACTAGCCTTTTTAACCAATAATAAATACACAACCGGTAAACCGATCCATGTTACAAAAAAAGAGCAAACCAGGGTGATGATCATGGTACTGGTCATGATCTTAAAATAGGCACCTGCAACGCCACTCAATAATATAAAAGGAATAAAGATTACAATGGTGCTGAGCGAAGACCCGACCATTGCGGGTAATAAAAATTTGATGGCTTTTTGAACCACCGTATTGTTTGATTCCAGCGGATGCTCTTCATGCGACCGGTGGATTTGTTCCACCACTACAATGGCATCATCAATGATCAGTCCGATGGCTGCGGCGATAGCACCCAGGGTCATAATATTAAAGGTATAACCAATGGCGTACAATATAATTACAGTGAGTCCAAGCGTGATGGGAATGATAATAAGAATTGTTGAACTGGCACGGAAAGAACGAAGAAAAATTATTGCTACTATGATTGCTAAAAATAAGCCAATCCACACACTGTCGGTTACACTTTTAATAGAAGTATTTACAAAATCGGCCTGTAAATAATAAGGCTGAATGGTAACACCGTCGGGCAATATTTTTCTTAGTTCTGCCACTTTCTTTTCCATGGCCGTAGAAACATCCAGCAGGTTTGAATTGGGTTGTTTAACAACAGCTAATAATACCCCATCATGTCCATTTGCATTGATACGGGTATATTCCACTGCTTCCCTGATGGCTACTTCGGCTACGTCTTTTAAATAAATAATGCGCTTATTATCGTTGCTGATAACCAGGTTTTCAAGATCTGCTTTATTGCGTACAGTGGCGTCCGTTACGGTAAGGTACAGAAAGCGATAGTCGGCCAGGTAGCCGTTGCTTTTTATAAAATTTGTAGCGTTGATGGCATTGGTGATCATGTCCGGTGTAACGGATAGGGTACTCATTTTACTGGTGTTCAACTGCAACCAGTATTCTTTTGTTCTTCCACCAATAACCCTCACTTCGCTGATGCCATCTACCTGTGATAAAAAAGGTTTGATGGTATATACCGCCAATTGTTTTAATTCAATGGGTGATTGGTTGTGACTCTCCAGCGTATAACCCATCACCGGCAATATGGAGGGATTCATTTTTTCTACAGTGATGGAAAGGTCTGCAGGCAAACTGTTCCGGATTTCTCCGATGCGTGCCTCAATGCGTTGCTGGCTTAAATCGATGTCTGCCTTCCAATCCACAAAAGCCGAAATTTCGCAACTACCCCTGCTTGTAATGCTGCGGATCTGCGACAGGTCGGGGATTCTTTTAATGGCATTTTCCAGCGGCCGCGTTACACTCACCATCATTTTATTAACGGGCTGTAATCCACCATCTGCAATGATCTTGATCTTGGGGAAGGTAATTTCCGGAAACAGGGATGACTGCATACGGCTATAAGCAAATGCACCACCAAGTATGATCAGCAGCAGTATTACTGTAAGCGGGTTTTTATATGAGATGAAGAAACGTTCCATTTATGTCTGATGTATGATGGCTGATGGCTGATTTAAAATGCAGAGTATAATTTAATTAACAAGAGGCTGATGTTTGTCAGTTCATAGTTCATAGTTTATGGTTGATGGTAGATGCATAGTATTTTAGTTCGAAGATTATTAGCATTTGTCTGAATCACGGATTAAATATGATTAAAGGATCGCACGGAAAAATGCATACACTTCAGTAAATCAAAAAATCTGTGATTCAAACCATTTAATCTTTTCAGAATCACCGATTAAATGTGATTAAAAGATTGCACGGAAAAATGCACACACTTCAGTAAATCAAAAAATCTGTGACATCCATAAATCCATTAAATCCGTGATTTAGACTACTTAATCTTTTCAGAATCACGGATTAAATATGATTAAAGGATTGCACGGAAAAATGCATACACTTCAGTAAATCAAAAAATCTGTGATATCCATAAATCCACTAAATCGGTGATTCAAACAATTATTAAACTTTTTCAAAAAATATAAATACAGTAAGGATCCTAAAAAAATCAGACATCAGACATCAGACATAACCTAAAGACTTCCCCAAAATAACATTCCACCTATCATCGTATTAACCAAATCTAAAACCTATGCATCTACCATCAACCATGAACCATGAACCATGAACTATGAACTATCGAACAACCACCCTCGCCGTGTCCCCCAACCCGTAATTGCCGGTTAATAATATTTTATCATTCGGTGAAAAAATAGGTGAGATGATTTCTATCGAGCTGTCTGTTTGAATGCCGGTTGTTACCGGAACTTTTATTGCTGTGCTGCTATCAATCATTTTCATAACCCAGTATTCAGTTTGTGTTTCGTCGCTTAATACTGCGCTGCGTGGTAATGCATTGGCAGTGCCCTTTGCATCTTTTATCAGCCTCACTTTTGCCACCAGGTTTTCCGGTAACTGGTGAGATGCATTTACTTTAAGCAATACACTCTGCGTTTGAGCAGCGGCGTCCATTGTGGGCAGATTACCGGATATAGTCGCCAGCAATTTTTCACCGTCGGGCAAAACCATTTGCAACGTCTTTTTATTCAGTATGTATGGCCGCAATTCGTAAGGGAGGTTGAGTACAAAAACAAAACTCTTTGTGTCGGTAATGATGGCCAACTGTTCGCCATCCTGTACATAGTCGCCATTCTGGTGATCGAGCTGAGAAACAAATCCTCCGCCATTTGCCTTTATGCGATTGACACCGGAAAAATGAAAACTCGAATCGAGTATATTGATAGCATTGCCGATACTGGCTGCTTCTTTTGTCTTGATGGTGTAAAGCGATTGCCCGGCACTTACAAACTGGTTTAACCGAACATTGGCTGATTGCAGGTAGCCGGTAGCATTGGCCCTTATCGTCCATTTTTGAAGATAGGTTGCTGTGGCATTCAGGTCAATAAATTCCTGCATGGGCTGAAAGTTAATGGAAGTAACCGTTACGGGTGTAACAATCTCTGCTGCAGCTTCTTCCCCGGCGGGTGCCGCAGCATTGTTGCAGGATGTAAACAGCACAATCAGTAAACAGTAGTTAATAAATTTTGACATCATAATTTATTGGTTCCAGTAATTCAACTGGTTAATAATTTGTAAACGGCTGATGATATTTTGCGTAACCAGGTTTTTTGCATTCAGGTAATTATTGAGCGCCAGCATGTAATCCGCTACTTTAACCTCCCCTGCCTGCAGCAATTTACTGTTTACATCTACCAGGCTTTTTGAATAACGCAACTGGTTGTTGATGTCGCTGATCATTTGTTCTGTTGCCAGTAACTGCTGATTGTATTGTGCAATCTGCCTGGCATATTGGTTCACAAAAAAATGACTGTATTGCTGCCTCGATTTTTCCTGCAGTTCAATTTTACTGTATTGCAACTGCTTTTGCTTACCATCATAAATAGGAATGGTTGCGCTTATTCCAAAACTGGTTCCAAAGTTCTTATATGGCCGATATGCCAGCGATGAATTGTAACCGGCGTCTGCAAAAAGGGAGATCTTCGGTTTATAGGAAGCTTCTATCAAAGTTTTATTGTTCACCAGTTGCAGGCTATCGAGGTAAAACTGCTGATAAAATACCGAGCTGTTAACGGGCGGCAAAGTTGAATTAAGCATATTGGGTTCCTGCAACTCAACCATTGTTGTGTCTTCAATTCCCGCCAGGTATTGTAAAGTAGTATAGTCATTTTTTACCTGCATGTTGAGTTGCTTGATCAATAAATCCTGTTGTTGCATGGTCACTAAAAAAGCAAGGTAATCGGCCTGCCTGTAAACATTTCCCTGTGTAAGTTTCTTAAATATAAGTTCCTCATGTGTAAGCACACCGTACACTTCTTTATTAAAACCTAATTGCTGCTGATCGCCATACACGGTAATGTACTGGGCAATGATGGTTCGTTGT
>JBKJUP010000014.1:0-75326 GCA_046590675.1 Ferruginibacter sp. | reverse complement strand
TGTATGCTATCGAATGTACTCTCATCCCTTTTTCACTTTATTTATCAAATCTATTGGCTTAAAATATTTATCTCAAAGATCTTTTTACTATTTTGTAAACATAGGAGCTATCGGATGGAGTTTAAAGCTGGTTGTAAAAAGGTGACATCTCTTATTCATGCAGCAACAATTATAAATACATACAATCATAGTTCAAATACTTCCCCCTGAAAGATGTGTTAAATTTAAGTTGTTAACTTTATTGTTAATACCAACGGTAGCTTTTATAATACTATTTTTGTTAACTAAAAATTTTAACCAATGAAAAAAATACTCTCCATTGCATTGATCGCATCCGGACTGATGTTATCACTGCAGGCTTGTAAAGCCCAGGATGATAAAAGTAAAAGGCCAAGCCCGCCTGCTAAAGCTGAAGCTAAATTAGCAAGTGGTGCAACCGTAAGTGTTGATTACAGTCAGCCTGCTGTAAAAGGCAGAACCATTGGAAAAGATCTTGAACCGATGGACGGCAAAGTTTGGCGCACAGGTGCCAACGAAGCAACTGTTTTTGAAACAGATAAAGACATTATGGTAGCCGGCGAAAAATTACCAGCAGGTAAATACGGATTGTTTACCATTTTTAATGGCAACGATGTAACCGTGATTTTTAGCAAAACATGGAAACAGTGGGGTGCTTTTAAATATGCTGAAGCCGATGATGCGCTAAGGGTTAAAGCAACAGCAACGGAAGCAAATCCTGCAGCAGAATCATTGATGTTTAGTGTTGATAATGGCATGTTATCATTTGTATGGGGAAATAAAAGAGTATCGGTGCCATTGAAATAGTACCGAAGTTTTTAATAAAAAGAAAAGAGGCTGTCTAAGATGACAGCCTCTTTTTGTATATGATGATGATTAATTAATGGGAATCAATACACCCAGTAGTACAGCTGCAATTGCACCCACGGCCATTCCTGTTCCAAATCTATTGGCTGGTTGTTGTGTCACCCTTCCATAATTGTTATTCCTTTGCTGTTTGCCGTATCCATTGTTGTAACGGTTATTTTGATATACATTTCCACATTAGTTGCCACGTCC
This sequence comes from Ferruginibacter sp., assembly GCA_046590675.1. Taxonomy (GTDB): domain Bacteria; phylum Bacteroidota; class Bacteroidia; order Chitinophagales; family Chitinophagaceae; genus Ferruginibacter. The sequence continues at coordinate 74,249 of JBKJUP010000014.1, read as the reverse complement.
GTTGTGGCCCTTGTCATCGCAGCGGTCCCGCTTATCCGGCTGACGATCTTTTCCATAATTGTCGCGGTCGTTGCTGTAGCCGTTATAGTCGTGTGCGTTCGAATAGCCTTTGGCGTTATCACTGCTGTTGTAGCCTACATTATTGGTGGCCGTAGCCGCTAACCTATTGTGCTGATACAGCATTAAAACTAAGTGCTGCAATGGCTATGAAACATAATTTTTTCATGGTGATAATTTTTAATTATTAAATACTTTGTTAGATGATGTAAGCGGTGTTGTTACCATTTATGCGTTTTGTTATTGTCAAAATGGCCACCGAAGTCTTTGTGATTACTTTTTTGCAAACCGAATTTCTACCTGGCTGATTTCTTCGCTTTGTTGTTTTTCCAGCAACCTGGTTTGTTTTGATTTCTCCCATGAATTCAAACGCCTGTTGTGTTTAACATCCGCTATTCTCTGGTTAAAAAAGTAATTGATTTTTGACAGTTGCGCTTCTTTTTGTTTGTAGGTGAAAGACGAGGTCACATAACCGGTTGAAGGATTGTTGTAAGCTTGTTGATGAGCATAATCATTGCTCATATTTTTTGTTTGATTGTATGTTTGAGCAGATGCAAAACTGATCATTCCGGCTGACACTAACACAAGTGTAAAGATCTTTTTCATAATATAATTTTTTAAAAGTGAATGAAGATATTTAAGATGGTTTATGAAGAATTTAGTTTAAAGTCAACATAGCAGGTACGTCGCAGCATTAGGGGTATTGGTCGCATTGCGGCGGCAAAGGGATATTAGAGGTGCCCATTCAGCGATTGTTTTTTTAAATGCCTAATTTTAGGGTCAAATATTTTTTATTTAAAATCATTCATCAATGAGGCCATACATTTTAGCAGAAACCAACTGGAAACACATTAAAGATGCGTCAATTGATTTGGCCGTTTTGCCCTGGGGTGCTACAGAGGCACACAATTATCATTTGCCATACGGCACCGATATTTTTGAAGCAGATTTAATTGCTGCCGCAGCAGCAGGTTTCGCCTGGGATAAAGGCGCAAAGCTGATTGTGTTGCCAACCATTCCATTTGGCGTAAATACCGGGCAGGCAGATATTAAGCTCGACATCAATCTCAATCCCAGTACGCAAATGGCCATCCTCAATGATGTCATTGAGGTGTTGAACCGGCAGGGGATTTATAAGCTCATTATATTTAACAGCCATGGCGGAAACGATTTTAAAACAATGCTGCGTGAGTTGGGCTTACGGTATCCCAACATGTTTTTAAGCGTTTGTAACTGGTTTCAAATAGCTGATAAAGCAACTTATTTTGAAGCACCCGGAGATCATGCCGACGAAATGGAAACAAGCCTTGTACTATATTTTAAACCCGAACTTGTACTGCCTTTGACCGAGGCCGGTGATGGTGCCGAACGCAAAATGAAGATGAAGGTATTCAGGGAAAACTGGGTATGGACGGAAAGAAAATGGTCGCAGATTTCTGCAGATACCGGCGTGGGAAATCCTGCGGCAGCAACCAAAGAAAAAGGCGAGCAGTTTGTACATCATCTTACTGAAAAAATCGGCAATTTATTTGTAGAGTTAGCGCAATGCGATCTAAAAGATTTGTATGAATAACTCATTTCATTCAGAATGGCCAACAACGGTTATATAGCTAAAATGAAATAGTGAAATGACAAATACTTACTACCTGGTGTTCCTGCTTATTGGCAGCATTAGTTTTATAATATGGCTCACAGCCTATAAAAAAATTAATGCATTTTTCGCCTTGTTGCTGGCAGCACTTGGTGTAGGTATATTCAGTGGTATACCGTTGGATGGAATTGTTGCAACGCTCAAAGTGGGTTTTGGGCACACCATGGAAAAGATTGGTTTATTAATTATACTGGGTACCACGTTGGGCATTTTATTAGAGAAAACCGGGGCCACCATCAGCATGGCCAATCAAATTTTAAAAATGGTGCATGAAAAGAATGCACCTGCTGCAATTGCCATGATCGGTTTTTTAATTGGGTTACCTATTTTTTGTGATAGTGCCTTTATTATTCTAAGCGGGCTCAATCATTCCCTGGTACAGAAAACAACATTTAAAATGCACCTGATGGCAACTGTGCTGGCAACTTCATTGTACGCAGTGCATTGCCTTGTGCCACCGCATCCCGGAATTACGGCCGCCGTGGGTATTGTGGGAGCAGATATGGGCATTGTAATGTTGTGGGGAATCTTACTGGCTGTGCCTGCCGCCCTGGTTGGTTTTGTGTGGAGTAAGTGGCGGGCAAAAAAGGTTGAATCTGAATATATTCATCCGGATGAAAGCCCCGAAATATTTACTCAATTACCTTCTCCCTTTCTATCCTTTGTACCAGTGGTTTTACCAATTGTCTTAATTGCTGCAAAGTCCGTCATACTACTTTTTAATACACCTGAAGCAGTTGCAAAAAATATACTGCTGAGAATAATTTCATTCACCGGCGATCCTGCTGCAGCCCTCGGTATTGGAATCATCCTTGCTTTTGCCCTGGTTAAAAAACATAACAAATCCAACATCAAGCATTGGCTTACCGAAGGTGTTGAAAAAGCAGGGATGATATTGGCCATCATTGCTGCGGGTGGTATGTTTGGCGAAATGCTGCAGGTTACCGGCGTTAGTAAAAATTTAGGCGATATGTTAAGTGGGCTTTCGCTGGGTATATTTTTTCCGTTTTTAATAGCGGCTATTTTAAAAACGGCACAAGGTTCTACCACAGTGGCGATTATTACAGCGGCATCGCTGGTAACCCCTTTATTGCCCGACCTGGGCTTATAATCACCCACAGAAATAACATTGGCAATACTAAGTATGGGTGCAGGCAGTATGATGGTGAGCCATGCAAACGATGCATACTTTTGGGTGATCAGCCGCTTCTCAAATCTTGAAACAGGAGTTACCTTAAAAATGTACAGCATGGCCACCTTGTGGATGGGGATTTCGGTACAACTGATTATATGGGGACTTAGTTTACTATTATAATTAAATGCTGATTTTTTCCAGGCCTTGTAGAAATTCGTCCGCCGCATCCGCACCAATACCCGGTGCATCAGGCATCTCCGGAACAAATCCATTATGATATTGCAAGCCACCTTTTACCGGGTCCAGCTTGTGGCCGAGCATATAGGTGTCCATATCGTAAAAAATTATGTTTGAATGAGCCATGGCGAAATGAGCAAAGGCTGTTAAAGCAACCCTGCTTTCCAGCATGCCACCCATCATACAGGGGATATTATTTTCTTCACAAACGCTGTTAATTTTAAGTGCTTCCAGTATGCCCCCAGACTTTGCAAATTTTATATTTACATAGTCACAGGCACCGGCTTTAATAATACGCTCTGCATCATAATGATTGTAAACACTTTCATCTGCCATAATTTTTACAGGCGATAATTTTCTTAATGCCGGTAGTTTTTCATCATTAAAACAACGCATCGGCTGTTCGCAAAATTCAATGTTATACTTGCCAATTTCCTGTAGTACAAATACAGCCGTATCAAAGCTCCATCCCTGGTTGGCATCAATGCGTAGTTGTATGCCATCACCTATGGCGGTTCGTATTTGCTTAATGCGTTCTACATCCTCCGGCCCGTTTTTACCCAGTTTAACTTTAATGATGCGTACGCCCTTTGCTTTAAAATTGATGGCGGTAGCCGCCATCACTTCAGGCGTACCAATTCCTATTGTAAGGTCAGTTTCCATTTCTTTTTTAGTGCCACCTAAAAACTGGTACAAAGGCATACCAGCATGTTTGGCGGCAATATCGTAAAGCGCCATATCAAAGGCACTTTTTATTGTAGCATTAAAGGCAGTATAGCCATGCAGGTCCGCCATTCTATCTTCAATGTTGAGGGGGTCTTTGCCTTTACAAATCGCTGCAAAATCCTTTGCCATTTCAAAACAGGTGGCTTGTGTTTCGCCAACAATCATAGGAAACGCTGAACATTCACCTACCCCATAATAACCGGCATCGGTGTACATCCTTATAAATATATTTTGGGCAAAATCCATCGTACCCGTAGCAATGGTAAATGGATGCATTGGAATGCTGAATTTGTAAATATCTGTCTTCTTTATCTTCATAAGCGATTAAGATATTTCATTTTCTTTAAAGACAAATAAATTTTCAGGAAATGTTGTGTCAATGGTTTTGGCTGATGAGTAGTAGCACTATTTTGTGAGTTTTTCAGAACTGCTTTAAAATATTCTTTTTGTTTACCAGCATCTGTTTTTCATGGCATCGGCATTGGCAGAGTTTACACTGAGGAACGAAGTGCTCCATTCACATTCAGTTTTTTATGGCATCATTTTCCACCCTAATATTTTTACAGCATTAAATTTAAGCAAATGGTAAAAGCTGCAATTACCGGCCTTTTATGGACAGTTTGTTACCTTTATCAAAAATATATTGATGATTTGTTGCATGCGCTCCGCAGTGAAATTGGTAGTTGTGTTTTTGTTTTATTTTTTATGCAATACTTCCATTCTAAAAAGCCAGGAGATAAAGGTTAAATATTTAGGTATAGAAAACGGCTTATCCAACAATGTAATTACAGCTATTTTCCAGGACCACAATGGTTTTATGTGGTTCGGTACCTACGATGGGTTAAACCGTTATGACGGATATAATTTTAAAGTATTTCGGAATGTCATTGGCGATAGTACCTCCATTAATTCAAACGCTGTTAATACAATTGCTGAAGATGCAAATTCACGCCTTTGGGTAGGTGGGCAAAAGGAAGTAAGTGTGTACAATCCTGTAACACAAAGTTTCTCTACTCCCCGATACCTGATGCATGATGGAACTTTAAAGCAAAATATCAAAGACAATGTGGTTGCTATTAAAATAATGAATGGCACCAGCGTTTTAATTGGAACACAACATAATGGTTTATTTTATTTTAAAGACGATTTAGTAGCCAACCAGGTTCCGCTAATGATTGATGGGAAAAAAATTACAGATTATTATGCAACCGCTATTGAATATGATGAGCTGAAAAAAAAAGCTTATGTATTTATTGAAAACAGGGGCTTGTTTATTTACGATGTGCAAAAGCATATTTTTTTACTTAAAAATAGTACCATAAAAAGTGCAAGTTGCTTAATGACAGATAAGCATAGCGGATTATGGGTAGGCTGTATTGATGGCCTCTATTATTATAACGACACTTCTAACAATTATGCTAAAAGCGTTATCCCTTTTAAAGTGCCTGTTGTAAATATGTGCTATGATAAAAAAGGAACTTTGTGGATAGCATCTGATGGAGCCGGCGTATGGCTACTTGATGCCGGTAAAAGCCAGGCCTATTCTTTAACATCTTTAAACAAAAGTGGTAATGCCATTATTAACAGCAATGCAGTGTATGCATTGTACATCGACAAAGAGGAAAGAAAGTGGATTGGTACTTTACGTGGCGGTGTTAATGTGATAGAACCTCCGGTCAATTTATTTAAGACGGTGATTTACGCTCCTGGTAGCGGCAACAGTTCGGTACAAAATTTTATTTTGTCTTTTTGTGAAGATGCCAATAAAAATATTTGGATTGGCACAGATGGCGCAGGGCTTCGCTTTTGGAACCGCAGCAACAATACGTATCAAAACTTCAGCAATGATCCCGGTAACCCGGCCAGCATCAGCAGCAACTTTATTACGGGAATTGTAAATGACCATAAAAATGATATCTGGATTTCTTCCTGGCGGGGTGGCATTGACCGGTACATCCATAAAACACAGTCCTTTCAACACTACAACTGTTATAAGCCCGGTACAAAAATAACTGATAAAAATGTTTGGTTTTTGTTTGAAGACAGCAAACAGCGACTATGGGCAGGCGCTGTTCGCAACGGTGGTTTGTACCAGTTAGGCAACAAGGGCCAGTTTGAGAGTTTTGATAGCCTGCCCGAACTTCAATGTATGGCGGAAGATGCCGCCGGAAATTTATGGGCCGGCAATTATTCATCGCTTATAAGGATTGATACAGTAACAAAGCAACACCGTTACTTTGATATTGGATATACTGTTCGTTGTATTCACGAAGATGCCAAAAAGAATTTCTGGGTAGGTACGCAGGAAGCAGGCCTGTTGCTTTTTAACAGGTTGAATGGCACATTTAAACGCTATACAACCAGCGATGGTTTGCCGAGCAACACCATACTTCGCATGTTGGAAGATAAGGAAGGCAATTTATGGCTGAGTACTTATAATGGTTTGTCGAAATTTAATGTGCAGCAAAAAACCTTTCTAAATTTTTCACAGGCAGATGGATTGCAAAGTAACCAGTTTAGCTACAATGCAGCACTGGCATTAAGCGATGGCGAATTTCTATTTGGAGGTATAAAAGGGTTTAATATTTTTTATCCTGACAGTACAAAGGGCTCCACGCAAACACAGCAGATCTTTTTATCATTCCTAAAAATAAACAATACACCCATTGAGCAGAAACCGGCCTATGTTACCGAAACCAGTTTGGGTGAAATAAAGCATGTAGTAATTCCATACAATGAAGCTTCGCTTTCTTTAGAATTTTTAGGATTGGATTACTCAAATGCATCCGACCTTAATTATGCGTATTCATTACTTGGCTGGGACAAGGGCTGGAATTTTATAAATGATGCTCACACGGCCAATTACTCCCGTCTGCAGGAAGGGGATTATATTTTTGAAGTAAAAATAAGTAGTTCAGGTACAAAATGGGGGGCGCCGCAAAGCCTTTTATACATCACCATTTTGCCGCCCTGGTATCGCACCTGGTGGGCCTACGCTTTATATTTTTTGCTGGCTGCTATCATAATTTATTTGTATTCCATTTATAAAAACAGGCAAACGCAAATGAAGTATGAGGTGCAACTGGCGCACCTTGAAACACAGAAGGAAAAAGAATTGAATGAAAAGAAGATTGCATTCTTCACAAATGTATCGCATGAGTTCCGCACACCACTTTCGCTAATCATCAATCCCATTAAAGATCTTTTACAAAAAAAGGAAAATCCTACAGAAAATAGAGAGCTGAAAGTAATTCATCGCAATGCCCAGCGATTGCTGCGACTGGTTGATCAATTGCTCCTGTTCAAAAAATCGGATTCTGAAACAGATAAACTCAATATTGTAAAGCTGAATTTTTCTAATTTATGCTCGGATGTATTTTCCTGTTTCCTGGAACAGGCCAGGCTTAGAAAGATAAAGTATGAAATGTTTAGCAATAGTACCATGTTGCTGCTGAACGGCGACAGGGAAAAATTAGAAATTGCCTTTTTCAATATTTTATCAAACGCATTTAAATATACGCAGGATGGCGGCGAAATTACTTTAAGGGTAGAAGAGGAGGAACGACAGATAAAAGTAAGTGTGCGTGATACCGGTACAGGAATTTCGGCGTCAGAAGGTCAAAAAATATTCGAACGGTTTTACCAGTCAAACAACACGGATGCCAAACCTGGATTTGGTATCGGCCTTTACCTGGTTAAAAATTTTGTGGAGGCTCATGGTGGTACCGTTTACCACCAAAGCCAGCAAGGCAGCGGCACTACTTTCACCATCTTATTAAACAAAAATGTAGCCGCAACGGCTGAATTAGGCAGTGCAGATAATGATACTATCTTGCCAGGCAGTTTAGCCGGCTTTACAACCAAAAGCCATGGAAGCCAAACCACAATTCCTGTGCTTGTATCGGAACAACATTTATCACCCACTTCTTTTTTAAATGAACTAAACGAGGAAATGGAAGAAGAGGAGCCACCAGCAATACCAGATGTCTCCGGCGAGCTGGCTTCAGGCATGGAAACCTTACTCATTATCGACGACGATGCCGGGATGAGAAATTACCTGGTCAGCATTTTTACTACCCATTATAAAATACATGAAGCTTCGAACGGAAAAGATGGTATTAAACTGGCCCGCAAACATTTGCCTGATTTAATCATTAGCGATATTGTGATGAATGGGGTGGATGGATTGGATCTTTGCAAAACACTTAAACAGGATAGTACAGTTAGTCATATTCCTATTATATTATTAACCGGCACTACGTCCGACGAAATGCAATTGAAAGGAATGGAAAGCGGGGCAGATGATTATATTAAAAAACCTTTTGATAAAGAAATATTGGTACTTCGTGTTGCCTCCATCTTAAATCGCCGCAATATTCTGCAAAACTTTTTCTACAACGAAATAACCTTTGGCTCTGCAAAATTTAAAATCTCCGACGAATACAAAGAATTTTTACAAAAATGCATGGGAATCATCGAAAGCCATTTAACAGACGATCAGTTTTCAATTAAAGTGCTGGCTGCCGAAATGGGCATGAGCCATTCAAATTTATATCGAAAAATTAAGGCGGTGTCCGGACAGTCGGTAAACGGCTTTGTACGTTTTATACGGTTAAGAAAAGCGGCAGAGATATTTATCAATACTGAAAACAATGTGAACGAAACGGCGCTAATGGTTGGCTTTAATCAAATTAAATATTTTCGTAACCAGTTTTTTAAACTCTACGGGTTAAACCCATCCGATTATATAAAAAAATACAGGCATCATTTTCACAACAACCTCAATGTTGAAGACAAAATGCGGAAGGAATAATTACCCTTCAGCATTTTAAATGGTTTATTATTCAAAATCTGATCATGATTTATTCAATTGGTTTCAATCCCATGACGGTGATATAATTATTCTGTACCCCTCTTTCCATGCTTTTTGCCTTCAAAATCAGAAAATGTGCCCCTTATTTGGTTGAACAGCGCCTCATTGTTTGATAGCACGCACAGTAATTTTGTTATTCATCTCCACTTAAATGATTGCTAATGAAAGAGGACTGTTCCAACCAAACTATTATTTTTTTAACCAAAAACTTACTGTAAAATGAACTGCTTGTTCCATGTCAGATTAAAAAGCGCTGCCCAAAAATTAACGGCAGCCAAACTGCCACTCTATTTATTTATCGTATTTAGTTTTTTATCGTATGCGGTTAACGCACAACAAACGGTAAGCGGTAAAGTATCGTTTGGCGACACTGCGTTAAGCGGTGCTTCCGTATCTGTAAAAAATTCAAAAACTGCTACGGCAACTGATGCTGGTGGTAATTACACCATTTCGATTCCCAAAAATGCAACACTTGTTTTTAGTTATGTAGGCTACGCCGAGCAGGAAGTACCTGTAAACGGTCAGTCAACAATCAACGTAAACATGAACAATGCCGGTGTTCAGTTGAACGAGGTTGTGGTTGTAGGTTATAACTCACAAAAGAAAGCAACCGTTACCGGGTCAATATCTGTTGTAAAAGGTTCGGACGTTGCTAAAAGTCCGCAGGCAAACTTGTCAAACTCTTTGGCAGGCAGGGCGTCTGGTATTATATTAAACAACCGTGCCGGCGAACCGGGTTACGATGGATCAAGTATTTTAATCCGAGGATTAGCCACCACGGGCAACAACGATGTGTTGATTGTTGTTGATGGCATTCCCGGCCAGATCGGTGGTTTGGAAAGACTGAATCCAAATGATATTGAAAGTATTTCTATATTAAAAGATGCATCTGCAGCTATTTACGGAAGCCGTGCGGCAAATGGTGTAATCCTTATTACTACCAAACGCGGACAGTCCGGCAAGCCAACCATCTCTGCAAGTTTTAACCAGGGATTTTCTTCACCAACACGTTTGCCAAAAATGGCCGATGCTGCCACTTACGCACAGATAGCCAATGAAATTGCCTATTATAATAATAAGGCTGGTGGCCTAAATCAGCAATACAGTGCTGATGAAATTACAAAATTTGCTAATGGCAGCGATCCGTTGAATTATCCAAATACTGACTGGGAAAAAGAGACGCTGAAAAAATCAGCTATACAAAACCAGGCGAATGTATCAGTAAGTGGTGGTTCTGAAAATGTGAAATATTTTGTTTCGCTGGGATCGCTTTACCAGGATGGACTTTATAAAAACAGTGCAACCAATTATAAGCAATACAATTTCCGGTCAAACATTGATGCCAATGTTACCAAAGATTTTAAAATTGGCTTATATATTTCAGGACGTGAAGAAGACAGGCAATATCCAACCGCAGGCGCAGGATATATTTTCCGCTCTATTTACAGGGCGTATGCAACGCTTCCGGCCTTTTATCCCAACGGATTGCCATCAAGAGGTATAGAGGGTGCAAACCCGGCTGTTATGGGTACCGATATTGGTGGGTTATCCAAAAATCCGGTACAGGTTTTTAATGGTATTTTAAAAGCCAGTTATAATATTTCCGCTGTAAAAGGATTGTCGATAGATGGTTTTGTAGGCATTGATAAATCATGGAATTTGACCAAAACTTTTTCTACTCCCTACCTTTTGTACACCTATGATAAAAACAACAATGCATATAATTCTAACATAGTAGGTGGTTCAAATAATCTTGCAACATTAAGTCAGGGTCAGTACACCCAAACACAGGTTACTTCAAACATTAAATTGAATTACCAAAGAAGATTTGGGTCGCATAATGTAAATGCATTTGCCGGTTACGAACAAAGTGAAATAAGGAGTGAAACCTTTGGTGCTTTCAGGCAGAACTTTCCAACAGTGCAGACACCTGAGCTTTCCCAGGGTGGAACCGCTTCTACTGATCAAACCAATTATGGCAGCAGTTATCATTTTACAAGAAGAAGTATGTTCGGCAAACTTAGTTATGACTTTAGCGAAAAATACCTGGTAGATGCCCAGATGCGTGTGGACGGTTCATCTACTTTTCCAACAGATAATCGTTATGGATACTTTCCATCAGTTTCAGCAGGATGGCGCATTTCAAAAGAATCTTTCTTTAATGTACCATCAATCAGCAACCTTAAATTAAGGGCATCTTATGGTTTATTGGGTAATGATAATGTTGGTTTGTTTCAATTCCTGAATAATTATTCTTTCAATAGCCAGTTGGTATTGGGCGGTGCCATTGTGCCGGGTATCGATTTAACAAAACTGGCCAACAGTAAAATACATTGGGAAAGTGCAAAAAAACTGGATATAGCCGTGGAAGCTACCTTCCTGAGCAACTTCAATATTGAGTTCATTTACTTCCAGCAAAAACGTTCCAATATTCTTGCAATAAGAAATGCATCTATTCCAAATGTATCGGGTATTGTAAATGCTTATGGATCAGATCCGCTGGTGCCTTCAGAAAATATCGGTAAGGTAAACAGCAATGGTATTGAAGCAACATTGGGTTATACAAAACGAGGAAAGGATTTCACGTACGGTGCTTCGGGGAATTTTACTTACGCAAAGAACAAAGTAATTTTTATTGATGAAGCTTCTGGTGTGCTACCTTATCAAAGCCAAACAGGCCATCCGTTAAATACCTACCTGCTTTATACAAATACAGGTATTTTCCGTACCGATGATGAGATATCAAAAACGCCACATTTAAGCGGTGCACAACCCGGCGATCTTATTTACCAGGATTACAACAATGATGGAAAAATTACAGCCGATGACCAGGTACGTTCTAAGTATGGTAACATTCCACAGATCATGTATGGTTTGGTGTTGAACGCTGCTTACAAAAACAAATTAGATATAACGGTTGTATTTGCCGGACAGGCGCAGGTAAGCCAGTATGTGTTACCAGAGAGCGGAACAGTAGGTAATTTTTACAGCAGTTGGGCAGACAACAGGTGGAGCCCATCCAATCCAAATGGCAGCTATCCAAGGGTAGATACCAGGGCTTCAGCATCAGTAAACGGAGGCCAGTATAACAGTACATTCTGGTTGAATGATGCGTCATTCATACGTTTAAAAAATGTTGAGTTAGGATACACACTAGGTGGCAACTGGATGAGTAAGGCAAAACTGCAAAGTGCAAGAATTTACCTAAGTGCATTCAACCTGTTTACCATCACAAAGGTGAAGGACTACGATCCCGAAGGTAACAGCGGTAGTGGCCAGTTTTATCCACAACAGCGCATTATTAACCTTGGTGTAAATGTTCGTTTCTAACTTCTAAAATCATTTAAAATGAAAAAATATAGTATTATAAATTACCTGGCTTTAGCAGGGCTTTTAATTACAGCATCCTGCAAGAAAGACTTTCTTGATATATCACCAACAGACCGTGTATCTGAAACAGCCTTACTGAGTGATTCCTCTTTATTTGAAGATTTTGTAGTGGCCCGTTATATTGGCGCAAAGTTGCAGGATAAAGAAGGCGACGGAACCAATCCGGGCTTTGGACGTGGCTTTGAATATGCCATGTCAAGCTCAGTCACGGATGAATCTATCTACAACAATGATGATGCTACCTGGCTGATGCAACGTGGTTTATTGGCACCGGAAAATTTAGGCAATGCAGGCGTATTGTGGGGTAGAAGTTACCGCAGTATCCGTGAATGTAATATTGCATTGGGCAACCTGCCAAACGTGCCAATGAGCGATGGGCATAAAGCATTGTTGAAAGCTGAGCTTCAGTTTATACGTGCTTTCCGTTACCAGGATTTAATCCGCAATTATGGTGGTGTAATTTTGATGGGCAATAAAGTTTATAGCCTGAGTGATAACCTGCAGGATCCTGCTCTTTTCACCCGCAGCACTATCAAAGAATCTATGGACTATGCCATCGGCCAGCTTGATTCCGCCGCCGCCGTATTGCCATTAAATAACAGCGATACCTGGAAGGTTGGCCGTGCCACAAAAGGTGCAGCACTTGCATTAAAATCGAGGTTAACATTATATGCAGCAAGTCCTTTATATGCTGCCGGTACCTGGGCAGATGCAGTGTCTGCAGCACAGGCCGTTATCAGTCTTAATAAATATAATTTGTACCAGGGTGGATATGGTAACCTGTTTTTAAATGCTGATAACACAGAAACAATCTTTGCCCGGTATTATACCAAAAATGCAAACCACACCCACATGGAAATTGCGAATGGCCCTAACAGTTACGGAGGCTGGGGTGGTAACCTTCCTTTGCAAAACCTGGTAGATGATTATGAAATGAGCAACGGTAAAGCGATTACAGCCGCAGGTTCTGGCTATGATGCCAACAACCCTTATGTAAATCGGGACAATCGTTTTTATGCTACCATTTTATATAATGGAGCAACTTACAGAGGCAATACAATTGAAACATATACACCGGGTGGAAAAGACAGTAAAGACGGTCCCGATAACTGGAACACTTCTAAAACCGGTTATTACCTTAAGAAGTATATGAACGATGCCTATCCATTGCAGAACCCCTGGGGCAATGCAGGTTTTCAGCCATGGTACTACTTCCGTTATGCAGAGATATTGCTGAATTTTGCAGAAGCCGCCAACGAAGCAAGCGGCCCGGATGTAACACCTGCTGGTGCTTCCATCACGGCAAGGTCCGCTGTAAACATGATACGTTCAAGAAGCAGTGTAAATATGCCTGACTTACCACCCGGTATGTCGCAGGCCGATTTTAGAACTGCCGTGCGATATGAGAGAAGAGTAGAGCTGGCTTTTGAAGAACATCGTTTTTATGATGTAAGAAGATGGAAGATTGCTGATGTTACTGAAAATATGCCTGCCGGTGGTATCAGTATTTCAAAGAGTGGAAACAATTTTGTGTATGCTAATAAGGTTGCATTGGATGGTCGTAAGTTTCTTCCGCAACATTATTGGTTACCCATTCCAAGGGCTGAAATTCAGGCTTCCGGAAACAAGATTCAACAGAATCCGAATTATTAATATAGTGTAGTGTTCCCCCCAGGTCCTGGTTTGTGACGGTACAAACCAGGACCTTTTTATTTTATCAAACAGTGCAGATTGTTTGGTTCAAAAAACACCGCAGGATAACGTTGCTTTTAACACTATAAAATGTTGATATGAAAAAATTGTATTTTACTATTTGCCTGGCTTGTTTGTTTGCTGCCTGTAAAAAAAATGTTGCCGGTAGCAGAACAACTACAGATACTACCAACCCGGTGGTAGTGGCATCAGATACTGTCACTACTTCTACAAAAAATTTTAAAGGTGTAAACTGGGCCGACCCCAGGGATAATTTTGCAGATGACTGGGTGATACCTTCCGGCTTAAACAGTAATGACGACAACAATTTATTGCTTACAAAAACTGAAACCATTTTAACCGCGTTTAAAGCCGCAGGCATTAATACAGTGCGCCTGCCAATAAATCCACCAACTGTTTTGCAAAACTGGTGGCCAAAGTATTCGGCCGTTATTACAAAGGCTTCTTTAATGGGAATGAAAGTAATACTAGCTTATTGGGAAGGAGCTTCATCCAAAGATGGCCTGGTAGATAACAGCGCCCAATACACACAAATGTGGGATAAAATTGTGGCAGGCTTTAGCAATAATCAAAATGTTTATTTTGAATTATTCAATGAGCCGCATGGCTACAACCTCACTGATTTAAAAGAATTATATGCACAATGGCTTATAAAAAATCCTTCCATTTCACGCCGTCGGATATTATTAGATGGAGCAGGTTATGCAACGGACGTAAATGGCATTGGCGCCGACAGCCGTTTTGATAACTGCCTTTTATCCTTTCATTTTTATGCATGGTTCAATGGCAATTACACAACAACAGCCGATTGGCAATTGCCCGTAAAATCAATCAACTATCCGGCAAGAACGGTTACAACAGAATTCGGTGTACCCATGACAACCGGTAAAGATTATGCAGGCACGCCGGGAACTGATAATGAGATTAATTATATGCAAGGCATGACAAGCGGGTTGCATGATCTTGGTATAGGATCAGTATATTGGCCGGGCCTTCGTTCGGGAGATAGCTACAGCATGTTTTCTTATAATGGCAGCAGCGTTGGTATCAATAGTGCAAGCGGACTTGCCCGGTTACAATATGCCTGGGGAACCGGTACAGTTAATCCATTTTATAAAGTTTTAACTACAGGTGCCTTCTATAAAATCATCAATAAAAATAGTGGTAAGGCTGTTGATGTAGATGGTGGTTCAACCAGCAATGGAGGTAATATCATTCAATGGGATTATTCCGGTGGTAACAATCAGCAATGGAGTTTTACTTCGCTTGCAAATGATTACTTTGCCATCATTAATAAAAATAGCGGTAAGGTATTGGATGTGCATGGAAGCTCTGCAAATGCAGGTGTAGCCATCATTCAAAACGATTATTCAGGTAGCAATAGTCAACAATGGTTGATTACAGATATTGGTTTTGGTTACTCTACCATCATCAATCGTAGTAGCAGGCAATCGCTTGATGTGAATAGTGGTTCAACTACAAATGGTGGAAATATAATTCAGTGGTATTGGAACAATGGAAACAACCAGCAATGGCAGATTGCAAATCATTAGATCTGTTTATTTTAATACTGTTTAAAATTTTATTTCATGAAAGCATGCTTGCTACCATTTTTTTTCTGCCTGTTAAGTTCGTTTTTTACAACGTTATCATTTGCCCAGCAAAGCGACCCGGTGGTTATATATTTTGATGAAAATAAAACACATCAAACCATACAAAATTTTGCAGCATCCGATGCATGGGCATGCCAGTTTGCCGGCAATTGGCCGGATGAAAAAAGGAATGCTATTGCAGACTGGTTGTTTAGTATGGACACACTTTCCAACGGTAATCCCAGGGGTATTGGTTTAAGTTTATGGCGCTTCAATTTTGGCGCAGGAAGTGCCGAACAGGGAGAGAAAAGTGGTATCAAAGACGAATGGCGAAGGGCTGCTTTAACAACAAATAACGGAACAAAAGTGCAGGCCCAAAACTGGTTTTTGCAGGCAGCAAAACAAAGAGGTGTAAAGCAGTTCCTTGGGTTCTTTAACAGCCCGCCGGTACAATTTACCAGTAATGAAAAAGCTTATGCCGTTAAGGGCAATTGCAATATAAAAACTGCCAGCTACCCGGCCTTTGCAGACTATACAGTAAAGGCAATCAAAGCAGTTGAAAAGTCAACTGGTATTCGTTTTAATTATGTAGCGCCTGTTAATGAACCGCAATGGGATTGGAGTGATGGAGGCCAGGAGGGTTGCCCATACACCAATACAGAAATCAGCGGGCTTATAAAAGCATTCAACAATTCCTTTCTTAAAAACAGCATCACCACAAAATTATTGATCACTGAATCGGGACAGCTTGATTATTTATTGCCGGCAAGTAATAAAATAAACAAGGATGACCAACTACGTGATTTTTTTATTTCCTCATCAAAAAATTACGTTGGCAACTTGCAGGCTATAAGTCCAATTATCGCCAGCCATAGTTATTTTACCACATCACCCTTTACACATGCAATGAAACTGAGGGATAAAATAAAAGACAGTATTGCCGCCATTAAAAATCTTGTGTACTGGCAATCCGAATACTGCATTTTAGGTGACAATGCCGGCGAGATAGATGGTAATAAAAAAGACACAGGAATTGATGCGGCATTGTATGTGGCAAAAGTAATGTACGAGGACCTGGTGGGAGCCAATGCATCGGCCTGGCAATGGTGGACGGCACTCTCGGCTTATGATTATAAAGACGGGCTTATTTATATTGACAAAAATCAAAATGATAGTAATTTTTCCGATAGTAAAATGTTGTGGGCGATGGGGAATTACAGCCGGTTTATAAGGCCCGGTATGAAGCGTATAAGCGTTGATGATACAGTTGCCGGTTTGTTGGTTTCCGGGTATAAAGATGTCAAGAAAAATAAACTTGTATTTGTATTGGTGAACGAAACTGTAAATGAAAAGGCCATCAAATTGCTCAATGCAAAAAAGCGATCAAATCCTTACTTTACAATTTATACAACAGACGCAACAAATAATCTTCAGAAAACTGTACAGGCTGAAACATCAATTGCAATTCCGGGTAGAAGTATTGTAACATTGGTGATGGATTAGCTACTGAGGGCAGCATCTGTGATGAACGACAAAATGGTTTCATAGATTAGTGCCGATATCAGATGGGGCCTACTACTTTAAAAAATAAATGACAATGATAAAAAGGATTTTACCCGTCATCATGCTGGTACTGATGCATGTTAATGCAGATGCACAACAACAGTTATTTACAACAGGCTGGCAGTTTCACAAAGGAGATATTTTAAATGGTGAAAACAATACAACAGATACAGCCACATTCACTGCTGTAAACCTTCCACACGACTGGAGTATTGAAGGACCTTTCAGCACCGATTGGGCAAGTGCAACGGCCTATTTACCCGGTGGGATTGGATGGTATAAAAAAACATTTACTGCACCTGCGACCTGGCAGGTGAAAAACATTTTTATTTACTTCGATGGTGTTTATAAAAACAGCACAGTTTGGCTCAACGGCCATTATCTCGGCAATCGGCCAAATGGTTTTATTCCCTTTGAATATGAGCTTACAAAATACCTGGATTTTAAAGGCCCCAATATCCTCACTGTAAAAGTAGATCATCATGATTTTGCAGACTCACGCTGGTACACCGGTTCCGGAATTTATCGCAATGTTTACCTCTCGGTTAAAGATCCGGTTCACATAGCAAATTGGGGTGTTCAGTTTTCTACCCCAACAATAACTAAGCAAACCGCCGCTGCTGTTACAAAAGTTGCTGTGGTAAATACAGGCAGGCAAAATACACAGGTAACTGTGATGGCAACTCTAAAGGATATGAAAGAAAATGTTGTTGCAATAGCCAGCGAACAAATAAATGTAAGCAAGGCTGATACAGGGGTTGCCAGTTTATCCTTGCGGGTAAAAAATCCAATCCTTTGGTCGGTAGATAGCCCGAGCTTATATACGCTTTTTGTTTCACTGGTTGTTAATGGAAAACCCATAGATGAATACACCGCTAAAACCGGCATCCGGAAAATAAAATTTGATGCTGACAAAGGCTTTTCATTAAATGATGAAAACCTTAAATTAAAAGGCGTGTGCATTCATGATGATGCAGGTGTATTGGGCGTGGCTGTTCCAAAAGAGGTTTGGGTAAGAAGGCTTAGAACTTTAAAAGAAGGAGGTTGCAATTCACTTAGAATGAGTCACAATCCTCATGCAGATTACCTGTATGATCTCTGCGATGAATTAGGTTTCCTGGTAATGGATGAAGCGTTTGACGAATGGGAGACAGGGAAAAACAAATGGATAAAAGGCTGGAACAAAGGCGAACCCGGCAAAGATGGATACAGCAAATATTTTAAGGAATGGGCCGACCGGGATGTAAAAGATATGATACTGAGAAGCTATAATCATCCATCCATTATCATGTGGAGTATTGGTAATGAAATTGATTATCCAAATGATCCTTATTCTCACGAAGTGTTAAGTACAGGAAATAATCCACAGATTTATGGTAAAGGTTACCTGCCGGATCATCCACCTGCGGCCCGTTTGGGAGAAATTTCTGAACACCTTGTGCAGGTTGCTAAAGCATGCGATACCAGCCGTCCCATCACCGCCGCCCTTGCAGGCGTGATCATGTCAAATTTTACCAGCTATCCCGCCAGCTTAGATATTGTTGGATACAATTACCAGGAATACCGATACAGTGAGGATCATCTAAAATATCCCAACAGGGTCATTTACGGAAGTGAAAATGGCATGAATGACAATGCATGGAAAGCCGTAGATACCAATAAGTATATTTCGGCACAGTACTTATGGACGGGTATTGATTATATGGGTGAAGCAGGCGTATTTCCTAACAGGAGCAATACTGCAGGCATTATAAATTTAGCTGGCTTTCCAAAGCCGGAGTATTATTTCAGGCAATCTTTATGGGCCACAAAGCCGATGGTGTATATTGGTACTTCACCAATAACCAACAATCAAAACAACAATATCTGGAGCCATAAACGTGTATCGCCAATATGGGATGCAAAACCAGGCGATTCAATCAGGGTTAGTTGTTTTACAAATTGCAGTGAAGCTGAATTGTTTTTAAACGATCATTCCCTTGGTAAGAAAATGTTGTCAGATGCAAAAGGCGATGTGCTTCATTGGGATATGGTGTACACTGCCGGAACGCTTACAGTAAAAGGATATAATAACGGGAAAGAAGTTGCTGTGTACAACCTGGGCACTACCGGGCCTGTAACACAAATAACAACGCAGGTTTATCAGGATTTATTGATTGATAAAAATACAGGTTTGCAACAAATAGGAGTGGCATTGTGCGACAGTAATGGCAAACCGGCTTACAACGCAAACAATGAAATAACAGTCACAATAAATGGTGATGCAAAACTGCTGGGTTTGGAAAGTGGTGATCCGTCAAGTATTGAATCTTATACTTCCAATACACGAAGAACAATGCACGGTACTTTAATTGTTTATGTAAAACCGGGGAGCACAAAAATGCCTTATTCAGTAAACATAACTTCACCCGGATTGCAGCCTGCGTTAATAAAGTTTAATTAGGCAAAATGTTGAAACCTTAAAATATTATTTCCCTTAATGATAATGAGAAGAGGACATTACTGCTTGTCATTGTTTTCTATTTGTACTTGTTGTATGTTTAAAAAAGACAGGCATAAATTTGTATAGATGAAATGGATTATCGCCATGGAATTCAAAATTTTAAAGCGGGTTAAAATGAGTTATATAGCATGCAATATCTTATATTCCACAGGCTCCAAAACAATTAGTATCAAAGTAAAATATTAATAAATCTTAGTCCATGATCAAACAGTTTTTTACAGTAAAAATATCAGCACCAATTTTATTCGTTGTCTGCATGGTTGTTGGTTTAAATAAACAAGTTGCAGCACAAAAGAGCGCAGCGCCTTATGCTGCTTATTTGTTTGCATATTTTACCGGCAATGAAAAAAATGAAGAAGCCATCCGGTTTGCTGTTAGCAAGGATGGTTATCATTACACTGCATTAAATGATGACAAACCAGTTATAAATTCCGATACCATCAGCGAAACGGGTGGTGTAAGAGATCCGCATATTTTACGTGGTGCCGATGGCAAAACTTTTTACATGGTTGTTACGGATATGGTAAGTGCAAACGGATGGAATTCAAACAGGGCAATGGTTTTGTTAAAGTCAACTGATTTACTCAACTGGTCGCATGCAGTAGTTAACATACAGAAATTATATCCCAATGGCGATAACCTGGAACGGGTTTGGGCTCCACAAACGATCTACGATAGTAAAGCAAAAAAATACATGGTTTACTGGGCAATGAAATATAAGGATGCACCTGATAGAATCTATTATGCCTATGCTAATAAGAATTTTACGGCATTGGAAGGAACGCCCAAACAATTATTTTTTAGCAAAGAAGATAAGTCCTGCATAGATGCTGACATCATTGAGAAAGATGGAAAATATCACCTGTTCTTTAAAACAGAGGGCAATGGTAATGGTATCAGGCAAGCCATTTCAGGTAAGCTTACCAGTGGGTATATTCAACAGGATGAATACCTGCAGCAAACAGCTGATCCGGTGGAAGGATCGGGTGTGTTTAAACTCAATAACAGCAAAGGTTATATCCTAATGTACGACCGATATACGCAAGGCAAATGCCAGTTTACCTACAGCGAAGATCTCAGTCATTTCAAAGTAATTGACCAGGATATTACAATGAATTTTCATCCCCGACATGGTACTGTTATGCCCATCACTACTAAGGAAGCAGAGCGGCTGGTAGCTAAATGGTCCACGCCTGCAAGCGCACTTTTACAACCCAATTCACCTTTCATCAAAACTCACAATATTGCTTATGACACTGCTGCTGCAACAATCAGTTTTATAACAAAGCCGGGTGCCGATCTTCAGCACTTTACCCCTGGGTTTACCAGTTTGCCAGGAGTATCGATCACACCATCTGGTATCGCCGATTTTTCAAAAGGCCCGGTGAATTTTACAGTAAGCATTAAAGCGGTGAAGTCGAAGGTTTTCAAAGTGAAAGCAGCGCAATATAATAACCCGGTGCTGGATGGCTTTTATGCAGATCCGGAAGTTTTGTTTGCAGAAAAAACGGGTAAATTTTACATCTATCCAACAAGCGATGGTTTTACGGGTTGGTCGGGTACCTACTTCAAAGTGTTCTCATCACCCGACTTGGTAAATTGGAAAGATGATGGAAAAATACTTCAGTTGGGCACAGATGTAAAGTGGGCTAACCGCAATGCATGGGCGCCTTGTATCATCGAGCAAAAGATAAACGGTGTTTATAAATACTACTATTATTTCTGTGCCGCACAAAAAATTGGAGTAGCTGTTGCAGATAATCCCACTGGGCCTTTTACAGATATGGGCAAGCCATTGATCGATCAATTTCCTCCCGGTATTACGGGTGGCCAGCAAATAGATCCGGATGTTTTTAAGGATCCTGTTTCGGGCAAAAATTACCTGTATTGGGGCAATGGATACATGGCAGTAGCCGAACTCAATGACGATATGGGAAGTATAAAGGACAGCACGCTAAAGGTAATTACACCAGACAAGAGTTTTCGGGAAGGCGTGTATGTTTTTTTTAGAAAAGGAACTTATTATTTTATGTGGTCCGAAAATGATACCAGGGACGAAAACTATGGTGTTCGTTATGGTACATCCACTTCACCGTTAGGGCCAGTTACTATACCTCAAAACAACCAGGTTATAACAAAAAATAAAACTGCCGCACTGTATGGTACGGGGCATAATTCGGTATTGCAAATTCCCGGTAAAGATGAGTGGTACCTTGTTTATCACCGGTTCAATTATCCCAATGGAATACATTGGGGCAGAGCCGCCGGTTACAACAGAGAAGTATGTATTGATAAGCTGGAATTTAACGAAGATGGTTCAATAGAGCAAGTGATACCAACCCATGAAGGTGTCACTGCTGTGCAGGTTAAATAAATATATGTTTGGGGTAACTGTGCAGTGAATATTTGCTAAAACGATTTGAAAAATGACAATGATACGTTGTGCTCTCTTTGTGTTATTGCTAACAGGTATTATAAGTTCCAGTCAGCCTGCATTGCAGCAATTTACCGATGTGTCGGAAAGCAGCAATATCTCTTTTTGCAAACAATATTACCGAAACTGCCGAACAGAATATATTTTCTTATGAGTACATGTACAATGGGGCAGGCGTAGCCGTGGGTGATGTAAACAATGATGGACTGCCGAATGTTTTTTTTACGGCCAACCGCACAGTTCCATATTAAAATCATCGGTTTAAATTTAATTCTACATTTGTAGAATGTCAATAGCTTCGCTCAACCTCTTACTTGCCGATGATGATACGGATGATTGTTTTTTCTTTAAGGAAGCATTAGAAGAACTACCGGTATCTGCAAAATTCACATTTGTAAATGACGGAGTTCAACTCATGCAACTGCTTATTGTAAATGACACATCACTGGCCGATGCTCTTTTCCTTGACCTGAACATGCCCCGAAAAAACGGATTCGAATGTTTATCAGAAATAAAAATTATTGATAAATGAATGAACCTTGCGGTAATTGTATACTCCACTTCTCTTAATACGGAAGTTGTAGATTTACTTTACCAAAAAGGAGCCCATTAGTATATTTGTAAGCCCGGTAACTATGATAAATTAAAAAAAGTAATTTTAGAAGCAATTACCCTGATATCGCAAAACAAATCAACACAGCCTGCAAGAGATAAATTTATAATTGACCCATAAGTAAGTTTATATGAGCAATAAAAATTCTGAGTATTATTTTCTTAGAGGAGGGGGAGAAATGGGTGCGCTGATACGAGCAAAAGATTGGAGTAAAACAGCTTTAGGCGACCCTGCAGATTGGCCTCAAAGCCTTCGCACCATGGTTGCCGTAATGCTCGATAACCCCTTTGGTATGTATATAGCCTGGGGCAGCGAATACATCCAGCTTTACAATGACGGGTATCGCCCCATCCTCGGAGCTACCAAACATCCCCAGGCATTGGGGATAAGCACAAGGGAAACATTTTCAGAAATATGGAACATTATAGAATCCATGTTTGATGGGGTGATGAAAGGGAAAGCTGTTGGTTTTCCTGATTTGATGTTACCCTTAAACAGGAACGGGTTTGTAGAAGAATGTTATTTCGATTTTTCTTATAGCCCGATAAGAAAAGACAATGGTGAAGTTGGTGGCGTATTAGTTACTGTAATTGAAACAACCAATAAAAAAAAGGCACAGGCAGCATTAATAGAAAATACTACCCAGTTAAAATTTGCCATGGATGCTGCCGAACTAGGTTATTGGGATTATAATCCTGCTAATGATAAATTTACGGCCAACAACCGTTTAAAAACATGGTTCGGATTATCTGCATCTGAGGAAATAGAACTACACCATGCCACAGATTCGATTGCCGAAAAAGATAGAGACAGGATTATTATGGCCATTACAAAAGCGCTGGATTATTCATCGGGTGGCATTTATGAGGAGGAATACAGCATTATTAACCCATTTACAAATAAAGAAATCATTGTACAAGCTAAAGGCAGGGCATGGTTTAATGAGGAAAGAATTGCCTACCGTTTTAATGGTATTTTACAAGAGGTTACTGAGAATGTGTTGGCCAGAAAAAAAGTTGAAGAAAGCGAACAACGTTTCAAGTTAGCGCTTTCGGGAGGCAACCAAATTGTTTTTAGCCAAGATGAAAATTTAAAGCATACATGGCTACATAATCCTCATCCAGATTTTAATTTAAGGGATATCATAGGGAAAACAGATGACGAGTTGCATTCACCTTCAGCTGCAAGAATTTTAAAGGATATCAAACAAAAGGTACTAGATACAGGCAAGGCATTCAACGGTGATATAGAGATTGAAGTTAGCGGAGTAAAAGCAAACTACACCATGCACATTGAGGCAATTAAAGATTCGGATCAAAATATTACAGGTATAATAGGTACTGGAATAGACATTACAGAGAGGATAAAAACTTTGCAAAGGATAAAAGAAAGCGAACAAAGATTTCAAGCGGCCATTCAAGCCGTTCAGGGAATTTTATGGACCAACAATGCAAAAGGCGAAATGGAGGGTGAGCAACCCGGCTGGGCTTCACTTACTGGACAAACTTTTGAAGAATACCAAGGTTACGGCTGGACAAATGCAGTTCATCCCGATGATGCAGCATCTACTCTAAAAGGATGGGAGGAAGCCGTAAAAGAGCGAAAGATATTTATTTGTGAGCATCGGGTTAAAAGAAAAGATGGGCAATGGCGAGATTTTTCTATTCGGGCAATACCGCTCTCAAACGCGGACGGAACTTTACTGCAATGGGTAGGTGTCCATACTGACATTACTGAGCAAAAAAAAGCGGAAGAACAATTCAGGGTGTTGGCAGACCAGGCACCTATGTGGGTTTGGCTAACCGATAAAGAAGTCAATGTTTTATATGCTAATTCTGAATTGCTGCGGTTCATTGGCATTTCACATTATACAGAATTTACCGGGCAAATTTGGGAACAAAAAGTTCATCCTGACGATATTGCAATGGTGTACCGCTTTTTTGGTGAAGCGGTATCCCTGCAACAAGCTTTTTCATTTGAATTTCGTGTTCAAAATGCGATGACCCATCAGTATGAATGGTTTTATATAAAAGCAGTTCCCCGGCTGGAATCAGATAAGTTTACCGGGTTTATTGGAACAGGTATCAACATCAACGAACAGAGATTGATATTATCTCAGCTTGAATACCGACAAGCCTTACTGGAAGCACACAACGAAGCAACTATTGACGGTATTTTATTAGTGGATGCAAAAGGCAGGATTCTTTCTTACAATCACCGGTTTGTAGAAATATGGCAAATGCCGCAGCGGATTGTAGATGATATGGATGATGAAGCAGCCCTGGCATTTGCATTAACACAATTGGTACATCCCCGGCAGTTTATGGAAAAGGTAAAATGGCTGTATGAACATCCCGATGAAATAAGTATGGATGAACTGGAATTTAAAGACGGCAAAATAATAGAAAGGCATGGCTACCCGGTCACATCACCTGATGGAAGTTACTACGCATGGAGCTGGAGGTTCAGGGATATTACTGAGCAAAGAAAATCTGAAAGAATAATAAAAGAAAGCGAAGAACGTTTCCGCTCTCTGGCTCAAGAGTTAGAAGGACAAGTAATTGAAAGAACTGCAGAGCTTACCAAAAATAACATTGCACTTGTAAATAAAACCATCCAGCTTGAAGAAGCTCAAAAATTGGCACACATAGGAAGTTGGGAGTGGGATGTGCAAACAAATGAAATAAACTGGTCCGATGAACTCTATAGAATTTTCGGCTTAACTCCGCAGGAATTTAAATCCGACTATGAGAATTACCTCAAGTATATTCATCCTGACGACAGGGAATATGTAAATTCAATAGTGCAACAGGCACTTAAAGATCATCAGCCATACGCGTTTTTCCATAAGGCAGTTTGGCCTGATGGGCAAGTTCGAATTCTAAGGGCAACAGGAAAAGTATTTACTGATGGTGTTGGAAATGTTATCAGAATGTCTGGAACTGCACAGGATGTAACAGAGCAGAAAAAATATGAGGAAGAATTGAAAACTAGCGAGGAACGATTTTTTAAAATCTTCGATAGTAATCCAATCCCCATGACGCTTTCCGAGATTAAAACCAATAAAATAAAGTATGCCAATAACCTTTTTTACAATGCATTTGGTTATACTAAGGAGGAAGTAATCGGCAATTCTTCCGAGGAATTGAATTTGATAGACCCTGAAGAATACAAAAGAGTAATTGATTTAATATTCGGTTACATTAATGAAAACCGCTCACTTACTGAAGTGCAGGCATTATCAAAAGAAGAAACGGAAACCCTTCTTTTAAGGTTAAAACAATCGGAAAAAATGAAGAATTTTGAAATATGTTACACCCGGAAAAAAGGAGAAAAATTTCCAGCTATTGTTTCATTTGAATTGATTAAAATAGGCACTGAAAGTTATACAGTAACATCTTACCAGGATATTACTGAAAGAAAAAAATCCGAAACACAGCTTAAAAACCAAAACGATCAGCTTGAA
The DNA here is from genome assembly GCA_046590675.1 of Ferruginibacter sp. GTDB lineage: Bacteria > Bacteroidota > Bacteroidia > Chitinophagales > Chitinophagaceae > Ferruginibacter. Next base: position 48,296 of record JBKJUP010000014.1, on the reverse strand, counting down.
AAAATGAATAAAGAACTTGAATCATTCGCCTATGTTTCAAGTCACGATTTACAGGAACCTTTGCGTAAAATTCAAACCTTTGCATCACGCATCACAGAGAAAGAAGAAAATAATTTATCAGCGTATGGCAAAGATATGTTTAACCGAATGCGGGATGCGGCCAAAAGAATGCAAACACTCATTCAGGATTTACTTGCCTACTCACGCACAAGCACAGCCGACCAAAATCTTGAAACCGCTGACCTCAATAAACTTATTGCTGAAGTTAAAGAAGACTTAAAGGAAGAACTAAAGGAGAAGCATGCCACTGTTGATGCAAATCAATTATGCGAAGTAGCTATCATTCCTTTTCAGTTTCGGCAACTCATGCACAACCTCATCGGTAACTCACTAAAATTTTCTAACCCCAACCATCCACCACTTATACAAATCAGCAGCGAGATTGCAAGAGGCATAAATCTCAATAATGAAAAACTTTCACCTCAAAATAAATATTGCCATATCAAAGTTTCCGACAACGGAATTGGTTTTGAACAACAGTACGGCGAAAAAATATTTGAAGTATTTCAGCGCCTGCATGGTAAAAATGAATACAACGGGACCGGTATCGGACTTTCAATAGTAAAAAAAATTGTAGAGAACCACAATGGTATCATCACAGCTACCGGCGAATTAGATAAAGGTGCAACATTCGATATTTATATTCCTTCAACTTGAAAAACCCCAAACCGCTATAGGTGCAATTTATTTTTGAATTAATACTTTTCAAAATAAATTCTTTGGGTGGATAATTTAGTAATGCTAACCTACTCTTTTTTATAAATATTTTGCTGCAAATAAATTGTTGCGTTTTAACTACTCATTTTTTGCTGTACCCTGTCTTATTTTTTTATACGTTGAAAACACGCCATACAGTACCATTATTACGATAAATATGTACACCCAAACAGGAATGTTTTTGCCTGCTATAATAAGGTAGAGATAAGCTGAGATAAAACAAAATCCAGTTAGTAAAAGCGGTAACACAAACGATTTTTTATTGCGCATGTTCCGGATGGTCCAGGTTAAGCAAATAAAAAAGAAGGGAATAGCGCCAATGTATATAGCACCGAAAATGTATGGATTAACACCATAGGTTTCTCCCAAGCTCAAAAACCAATCTTTAAACGTTTGCCACCATGTCATTATCCAAAAATTTTAAAGGCTATGCGAAGGAGTTTTTTTACAGTGCCTGTTAAGCTTTCCTGTTTGTATTGTACGATCAGGTTTTGATTAATGCGTGAAGCAACAGGATAAGGGTATATTTTATCGAAAATTTTACTGATCGGTATTTTTGCCATGTTAGCCAAAATCAATTCCTGTATAAGCTCACCAGCACCGGGGGCAACCATTGTGCCGCCTAAAATTTTTTCCTTGTGCAAAAAGTTTCCCTGCGAAATAAAAAGCACCAGTTTGCCATAACGGTGATCATCTGTAATAGCCCTGTCATCGTCTTTAAAATCAGTGTCCAGTCTTCTATAATTTATGCCTTTCTTTTTTAGCGTATGCTCCTGCATTCCAAAGGTTGCCACTTCGGGGTCGGTAAAGGTGACCCAGGACATGTGTTTGTTATCCAACTTCTTTTTAAAGGGCGAAAAAAAATTGTTGAGCAACAGGCGTCCGTGTTGTTCGGCAGCATGTGAAAACTGCAGCGATCCAGCTACATCGCCACAAACGAATACATTTTTATTGGTAGTTTGCAGGTAGTCATTTACTACAAGTTTGCCATCCTTTATTGCTATGCCTGCGTTTTCCAGGCCTAGATTATGGGTACGTAACAGGCGGCCGATGCCTGCAAAAACCGCATCCATGGCGAGAATACTGGTATCACCATTTGTATGTTTTACTACTGCCTCCGTTGCATTTTTAAATTCGCTCACTTTTGCATTGAGTACAATTGTGATACCCTCTTTTTTCAATTGTTGCATCAACACATCAGTGACCAACTTATCATCGTGTTCCAAAATGGATTCCCCACTATGTACAATGGTTACTTTGCTCCCCAACCTGCTCATGGCCTGGCCAATTTCTATACCGATAGGGCCTCCACCAACCACTAACAACCGTTGCGGCAATTGCTGTTGCTTAAATATATTTTCGTTGTCAAAATAGGTTACTTGTTCAACGCCAGGTACTTTCAATTTAACCGGAGCTGACCCTGTAGCAATCACAATTTTTTTACCGGTATAAGCTATATTGTTAACTTCCACTGCATTTTTACTTTTAAACCGGGCCTCACCTAGCACAATATCCAATCCCTCCTTTCTAAAGTAATCAGCATTTTCGTGGTGTCGGATTACTTGTTGACTGTCTGTAACATGCTTCATCACCTGCTGTATATCTACCATGCCTTGCACGGAAAGACCAAACTGTTGTGCAGTATGTGCATGATATATAAGCCGGGCAACATGTATAAATGCTTTACTCGGTACGCACCCGTCATTTAAACATTCGCCACCGATGTGTTTATCTGTTTTATCAATCAACAAAACGTTGAAGTTGGCCTTGTTCATAAATAGCGCCACACTTAGTCCACCAGATCCGGCTCCAATTACAATTATGTCGTACTGTTTTTCATGCATAACGGTTTACAATAATTCAATCATCGTGCCCCAAATTTGAAATTTAGATCTTTCTTCCGGGACATCTTTCAAAAGCTATTTGCAGCGTTAAGCACCTTGCGTACGATGAAGTTTTTTTCGGTAAAATAATATAAGGTGCTTTAGCTTTGCACAGGCTATAAAGAGACATTCTTGAAAAGAAAACGCAGGCATCGGCGCAATTTCGAACTGGCAATTTAACTAAAAAAACACTTAACGGGTTTAATCGGTTAGCTGGTGTTTTTCACCAACCATTTTTTGTTTTTAACTTACGTACACCTTACACCAGCGGGTAAACGGAAATTACTCAGCCATATTTGGAGAAGACAACAAACTTAGAAGTAGGTGAAAACTTTTGAGCCATGCAACTGTTACTAAGGTAAGTTTCCAACAAAACCTTATCTATGACTTATCTTTTTTTAATGAGCGCACTTATTTTTCAAACCGGTATGCAGCCATTGAGCAACCAACGCACACTGTTGATATTTGGAAACAACCAAACCTTGCTGAAAGAGCAATTAGATTTATTGCAAAAAGATAGGAATGGTTTAAAAGAAAGAGATGTTGTTGTAAAGCTGGTTCAGCCCGGGAACCAATTGTATAAATCGTACCATGTTGTTTCAGAAGAACATTTTACCGTGATATTAATAGGTAAGGATGGAGGTGAAAAATATAGGTCTGACAATATCCTCACTGTGGAGACATTATTTGCCATGATAGATGCCATGCCGATGCGACGGGCAGAAATGCAACGCTCAAAAAATAAATTCCAATGAAAAAGATATTACTTTACGCAGGCATGAGTTTGTTGGCCTTGGCTGCCTGTAATCCCGTTCAAAAAAATACTTCACCCAGGCCCGTTCAAGACAGTAGCTATACTTATGCACCCGCTTCTTCTGATGGCACAGGTAAGTTTTACAAGGGCCGTGAAATTGCACAGGTAATGGGCGCAGCCGGCAGCGATTGGCTGGAAAGAGATACCCGTAACCAGGAAGAAAATACTGAAGCTGCCGTTGCACACCTGCCATTACAAAATAACTCTGTAGTAGCAGACATCGGTGCAGGCACAGGTTACTACAGTTTTCGCATTGCTAAAAAAATACCGCAGGGAAAACTTTATGCCGTAGATGTACAGGATGAAATGATCAGTCAGCTACAACAAAAAAAGAAACAGTTGGGCGATGTAGCTGTTACGGTTGTAAAAGGAAGCGGGCAATCGCCCAACTTGCCCGTCAACAGTATTGATCTTGCGTTAATGGTAGATGTATATCACGAGTTCGAATATCCTAAAGAAATATTGCAGGCTTTGCGGCTTTCATTAAAGCCCGGTGGCAAGTTGGTGCTACTGGAGTATAGAGGCGAAGACCCTTCTATAGCCATAAAAGCATTACACAAAACTACCGTGCTTCAGTTAAATAAAGAAATGGAAGCAGCAGGATTTGCATTGGTTGAAAGAGGTGAATTTTTGCCTATACAACATTTTTTGATCTACCAAAAAATTGACTAATGGAAGCAACTGGAATTACAGAAGAAAAACGCTTGCCGGTATCATAAAGTATTTCCGGTTTTATAGGATTAAAAAAACCTTCCTGCTATTTCATTTTCAATCTCCATTATGTATCAGTCGCATCTTCCATCTGCATAAAACCGGTAATCATATATAAAAAGTAGTAAAAAAAACTGTGCGCCAGGTCAATATCCCATGCTTCCTGTTTACTGGTAACATACATTTTACTGAAAGTATGCCAGTAACATAACCAGTAAATTATTTAATATACGGCTATTATAAAGTTGGAATTTAAAATTGTAAATTCAATCTCTAAAATATATCATCATGATAAAACAAGCACTGTTGGGTGAATTCGAGCATGAAGCTGAAAGCACCCGTAAACTTTTGACTGCCATTCCAGATACTGCCCTAAACTACAAACCGCAACCGCAACTGTGGTCGATAGGCCAGTTAGCTTCGCATATTGCAGAAGTGTACAACTGGTTTGGGCCTACTTTTAACCAGGATGTATTTGATATGGGATCGTACCATTACGACAAAGGAGATATCAGCCATGCATCCAACATTGTTGCAAAGTTTGAAGAGAATGTTGCTGCTGCAAGAAAGGTGCTGGAGAATGCCGATGAGGCCGCTTTTATGAACACCTGGCACATGCAAATGGGCGGACAGGATATTATGCCACCGATGCCTAAAGTAGTGGTGGCCAGAAGTTTTTTATTCAACCATTTATACCATCACCGCGGCGAAATGGTAGCACATTTAAGAGCCAGTGGTAATACAGTGCCTGGCCTTTACGGTCCCACTTATGAAGAAAGCCAGGCTATGATGGCATAAGTAAAAACAAGCCAATTTTTCTGTATAAATGTTTTGCGGACTAAGTCTTGCTCAAACCCGGATTGTATTTTGCAATTCCCGTCAGTCTATAAATAAAAAGTTCCAGGCGGGCCTGCCCTTAGGCGACCCGCCATTATTGAGGCAGTACGTCATAGCCAAACATATTTTTATATAATGGTCACAAAAGGGACAATTATCTTCATTGAATACCTACTATCCGAAAGATACCATCTGAAAGCGGCCATTTCTTTATCAACTTTAACTCCCATAATTGGTTGCCGGTAAAACATTACTCCACCTGGAGAGCTTGTTTTATTTAAACTACAATGGCGCAAACAAATTTTATAAAACAGTCGCTGATCACCTGAATGGTGGAAAACCTATTCTTTATCATCTTACTTATTCATAAAAAAGTACGCAGGTACTGCAAAATTAAAAGCGAAAGATTGCATGAAACAAACTGCACCTACCTGCATTTAAGCCTGAGCAGAAAATGGTGTAGTAAAACACAGGAAGATTGTATTGTTCCTGTGTTACCATCCGGGCTTTGCGAAACAGGCCAAAACCGGGTCTTATATCTTCTCCTGGTTGCTACAATGCTCAATAAATATTTTCGTACGGGAAAAGTTAAAATTAAAATTCAGGAAACACTACAAAGAATCGGGCTTATTTATTAGTTTAGTATTCATAACAGACTTGCCCCGCCGCAGCAATAGTTCGGATGCGACGAAAAGTTCAATAATGCAATCCGGTAATAAAATATAAACCATGTTAAAATAAACAGTATGAAAAACAATGCAGGCAAGCTTCCGGCTTTACTTTTTGTAATACTATTTTTTTGTTCCTGTTCAGACGTGGCCTTTGAAAAACCGCAACCAGTTTGGGTTACTAAAAACGAGACTGCAATTCCAAAAAAACTGCAGGGATATTACGCAAGCGGACAGGATACCCTAAGAATCACTGAGAAAAGGATTGTAGACAACGGGGCTAAACCCGATTTTGATTATACGCTTTCAGATTCTGTACAACTAAAAATATACAAGCAAAATTATTTTTTGAACCTACGTGATGAGAAAGAAAGAAGCTGGCATACGATAATGGCTAAAGCAGAAAATAATTATATCCTGCTTTACATGCTTGTATTTAAAGATCCAAAGGTGGAACAGCAGGTGAAAAAAATTACCGCAGTACAGGAAACGAAAGATGCCAATGGAACTGATATCTCTTATAAAATTGACCCTTCTGCTGAAGCATTTCATAAAATTATTGATCAAAATCTCTTTACCCTTTCCACCGATACACTGTGGAAAATCAAGTAGCCGCATAAAAAAAACACCCGGCTGCAAGGCTCCATTCCCTGTCTTTTTATTACTACGCTCCGGGTTGATAAGTACCAATGGAAGTAGCGCTGTTTATTTGTTTCTAAAAATCCAGGTATTAAATGAACCCAATTATCAACACTCCGGCACCTGTCTTTTCATCAAGTGTATAAATACCAATTTTTAAACCGGTAGTATATAGAAAATAAACCAGCTTGCCATTTTTGCTGGCTTCTACATCTTTTACAATCGTCATAGGATTTTTACTGGTAGCGTATTCCGGCCAGGGATCGCCCAATCCCAAAAATGCCTTGAACGAGCTGTTGGTGATGGATGTATCAATACCATAGTTTGCAAAATAGTATCCCATAGGGCTATCCTCACGAATAAAAATAAACTGGCTTTCGGCCCTCATGTTAAACTTACCTTGCCCGGTTACCACATAAACCGATGTACCATCTTTATCTTTAGAAAGTTGAGTGCCCCTGATTGATTCAAAGCCTTTATCCATATCCAAAATCGGGAATTTGAAAAATTTGACTGCACTTTATTTGAAAGGAAATCCAATCCCAAAAGCTGACATTGAAAAATTCAAAAAGCTGTTACCGAATTGTTATTTAGAGGTTGATTAGAAAATATACGACGACTGACTATATTAACCCTCTCTTATTTTTGCTTTCTTATCTATTTATATTAATGTGTATGGCTACAATATAATTGTGCTCTAGTTTGTAACAAACGAACTATTCTTCCGAAGCAAACACACAAACTTATTTTGGATCATAAAAACCATTCACCAGCGTAAGAAGAATAAAAATGAAACTGTGAATGCCACGAAACACAACGGAGATTTCCCCCACCAACTTCCAAATTTCCCTTTATAAATTTTTCTAAATAAAACTATTATATGAATTATATTTAATAACTAAATGCGTTAAAAATGGAGCCAACCAAATACATTGTAAAAGACATAAAGGGAAGACTAAATGTGAGAAATGATGCTGGTGAAATTATTGAAAAATTAGAAAAAGGCACAGAGGTTACTGTTACAGAAACTAAAGGGGGCGTATTGGAGAAGGGCCTTGCTAAAGTAAATAACGGATGGGTATCAATGGACTTCCTGGTGAAAGTTGTTGAAAAAGCCCCGGTTGCAAAACTGCCCGATCCGGTAGTGGTTGCTACTCCGGACCCGGTGATTGCCGGCGATGACGGAAGGTCTCCCTGGATGAAAATAGTAATGGATGAATGTAAGAATTATGGAGGTTACAACGAAGGAGAAGATCCACTTAAAAGCCGTGTAAAAAATGGTTATTTTAATATAAACCCGGGCGGGTATAGAAATGACCCCACTAAAACTGCATGGTGTGCTGCATTTGCATGTTGGTGTTTGGGAAAAGCAGGCTATCCCAATCCGCAATCCTACAGTTCTCAGTCTTTTAGGCCAGAGTGGAAAACCACTACTGCCCGGGGCAATCAATCACGAATGAGAAAAATTGCTGAACCAGTGTACGGTTGCCTTATTGTTTGGAATGATCTTGCAACGCCCACACATGGTCATGTAGCTTTTTGTTATGGAAAGCAGGCAGATGGAAGATTAATTGCCATAGGCGGAAACCAGAGCAACAGCCTTAAGTTCACCGCAAGAATAGCCGGAGCAAAAGAATGGGGCCAGGTGATCGTTGGTTATTATCTTCCCGAAAATTATAGGGATAATGAAATGGATAAGTTCACTGCCCAGGAATTGAAGTTGGACCAGGATAAATTAAATGGAGGAAATATATTAAAGAAAGCAATTAAAGGAAAAACTGGTGCAGAAAGCACCAGGTGATTTTGCTTAGTTGCTTTTTCAATTTAATATTATGGATCCACTACCTCACTATTTCAACCGCAGTAATCTGTCCTTTGCCTTCTTGTTAACAATGCTCATTGAATGCATTTGTGAGCGCCTGAATTTGTGGAGCCGCTGTCAGTATTTCGTACTTGCGCCTTACGCTTTCGGCCCCTTAAGTTTTATGATCGGAAAGATGCCTGCGCCAAAATGAGGGATTGTAAAGTTTTTTAATTAAAACTTTTTGCTTAGGATGTAAGGCACTGTTAATTAGTTACCTCATTCCGTTTTTGCCTTATCGCTCCATACATGTCATACATTATTTTCATGTGCGGTGCTGTAAGTACTGCCAGGCCTAAAAAAATGTATCCTGCAACTGCATTTTTATTGATGAACATAAAACCAGCCAGGCCGAATACACCGATACCTGCAATGGCTAAAAAACTGTACAGTACAATTTGTTTGGTAATTACTTTGAATGAAAACGTATTTCTTTTTCTGAGATAAATTACTATGTTATTGAGCGATAACAGTGAGTGCCACACTACAAAATAAAATGTAAAACCAAGGAGCATGGGTAAGTTGAAAAGGATAAAAAGAATGGATGCAAAACGAACCAGGAATTGTCCCTTATCACCGTTGTGGGTATTGTTGTTCTTTAAAAAATAAATAAAAGTGGAGGTAAAGAACAAGATGCCGTTTGCAGACAATATATAATATCGATTTTGGCTAATCCAGTTAATAAGCGCCTGGTTTTGCCTGCCGGATTCAAACAACTGGTATATGGGCTTTACGTCATCAAAGTGATGCAGCAATATAACACTTAGAATTACCAATCCATAGGATATCACAAATAGTTTTCCAGGTACTGTGTTGGTTTTAAATTGATACAAATCGGTTTCGCCAAAGTGATAGGCAGCAAAAAAAATAAATAACAAGTTACCGGCTACAGGAAATAAATAAAGAATCGTTGCAAATAATATCAGTCTGCCCAGGTAATCTATCAAGAAATATTTTTTTGAAAACATCTTTTCAGAAGCATCAGCATTTCTTGTTGCTACCAGTAGATCTGCCGCCCCATGCGGAACTCCAAGCAGTAAAATTCCGATAATAAAAATAAAAAATTGTGCGTTTGTTTCAATCGGAATATATCGCTGAACCAGCAGCAATAAAATGCCCAGCAACAAAAGTGAAATCTTTATCATGGGCTTTCTGTATTTTATTAATTATAAAATTTAAAAGGTGTGAGAAAATGCTCACACCTTTTAAATAACTGATTAAGCAATTTGAGGAGTAGCCTTATCTGACTGTGCCAACGCATAAATCACCAGGCCAAAACCAATTTTATTAATTGCATCACCAATGTTGTAAACAACGTCCATTGAAAGACCTTCAAATATTCTCATTCCAAACAATCCGCCTGCTGTACCGGCAATGTATCCAACAGGATAAATAGCCCATCCAACCAGTACAAACCAGCCAAGTGTCTTCACTGCTTTTTGCACTGCAACGCCTCCGGTACGGGCAAGGCTTGCTACTTCGCCAAACCACACCAGGTACACTATATAAAAATAAGCGATACCGCTAATTAAACCCCAAATCCAACTCTGGGTTTCGTTTCCATAAATGGCTTCACCAATATACCCCGTTACAAGCATTACTACCGAAGCAAATATTAATTTCCATAGTAAACCAATTTTTCCACCAGCTTTTTTAGTGATCAGGTAAAACTCTACACACATTAATGGCACAGTTAAGATCCAGTCAACATAACGGAAAAATACGGGTGATTCGCCTGTCTCCAGATTATAGCCCCGCATATAATAATAATGCACGGCTGCAATAAAAGTAATCAACCCTGAAACAAGAATGGAGGTTCGCCATTTTTGGTCAACATTTGACATTTCGAAGAAGAAAAAAACGCAGGCAGCCATCATGGCCATTGTACCTGTAAAAAAAGTAAAGGCAACATAGTTTGTGTTTGCAATCGCATGGATTTGCAGCAGATTTTGGAACATCTTAAATTGTTTTTGATGAATTAAATTGTTTAATTAGCAAGCAAATTATAAACAGAGTGTTTAATGTTTTGCGTACCATACTTAAACAATATTTTTAATCAAAAGTTTGAATAAATTAAAAGATTTTAAGGATAACTATAGCCAGCTTTTTTCACACTTTTTACTGTTGAAGTTTTTCCAATAAAAGGTTATAATATCATTATCAAAATGTTGATACTATGGAGCATGTTAAAACGATATCTTCTAGCTGCAGTAAGCTCTCCTTTTCCTTCTTGTTAATAATGCTCATGGCCTGCATCTGTGAGCGCCTGAATTTGTAAAGCCGCTGCCAGTGACATTCCGTACTTGCGCCGTACGCTTTCGTACCGTAATAGTTTTATGATGGGAGAGATGCCTTTGCCAAAATGGGAGGAAGAAGAATACATTACCTGTATGTAATCTCAAAAAAATCAAAGGCTGCAGGTGCTGTTCCACTTTGTATTAAGCCCGGTCTTAAACTACGATCCCAGGGTACATCAAAGCCATTTGCACTACTTAATTCAATCCAATCTTTATTTGCTGTGTGATAATAGAAATGAAGTTTATCACCATCTTCAACTTTTATCTTTAAATAAACTTTCGATGCATTTTTTACGGTTATTTCTTTGATAATATTTCGCTCTACACCTTTCATATACCAAACCTGTATGGTCTCATTTTTAATGGTAATGGCTGCTACCTGGCTGACATCTCCATAAACAGTTAAACCTTTTATTGCAGCGTTTTTATTTACAATGGCTGTGCTTATTTCATAGTTACTTTCATAAGGCCGCACTGTTACAACTGTGCCGGTTTTATTATCGCTTGTTACCTTTCCGTTCAAGTACAAAACAGCTTTAGCAATTTTTATGTTGGGCTGTGTATGACGAAAATCCCACTGCCAGTTATTGTTTAATTGACTGGTTAAAAAATCATCATGAAAACCTGTTGGCTTTTTACCGCTTACAGGTTTAAGGGAGGGCCAGCCGGTTGCTGCATTCCACGATAATTTTCCTAACATGCCTTGCCTTCCGGTAAATACATCATTCTGTTTGCTGTAAGCATGGTATAGGTAAAAATCTTCGCCTGTTGATGTTTGAACGATCGTGCCATGACCGGTACATTTCCAATCGCCATATTCATCCAGCACTGGGTTGTTTTCAAACTTTGTATAAGGTCCTTTGAATGATGCTGACCTTGCAACATTAATATGATAACTACACTTACTACCGCAACAACCACCGGCTGAATAAAACAGATAATAATAGTTGTTACGCTTTACAATACATTGGCCTTCCAAACCTTTTCTATCATCATCCCGAAGCAATGAAAATGGTTCGCCAACAGTTTTCAATCCATCCCCTGAAAGCTGATAGCCCAATAGTTCTATTGGCCGTTGATCTAAACCATAGGCTTTAAAACTGATGTACAATTTTCCATCCACTTCATTGATAAAGGGATCAATCGCTTCTTTACCAAAATCCACAATGATTCCATGATCTGTAAAACCCTTTGATGGGTCTTTTGTGGTGGCAACACCAATGCATGAAATCTTATCAGACTTTTTTCTTGCAGTGTAGTATGCATAATAAGTTCCATTGCGATAATATAGTTCCGGTGCCCAGAAAGATGACAAAGCCCATGAAGGAGTTTGTGGTAAAATATACCCCAACTGTTGCCAGTGTACCAGGTCTTTTGATGTGAACAAGGGATAATGCGGCCCCCATTCCGATGATGTTCCGGATGCATAATATGTGTTACCAACATGAATAACAGAAGGGTCAGCAAAATCGCCGGGAATTACCGGGTAAAAAATACCGGTATCTTTTATATTGTTTTTAAAAGATGTTGTATGATCTGTAGATTGCGCATTTAATAATGCAGGCAATAGAAACAAAAGCGACGTTATATATTTCATGAATTAATTGTATGATGGTTATTGTTGAAAGCAAATTTATTTTTAAATAATAGATAAATGTCTACAATAAAAAATTGAGTTGCTTACCTGAAGGTATTGTTGTTGTGCCAAACAGCAGCGTGTTCCGATAAAGACCTGGTAAAAATGGAGATGGACATTAACCAGGTAAGCAAAGCCGGCATGGATCCCATTGCGTTCATCAATCAGCATCCTGGCAGATTCCCTTCGTACCAGTTAAAAGATATGGACAACACACCACAGAAAGTATTTACCGAAGTGGGCAATGGTGTTATTAATTTTAAAGAGATTTTGAAACACAATAAAAAAGCAGGCTTACAATACTTTTTTGTAGAACAGGACAAATACCCCGGTGCTCCTTTTGACAGTATTGCAAAAAGTTGCGCCTACAATAAAAATAATCTGGTATAAACCAATACCTTCGGCAACTATAGCGCCAAGAGCCGAACAGGTAGCTGAGGCCGGTAGCATATAATTAACGTAAATCGAACTTAATGACAGTAGAGAATGTTGCATTAAGTTTAAAAATCTTGCCAGTTTGAAAATTTGTTTATTCTTCTTTGTTGGAATCTTGTCGTGGATAAATGCCTTACCGCAAAAGGCAAATGCAGCTTACCAGGTAAATATTCATCCTGCTGTGGATGCAGTTAATGTGGACGGTGTTGGAGATGAAAATACATGGAAGGAAGCTCAGGTAGTTCGTGATTTTTTTATGGTATTACCGATGGATACCAGCTACTCCAGGGTAAAAACTGAGGTGAGGATGAGTTATGATAAGGACAATATTTACATACTCGCCGTTTGCTATAGTGCTTTGCCCGGAGGCGAAGTGGTAGAATCATTGAGAAGAGATTTTGATTTTCAAAAGAACGATAATTTCATCGTGTTCATGGATCCGTTTGATGATAAAACAAACGGATTTGCTATTGGCACGAACGCTGCCGGGGCCCAATGGGATGGCCTGATGTACGAAGGGGGCAAGGTGGATCTTAACTGGGATAATTTATGGAAATCGGCAGTAAAACATTATGATGATCGCTGGGTGTTGGAAATGTCTATTCCTTTTAAAACACTGCGATTTAAAAAAGAAAATACAACCTGGGGTATTAATTTTAGCCGCAACGATTTAAGAACCAACGAAAAGTCGAGCTGGGCTCCTGTTCCCCGGCAGTTTCCTACGGCTTCACTGGCTTATACCGGTACCCTGGTTTGGGATAAGCCACCGCCTGCACAGGGCAGTAATATATCTTTAATACCTTACCTGGTAACAGGTGTTTCAAAAGGCTATAATCCTGTTGTTGCAAAAACTTATAAACACGAAGTAGGGTTGGATGCTAAAGTAGCAGTGACCTCATCCCTAAATCTTGACCTTACTGTAAACCCCGATTTTTCCCAGGTAGAAGTTGATAGACAGGTAACAAATCTTGATCGCTATGAATTGTTTTATCCCGAGCGTCGCCAGTTTTTTTTAGAGAATGGTGATCAGCTAAATAATTTTGGAACGCCTTCTATTCGTCCTTTTTTCTCCCGCCGTATAGGCCTGGGCGTGCCCATTCAATATGGAGCAAGACTAAGTGGTAAAATTAACCGTGACTGGCGGGTTACTGCCATGGACATTCAAACTTCCAGCCAGGATAATACCCTTGCACCCGGGCAGAATTTTGCCGTATTTGCTTTACAGCGTAAATTATTTTCACGGTCCAACATCGGGCTCTTGTTTGTTAATATGCAGGCCAACAAATTTGCCGGTGAAAAAGACTCCCTGCTGAATAGGTACTCCGCTTACAACCGAAATATTGGCCTGGAATATAACCTTGCTTCCAAAAATAATTTAGTGACGGGCAAACTCTTATTACTGAAATCATTTAGCCCAAAAACAACAGGAAGTGATGTTGCTCATGCCGGTAACCTGCAGTATTCCGGTAAAAGATTGTTGGTAAACCTGGCCTACGAATCACTGGGCAAATTTTATAATGCAGAAGTAGGCTATGTGCCACGCCGGGAATACATCAAATTAAGTCCACAAATTGGTTATTCTTTTTTTCCAGCCGCTGGCAGTATTTTATCGCATGGATTGCAGCTAAGTACCAGCTATTTTTTTAATAAGAAATTTAAGGAAACTGATCATGAGAACATGTTAACTTACCTTGTTACGTTCAGAAACAGGAAAACCATTTCTGCTGTATTGGTGGATGATTATGTGCAGTTACTTTTTCCATTCGATCCAACCAACAGTGGTAAAGATTCACTAAAATTTGCGTCTATCCATAAATGGAAAACAGCCGGGTTCGATTTTGTGTCACGCCAAACCAATATGTTTACTTACGGGTTTTCTTTTCGTTATGGCGGTTATTATGCTGATGGAAAAAAAATATCCTGGAGTACCAACTTAGGTTACCGGTTTCAGCCTTTTCTCAATGTTACCTTTAATGCTTCGTACAACGCATTGTTGTTGCCCTTGCCATGGGGACATAGATCTTTTTGGCTGGTGGGTCCTAAGATAGATTTAACCATGACGAACAAGTTATTTTTTACCACCTACATACAATACAACCAACAATTTAAAAATACCAACATCAATGCAAGATTGCAGTGGCGGTACAGGCCGGGTTCCGATCTGTTCCTTGTGTATACAGACAATTACCTGGTAACACCATTTTCTATCAGGAACAGGGCTGTGGTTTTAAAATTCAATTACCGGTTAAATTTATAATGCATCACAAAACAAAGCTGCAAAACAGCAGATGCAAATGAAGAAAAAAGATTGATACGGCAGTCGAGATTTGCATTTTTTTTACCGCTTATGATGTTGTTTCTTTGATGTTGTTTTAGATTGATCAACAAATTAATTACGCACTATTAAATTTTTTAAATGAGAAGATCATCAATTGTACGAACCGTTTATTTCCTTTTGCTGGTATGTATATTGCCAGCTACCAGTTTTGCTTTAAATGAACCAGCCATGTTAAAAAAAACTTCACAGGAGCTATATGAACTGAGGGTGTATACCCTTAAAAACGATGCCCAGCAGAAACTGGTAGAAAAGTATTTTGAAAAGGCAGCCATCCCTGCTTACAATCGTTTAGGCATAAAACATGTAGGTGTGTTTACAGAGTTAAAACCAACAGGCCAAACCAAATTATATGTGATCATTCCTTTTAAATCTATGAAAGATTTTTTGGGTGTACAGGATAAGCTGGCAAAAGACCTTGCTTATACAGAAGCCGCTAAAGACTATTTAACAGCGCCTGCAACAGCGCCGGCGTATGATCGCATAGAAAGTTCACTTATGTTGGCTTTTGCCCACATGCCGGTTATGGAAGTGCCTGCGGTAAAAGCTGGTTTATTTGAATTGCGCAGGTATGAAAGTTCCGGAGAAACGGCTGCTAAAAAGAAGATAGAAATGTTTAATGATGCAGGTGAAATTGATATTTTTAAAAATGTAGGGATGCAACCGGTATTTTTTGGCCAAACGCTCATTGGTTCTTTTCAACCCAACCTCACCTACATGCTTGCTTTTGAAGACATGGCCGCACACGACAAGCTGTGGAAAGCATTTGTCAGCGATCCGGTTTGGAAAAAGATCAGTGCTGTGCCGGATTATGCAGATGCAAAAATTATCTCGCATATCAACTCAACTTTTCTTATACCAACCGCTTATTCGCAGTTTTAAAACTGTGGTTTAGTATTCACGCTTTACCCAGGAAATATATACCGATCATTTTACAAAAATATTTTTAATGCCGGCAGAACAAATGCAAACAGCCCTCAGAGAACCATCTTTAAAGATGACTTTAAACGCTACCGGGATGAATTGATCATGTCATCTAAAGCAGGCTGGGAAATGTGGCCCGGCATAATAATAACCGGGGGCTTGCAATACTGTGTAGTTAACAAGAAAGATCCAACATATCTTCCCGCCTTATAATTATTTGTAGCTCAGTAACATTCAGACACAGGACAGCGTGCTGCACGTGAATGTTTTTTGTGGACCTGCGTTGATAAGAACAGTCCTGCGCCTGTTGGAAGTATTATTATTTGAAGTTTAGTAACATGTAAACACAGGACAGAGTACTGCGCCTGGAAACGGATTAACACTTAGTCAATTTGGAGTAACGTAACCATGTAACCTGGTGACGCAAATAACCTCTTTTTTGTCGCCTTTATACCTTATTTATATAGTGGTTAAGCGTTAGGTTTGTGCTATAAAAAACAATCTAAAATAAAAATTATGGCACTTATCAATCCACACATCAACTTCAATGGAAATGCCGAAGAAGCATTCAATTTTTACAAATCAGTTTTTGGCGGAGAGTTTGCAAAAGTTATGCGTTTCAGTGAGCTGGCAAGCCCCGAATTTCCGGTAGCGGAACATGAAGCAAATAAAATAATGCATATTGCTTTACCCATTGGCAACAACGTTTTAATGGCCAACGATGTTCCTGAAATTATGGGACGAACAAATGAAAATGAAAACAGATCTAAAATAGCAATTAGTGCAGAAAGCCGTGAGGAAGCCGATAAATTATTCTACGGACTTTCAGCCGGCGGACAAATTGAAGGGCCAATTGGCGATAGTCCCTGGGGTTCATATTTTGGTTGTTTTAGAGACAAATATGGAATTGAATGGATGATAGATTTTGACCCAAAATATAATGGAAAAGTGTAATTCCTGCGCCTGCGGTTTTCGTTGTAAGTATTCAATTAATTTAGCCTTATTCGCCGAAAACACCGAAACGAAATCCTGTAAGGATGATATTATTATAGCAGATTAAAATTTTAAAAAATTAAAAACCCCGAAGGGTGACATTATTTAATGCCCGCTGAATGCTGAGATGCAATTGTAAAAGGCAAAAGACGAAACTTCCGCCAAAACCAGTTTCTTGTTTGTATGCCTGGACCAAATAGGGGACTTGCGGCTATTCTTCTTAATGTTTACATGCCGTTTATTTCTCTCCATTTATTAAGTGTCAATTCTCTGTCGCTTTGAGCGTCGTAATACATAATTCTCATGGAGTTAGGATACACATAGAAATTAAAATGTGTCACCAAGTTTGCCCCGTTGTCTTCACTTGCTTTAATCCAGTAGTATTTTTGGTCAGGTAAATTAGGGGTGTCTGCAATCCAAATCTTCAAATGTCTTTTTCCTTTTGTTTGTTCCTCAATATATTTTGCTCGTTTTTTTACTTCTGTCAGTTTAAAAATGGTGTCAATTATTTTCTCCTCAATGTCCTCATTATTGATTGAACTGCCTGCTTTTGTTGTCGAGATATTTGGAGTTATTACTAATGTCTTAGTCGTGTCAACCGTTTTTACATTGTCAGATTGTTTGGTAGTCTGATTGCAAGCAACCAAAGTAAAAAGGAAAAATGTCAGCAATGAAAGTTTTTGAGGCGTCATTTTAAATGGAATGTAACACTTAAATATACACAATAACCATTTCCAGATTATTTTTATGTTGGTTTATTTTCAACCTGTTTGTTCTAAAATTAAGATGTAATATTTTCTTCCAACGCTACCGTATTTGCTAATTGTTTTACTTGCCTGGTTGATGTGTTGCAAATTATCAACTGGCGCCGGACTCTATGCTTCAGGCGCAGGACTCTGTCCTGTGTCATGTTGTTACTAATCACCGGGGCAGAATCCTGCGCCTGCGGGGCAGAGGGTGAAATTCCCCTTGCTTACCCGAGTGTGCGTTCTTGCTTTTATTCTAAATAGTTACTTACTTTTTTTTGAATGATTTGTTTTACACTTTGCCATGTTTGTCCTTTCAAACTAATGGGGTCTTCACTTTCTTCTGCATCTGCAAAATAAGTTATGGCCTGAGGCACTGTGATAAGTAAATTTTGAGTGCTATATTTTTCTTTATGAAATTCAATAAATTCTTTCACCGGGTAATGTTGTAGCAATTCGGCTATATCCCAAAAATCTTTTTTCTTTCCCCGGCCGAGAATGGCCTGTACTTTCATGGCGATAATATCTTCAGTTGAAAACATGCGTATGCCATCAATTTCTTCTAAAGGACGAATGAGTGGATGCGGATGGTGTATAATATCCGTTTTTACATCTTTTATGTAAGCAAATATGCCAAAGCGAACAGGCTTATCTTCTACAATAAACTTGTCTTTATAATAACCAATAAGTTCCTTAAATACTGTGTCCTTTTCAAAGGGGAGTGTTGTAAATAAATCGAAGTCAACTGATTTACGATGTCCGTATTTTAACGATAATGCAGTACCACCCACCAAATCAAAATTGCTGAGGGCAGGCAATTGCATCAGTTCTTTTAATATGGAAAAAGATTGGGGTTCAACTGTCTCAAGGTGTAGCATCGAAAATCCTTTAGTGGTCTATTGATAACGGCACTTGCCAAATACATTCGTGTTTCAGGTAAAAATTTTGCATTTAACAAAGCCTGGGTAACTTTTTCATCGCCATAGTAGCGGCGGCAATTTCGAATATCTTCTACATCGCCACGTTCAAACACTCTTTCAATTACAAAGTTGGTTTTAACATCGTAGTCAATATTTTCAAAGACAACATCCCAAAAAATGCGTTTATTAAAAACAGGTATTTGTTTGGCGGCCATATTCAAATATACAAACTATCAGAGTAGTTTTCTGCATCACGCAAAACACTTAAATATACTTAATAACAATTTCCAGATTATTCTATGTTGGTTTATTTTCAACCTGTTTGTTCTAAATTACGATGTGATATTTTTTTTCAACGCTCCCGTATTTGCTAATTTGTTTTAATCTATTTTAAAAATTTTTCTACAACAGCTGTTATTCCAGCAACAACTTCTGTAAGAACCACGTCAATATTTGCCGCAGTTGATATAGGAATGGCATCTTTTGGAAGGCCCTGTAATTTTGCAAATGGCATATTAGTATAGTCACAAGGTTTGCAGAAAATAGGGATTACTATGGCATTACCTGAACTTTGTCTTTTCAACGCATTTGCCAGTTCAAAATTCCAAATATAATCAGAGGCAATAAAATGAGAACTAATTAATAATAGAATTAAGTCTGCCGAATTTATCTCGCTTTTAATTTTCGTGTCCCATTCTTCACCCGCAACTATTTGCCTGTCATTCCATGTAATGATTCTTTCATTACGTTTTAAAGCGGATAAATGATAATCCAATTGGTTTTTTATGTCCTCATCTTTGTGAGCATATGAAATAAAAACTTTTAAAAGGTCTCTTTTAATTACTTCCTGAGTTTTTAGTTCTGAAGTAATTCCCTCTGATATATTAATTACTTCCCCGTTATAAACGTTATTTATTTTGCCTGCAACAAGATTTATTTTCATTTTTATGCTGTTTTTTTATTGTCATCATTTTTTTTACCATCATCTGTACTGTTATTAGAATCGGACTTCATATTAATTACCTCTCCCATAATAATTTTTTCTATGCTTCCTGCATTTACGGTGAATTTACCTTCTTTGTCTTTGTATTTTGAAATGTCAAATCCCTGATCTTCTATAGACTCCAGCATTGTTCTGGAAATTTGGTCATATATGGTAGTGATAGAACTAATCAATTCCGGCCTGCCAAAAAAATCGCCGCCAAATGTCAGTGATTTTTTTTCCCTGATGTTATATTTATAACAGTAATAACTTCCTGGCCAGCTAATTTCTTTTTCAATAATTTCTTTGGATTTTTTTTCAAACCTTACTTTATTAAATTTTTTTTCACCCATCGGGTCCAGGTCTTCAATTGCAGATGAGCTTATGTTTTCATGAAATTTTTCTTTCACATTTGAATTTGCCTGGATTTTGGTGAGCATATTTTCTGAATCATTAAAATCTGAAGAAGTGTTGATGCCGGATTGTAAATTGGAATTTTCTTTATCCCTTCTGTATTTCATCAACTTTCTTCTAATATTTTCCTGCCGTATAACGGGTGGACCGATTGTACTAAGTGCAATATGACAACCAGCAGCATTTTCGGCCTTAAATGGCCGTATAAAAAAACACGCTGCTGAATCATATTTTGGAAAAAGCACTTCAACCAGGAAATACATTCGGATGGATACATTTTTATCTAACAGGTAGGTGGAATTGAAATCAATTTCCTTTGTAAGAAAAGGAACTTTATTTTCATCCAGCCATGGGCTATCAATAGAAATTGAATCAGAATTAATAATGATCACCTTTCGAAATCCCAAACTGCTGATACCACAACAAGGTAAAGAAGTGCCTAATTTATTGATAACATTTTCAAATAAATTCATTTCATCTATCTTAATTTTTTCATCAACTTTCTTAGGCGGACACACAAATTTTTCATCAAGTTGAAGCCTGCCGAAACCGGGGAAAGGCTGTTCGTTATCATCTCCATCACTAAGCTCATCAAACATGATTAAAACAGCAGTTTCATTTTCGGGTAACATCCCATTGGTGCATGCTTGCAATGATTGTTTTAACCTATTAGTGATTTGCAGATTTGTATTCTCTTCCCATTTGTTATTAAGTAATTGTTCAATTACCGTTGCTTTGTAATCAGCAAATTCAATATTCAACTTACTTTCAACCCTGCTTTCTGAAGCCATGTATGCAATTAATGCGGCAGCTAAACTAAAAAGGTATAAACCCGGCCCTAAGCCTGATATATATACCAACAATACTACAGCCAGCAATGTTCCTGCTGCCCACCACCACGACAAATATTTATTTTTCTTTTTTGCAAGTTTTTTAAACCCATCAATAGTTTGATAAATTATATAAAGCAACCGGCTGTAATCAAATAAAAAGAAATGACCAAAGTTATTGAAGGGCAGGGGTACAAATTTTGGAAGGGTGGTTGCTTTAGGAAAATCTTTTTCAACAATGATGGAAGCGGCAATCATATTGGTAGTTTCCAAAGTCATTCTTATTTTCAACGCTTCATAATCTTCAACCTTCCGTAAACTATTGTTGATAATATTAGCGCTTGTCATATTAGTTATATTTCAACTAACTTAATAGTAATAATTTACAAATGCAAGAAGTATTTTAAATACTTTTGTCAATGCCAGGAATCAGCAGGTATTTCCTCACTTTTAAAACTGTTTCAGGCGCAGCACTCTGCCCTGTGCCTTCTTGTTACTAATCGTCCATCTGAACTCCTGATTTATCGGCTAAATTGTTTTTACAATTTTAACCATAGTTGGGTGGATGTATTTACAACAGAAATAAACAGCACAATTTTATGGATAGCATCTGGATATAATAATAACCGGGGGCTTGCAATACTGTATAGGTAACAAGAAAAATCCAAAACATCTTCCAGCCTTATATTATTTGTAGCTCAGTAACATTCAGACACAGGACAGATCCTGCGCCTGCAGGCTGCCGCCGGTATTTTTTACATACACAATATTAGAATACCAAACACTGTAATTGGCATCCCTCTTTACTGTAAATCAATAAAAACTTTGATATAATAATAGGATACAAATAATAGTGCAAGACCGCTAACTATTTGAATACTTCTTCTCAACCAGGTTAGTTGAGCAAACTTTGTAACAGCACCCGCAAAAGCACTTACAATCAGGAAAGGCAAACCTCTTCCAATAGCAAACACGAAAGCAAGAACAAATCCATAGGTAGCATTTGCAGTAGCAGCGGCAACAGAAAGCAATAACAATAAGGGAGCAGCGGAAGTACCCAGGCTAAATATCAGTCCATAAACGAAAGAACCACCAATACCAGGCTTACGCATATTCGCCAACTTTGTTGTCGTTAATTTTGGTCCATAAAAAGCAAAGACAGCAGCAACAGCAGATATTACGGCCATAGATATTGCCCAATATTGCCCAAACGTTTCAGTAAGTAAAATGCCCAATCTGCCAGCTAATGCACCCAGCAAAGAAAGACAGACAACAATACCGGAGAAGAAGGCAAGTGCTATCATAAATCCTTTATTAGATTTATTTTCTGTATTGCTGCTTACTAAGCCTGCAATCCCAAGTCCAACAGGTAAAGTACAGGGACAAACGCCTGTAGTAATCACTCCTGCACCTGCTGCAATCAACAAACTCCAAGCAGAGCCCTGTGCTAATGATTGATTGAATTGTTGAATAAATTGTTCTAAACTCATAGCTTTACTTCTTGTACCGTTCCGGCTTCAAATCCGTTGTCTTTTACAGCTTTTTGTACTTGTTCAACTTTTACTTTTTCAGGATCATAAGAGAACACAGCAAATTTCTTTTCAAGATTTACTTCTACATCAGCAACGCCATCAACACCCTTAATTGTCTTTTTAACCTTCGATTGACAGGCATTACACACCATACCATTAACCGGCATCTTTACAGTTTGCAAAACAACCTGGGTAGTTTGCTCTTTTTTATCTTCTTTCTTTTGTTGCTGAGCACAAGAGGTGATTGCTAAAGCAATAATTATAATGCAGGACATTAATACTTTCATAAGCAATGATTTCATCGTTAACATAGATTGTTTATTTATGATTGACTTTTTAATAATTTAATTACAATTCAACAGCATTAAATCCTTCCTTCTCTAAAACTTTTTTTAATTCATCCTGCTTTATTTGTTCAGGATAATAATTAACCTGTACTTGTTTTTGAAAAACTTTTGGCTTCACAGTTTTCACCCCAGGCAAAGCAGTAAGTGCAGTAGTTATCTTTTCTGCACAGCCTTCACAAACCATATTAGAAACTTTAAAACTTGTTTCAGTTAATGCAGCAGAGGTCTCTAACGTGACAGTTTCCAGCTTCAAAGTTCTTATACGAAGTGTATTGATTAAGATAGCAAAAATGCTGACAATCATCACCACGATAGCAAGCATCGGAGTTATCAAGCCAAATGTTGCAAGCAACATTCCAACGATATTAAACAGCACTGCTACAATAACATTTCCAGTCATGGTTTTATAGCTTGCCTTTCCTAAGATAACAGCATTCAAAATATCAATTAATCTGTCACCAATTAAAATAACACCGGCAGCTTCTATGGCAACATCAGTTCCTGCACCTATGGCAATACCTACATCAGATTGAGCCAGCGCAGGAGCATCATTTATACCATCACCAACCATTGCAACGGTATACCCTTTCTTTTGTAATGCTTCAATGGTAGTAGCTTTTTCACCGGGTAATAATTCAGCTTGCACTTCATCAATTCCCAATTTTTTTGCTATTGGTTCTGCCACTTGTTTTGCATCACCTGTAAGCATTACCGTTCTCATTCCTCTTTGCTTCATCTTGGCTATTACCTGTTCACCTGTAGGGCGGGGTGTGTCTTGCAAAGCAATAACACCGATGACAGAGTTGCCCTTACAGATAAGCACAGCAGTCTTTCCTTCCCTGCCTAATGCATTAATTAAACTTCTTACTTCACTTGAAACAACCATACCAGTTTGTTCTATAAAAGAAGGTTTGCCAGCCAATACATTTTCACCATTTAAATTACCTGTTACACCCTTACCAGGAATAGCTTTAAAATTGTTGATTGATAATTTAGGAGCTTTTTCTTTTGTAGCAAAGAAAGCAATGGCTTGTCCTATCGGGTGTTCAGATTTACTTTCCAATGCTTCAGCAACAGATAATAATTCAATACTATCACCATTAAGAGCATGAACATCAGTAACCGTAGGTTTGCCATAAGTAAGTGTACCTGTTTTATCAAATACAATGGTATCTACTTTTGACAATCCATAAAATACTTCACTTGCCTTTACTAACAAACCAATAGAAATTCCTTTGCCACCGGCAATAGCAGCAAGCATAGGAGTGGTGATACCTAATGCACAAGGATAGCCCATGATAACAGTAGTGAGCATCACAAGTGTTGCTTGTATATAATTACCCGTAGCAATTCCCCACACAACAAAAGCAATAGCTGCAACGATAAATACAACAGGACCGTAATAGTTCATTAGCTTGTCTGCCAACAATTCAACCGGCGGTTTCTTTTCAGCTATCCGGCTCATTAAACTAACTATTTGACTAAGGAAACTATCCTGACCAATTTTAGAAACTTTTATTTGTAAAGCACCATCCAGATTTAAGGTACCACCGATAACATTAGCACCAACTTCTTTAATAGCAGGTATGCTTTCACCTGTAAAACTTGCTTCATCAACACTTGCACCACCATCCACTACAACACCATCTAAGGGTATACGTTCACCCGGTCTTACTTCTACTACTTCACCAACAATTACTTCTTTGGTCAATATATCAACAAAGCCTTCACCCCTCAATACCCTTGCTTTTGCTGGTTGCAGATTAATCAATTTACGCACTGCATCAGACGCTTTCTTACGGGTATCTAATTTAAAATAACCAAAGAATAAATGCAGCGACATCAACCATGCAGCAACAGGCAAAAAGTTTGGCAGTTCAGGATTAAATAGAGAAAAGACACCAACAATAAAAGAACCCCATGCACCGGCAGACAAAAGAACATTAGCATTGATTACTCTTTGCCTTACAGCCATAATCGTTTTACGAAGTATGGGGTATCCTACCCAAAACAAAACAAAGGCAGCAACAGCCAAACTAAAATAACTTCTGTATTGCTGTGCAATTCCAAATACATTCAAAGGGTCAACAAGCAAATCAATAACTGAAGCGACCATACCGATAGTTCCCCGTTGCTTTATTAATCCGAAAAGTTCTTCATCGGTTTTATATTGCTGTACTTCAGTTGAAGAAACAGCGTAACCCAATTTCTCAACAGCTTCAGCCAGTTGCTCACGGTTCATCTTAGCAGTATCAGCTTCCACCAGTACAATACCATGAACCAGGTTAACCATCACACTATTAATTGCAGGATACCGCTTCAATGCCTTTTCAACACTCATGGTGCAGAAGGAACACATCAATCCTGAAACCTTCATTTGAACACTTTCTAAAGCCATGATAAATAATTTAAATAATAATGAAAACTAAGAAGCCAGGAACAACAACTTAAACCAATTCAGCTCGTCCAATACCTGCATTTTTTAATTCTTCAACAGAAATACCTTTGTTTTGACAGCACGATAAAAGTTTACCATCAACAGCAATTGCGGGTAATGCTTTAATGCCATAAGTTTTTACTTTTTCAAGGCAGTCTTTGGTTTCACAAGGTTGTGACAGATTATAAATAACAACTTCACAACTACTACAAGCCATTGCTTGCACCATTTCAACTACAGGCTCGCAAACCGCACAACCGGCAGTAAATAATTCAATCTTTCTTTTAGTTTGATTTTTCATAACGTTTTTTTTAATGATACAGCAAAGATCACATGGCAGGGGGGGTGTCCTCCAAATCTTTATTCAAATTATTTTTATTGTGCTTCTCTAAACGCTTATCTATTGCATTCACTTCCTTGATTTGTGAAGTCAACTGGTCAAATTCAAGCATGGGAAATTGTTCTTTCATGTACTCTATTTTTTCCGCATCCTGGCAATTACCCGGACATGCATTCATTACCTGAACAAGTTTTAATGCAAGGCTTTTTCTGAAAACCTCGTCCAGCAATAAATGATGTGTTTTTTGCAAACCCTGGTCAGCAGCTTTAAATTGATTAAGGATTTGGTCCGGTTCTTTATCTTCATCAATCATCTTAATAATACCTTCTATCTGTCCTTTTATGATGGAAAGCCTTTTTACAAGGTCTCCGGTTAATTCTTTAGGTAACATATATGTAGATTTATCTGTTTAGCAAAGGTATTGTGCCATGGGGGGTGTCTCAATCAGTTGTTTTGGAATTTACTGAAAAACTTTGTCAGGATAATTTTCAACTGGCGCATGACTCGGTGCTGTGCGTTATTGTTACTACTCGTCAATGAAAATTCTTTGGAAATAGTTTGATGTATTCCTGCTAACAAACCACATAAGCAAACGATATAAATTTACAGATAATACTGTATTTCTATTTCAGGCGCAGGATGTTGTGTGGCAGAGGCCTACGCCTGAATTTTTAGAACCTGCGATGATAGGAACATTACTGAAATAGCGGGTAATAACACTACTGCGCCAGTGTTATTTAATAATACTGGATGGTTTTTAGATGCTTTCGGGCAGCCTTATATTGTTTGTAGCTCAGTAACGTTCAGACACAGGACAGATTGTGCACCTGCGTAGATAAGAACAGTCCTGCGCCTGTGGGATATAATATCTTCCTTTTAGCATTATCCACTTTGAAAGGTTAAACTTTATTTTTATTATTTAAGTAATTGCTTAAATACTTACCTTCGCCTCATGAATACAACTTGTGTACGTCCCTATGCAGACCAGGTGCTGATAGGTGAATGTAAAAAGAAGCTCCAAAAAGCAGCCACTTCATTTAACAGGTTAAGCCAGGTGCTTAGCCTTGCAGGCAATGATGTTCGCATGAAAATATTGTATCTCCTGGAAGAAGAAAGTGAATTATGTGTGTGTGATTTAGCGGATATATTAGAAATGACTATTCCGGCAGTATCCCAGCATTTACGAAAACTGAAAGATGGCAACATTTTGCAAACCCGTAGAAATGCTCAAACCATCTTCTATTCTTTGAAAGAAGAACACCTGGAAATTATTAAACCTTTATTTGAGCACATAACCATTGTTAACCGTAAAAGGCAAAAGGCATGAAAGAGGAAACATCATCAAAAGCCGTTGCAGGTGTAGGCATATTTGCTGCAATTGCTGCATCACTTTGTTGCATTACACCAGTATTGGCATTACTTGCAGGAGCAAGCGGAGCGGCTTCATCACTTTCATGGCTTGCACCTGCACGACCTTATTTAATTGGATTGGCTATCGCAACGTTGGCTTTTGCATGGTACAAAACGCTAAGCAAAAAATCAAATGCGTCATGTGCCCCTGATGGAACTTGTGCAGTAGAAAAGAAAAGTTTTCTGGCTTCTAAAACATTTTTAATCATCATCACAGTAGTAGCTATTGCGCTGATGGCTTTTCCATATTATGCTAATATCTTTTATCCAGAAACACAAAAACAAAATGTGGTAATTGTGGAAAGTAATAATATCAGTAGGGCTTCTTTTACTATCAGAGGAATGAGTTGTGAAGCATGTGAAACTGAAGTGAACAATGAGCTTTACAAGGTTGCAGGAGTTATTGATGCGCAAACATTTTATGGCAAGGGCACAAGCATTGTAAAATACGACACATCAAAAGCAACAGTTGACCAGCTAAAAAATGCTATTGCACAAACAGGTTATAAAGTAACCGGCTTGGTTGTCTTAGATAAATAAATTAATCGTGTACTGACATAAAAGAAATAATCATGACGACTAAACCTGCGCTTATATTATTTGATGTAAATGAAACCTTGATGGATATGGAACCATTAAAGCTAAAGATAAATAAGCTGCTGGGTACCGGCGGCTTCCGGATATGGTTCAATATGCTTTTGCACTATTCATTGGTTAGTAACAGCGTAGGGCAATACCACGATTTTTCTTCACTTGCCGATGCGGCATTTAATATGGCTGCAAAAGCTTTAGCTATTACAGTGAGTGACAAAGAGAAGAAGGCAGCCCTTGCCACTATCAAACAACTGTCAGCCTATCCCGATGTGGACGAAGGATTGCGCCTGTTAAAGCAAAACGGGTTCGTACTTGCAACGCTTACCAATTCGCCCGAAACTACGTTAATGGCACAATTAAACAATGCTAACCTCACCAGTTACTTCGATGCAACCTTTAGTGTAGATACCATTAAGAAATATAAACCTGCACCGGAAACTTACCAGTGGGCTGCAGCACAATTATCAGTCAATATAAATGATACCCTGCTCATAGCTGCACATGGCTGGGATATCGCCGGGGCGTTAGGAGCAGGTATGCAGGCAGGTTTTATCGAGCGGAAAGGACAATCACTTTTTCCACTGGCGCTAGAACCACAATTTACCGGGAAAGACTTGGTAGAACTTGCCAGCAATATAATTGCCGGGTATAGCGATACACCTCGTTCATAAATTCAAAACGAAAAAAGTACTTTTCAATTATCAAAAAAATTATGGATTGCTGTAACACTAACATAGAAAAGAATTTTGATTTAATTATTATCGGTGGCGGTTCGGCTGCATTCGCTGCAGCCATTCATGCAGATAGTATGAAAGTATTTACGCTGATGATTAATGGAGGTTTACCATTTGGTGGCACTTGTGTAAATGTGGGTTGTGTCCCTTCCAAGTTTTTAATAAGAGCGGCAGAAAGCATTCGCCATGCTTCAGTTTCAAATTTTGATGGTGTTACTGCCGGAAAGCCAACCATCAATTTTGCTGAAATCATTCAGCAGAAAACAGCTTTAGTAAACGATATGCAACAGCAAAAATACATGGACTTGTTGCCAGGGTTACCCCATGTAAAAGTGATAGAGGGGTTAGCAAAATTTATTGAGAAAAATATAGTTGAAGTAAATGGAGCATTGTATGAAGGTGCTAAAATAATTATTGCAACCGGTGCAACTACGCTTATACCTGAAATCAATGGCATTCATGATGTTCCCTATTTAACCAGCAAAACTTTATTTGAATTAGAAGCGCAACCGCAATCACTTATTATTTTAGGTGCAGGTTATATTGCTTTAGAAATTGCACAGGCTTATCAAAGAATGGGCACTAAGGTCACCATCATTCAACGGTCGCAGAGTATTTTATCAAAAGAAACAAAAGATATTACAGACGAATTAGAAAAGCATCTTACAGACGAGGGTATAAATTTTTTAACTGGTACCACAGTAAACAAGGTTTGGAAAGAAGGCACTAACATAAAAATTTCCTACACTACTTCAACAGGTGAAACAGAAGGAATAGAAAGTGCTCATATCGTTATTGCAACAGGTACAAAAGGCAATACATCGGATTTAGGTTTGGAAAAGACAGGGATTGAAACAACTGAAAGAGGACTGATTAAAGTAGATGAGTTATTACAAACAAGTGCAGCGGATATATTTGCTATCGGTGATGTTACTACCAATCCACCCTTTGTTTATACTGCCGCTTATGAAGGCGGCAAAGCAGTGGTCAATGCTTTTAAAGAACATCCTAAGCAAGCAGATTTTTCTGTATTGCCGTGGGTAGTGTTTACAGACCCTCAGGTAGCAGGTGTTGGCATAGATGAAAGAGAGGCAGCAGTAAAAGGCATTCCACACCAGGTAACTACATTTTATTTAAAAGATATACCCAGAAGTATTGTAGCATTAGATACAAGAGGTTTTATTAAGCTGATCAGAAATCCTGAAAACGATTTGCTGTTAGGTGCAAGAATTGTAGCACCGGAAGGTGGTGAACTACTAATGCAATTGAGCCTTGTGATAAAATATAAGATACCTCTAAAAGAAGTTATAGGTATGTTTCATCCTTACCTCACTTTAAGTGAAGGTGTGAAATTAGCTGCTATGTCTTTTACAACTGATGTAAAGAAAATGAGTTGCTGTGCCAGCTAGAAAAAAATTAAAACAGCTGGTTAAAATTAATTTTAAACAATAAATATAAATATCATGAAAGACTACAAAATGAAACTGAAGCAGGTAGACGTAGCATCAGCCGATGAAAAACAAAAAACAATTATAGAAGACGTTGTAAAAAAGAATGGCGGCTTGCCAAACATGTATGCCAACATGATAAACTCCCCTGGTCTATTGGAAACTTATTTGCATGGGTATGATTTGTTTAGAAAACAAAGTGGATTTTCTCCGGTAGAGCAGGAGGTAGTGTTTCTTACCCTCAGTTATCAAAACGAATGTGATTATTGTATGGCAGCCCATAGCGTGATTGCAGACAAAATGAGCAAGGTGCCTGAGACGGTTACCAACGCTATACGTTCAGGTAAAGAAATAGACGATGACAAACTTCAGGCACTTTCTATATTTACAAAAGAAATGTTTGTAACAAGAGGTCGTCCTGCTGAGGATGCAGTACTGCAATTTCTAAATGCTGGCTATAGCGAGAAACAAATACTTGAAATTATTTTAGCATTGGGCGTGAAAACATTTAGCAATTACAGCAATCACATTTTTGGTACCGAAGTAGATTCCATGTTTCAGGAAAGGCTTTGGACCAAAAGTTAAAACCATTGAAAGAAACCCCAGGCATGTTTTATCCTTATCGTAGTTTAAGTGAAGGAGTGAAACTAGCGGCTATGTCGGTTACAACTGATGGAAATAAAATGAGTTGCTGTGTATCCCTTTCTGGCGCAGGACGCTGTCCTGTGCCTTCTTATTACGAATCGTCAATCTGAACTCCTGATTTATCAGCTAAATTATTTTTACGATTTTAACCATAGTTGGTTGGCCATATTTACAATAGAAATAAACAGCACAATTTTATGGATAGCATTCGGATATACTAATAACCGGCGGCTTGCAATACTGTATAGGTAACAAGAAAAATCCAAAACATCTTCCAGCTTTATATTATTTGTAGCTCAGTAACATTCAGACACAGGACATAGTCCTGCGCCTGAATGTTTTTTGTGCACCTGCGTTGATAAGAACACTCCTGCGCCTGTGGGTTTTTATGTTACTTAGAATCCAAATTGCCATGAATATTTCCGAACATCCGATAGCAATTGTCCAAAGTCGAGCCTGTTCAATTCCTAAAATTCTTGCAACTATTTGCTGGTGACGTGGCACAAGATTTAGCACTTTACAAAAAAGGCCGTTTGCAATCCAAACTACCGCTATGCAGTAAGTGGAAAGTTTATGAATTGCTTTTTTATTCATGGGTTTTAGGGCATTGATATAATGTGCATGTATTTTGGTACCTGGCTTGCCGTAATGAAACAACATGACTATGCGCCGTTTTAGATAATTTCATATGACAGTTGTTTATCTGAAAAATGTGAAATAGCGGAAATTATTTCATACTCAGATTTGTTTGAGGTACCCGGCACGGGCATTTTGAACTCATAATTAACCCGGGCTGTCGGCTCAAAAAATACGATAACAATTTTAAACTTGTCACTTAAACCTGCAGAATAATTACTAACATCATATGCTTCCTGGGTTATATAAGCATTTACAAAATTTTTCCAATTGGTTATTAGCTTCCCTTGAAAGTATATGCCATTGCTGTTAATAGTAATAAACACTTTTCTTCTTTTAATTTTTACAAAAGAAACAACAACTCCGATAAAAAGAAATAAATAAACCAGGTAGAATGAACTAATTGTTTCGTTTCTTTCAAAGTCTCTTGTAACCAAAACGCCGATAAATATTGCCAGGAAAATAAATACACTAATAAGATTTATAAGTACTGAGTCCTGCACAGTAAATTGTTGGTCCTTATCTAATATTAAATTGTTCATATCGATTTTTTATGTCACCGTAATTATTAATCCAAGTGGCACATGTCCGTTATTTTACCGCAAATAAAAATTATTTATCAGGTCAATATATCACAAATTACTACACGAGAAATTAGCCATAAGGTCCTGCTATTCGACCTTTCAGATCTTAAACATTCAAAAGTAAAAATATCAATCAATCCGGCTTACCATGTTACGCTCAATTTTTACTACCGCATTAACATCACTGTGCCGTGAACTGCCCTGCGTAACCTCCCTTCAAGCTGGTAAGTACAGGTCCATACAAATGCACCGGCATTTTGACGCTGGCCTTTTACAGTACCGTCCCATCCCTGTCCGGGTTTGGTAGAACTAAAAACTATTTTGCCATAACGGTTAAAGATTTTAAATTCATAGCCTTGTACATTTCCAAATATCAACGGTTTGAATACATCATTTTTACCATCCAGGTTAGGTGAAAAAGCTTTGGGCAGGTACACCCCTTCCATACAGCTCTTTTGAGTAATGTTAATAGTGTCGTAGCCCGTACAATTTTTATTATCCTTCACCTGCAACCAATATCTTCCGGGCTGGTCTGCAGTAATGGTACTGGTAGTTTCGCCGGTACTCCAAAGAAAAGATTGATAACCCGTTGCTGCCGTCAATAATATTGAACTGTAAGAACAAACTGCGGTATCACCAAACGACAGGAAACCGGAAGGAAGATTATTGATGGCAATCACCGCTGTACTATCCCCTGCTTTACAGCCATTGATATCCACTACTGAAACGGTATACTTTCCAATTTTATTAACCTGTATTTGCCTGCCGGTTTCACTGGTATTCCATTTATACGAAGCAGCAATACCAGCATCCAACATTTTCGTTTGTCTCACGCATAAAGAAATATTTTGCTCCAAACTCACCACGGGCAAGGGGTACACATTTCTTACTACCAGGGTATCGCTGCCGTTACATCCATTTACGGAGGTTACCCTTACCGAATAAGTGGCTGCAGTTTTAGCAACAATAAACTGCGTAGTATCGCCGGTGCTCCATTGGTAACGAAGCATCAATGGCCCGGCATTGATTTGCAAACTATCTCCTTTGCAAAAGGAAGTATCATTTCCAAGATGTACAACCGGTGGCGGCAGCAGTTTTACTTTTACCGTATCATAAGCAAAACAGCCCGGGCTTTTTTCAGCTGATACAAAATAGGTTGTGTCAATCAACGGGTTTACCGTAACGTTTTGGGATGTGGTTGAACTGATAAAGTAATTATTGCTCCACTGGTAATTGAAGAAACCGGAAGGCGCAGTGAACATGATGGTATCACCGGCACATTTAGTCCTGTCGGCACCAACAGAAAATGCCAGCGGCGGCGCCGCATAAAATTTAATGGTATCAGAAAAACTACCACCGCAGGCATCCGTAGCCGTTACGTAGTAAGTGCCGGGTGTGGAAACTGTAAAAGTAGAATCCGTTGATCCATCCTGCCAGGTATAAGTTGCAAAGCCCGATCCCGCATTCAGTGTTTTACTATTCCCTGCACATAAAAATGTATCGGTACCAAGATTGATCGTTGCCTGCGCTTGCAAAACCCGTACAAAAACCGAATCCTTCATTAAAGTGCAACCCATCAGCTCTGCGGAAATATATCCACTCCAGCTTTTTTTAAATTGCAGCACTACCGTAGAGTCATTCAGTTTTGTTTCCTGTTGCACCGCAGAAGTATCAAATATCAGTGGCACTTGCGAGCCACAGGCTTTGTTCTTATATATTTTTACCGTAAGCGGCTGACCGAGGCAAATTGTAGGCCGGGCTATGTTTAACTTTAATGAATCACAATAGGAAACGATGGAACAGCCCTGTATAATTTTCTTATTTGCCGGAATGGCTGTATAAGTTTTAACATCCCTCACCCTATATACATCCACAGGAACCGAATCTAACACGATGCCCTGGAGCGGATCATAGAATACCGGCCTGGAACGGAAGCTCGTTATATCATTACCCAGGCACAACGATGAAGTATCTGAAACGTGTAAACGCAGGTATTCAGTATTGATCCAGTTTCCGGCGCTATCGCCATGTTGCCTTACAATAACATCACTGCCACCCGGATAACGCAGCGCAGGCGTATGGAAAGGATACCCCTGCCCGGTAGTATATCTTAAGCGTTGTTTAACGATTGCTGATTTTCTAAATTGTACAAAAGCCTGTTCATTTGAATACCCGGATAGCGGATAGTCTACAAACAATAACCCGCTACCATCGGGCTGCAGCGAAAATTCATTGTTGTAATTACTGTTGAAACGTGTATTGGTAAAACCGTATCCCCCGGAAAAGTTGAGGTTCGCATCAAATTCTACCGCAGCACCGAACATTAATTCTGACCCCGGCGGAAACCAGGAAGTTAAACTGCCACGGCATTCACCAACAAGGCCATAACGACCATTGTTTAAAAAAACCGAATTACCCGAAGTAGCAAAACCGGTTTGATAACCTGCAGCCTCATTTGGTTGAAAGAATTTTGTTTCCAATGCATCGCCGGTTTGTTTTTGAATTCGGTAAGCAGCAATCAGGCCGCCTATCGAGCTTCCTATCTGGCCAAAATATTTAAGCTCATTGCCTTCAATAAAAAGGCCGAGCGGATCTTCGGAGTAGACAGAAAAAGGAGGCTGGTACTGGCGGCCCCAGATGATATTGCCATTTGAAGGATCTAGTTTAAGCAGCGTTTTGCCCAGCGACCAGATACCTGCACTGATGTAAACCTCACTACCCTGGGGATCCTGCTTAATTTCGTGTAAACCCCAGTAATCACCACTTCCGTTTCCCCCCAGCCAGAGCCTGCATTCGTACACTTTAGTCCAAACCGGCACACCGGCTGCTGTTGTTTTAGTAATTAAGATATCGTCACTTTTATAATTCGGCCTATGGGCCCGGCCTACCAGTAATAACTCGCCGTTGTTGAGCTCCAAAGTTTTTAAGTAAGAGAAATCGAGTGCAGGAGATTGGTTGTTAACACTATCAAACCGCTGAACCCAGTCCACATTTCCATACAAATCTGTTTTCATTAAAAACCCTTTCGCTACAAAGCCTCCACTGGGTAAAAAGTCTCCAATACCTCCCGCAACTATAATATGCGCCTGGTCTTTAGAAAGTATTGGGTAACCGGAATAATATGGCAGGGTATCATTTTGCAAATAGAAAACGCCAGAAGTATCGAAGCAACTGTTTTGCGGCCGTGCAGGAGTTGATCCAAAAACGGGAACCGGCCTGTTAAAATATTTTGCTTTGGAAGCTGGTGATAACCCGCCTATAAATTGATTGGAATTGAGCAAGGAAAAGCGCCCAAACTTTGTTAAATGATAAATAGAATCAAGTGCCCGGTTATCCGGCCGGGTGGATTGTCCGAAAAGTAAGGTAGCAGCCAGGAAGCAACTAAAGAATAAAATCAGTTTTGGTACGGACATATGCTAAAGATGAAATATAAAGCCGGGGATTACAATTAGTTTTCAATTAAAAACTGAAAATAAGGAAGATTTATTAAGATTGAGGTAAACAGTTTCAACAAACCCGTAATTGCAAACTATGGACAGCAAAGGATGTCATCTTTTTTTTTGGTAGAACATTATATAACATGAGTATACATTTTTGTTTTGTATACCAGGGATAGCTGTTCGGCGAATCCAACTATTCAGATTACTTGTAAAGCCAGGTTTTTATGAGTTTAGTATAATGCGGCATTACAACATACATCATAAATAAAACAATAAGCCCTGAGATAAACAGCGCATCCGGGTATCGGATCTGCGGAATGTTTATACTTTTCAAAGCCGGTAAAACAAGCAATGGAAAAAGCAATGGAAATGGATAAATAGCAGACAATGATACTAAATACTGTTTCCAGCGAACATGCGCTTTATCGAACGGGGGGTGGCGGAAAACATTTATTTAGTGTGCTATTCTGCAGGCGCAGGACTCTGTCCTGTGCCTTCTTGTTACGAATCGTCACTCTGAACTCCTGATTTATCAGCTAAATTATTTTTACGATTTTAACCATAGTTGGTTGGATGTATTTACAACAGAAATAAACAACACAATTTTATGGATAGCATCCGGATATAATAATAACCGGGGGCTTGCAATACTGTGTAGTTAACAAGAAAAATCCAGCCTTATATTTTTTGTAGCTCAGTAACATTCAGACACAGGACAGCGTCCTGCGCCTGAATGTTTTTTGTGCAACCTGCTTTGATGAGAACACTCCTGCGCTTGTGGGGTAGGAACATTCCTGTACCTGTGGTGAATTATTTACCGCTACTTTAAAATGTGACTTAAAATACATTGTACTTTAAGTCACATAAGAATAGTTTCGCTTGATGGATGTTAAGCAAAAGATTGGTGCCCGTATAAAAGAACTTCGAAAAGAAAAATCCCAAGAAGAAATTGCTAATACTGCTGAAATGGAGCGATCTTTTATGACCCACATTGAAAGCGGCCGCCGTAATATTTCTGTTGATACACTACAACGAATTCTCACTGCGCTTGATGTTTCCTTCCAAGAATTTTTTAACACTGAAGAATTTTCTAAAGCATGAGTAAGCAGCTAAACTATATCGATTTATTCGCCGGCTGTGGAGGTCTTTCATTAGGATTACACAATGCCGGTTGGAAAGGTCTATTTGCTATTGAAAAAAGCCCCGATGCATTTAAAACGCTTAAGCATAATTTAATTGATAAGTGTAAACACTTTGAGTGGCCGGATTGGCTAAAAAAGGAAGAGCAAGAAACTGAATTAGATATTATTGATGTTTTAAAAAAACATAAGGCTGAATTGACCGCATTACAGGGTAAAGTTGATATGGTCACCGGGGGGCCGCCTTGCCAGGGATTTTCCTCCAACGGAAGGAGAAACGAAGCCGATAAACGAAATGAATTAGTAACACACTACTTAAAGTTTATTGAGCTGGTAAAGCCAAAGATTTTATTTTTTGAAAATGTCAAGGGCTTTACGATGGAGTTTGTAAAAAATAAAAGTGAGGGTCAAAAATATTCAATCTATGTTTTAGAAAAGTTAGAGGCGCTTGGCTACAATGTGTGCGGCGACATGATTGATTTTTCTCAATATGGTGTGCCCCAAAAAAGAAACCGGTTTATATTAGTCGGCATAAGAAAAGATATTGCTGAGAAGAAGAACAACAATGCGGAGACTTTTTTTGAAAATGTAAAAAGCAACCGGGAAAAGTTTTTAATAAGCCATGGCCTGAGTTTAAATGTAAACTTGGAAGAAGCAATTTCTGATTTGCTAATGACAAACGGAACTATGCAATCACCAGATACCAAAAGTTTTAG
Source organism: Ferruginibacter sp. (assembly GCA_046590675.1). Classification (GTDB taxonomy): domain Bacteria; phylum Bacteroidota; class Bacteroidia; order Chitinophagales; family Chitinophagaceae; genus Ferruginibacter. The sequence continues at coordinate 11,592 of JBKJUP010000014.1, read as the reverse complement.
GGCTGGCGTGTATGCTGATTCAAGCAGTAACTACCAGGTACTTTTAAAAAAAGGAGTTAATAAAAACTCAATACCGGATAGTCATCGTTTTGTAAAACATCGAAAAGATATTGTTGAAAGATTTAAATCTTTTTTAAAAACAGAAACGAGAAATAAAACAATAAGCGACCAGACTAAAATTGATTTAGGTTTAAAAAAGCGAACCCAAATACCGTTGTTTGGTAAACTCCCTGCACCAACTATTACAACGCTTCCTGACGATTATATTCATTATGCTGAACCCAGAATACTTACTGTAAGAGAATATGCTCGGATTCAATCTTTCCCAGATACTTATGAATTTAAAGGGAAGTATACCACTGGTGGTAAGAGAAGAATTTTAGAAGTGCCTAGATATACTCAAATTGGTAATGCTATTCCTCCTCTTTTTGGAGAACAAAGTGGACTAATACTAAAACAGCTTTTATAAATGTCCGATAATAAATTAAAATTTACAGTAAGATCGGGATTAAAAAATATCATAGGTAAAGATTTAATTACTGATGATTATGTAGCTGTTTTTGAATTGGTTAAGAATTCTTTCGATGCTTATGCCAAAAAGGTCACAATCACATTCGAGGAAGATAAGATCACAATTGCAGACGATGGTAAAGGGATGGATATTACTGATATTAAAAAAAAATGGCTTTCTGTGGCGTATTCTGCGAAAAAAGAAGGAGTTGAAGATGCTGACCTTGATGAAAAGGAATTTGAAAATTACCGAGATAAAATTCAAGCCAAGAAATTTTTTGCTGGAGCGAAAGGTATAGGAAGATTTTCCTGCGATCGTTTAGGTAGTAAACTCCGACTAACTACAAAAAAGGCGACAAATATTTCTGATATCGAACAAATAGATGTTGACTGGAATGATTTTGAACAAGATCCGGAACAAGAATTTATTGATATTAGTGTTCGCCATATAACTTTACAACCTTCAACAAAGAAACTTAAGGCTTTTAAGTACGGTACTGTCCTTGAGATTCTAGATTTGAATTCAAAATGGGATAGAAAAAAAAAACAAGGATTAAAACATTCTCTTGAGAAGCTAATTAATCCTTTTGAAGACAATCAACTGGATGGGTTTTCAATTTGGATTGAAGACGAAATAGAAGAGGAAGAAGATCAAAGTGAAAGTTTACTTAGAGATAAGGTTAATGGAGAAGTCAAAAATTTTGTTTTTGAAACCTTAGGTTTAAAAACTACTCAAATATTAACTCAAATAGATCCCAAAGGAGATTTTATAACAACTTCGCTTTGGGATCGAGAAACACTTATATATAAAATTCGTAGAAAGAATAATACAAATCCAAAACTTGAGAATATCAAGATCCATTTGTTTCATTTGAACCGTGCTGCAAAAAGCAATTTTACACGAATAATGGGAATCCAGCCTGTAAATTTTGGGTCAATTTTCGTTTATAAAAATGGATTTAGAATCCCCCCTTATGGCGATTATGGATTTGATTATTTTGGACTTGATTCAAGGAAGACTCAAAAGCATTTTGATAGGTTTGGATCGAGGGATTTAATAGGTCGAATAGAGGTGATCGGTGCCAACATAAATTTCAAAGAAATTTCTAGCCGAGATGGCGGGCTGGTTCGAAACGATCATTATCATGCACTAGTTAGATTCCTTATTACTAATACTCTGCAAAAGATTGAAAATTATGCAAACGAAGTTCAGTTTACTAATTTGGAGGACAAAAATAGAGACGATTTATCCGCTTTAAAAAACATTGCTGCAAAATCAGCATTATTGAATTTAATTTCAAGTGAGGTTGGAGATGATGAAATTGAGTTAATTGATATTGATACAGAAAATCTTTCCATAAGGACAAACGAACTTTTGCAATCAGCATCTGAAAATGATATAAAGGCACTAAAAGCAATAGCTTTTAAATTTGGAGACGTCAATTTTAAAGAGGCCATACAGACAACAGAGGAAGAGCACATCCAGATAATTGAATTGCAAAAAAAGTTAATTGCTGAGGAAGAGGAACGCCAACAACGGGAATTGGAACTTGAAACTGAGCGACAAAAAAATACATACTTGCTTGCAACACGGAGGACATTAAGCCCTGATGCCGATGGATTGATACATACGATAAAGATCAATAATATTGAAATTAAGCATGGTATTGATAATGTAATAAATGATATCTCTTCTGATTCATTTGTACTTAGTGATATATTAACTAGACTTGGGAATATTAAAGTCAATGCCGAACGATCAATTAAGTTAGCCGAGTTGGCAACACGTTCTGATTTTAAAAAAGATATTGACCATAGGGATGTTGATATTGTAAAATATTTTCTGCAATATATTGAAGTCTATAAAACAACTTTTGGTAATACTGAGCTTGAGATTGAATTCAATATCAATAACTCAAAATTAATTAGAAGAATTAGTATCCTAGATTTATCTATTGTCATTGACAATATAGTTTCAAATTCTGTAAAATGGGATGCCGATAAAATTAAGTTAGTCTTTAATAACCCAACATCTAAATCCCTCTGTATTATAATTTCAGACTCTGGGAAGGGATTATCAGAAAGATTTTTAAAAATTCCCAATTCAATATTTGAGCTCGGCGTCGGCGATACTCCTCCAACAGGTGCAGGAGGGTCCGGAATTGGCCTTTATTTTACAAAAAAGCTTTTATCCGAAATGAACGCCGATATAAAATTTACTGGAAATGGCAAAGAATTATCTGGTGCAAGCTTCGAAATTAATTTTAATTAACAAGTAGCAATGAACACTAAACAAGTATTATTTATTGATGACGGTAATGTAACTGAAATAATCGAGAAGTTACGTAATCTATTAAAAAAACAAGGTATTACTCTTGTAGACTTTTTCTTGAATCTTAAGGATTCTAAATATAGAAAACCAAACCCTGAAGATGAGGATGAAACTGTTCTTGATTTTGAATTAATAAAGACAGAACTCGAAGATAAATTTATGAATACGCGATTTGATTACGTGCTATGTGATTTCAATTTTAATGATAAATCTTTAAACGGCTTTAAACTAATTAAGTGGTTGAAAAATGTTTCTAAAAATGAAAGGAAATTTAAAATCAGACATGCAAGATACTCCCTCTATTCATCTGAAAAAGATAAGTCAATTAAAGATGCGTTTTCAGAAGATGAAATGGGATATTTAGTAAAATTAAAATTAGAAGACTTTTACGATAGGACAAAGATTTCTGAGGAGCTTGGAAGCGCAATTATTAACAACGAAAGGGAAGTTAGTCTCAAACGCAAATTTATTAGTGAACTTGATCGATATAAGGAAATGAAATTTCAAAGTGTTTATCCTAAATTTAAAGGTCTCACCTTAAATGAAATTGCAAATGAAATTGAGGATGATACTTATCATGGTAGAGCATTTCAGGAAGTGCTTGTTGAATTAACTATATCTCACATGATAAATCTAAATGAAGAATAAGTATGATTCATGTAATTTATCCCTCAGATTCTACAACAGAATTTCTTTTGCAAATCCATACAGAAATTATTAATAAAACAGGAGTTGAACATATTAACCTTATCAGAATTGAAGCATCGGCAGAAGCATACTTAGAAGGCATAGCCTTAATCGAAAAAATTTCAGAGGATTCGATTATACTATTTATGGGCCATGGTCAAAACGATTTGCTTTTTGGTGGTGAGAGTATAGGATTTCCGAGGAAGCCGCTCATAAAAAAATCTGATATTCGGATATTTGAAAAGAAATATGTATTCTCACTTTCTTGCTATTCAAATGAACTTTTCCGTTCCACCTTCAATTTTTCGAATATAATTAATTCTATCGGTTTCGGAAGTTTGCCCACGGAAATGACAGAAGTGGATAATAATAAACGATTGAAAGAGCAGGGCATTAACGATAGAATAATAAAACGCTACAAAGAAATTCTCGTTGAACTAGTTTCTTTATCATTTATTCGGTTAATTACTAAGGGGATTACTTTTTTTGATATGTCTAACTATTTTTCATTATTGCTTAATAAGAAAATTTCTGAAATTATTTTAATTGATAAAACTAATAGAGATGCTCGAATCCTCGCAGACTTGCTTTTTCAAATGCGTTCAGAAATGGTTTTTATTTAATCATTAAGTGATTTATACATAATTTATGGAGCAATTTAACCTTACACCCAGCCCAGGCCTACTTGATCTCCTCGGGAAAATTCCTTTCAAAGGATGGCAATGTGCTGCAGAGTTAATTGATAACTCAATTGATGCCATTATAAATCATACAGATAAATTACAAGACTATCAAAGAGTAATTGCTGTATTTATCCCAACCAAAAAGAAGATTGAACAAAACGAATCTTTGGTAGTAGAAGATTGGGGTATAGGAATGACAGAGCAACAATTAGAGAATGCAGTTAAAGCAGGCTTTTCCAGTAAGAATACTAATTCAAACCTAGGATTGTTTGGAATGGGATTTAATGTTGCGACATCCCGTTTGGCAAGTACTGTACAAATCTGGACTTCGACTGCTGAGATGGACCATGAAATTGGAGTAAGAATTGACCTGAGGGAAATGAAAAAATCAGGTTCGTTTGTGCGTCCCAAAATGTCCCGTCCTAAAAGAGGAGATAAGAAATCAGGAACAAGGATAGAAGTCTATGATTATAAACTAGAGGCTCATAATTTATTAAGACCACAAGACATATACAGGGAATTAAATCGAGCATATTCAGAAAAAATATTTGCGGATTTTGGTATTAAGATTCTTGTAAACAATGATCCAATTTCTCCATTTAAGTTTTGTACTTGGGACAAGCAACGAAGTGTAAAATATAAAAATGAAGACATTGCAGCTGTCGTAGAAATTGACGAACATTTGAACGAAGAAATGTTCTGCGAAAATTGTTTTAGTTGGCTTGGTGATCCAGTAGATACAACCTTGCAAATAGAATGTCCCTATTGCAATGCCATCGGCCAAATAGTAAAGAAGGATATTTATATTTCTGGTTGGTTGGGTATTCAAAGATATTCTGATACGGAACATTTCGGAATCGATATTTCAAGAAATGGTAGGATATTAAGTAAGTTGGATAAGTCTTTGTTTCACTGGAATGATGAGCGGGTTAAAAGTGATCCAAGATTTCATCCGGAATATCCAAGAGATACAACCTATGCAGGCGGTAGAATAGTCGGCCAGATTGAAGCAAACTTTATTATCCCAAAATATACAAAAGACGATTTTGAAAGGGAGGATAAGAATTGGCGATTGGTAGTAAATCACCTAAGGGGTGCTATGCCATTGCAACCAGATCTTGCAAGCAATTTTGGTTTTAAATTGCCCAACCGAACTCCCATTGGTTTGTTTTTTAGTGGTTATAGGAAAATTAATGTACCAGGTTCTAAGACAATGGTTTTTGCAAGGGAGAACGGCAGCGCCGACCATGTAACAGCAAAAAAATGGGCAGATGATTACTACTATACAGGTAATTCGGAATACCAGGATGACACTAAATGGTGGGAAGCTGTTACAAAAGCAGATTTAAAAGACAGTCCATCTACATTTAATCCATTAAATCCAACAGGCACAATAGGAACAGGTACGCCATTTTCAACCGGGGGAATCACAAATGCTCCACCTGTACAAGAAAAATATCCGGGCAAGAAACTATTTAAAAAGACCTTGCATTTTGATATTGAAAAAATAATTAACGAAAAGCCTTTTGATTTAACACTCATCGATTATTATCCCGATAATGACATAAACATCCCAATCATTTTTGAATCACAAGGTTCCATTGGTAAGTTCAATGTTTACCTAAATAATAGTCATCCCATGTTTAGGGATTTTGCAGATGGCTTCGAAGATTTAATATATGCGGAAGTAGCTTCTAAGTATTCTTTGATGAAAAATAATGAGGAATGGACACTCACCAGGATTTACTACGAATTAAAATCAAAGTATGCACCTGAAACCATGTTAAGCGTTTCTAATCTTGTTTCAAAGGCAAGCTCCCTTATGAGAGAAATACAAAATAAACTTGTAGAAGGTAATGGAATTCAATTGTCAAGAAAACCCAACATGAGCGAAGCTGAAATAAAAGCCATCACTAAAAAATACCTTGACTTAGAGCAAAAAGTTTTCCCAAGTATAACTGGTTTTTTAATTAATACAAAGTTTTTAAATTATTTAGATCTTAATTATGTTTTTAGATTTATAGAAGAATTTCCCGAAGTGATTTATGACGGAAATATTTTAAACCTACCTTATGCAGAATTAGATGAAGAAAGTAAAATTCATCAGTTAAAAAAATATTCCGGATACTTTCATGATGTCTACTGGTTTATGAATGAATTATCAAAGGAAGGGGATGAAGCGATAAGAAAACTAAAGTCAATAATAATCAGAAATAGGATTAGTATAGAAATATTACATGGAAGCTTTAATAAATGATTCTAAGGGGTTTCTTTCCACAGAAAGATTGTCAAAAGGGCCATGGCAAGCATTTGAAAGAGCTATTGCAAGGTTACTAGCACACTGTGGATGGGAAATAAACGAATTGGTTGGTGGCTCGGGCGACCAAGGTGCTGATATTATTGCTGGTTACCGTGGACAAGATGGGAATTTGCTTGAGTTTATTTACCAGGCTAAATTTTCTGAAAATAACAAGCCGCTTTCTGTTGATATTATAGGTGATTTAAAAAGAGCCATGGAATACTATGCAATTGATAGGGGCGTAGCAGTTTCCAATAGGGTTTTATCTGATGCACAGAAGCTTAGACTTGAAACACTAAAAAATACAGGATATAATATTGAAACCTTTCTTTCTAAATCTGTTTACGATAACTACACACAACTTCCACCCTGGGCGCCGGAAAAAAGAGCTTTAAAACAATATCAAGTTGAAGCTCTTTCAAGACTTCAACATGCTTACAATAGGGGGGATAAACAAGGGTTAGTTTGTTTAGCCACCGGATTAGGGAAAACATTTGTCGCAGCTTCTTTTTTGAGATGGCTTTATGAAAATAATCAAAAGCTAAACGTTTTAATACTTGCAAACTCCAAGTCGCTGATAGAGCAATTTGACAAGTCAATTTGGTCAAACCTTCCCAAATGGGTGTCTACACATCTAGTTTATGATTCAGAAAAACCAAGTTTCTTAGAAGGCGTAACGCTTTCTACATTCCAGAGTTTTGATGATTTTCATAAGAAGAACAATGAATTCTACTATGATGTTATAATTGTAGATGAAGCACATCATGCTCCTGCCGATACTTACTCGAACGTGATCAAAAAATTACAACCAAGATTTTTACTTGGTTTAACCGCAACGCCTTTCCGGGCTGATGAAAGAGATGTTACAGAAATTTTTGGTCAACCATTAATTTATTACTCTGTTTATAAAGCTTTGCAGAAAGGGTACTTAGCCAAAGTTGAATATCATTTACATAATGATAACGTTGATGAAGATTGGATAACTCAAAATAGTAGAAAAGGGCACACAATAAAACAGCTTAATAAGAAAATATTTTTACCGGAAAGGGATGAAACAATATGTGAGCAGATTTATAAAATGTGGAATGATAGGAAACTAGAACGAGGAATTATATTTTGCAATAGCAGTGAACATGCCGAGCGAATAGAGAAAATGCTAAAAATAAATTTTCAATTGCCGGTTTGGTCTTTAACAACAAGAGTAAAAGATTCGAGAGAAAGAGCAAGAAGACTTCGGGAATTTAGGACAGGAAAGTGCAGCATTCTTACTTGTTATGATATGTTGAATGAAGGGGTTGATGTTCCAGATGTAGATTATATCGTATTTCTCCGTGTAACTCACAGTAGGGTTTATTTTCTTCAGCAATTGGGGAGAGGCCTTCGTTACAAAGAAGGAAAAACATTGTTAGTTCAGGATTTTGTTGCAGACATAAGAAGAATTAAAAGAGTAAAATCGTTCCAGCTTGAATTCGAGGAAGCAAGAAAAAATGAAATAGAAGATCTTTTCATAAATAATGCGTTTTCTGTTTCCTTCTCTTCTGACCACACAACTAATTTCTTGGATTTAGTTACCAAAGATATTTCAGAAGAAATGGATGAAGATGATGAGATAACTTTTTAAAGTGATTTAAAATAAGTGCAGTTTTCTCTAAATGGACAAATATCATGATCCGGATCCCTGGCTTTACAAACTAATGCAGCAAAATCTAAAACAGCCCAGTTAACAAACTTAGCAGCTTCATGCTTAACGATTTTATAAGACAAATTTTGTAAGTAAGGATCATACCTAATATCCGCCATTTTTCTATCCCCAAAAAAACGCTCTAACACTCTTGCCATATTTACATCAACTAATGGACTTGGTTGGTTAAATATTACTAACTCTACTGCATTTGCAATGTACTGCCCCATAAAAGGAATTGATTCAAGCTCTGCTCTATCTCTTGGTAATCTGCCATTACGTATTACCATTTCTTTAGCCAAATTCATCAAGCGCTTGGATCGTTGGCGATAAAGTCCAACTGGCTTTAAATATTCTTCCAATTTTTTAATATCTGCTTTGGCTAGTTTTTTCCAGTTTGGGAAATCTTTTAGAAATAGCGGATAAAATTTCGATATGGTTTCCGCTTTTGTTCTTTGGAGCAAAACTTCAGCAATAACATACTGGTAATGCGTTAAACCTTTTTTTCTCCAAAGGAAATTTCTCCCATTTTCTTCATACCATTCAAGTATAGTTTCTTGAAAAAATTCAATCTTCTTTTTTGAAATTCGACGGCTCATATTTGTTAAATGGAAATCAAAGTGAAAAGTTCGTAGAATTATTGATCAAATTAGTTTCCACAATTTAAGCGAATATTCATCCTCTTCTTCGCTGCAAATAAAACCGCATTTATCGTCTAGGCACTGCTGTACAAAATATTGGTAATTGGTATGCCCAAAGGATGCAATCTCCACACACCTTGCACCACAATGCGGACAACTAAAAGGTTGGTCGTTCATTAAGAACCGTTCCAGCGGTTTAATTTGGTTTCTATTCAAACGTTATTGGTATTTTAAATTTTTACAATCCACAATACTAAAAATAATATTGAATGCTGCATTTGTATTTAAGCCACTTTGCTTTGAGTTTATTAGTGTAGTATTAAAAGCTATATTTTTTGCTCACACAGATAATGTGGATAAAGCCCAATAACGATACTCAGTAAAAGTGTGCGACGCCAATAAAGCCAAATAGATATTCAACCGTCTGGCCCAAAAAAATGATGGCCCTGCCGATGCAAAAAAATGCGCACTATCATTTCAGTTCCTTTACCTGCAAGGCTTCCATTTTAATGAGCTCATTATTTTAATGGCTGCTTATTCCATTGCAGGCCGCTGCCTTAAAAGATGGGGGAGGGTGTGTACATGCAAAACCTCTGCCTGCATGGGAAATTTCTTTTTTGTAAACAGGTTCGGTAATGCCTTACACAAAGTTGGCTTTGGTTTATACAAGCCTGGCCACGGCTTATGCAAAGACGGACTTCTTTTATACAATCCCGGCTTTCGGTTATACAGCCATGTGTAAATGTTGTGCAGGGAAGGGCTTGCCTTACACAAAGATGGGCTGCTGTTATACAAGGACGGGCTTGCTTTATTTAATGATGGCGTTGGTTGCATTAAAGTTGCCCCTGGTTTATACAAGTTGGGTTGTTTTTTGGGGCAAAAACGGTTGCCGGTTATTAACATGGGGTTCATAGTGGGTCAAAGAGGGTCAAACAGGTTCATGGTGGGCCATAAAGGGTTTTATTGGGTCATAAAGGGTCTTTTAGGGTCATCCGGAAAGGACGGATACTAAGCCGTTTAAATGGCCGTTTTAAAAGCTATCCGCTATTTTGTGGACAATCCATAACCCCCAATTTTTATGAAACCCGCCAAAATTAACATTGGCTTCTCCGGCTACTCGGATACGATGCTGGAGAACAAGGCTGCTTCTATTTTGCAGTGCATGACTGGCAACCCCTATTTTACTTCACCCATTCCTACGCTGGCGGAACTTACCGTGGCGGTGGACGCCTACAGTACCGCCCTGGTGACTGCTGCTGGCCTGGGCCGGGTAAATGTGGCTGAAAAAAACAAAACCCGTGAAAGCCTGGAGTTGTTGCTGACCCAACTGGGTATGTATGTGATGTACATTGCCAATGGCGATGTAGCCATACTTACCAGCAGCGGCTACCCATTGCGCAAAACGGGGGAGCCTCGCTACCTTGACAGTCCGGGTAGTGTGGAGCTTGAAAATGGCATTACCAGTGGCGAACTGGTGGTGAGCATTGTAAGGCCCAAAGGCGTAGTAAGCTTTCTGCATGAGGTAACGCCTGATCCGCTTACGCCTGACAGCGTATGGCAAAGTACGCCGGGCAGCAGGGCGAGCTTCACTTTTAAAAACCTGGAAGCCGGTAGAAAATACTGGTTTAGGGTGGCGGCAGTGGGCAACGCTTCGCAACTTGCTTACAGCGCAAGTGCCTGTCAGTTTGTACAGTAAATGCTGTGTTGGTGCTTATTAAAGGATGCCGTTTTTAAATGGCATCTTTTTTTTTAAGTGACTGTGGGCAAAAAAAATATTTTGGAAAGCTTGCATATTTTAAAAGGCGGTATTATATTTAAACCGCAGGTTTGCAAGGCCTGCGTAAAAATATTTATCACCACCGGCCCTTTACTGTTTTACACTCCCGGTGATCAACCTGTACCTTATGCCTGCTAACAACAACCAAACCTTTCCCAACGGCGAGCCTGAATGGCTGGATGCACGACAAATGTGTGTCTATTTTAAGCTTAGTTACTCCACCTTTAAACGCTACTGCCAGCTTGGGATCTTTGTGGGTAAGAGATTTGTGAAAAGAGGTAAAGTTCTTTACAATCTGCAGGATGCTAAGCGCAGGCTTAATGGGGAAGAGTGATTTATTTAAATGAGGTTAGCCCCCAGCCCCTAAAGGGGAGAAAATGCACAGTTAAATTTGTAACAAGAGTTTTTATTTTTTAACTTTTATCTGTCTGAAACGCAATGTTGGTTTTCACCGGACAGATTCCGTTGGTAGAGAGGCTTGAAATGCATAGTTCAATTATCAACTACACTTACGAGTTTGATTCACTTTGCTCTTTCTTTTTGCGTGTCCAAAAAGAAACAAAAAAGACAGCCGGGAACGATGACAGCCCGTTCCCGGCATTGTTCCATGAGGATCATTTGTGCATAGTGGTGAATTGCATTTTATCTTTATTGGGCGGAAATGCACTCTCTAATTATTAACAACAGGTTTTAATATTAACGCCTATGCATTTCTAAGGCCTCGAAAAAAATGCGTTAAGAAAATTTGAAGTGCTGGCGTTAAAAAATGAAATTGATGTTACTGATGCCTGGGTTTATTCATAGTTCGTAAGTCGCACAGAAGTGTGGTTACTTGCTAAAGATGGAACTTATTTCATTTTAGCCAGTACTTCAAATTTTTAGCTTTTTTTTTCGGAGCCTTGATTTTTTTTGTTTCTTTTTTGTATCAAGACAAAAAAGAAAATGGAGACTTACCTATAGGTTTTAATGCCATCTGCTGATT
>JBKJUP010000081.1:0-23327 GCA_046590675.1 Ferruginibacter sp. | reverse complement strand
TGGGAACCAAACGATTTGGAGTTTGAAAAGCTTGGTATTAAAATAGGTGCCCAAACAACAAAATAATTAGGAAAAATATAAGGAATCAATAAAGGCAAAAGCCCAACGAGGGTGGTTGCAAAAGCCTTGTCGTATTGCTCCATCGGAGCATCCTGTTTATAAAAAACACTAACACGTTTAACCCGGCTCCATAGGAGCCGCCTATAATCTCAATCAATACAAACAAACACTTTTCTTCAAATTAAATTTCTTTTTTATCCAGCCGTTAACCAAGGCACATTGTATGTTCATTTTAAATTTTTTATTAGGCCTGATTTCATACTTCCTGATTCTTCTAACCGGTTAATTTTAGGACGCTCCTAAGGAGCCAACATTGTCTTTAATTTTAAATGCTATAAACAGGTTGCTCCTATGGAGCTTTGCATAGACTGAGCAAAATTTTGCTATACAAAACCTTGCTTGAGTTTTAACAAATGAATTAAACTATGTTACATTTTTGATAAGTAGCCTTTGTATTTGCATCATCGCTTACTTATTTTTTTATCTTGGAAAGCTTTAGACCTCTTTAAATTTAATTCTGTAAAAAATGATTGTGGAGATAATGACATTGAAAATAATTGTAACGGAGCGATGATTAAAATACGGGGTAAATCCCGATTAAAACGTAACAGACAATCGGGAAGGAAGATGCAATGGAAATTCCCGATTGGGACTGCCGAAAAAAAATCGTTTCTACACAGTTGCCAAGAAGAAATTGGTTGCCGGCCTTTTAAAAATTCACCAGCAGATCGGTATTCATTCAATCAACTTTTTGCCAGGTAATAGCTTTCGTATTACTCCATCGGAGCATCCTGTTTATAAAAACACTAACACGTTTAATCTGGCTCCATAGGAGCCGCCTATAATCTCAATTAATACAAACAAACACTTTTCTTGAACTAAGATTTCATTTTTCGCAGCCGTTAACCAAGCCGATTGCACCTTCATTTTAAATTTTTTAGGAGGCCTGATTTCATATTTCCTGATTCTTCTAAACGGTTAATTTTAGGAGGCTCCTATGGAGCCAATATTGCCTTTCATTTTAAATGTTATAAACAGGTTGCTCCTATGGAGCTTCGCATAGACTGACCAGAACTTTGCAATGCAAAGTCCTGCCTGAGTTGTCGCAAATGAATTTTGCGGTGTTACATTTTGGATGAAGGGTTTTTGTATTTAATTTATCGTTTGATTATTTTTTATACTATAAAGTTTCGGAAGCTTTTTAAATTTAATTCTATAAAAAATCTTGGTGGAAAATGATGCCATGAAAATATGAATTTGAACGGAGCGACGCCACTTAAGATGCCATAATATACCCATGCTGGTAACCAAAAAAATAATTTTAAAAAACCTTTTAGTATCTGTTAAGCTTCTTTCATAGACTTTCGGGCAAGTATGAGCGATAGTAATGTTAATGCGGCGGCAATAGAAAGATAGTATCCAACAAATGCAAGTCCGTATCCGTTGGCAAGCTTTGTAGCGAGGTATGGCGTAAGCGATGCGCCCAAAATACCTGCCAATGTAAATGCCAGCGAAGCACCTGTGTACCGCACCACTGCAGGAAATATTTCTGCCAATGCTGTACCAAGCGGGCCATAACACCAACCCATTAAAAACATACCTCCACTTAAAAAACTTATCAATAAAATGATGTGCCCGGCAACAAATAGCTGCGAAAAAAACAGGCCAAATACAATCACTGCAATGGATGCAATGGTAAGAATGCGGTTGCGGCCGTAGCGATCTGCATACACGGCCGACAGTACGATGCCCATTCCAAAAAACAACATCGAAATCATTTGGGCAACCAGGAAACTTGAATGCGTATAATTTAATTTAGTGGTGCCCCAGCTTAATGTAAAAACTGTCATTAAATAAAATAACAGGAATACGGTAATGGAGATCATGGTGCCCAATGTAAGTACCAGGGAATGTTTACTCAATACATCTTTTATGGGCAAACTCACCCTTTCTTCTTTTTCAAGAATTTTGATAAAATCGGGGGTTTCTACCAATTTCAACCGCACATATAAACCTACCCAAACCAATAAGGCACTTGCTATAAAGGGTATGCGCCAGCCATAGTTAAAGAATTGTGCGTCGGTCATGTATTTGCCCAACACCAGGAACATGGTGGTTGATAATAAAAAGCCAAGTGGAGCTCCTAATTGCGGGAACATGCCATACCATGCTTTTTTTCCGGGAGGTGCATTTTCTGTTGCCAGTAATACGGCACCGCCCCATTCGCCACCAAGGCCAAGGCCCTGGGCAAAACGCAATAAAGCGAGCAATGCCGGTGCCGCAATACCGATTGTTTGATAGGTAGGCAATAAACCAATTAAAACGGTGGCACCGCCCATCGTCATAAGTGCAGCCACCAGTGTGGCTTTGCGGCCAATACGATCTCCAAAATGCCCGAACACTGCAGCACCTATGGGCCTGGCAAAAAAGGCCAGTGCAAAAGTGGCCAGTGATTGCAAAGTGGCAGTAGTGGCATTGGAAGATGGGAAAAATAGTTCAGGGAACACCAGTACGGCGGCGGTGGCGTAAATATAAAAATCAAAAAATTCAATGGTTGTTCCTGCAAGGCTTGCAATCAGTACCCTGGTTGCGGAATTGGGCGAAGCAATTTTTTGTTGGTCACTCATGTTGCGTATATCGACTGCTGTTTTTTCAGTCAAATTTTTTGCAATGGTATTTGATTTAAAAATTCTTACCAAAAATTAGTGAGATGTCTGAACTAAGATGTCTGAACTATGATTTTTTTGATTTATATGATTTGTTTGATTTTTGCCTTCTGACTTTTGACTTTTGACTTTTGATTTTTGATTTTTGCCTTTTAATAATCTCCTGGCCGCATTTAATTTATCTTGTGTAAATTTTAACTTATACTGGCTTAATTATTAGTTACCTATTGCGTCAAACACTTTAATTAAATTAACCTGTTAATAAAATACATTATGAAATCATTGATCGCTACTCTTTTTATTGGGATGGTATTTTTATCTTCCTGCAGCACTAAAAATTTGAAAGAACCTGAATACCGTGAAATCAGGGAAATACGCATGATAGAACTTGGCCTGTTACAATCAACTGCCGGGGTTGACCTTGTTTATTATAACCCCAACAACTTTAGTGTACAGCTTACCGAAGCACGTGGTGATGTATATATTGACAATAATTTCCTGGGCCGTTTTAACCTGGGTGAAAAAGTACAGGTAAATAAAAATTCAGAATTTGTTTTACCGGCCATCGTGAAACTGGATATGCTCGGCGCACTAAAAAATCAGCGGGAAATTTATAAAAAGAAAGAAGTGCTGGTACGCATTGACGGTATTGCAAAACTTACCAAATCTGGTTTCTCGAGAGAGTTGCCAATTAAGTATGAAAGCATGCAAAATGTTGAACGCTTTAGGACGCTTATTGATACCAAACTGTAATAAAGGATTTGTTATGAGCCTGGCAGTTTTGAGTTATGTTGAATGTTGGATGATGAATGTTAAATGAAATGCAGTTTGCGTTGCTATTGTTTTAATGTTGCAAAAAATATGGTGGAAAATGATGCCATGAAAATATAAATTTGAATGGAGCACTTCGTTCCTCAGTGTAAACTCTGCCAATGTCGATGCCATGAAACTTAAATGCTGGTAACAAAAAAAAATCCCAACAGTCTCTTAACTGATCAAACATTTTCTATACAGGATAACTCACTATTGAGGATCTTTTCATGCCTGCTCTTTGTAATGAATTTCGCTTAGGTTTCTTAATTTTTCTGCGGCCCATTCCGCTGTAATATCTCTTTGTGGATTGGCCAGCATTTCGTATACCACCATAAATTTTTTCACCGTGGCTGAGCGCAACAATGGCGGAAAAAAATGCATGTGCCAATGCCATTCCGGATGCGGCCCATCATTTACCGGTGCCTGGTGCATACCTGCTGAATATGGAAAAGATATCTCAAAAAGATTATCGTATTTGGCCGTAAGCTTTTTTAAAATCTCTGCTAAAGCTGTTTGCTCTTGTGGAGTAAACTGAAGCAATGTTTCCACATGCCTTTTACTAACAATCATGGTTTCGTATGGCCACACGGCCCAAAACGGAACCAGTGCAACAAAGTGTTCATTCTCCAAAACAATTCTTTCCTGCTGTTTTAATTCAACGGCTACATAATCTGTAAGCAGGCTCCTACCCTTTTCTTCAAAGTATTTTTTTTGCTCCTTTGTTTCTTTGGCAATCTCTAAAGGTAACGAACCCTGCGACCAAATTTGTCCGTGCGGATGTGGATTACTGCATCCCATAATGTCGCCCTTATTTTCAAAAATCTGTATGTATTTTATGGCAGGGTTGGCGGACAGGTTAGCAAATTCTTCTTTCCATACTTCAATAACGGCTTCAATGGCCTGTACCGATAAACGGGGCAGCGTAAGGCTGTGATCGGGCGAAAAACTTATAACCTTGCAAATACCTTTTTCACTGCTGGCTTGTAGCAAGCCAGCAATATTTACGGAGCCTTCCGGCGTGTCGCTTAGCAACGCTGCAAAGTCGTTGGTAAACACAAAAGAGTTGGTGTACGATGGGTTAACGCTGCCATCAGCCCTTGTATTACCGGGGCATAAATAACAACCCGGATCATAAGCAGGCCGGTCATCCGAAGGCAGGTTTTCTGTTTTGCCCTGCCATGGCCTTTTGGTTCTGTGTGGAGAAACCAATATCCAATCCCCGGTTAAAATATTTAATCTTGTGTGGGAATGTTCTTTTAAATCAAATGGTGCTGACATAGCAAAAATTGAAAGCGTTAAGTAATTATTTCTTGTAAAATATTGATTGTATTAAAAGAAAGATTTTAGTGCTGGTTTGACAGGTCAAACTTTGCTATATTTTTTTGTTGACCAGTCCCGATCTATTGGGATTTTCTCATGGCATCATCGTTGTGTCACTTGCCGATTTTTATCGGCATCCCGATGTTACACCTAATCGGGACTTCTACTACATCTTTTCATGGCATCTTTTCCCAAATAATAATTGAAACCATTTGTACTTCCAACTTTAATTTTAGACCTGTTAAAGTAGAATTAGCAATCAACAAAATACAAGCGATCTTTTTATATAATTGTTTCAACTTATTCCATGATGGAAGTACCGTCTTCAATACCGGCGATGTAATATTCGGGGGCTGCACCAAAAGCCTGTTTGTACTTCGGTATTAAATCGCTCATTAAATTTTCTATTTCATTTTCTTTAACCAGGTTAATGGTGCAACCACCAAAACCACCACCCATCATACGGGCTCCAATGACTGCATCTTTATCCCTTACATAATCTACCAGGTAATCCAGTTCCGTACAACTTACGGCATACATTTTACTAAGGCCATAATGTGTTTCAAACATCTTTTTCCCCAGCGCTTCAATGTCGCCATTTTGCAAATCTTTACAACCGTTTATCAACCTGTTAATTTCCTGTACCACAAACCGGCTGCGCATATCAACCAGCGGATTGATTGGCAACACATATTTGTCCAGCATGGCTTCTGTAACATCACGCAATGAATTTACTGCCGGCATATTTTCCTTCACCAATTCTACCGCTTTGGCACATTCATTTCTGCGGGTGTTGTACTCCGACGAAGCCAGTGAATGTTTTACATTGGTATTGATCAGCAAAATTTTTATTCCGTCCAGTTTAAATGGAACATATTCATATTGCAAGGTATTGCAGTCGAGTTTTATCACATGATCCTTCCTCCCCATCATACTGGCAAACTGGTCCATAATGCCGCACATTACGCCTGCATATTCGTGCTCTGCCTGTTGCGCCATTTTAGTCATTGTTATTTTATCCAAACCGGTATTTAGCAAATGATCTAAGGCAAAAATAGTGGCACACTCTACTGCTGCAGATGACGACAAACCTGCACCAATGGGCACATTACTGGTAAGCATTGCATCAAATCCTTTTAGTTGTATTCCCCTGTTTTTAAATTGTGCCGCAGCTCCTAAAATATAGTTGGGCCAGCTTACATCACCAATGGGCCTTAATTCATTTAGCCTTGTACTAAACGACTCCTTCAGGTCCATTGCGTACAGGTTTATTTCATCATCGTCTCTTAGCGATATGGCCATGTAGGCAGCCTTATCAATAGCCGCCGGCAATACAAAGCCATTGTTATAATCTGTATGCTCACCAATTATATTTACCCGTCCCGGAGAGCGGACAATTAGTGGACTGCCTGCACCCGGAAAAAGAGTTTTAAAACTTTCAGAAATTTCATTTGCAATCATGTTGAAGTTTTTATTATAAGATAAAATTATGCGCTGATTGTTACCGAAAACCAATCACATACCACTGAACGCCCGACCCGAAAAAGTTGAATGTACCGATTTCAAAATAATTTGGATTACAAAGGTAACCTGCTATTAGTAGAGACATTTATATTTTAACCCGGAAGGTAAAATTTTCCATCGTTCGCAATCTAATAACAAGTAACCGCAAAGCGGTCATTCCCCTAAACAAGGTTAAAAAATTAAAATTGCAGCATCAGTTTGGAGTAAGCAAGTTTGTAAAAAAACGGCAGAGTTTAGATATGCATTCCGGTCAATAATGGGGGTTATTTTAGTTATTTGTGCCGGCAATAATAATGGGAGTAGTTGTATATAGCAACCTATGTAGTTGAGCTGTGCATACTGGAAAATTGTGGGTTAAAATTTTCGGCCCTGTAATCTTTATGGTTAAAAGACTGGTTATTTTTTCATTGCCTTATGTTACAGCTCCAAAAAAAGCCACTCGCCTAAAATTCCATACAGCATATGCATAGCGATTGGGGCCGGATGGCCTATGCCATTCCTCTTGCAAAACCTACTGTATCCCGGTATAGCTGTGGTGATACATCGGCATTTACTTTAAAGAAACGACTGAAATAAAACTCATCCTCGTAGCCCAGCTCGTAAGCTATTTCCTTTACTGTTTTATCGGTAAGGTATAATTCTCTTTTAGCCTCAACAATGATCCGTTCATTTATTAAGCTGGACAGTGTTTTATTAAAATGTGTTTTGGTAATTTTTGCCAATGCTTTTGGAGAAATATACAACAGGTCTGCATACTCGCTGGCAGTATGTTTAGTTTTATAATTTTCTTCTATGGCATCTTTTAACTTCTGAAGTATAAAAGGCTCTTTGCTGTCTTTTACCATGGCTGCTATTGCTGGTTGTTGTTCTATTTTTAAACGGGATGCAGTTATCAAAAATATTTTTAAATAAGATATCAGCAGCTCATGCTGGGCCAGCGCCGCATGTTGCATTTCAGCCTCAATTTGTTCACAAAGCATTTTAAAAGTGGCAGCAGCATGTTCATCAACTCTAACAAAAGGCGGCTGGTACACATTGTTGTACAATACGCCATTTAATTCTAATTCTTTTTGATGCTTATGAATACAAAAAAAATCGAAGTGAAAGTAAATTGCGATGCCTTTGATGGGACTGGTAGTAGTAAATACATAGGGTTGATAAGGCGCAAAAGTAAAAAGGCTGTTTGCTTCAAAACTATGCCCGTCAAAATCTGCATTCACCGTACCGGCACCTTCCGTAACCCAAATAAGGGTAAAAAAATTATTGCGTTGTAAATGATCAAAAAAATCATTGCCTTCAAAAGAAAAAAGTTTGAAGGCAGGGCTTCCATTTTGCTGATTGATCAGCGTAAAACCTGATTGATTAAGCATGGTTAAATTTTATATGTTCAGCATTTCAATAAAATCACTAAGCAAATGGTAGTAATTTTTTGTATTTAGTATTAGCTATTTTAAGGAAAATATTTTTTAAAAATAGTGGTAGCGATATGCCCACCAAAGCCAAAGGTATTACTCATTGCATAATTAATTTCTCTAAACTGGGCTTTACCTAAAGTAAGATTGAACCTGCCGGCAAAAGCTGGTTCCACTTCGTTTGTATTAGTAGTTGGCGGAACAATATTTTCACCAATTGCCCTGATACAAATAATGGCTTCAACTGCTCCTGCGGCACCCAGCAAATGCCCTGTCATAGATTTCGTAGCGCTTATATTTAAATGTTTGTTTTCGCCAAATACACGGCCAATTGCTTTTAATTCACTTTCATCACCCATGGGCGTTGAAGTAGCGTGTGCATTTACATAATCAATTTGTGACGCATCTATAGCTGCATCTTCCAATGCATCCAACATTCCCAAATAAGCGCCCTCACCTTCAGGATGTGTACCTGTTAAATGATAAGCATCTGCCGCCATACCTGTACCAACAATTTCAGCTAAAATGGTAGCCCCTCTTTTCAATGCAGTTTCTAAACTTTCCAGTATCAGTGCCCCTGCACCTTCCCCGATTACAAAGCCATCTCTTTTTACATCAAAAGGCCTGGAGGCAGCTTGTGGGTTTTCGTTGTTGGTTGACAATGCTTTGGATGCGTTGAAACCACCAATAGAACTTTCATTAATGGGTGCTTCAGAACCGCCGGTAATAATCATATCCGCTCTGCCCAACCGAATATAATTGCAGGCATCAATAATGGCATTGTTGGATGAGGCGCAGGCAGAAACAGTAGAAAAATTCAACCCCCGCAGGCCATGCCTGATGGAAATAACTCCTGAAGGAATATCTGCAATCATTTTGGGAATAAAATAAGGATTAAACCTTGGCTGTTTGTTTCCCTTTACAAAGTCTTCCACCTGTTCCTGGAAAGTTTGAATACCTCCATTACCCGACCCCCAGATAACGCCAATTTTATTTCTGTTCAATTTTTCAAAATCAATACCGGCGTTTTTAATGGCTTCATCTGTTGCCGCTACTGCATACTGTGTAAACAAATCGTATTTACGGGCTTCATTCTTTTCAAAATAATCCGCTGCTTTAAAGCCCTTTACTTCTGCGGCAAATTTTGTTTTAAAATGGGTTGTATCAAATTTTGTAATCACCCCAACACCACTCCGCCCGGCAATAATATTTTGCCAGAACTCATGAACAGAATTACCTAAAGGTGTTATTGCACCCATGCCCGTTACCACCACTCGTTTTAATCCTACTAACATACCTCAATTAATTTTTAAAAATTATTCCACTACTGCTAAACTACCTTCAGATATAATTACAGCACTCCCCTTAATCAACACTTTTTCTTCCTTTAATGCTACCGTCATATAACCAGTTCTGCCAGACGACTGGTATGCTTTCATTATTTTTTTCCCCAGCTTTTGCGCCCAGTATTTTGCTAAAAATGTTTGAACGCCGCCTGTTACCGGGTCTTCGTTTGTACCTGACCATGGCCAGAAATAACGGTAATGATAGTCGTATTCGTTTGTATTAGATGGCGCCGTAACCAATACTCCGTTAATGCCTTCATAGGACAGTATTAACGCATTAAAATCGGGCTGCAAGCCCGCTAATAATTCAGCGTCACCAATTTCCAGGAGTACAATATTGTTTTTCGGGCTATAGGCTGTGTTTATTACATGTGCAAGCCCCAATGCATGCAACATTAAAGATGGAACCGTTGCATCAACGGTATCGTACACCGGAAACTCCATAACTATTTCATCCGCTTCTTTTTTTATTAACAGGTCTAAACTTTCAACCGTAATAAAATGAATTTCATTTTCACCCGTATCCTTAAATACAATACTGGCAGAAGCAAGTGTTGCGTGACCGCATAATGGTATCTCCTTCCTGGGCGAAAAGAACCGGATCTTATAACTATTTGGCCCGCTGCATTTTTTTACAAATGCGGTTTCGGAAAAGCCAAACTCCTGCGCTATTTTCAACATGGTTTCCTCACTCAAATCATGTTCGGGAAAACATACGCCGGCCGGATTCCCTTTAAATGCTTCTTTTGTAAAAGAATCAACTATATACCATTTCATAGATATTATTTAAACCCAAAAGTTGAATAAAAAATTTTATTACTTACCCTTTAATTTAAGTTTCAACGCCTTTACTTCTGCTTCTAATGTTGCTATATATTTTCTTTGACCCGAAAAGGCTTCTTCAATTTCTTCTAAGGTGTAGCGTGGTGTAATGTGTTGCGGACAGTTCCAGTCGTATGCTTCTATATTTAGTACCATCATACGTTCCGGCTTAAATTTATATGCCTGCAAATCCATCAATTCATACAATTCAGGGTTATCTTTCAACTCAACAATTTCAGCCTTCGCAAAAATTTTCAATCTTGCTCTTGTGGGATAATCCACCATTATCAGGGCAACATTATTATTGGTAGCAAGGTTACCAACAGTTATAAATTGCATGTTCCCTTTAAAATCAATAAAGCCAATCCGCTTTGCATCCAGCACTTTTAAAAATCCTTTTGGCCCGCCACGATGCTGTATGTAAGGAAACCCACGCTCCCCAATACTAGCCATATAAAAGCTATCACGCTGTGCTATAAAATCCACCTCGTTATCCGTTAATCCATCAATGTAAGTATCCCTTTCCATCCTGGCATAAGTTGCCCTGCTACCTGATTTTTCCTGCATTGCTTTTACTTCATCAGAATAGGCGATTGCTCCAAAATTTTTTGCCATATTGTTCACTCCCGTTTTCAAAGAGAAGCCGGGAGATTTTTTTTAAATGAAATATTTTGAACCAGACCTTAGCATATCTATTAATCTTTAGTGGCGTCGCACTCTTGTACATTTTCAATTCTATTGAGCAAGGTCTTCAGGTTAGTGTCTGCCTTAATTACCTGGCAGGCTTTCACTTCCTGCCCCAACACTGCATCCCACATGCTATCTCCACATTCATCTGCTATAACAATTGGCTCATCTGCCTGTTTGTCTTTTTCGTTTATTGTATCATCTTTCATAACAATCTTTTTTATTTATAATTTTCTTTCAGATTCCATAATGGGTAAATCATTGATGCTGGCATACCGTTTTCTCATCAACCCGTTTTCATCAAACTCCCAGTTTTCATTTCCATAAGCCCTGAACCATTGCCCTTCCACATTTTGGTATTCGTACTCAAACCTAACAGCCATACGGTTTTCACGAAAGCCCCAGAGTTCCTTTTTGAGTTTGTAATTTAATTCCCTCTCCCATTTGCCTTTTAAAAATTCTTTCACAGCTTCCCGTCCATTAATAAAGTCTGTACGGTTGCGCCACTCTGTATCTATCGTATAGGCCAGGCAAACTCTTTCCGGGTCTTTACTATTCCAGGCATCTTCTGCCAGTTGTACTTTCTGCAATGCTGTTTCCATTGTAAATGGAGGTAGTGGAAGTTTTTGTTCCATGGTATTTATTTTATAATTATGATAAACAATCGGGGCAAAATAAGCCAGCCCGGTATATAAGTTTTATTATTTCCAGTTCAAGCGATTTTTGTTTGTCTTTGGCATACCACAAATGCAATTCGTTTGCGTAAGTGGCTGCAGTTACCGGGTTGGATTTTAACTGCTTTACCAATTGCTGTGCAGCCGAAGGTCGTGGGCCCCAAAAAGCGGTAACATTAAAATTTTCATTCAGTTGAATCAACTTTGGAATGGATCGTGTTTCGTTGGTAAGGTAGGCATCCATCAATTCCGGATGCTGGTCACGATAAACCAATTTCATTTCAATTTTGCCTTTACTCATTTCTGCAATAGCATTAAAAACAGGCAATGTTTGAGCTGCATCACCACACCAATGTTCCGTTAATATCAACCAATATATTTTGTGTTTCAGCTTTTCAATTTGCGTCATCAGTTCTCCGGATATCTCAAACATTTTTTCAACCCTATACATCCGGCGTTGATTCAAATGGATGTATTCCTTAATTTTAATGTCATTGTTTACAGCCAAATCTGCCGCCATCTGCTGCTTGTATTCATTATATCCAATTCCCTTTTGCAAATAAACCTGATAATCAGCTTTATTTAATGTCGCAATCTTATCTTTTGTTGTCATTTTCTAAAATTTAATAGCTTTTTGTTTTAACAATACAAAGTTGCAACTAAACAGGCGATATTAAAATGGAGGAACAACGCAATGGCATGGACAATTTTCCCTGGATGAAAATTCAGCTTAGTTAATTTAGGGAAGGGAGAGTATTTTAAACATTAGCAATAACGGAAATCAACCCGACACCGCTATTTCTACCAACCACCCAATAAGTATCTGTTAGTTAATTATGAGAAAAGCAGGATCACACAAAACTCAACGCAACTACCGCATTTTATTGATCACAAAAATCATCCTTTTCTTTATCCTGCTGCCAGGTATATTCTATTGTGTGAGCCACATCCCTGGCAAAATCCACCCCATGCATATCCTGCAGAAAACCCAGCGTCATATCCATGCCTGCACTCACGCCGGATGATGTGTAATATTTATCATCTACCACCCAGCGGGCTCTTTTAACCCAATTTACATTTGGCCCTTGCGTTGTTACCCAATCAAAAGCCCGTTTGTTACTGGTAGCTTTTCTGCCATCTAAAAGCCCCGTCTTTGCAAGCAATGCTGTGCCCGTACAAACGGTTAAGACATATTTACTCCTCTCCGAAATCTCCCTGATTTTGTGAATCAATGATACATTATTTACTTCTACTCTGGTTCCATATCCGCCGGGAATAAGAAATATATCAACTCCCTGTTCGATGTTGGCAAGCGGTTTATTCAGCATTGAAACGCCATGGGCATTTCCTATCAGTCCGCCTGGAAGGCTATAAAAAGAAACCTGGTATTTTTCTGTAAGCCGGCCAAATATTTCAACAGGGCCAAATACATCCAGTGTTTCAAAGTTGTCAAATAATAATACGGCTACATTCATTTTATTTTTTTAAAGTTGATCATATTATAATCAACCTCTCCATCATTTAATTGAATGTGTTGGCAGATATTTTTTATGATTAGTTCTGCTGGCATTTAGTTTTAAGGTTAGGTATTTTCCATTAATATAAATTTATCAACACCTGTTTAATGGTATCATACTTTGTCCATGGAATAAAATGATTGGCACCTGGTATCAATGTAAGTTTTACCGATGCTGCATTCACTAATTTCTTTTGTGCGTACAGCGCATTGCCCACCGGCACCAGCGGATCTTCTGTGCCATGAACAATAAAAACCTTGCATTTTACCAGGGCAAATTTATCCTGCAAAACATACACATCTTTTTTAAAATATTTCAACTCGGTATTGCTGGGACGGAAAGCACCGGGAACCAAATAACTCAATACACCTGTATCCAGTATATAACGCCAGAGTTCTTTATTTTCTTCACCAGGATCAACAGAACCAGCTAACAAAACCAGCCCACCAAAAAGGCCGGGGTTATCCGCATTCAACTGTATGATCATTGGACCACCCAACGAATGGCCAACAAGGTACACAGGCTTACCGTTTTCCCATAGTTTAAACAACGGGCTTATCAGCAGCGACTGATCTTCCATGTGTTTTGCATTTCCAAAATCACTATAGCCAAATCCCGGACGGTCTATTGAAATCATCCGGTACTTCATCAACAAATCTTTATCCTGCATGTACCGGGCAAAGGCATCCCAGCTTCCGGGTGAGCCATGTACAAAAACAATGGTTGGTAAACTATCGTTGCCGGTTTTTACATAGTGCATATTGGCTCCTGCAACTTTTACTGTGGCTGTTGTTAAAACCACGCCTGTCTTTTCAAAGTTCTGTTTTGCCTGGTCATCGCTTATTCTAAATTTCATACAACTCTGTGCCATCACCAGCCATAACCCTAAGAATACTGAAATCACAAGGGAAGAACGCTTCATAATTTTTCGCCATTTCATTCTTAAAAATACTTAAGCCCATCCATAATATCGTTAGCGTAACATTAATTAATATATAAAATCCGGAGAAGTCGAAAATCTATCAAAATCTGTATGAAACATTTTGACTTAAAGACTTTTTTAGAAAATGATTTTTTTGTTAGTCAGCGTTGGTATTTCATGGCATCTTTAGTGGCGTCGGCTCGTCCCGCATTTCTATCGGGATCCGTTCAGGTTCATATTTTCATAGCATCATTTTGCACCTCAACATCTTATCAGTATTTAATTTAAAAAACTTGCTTTCAATGCACAGTCTTCACCTATTTTCAATACTAAAAAAATCAACAGCCCATCCAATAAAAAAGCCGCCCCGCAATTGCTTTTGGGACGGCATCCAGGTTTTTCATAAATCCGGGACTGCACTTTCCATTCCTGGTTATTAATTAATATAAACCACAACGACCATTTTGTAATTAATTTACAAAGCGGGTGCTAAAGGAAAATCAACCGGTACTTTTGTAAGATTATGCAAATAGTTCATAGCCGTTTTATCACTAACCTGTAGGATAAGATCTACCAGGTTTTCATTGTTATATCCTTGTGCATAAAAGTTATCGACCAAGATTGCATCAGCATTGCCCCGGTTTTTTGTAATGCTTTCAGCCAACTGCACCAGCGCATTTAATTTAGCATCTGTTGCTTTTCCTTTTCGGATGTCCAATATTTGCTCATCACTAAAGCCGTTCATTTTGCCAATTACGGTGTGTGCACTTTGACAATAAACGCAATTGTTAACCTGGCTCACCACTAGGTTTACTGCTTCCTTTTCTTTGTTGCTTAAGCTTGTTTTTGAATTTTGATAAGCCAGGTATTTAGCCAACCCATTTTCTGAATAAGCGATGGTTGCATATAAATTTGGAACAAAGCCTAAAGCTTTTTGCAAAGTGTCGAAAATACCCTGGTTGGTTGTACCTACTTGTTCTCTTGTTGGAACTGTGAAATTTTTCATTTTGTATTTTTTAATTTTTGATGTCGTTATTGACAATGCAAAGATGCCCATCAAAATGTATCTATAAAATGGAGGAAGTACGCAATAGGATGGATAATTTTTACGAAAATAATTTCATTAAAAAACGTACGAACACAAAGCAATGAGTTGATGTAAAGACTACTGTACATACAAGGGTTTTGATTAAAGTTTAAAAACCAAACCTTGTGCCCACCAGAAATGAAAAAGCCTTTGGCCTGCTATCCTGCACATGGATATTGGCAGACAAATAAGCCACATCTATATACAAAGTTTGAAGAAATTTTGACTTTGTACGAAACCCCACCCTTGCACCTTGTTTTGCATAGATACCCGTCATCCTGGTTACTTGTTGCTGAATGATGCCGGCACTTGTAAGTGTCAACCTTGGCTCTCCGATATTGGCATACCCAAAACCAACATAAGGCGATGCAAAGAACCTGGAGTTTTTACCAATTGAAATATTTCTACCAAGGTTAAAGCCGGCTAAAAAAACTAAGCTGTTGGTATGTTGAAATAAATAGGCAGACCTTTCGTCCCTCACCTGCTGATTGTATTTAACCGCATTAAAGTCCAGCACAAATTGCGCAAAATAATGTTTGCTAAATTGGTATTCAATCCCTGAATTTAATGCAAGGGAATTTTCGTATGCGTTGGAGAATGAGGAAACAGGTGCAAATATTCCGACTGCTGTTGTAAAATAAAAATGACTGCTATCCTGGGCACTCGAGACTGTGGCGAAACCCGATAAAAAGGCAACTATCAATAGCGTACGTTTGTGCATTATCATTAATTTTTTTGTTTTTGGAGGCCGGCTCTTTAATGACGGAATAAGCCATACCAAAATCATCTTGCACTATTTCTTATTTCATTTCTGTTAATGCCGGGTATTGCAAACAAGCGTTTACTCAGCGATTTTTAACTGTTCGGTAATTTGAATAAAATCACATTGAATTTTAAACCAACGCTCATCTAAAAGCTGGTTGCCGGATAAAAACAAATCAATGAAAAATAGCCATCCAGTTTTTATCTGCAGTTGCTTTTAGGTTAGTTTCATCTTTGTTCCACTTGGTGAGTGTATTGTTTACCCAGCTATGATAAAAGAGGTAAAGTTTGCCATTTACTATTTTAAATGTTTCAGGATCTATTGATACTTTATCGTTGGTGGCACCCATGGCATAAGCACACCAGCCGCCATACTGCGGCTCATATTTTTTATAATCTTTTACAAATAAATCTTTGTTGGCAGCACTTGAAAAATTATAGGTAATGCCATCTGCTAAAGCAGCAAATTGCTTACTCCCTTTTACAGCTTTATTTTGTAAAAAATAAGCCACCGGATCGTAGCCTTGAATGGCCAGCCCCTTTTCGAGATTAAATTCTTTTGTCCTGGTTGCAGACTGCGCTTTTGCAATACCGAGTGTAAACACCGATAGCAACACTATTCCAATTATCTTTTTCATTTTCTTATTTTTAAATAGACACGACTGATTATTTATTTAGTGCAGGCCAGTAACTATCCGCTGCTTTTATTTTACCAACAGTATCCTGCAACCATAATTCTTTTACTTTTAAACTATAGTTCAGGTACAACTTATTACCAACTATTGTAAATGCATTTGGGTCGGTTGGTGCTTTGTGATTTTCGCTACAGCCATAAGCACAGTAACCGCCATACTGCGGCGCATATTTTTCAGGAGCAATTTTAAAACTGTCTAAATTAGCTTGCGAAATAAATTTCCATTTACTTCCACTCCAATCTGTGGAGTAGTTGTCCGTACCTGCAATAGCCTTGTTTTGCAAAAAATAGGCAACGGGATCGTAGCCGTTTATTGCCGTGCCCTTGGTAGTGAAGTACTTAACATCCTGGGCATAGCTTGCTGCTGTTATTAATAATGCCAGCAGGGAAATTGAAAATGCTTTCATCTGTTTATTTGTTTTTAAAATTATTGACAATGCAAAGATGCAAGGTCTTTAAAGGATTATAAATGGATAATCGACACATTGGGATGGATATTTTTCACCTGAAGATTACCCGTTATTTAATTGTTATAAAATGATTTGTATTTATCTGCCCACACGATTTTATAATTTGTTGAATCAATGCAATTACCTTTTTAATGAGTTATACTACGTTAAAGACGCACCGCTCCATAAAACCTTACAGTCATCAGAAATAAAAAATGAAATAAATATTTTTACAGGCAAAAGCTATTGACCGGCGTTGTCAATTTGTTACTGTATATCTTTCTTTTCTTTAGCCAAAAGGCCATGCGGAGGATGTGTGAATGGAGTAAGTAACACCATTTCCAATATGAGCAATGATGGATGACTAATTTGCGATAAGTGAGCTTTAGCCGAAAGAGAATAATGAATGAAAACTTATACTGCAGATGCAGATACATTTTCTTTTAACAGGAAGTAAGGTTAACTGTTTGTAATTAGAAGACTGCAGCTACTTTAAATTGAGGTTCCTAATAAAACGACAAATGCCACGACGGCTAAAGTTTGTAATTTATCCATTGATGTCACACTCAATATATATTTTTCCGTCGAATGGTTTGTTCAATTTATTTAGGGCTGTTTCGTGTACTTTTTTTACAGTTACACGGTCTGTTTTAATATTCGGCACTATCTTTTCCCGCTCTCCTTCAAAGTAAATTTTACCCTTTGATTTGCTGATAAGTTCAGCACCTAAAAAATCATTGGGCATGGTATTCAGCCACCCGGTATTTATTTTCCTGAAATCTAAAGTAGCCATTACTGTTAGCTCATCGCTGGTCATCATATCAATGCCTTTTTCCCTGGCAGTTCCATTCTGGCTCATGTGGTGTCCTACCTTATAAAACACAGCTTTGTTCAAAAAATATTCAGCATTTTTCTTAACGGTTTGCCCGTTAATCTTTACCGGCCATTCTAATCCATCGTGCCAGCTCAACCAATTGCCCAGCTCCGCATCACCCGGAAAAAGTAACACCCGTTCACTTTTTTCAAATTGTATGGCCAAAGCCAGGCTCGTATTATTGATACTCTTTTCGTACCGCATGGCCAGGCTGCCGGTGCTGAAAAGCCAGTCGCTGTCAATCTTACGCCATTCGCCACCATTTGTGTAATTGCGCCGCATCGCTATTGTTTCAGGCTCCGCCGGGCGCTCGTATTCTACTTCAAAAGGCAGTTGCTTTGTACTTCCGGCCTGGTTAGAAACTGATAATGCAGCTATTAATGCAAAGTCCTTTTGGCTGGGATTTTCTCTTTTATCAAAGCTGCCATCTTTGCTATACTCGAGGTCAAGATAATGTGTATCTTTTGGAGGGCCCATCACATAAAAACGTATTCCATTTAGTCCGGCTAAATTTTCCCTTATTTCGCCCGGCTCTAAAAACTCAACTTCTGTATCGTCCTTTATCACATTCCAATCCCGGAATAATGATGCCATCGTTGGCTTTACCGTTCCGCTTTTTGCACCCAACCCACCGGTTATATTTAAATTATTCAGCCCATTTAATGCATCAATAAAATGAACTTTCCCTTCCACCATCAGGTTTTCGTTTTCCTCTAACGCATATAGTTTTTGAAAATAAGCTGCTTTGTTTAATGCATTCAATTTTGAAACCGCCACCTTAATGGCTTTATCCAGTTCGCTGTAATTTTTTCTTAAATCATTGGCAAAAGCATCTTCATCATTTTCAGTCCAGGAAAACCAAACTTTCTTAAACTGCATATCCTTAAAAATATCTTTTGCAAGTTCAAACCCATTGATATGGTCCGCATGTTCATGGGTTACCACAAGCAGATCGATCGGTTTGTTTTTTGTAAAAGTTTTTAGATCTTCAAGACGTTCAGCAAAATGAGGCTTCCCTCCATTGATACAACCACAATCAATCATCATTTGAAAGCTGACCGTGTTTCTCCTTTTAAACTGCAGTATAAAAAAATCACCCGTACCACCGCGGTACATTCTGATTGCAACCTTTGTAATGCTGGTTGATGTATTGGTAGCTTTTGCCATGGTATATATTTAATGTGTATGTAAAAAATTAAATGGTTCATTCACTGAATTCTGCTTCCCCATTCCAAAATATGCCTGGAACCTCGTCAGGCTTCCGGCATCTCCGGTTTGATAATTATAAGTAGCAAAACACCTGGATTCGTCTAGCTTGTATATGGAAGGATGCAGGTTCAATGCATCCGTATCTATCAATGGCTTACTGATGGCATACTTTAATTTTTGCGTATGAAGATCGAAGATGAGGGTGCAGCCGCCGCTTATTTCAAAGTCTTTTTTTCGTGCAGCGTGATTGATTTTTAATCCTCCGGCACCATCTTTTTCAACAGCAATAACAGTCCGTTGAACAAGCGACATAATAACCTGGTGACTCTGCTTACCATCCGGACCAACCCGGGAAGCTACATGCAATGATTGTATAAAGAAAGAAGGGCTTTGCTGACTGTAAGCATTAGACGTAGGAATGGAGAGTGCATCCCAACCATTGCTAAACATCAGGCCGGTAAGTTTTTCGAAGTCAATTGAGCCGTCAAATTTCCCATTAATCCTACGATGCAATCCGTAAATTTTTTGATCGGAACTATACTGGCCTGAAATGTATCGCTTATTAATATTAAAAATTTCTTCCCTGCTCTTAGCATAAATTATTTCGTTGCCATAGCCTTTTAAGAAATCAACAAGAATATTAAATAGTCCCTGTAACTGTGCAGTTTCCGGCACTGCATAACTCAGGCTTTCTACAGACAAATGTTTTATACCGGTTGGATAAATGCCTCTTCGCCGGAATGCATCAATAAAGGCAAGCCGGTAATTACGATTGTCATCTGCAACCAGGTCCATATCGGCAGTGATTATTCCCCGCAGGTAGTCGCCAAAATTAATATCCACAGGCGGGCAATAATCCAATGCCCTGGTACACATATTCAACACATGCCGTGATGCCTTTGCCGCTTCATCTGCAAGGCGATTTACAAGATCGGGCTGAAGCTGGCCTTGTTGCAGTATGCCGGTACCGCCGGATGCAATTCTCAGCAGATCAGCCACCCGGTCTTTATAAATATTCAGGAACGCTTCAAAGATTGCCGACACCAATATTGAACCTCGTTCATGTGGCTCCATAATTGTTCGGTACTCGTTGCCCGTTGGCTCTATAGGCTCCCACTTTTTTGTTTTTTTATCGTAGGTACCAATGGCGTCTCTTAAAGAACCATAGTTGCCAATGGCTATTCCAAATTCCTGCGCCAATTTACCCAACAAATTTTGATTAGCTAGATCACCACGGGTAGCGGCTATCTGATTTTTCAACACATCCGCAAATGTAAAGTGCTGAAAAAGCGCAACTATATCCGCAAAGGCTTCATGAAAAGCAAGCACATCCGGATTGGTATCTTCTGTATATTTTCGATGAAGACCATCCAGTATGGCATGCGTAGTTTCATGCGCTATGATATCATGACTTAGGCAGGTGAAGGTGAGATTGTCGGGCATTTGCAGGGTTCTGTCTGCTGGCCTGGCCGCAAAATAGCCAAATAACAACGCCTTTTTTTGAGGGCTGTAAAACGCATTGGCATCTCTTAAAGCATGCGGATAAATACGAAGGCGCTGAACAAATTCATTTTGTATTTTTTTTGAACCGGCGACTACATCATTACCTTTTTTATTCTTTGAATTGGACAACGGCTTGTCCGTAACAACACTGTGTGGACTCCATAATACAGGCCGGCCAAGTCCTGTTTCAAAATTTTTGATTGTTGTCATGGCAACAGCATAAACCATTTGCTGGTGAAACTGTGGATTACTTCCTGAGGGGGCCAGCCCGTCTTGTGCCAGCAGGTATTTATGATCAAGGTCAACAGGGGCATATAACTTTTCAACCGTTGGGTCGTAATCAATTACTTCGAGGTATTCGCCAATTGGCCCGGGTTTTAAATCAACGGGGCCATCCTCCCAGGGAACTGTATAGGTTATTTGATTGATGAGGGCGGTGTCCATTTTTAAAGACAGGCTTGGGTCGAATGCGTAACCCCTTAATTTTCTGAATGGCGGTTTTTTTATCATATTAGTTGCGTAATGATGTACAATAGCGTTTCAACTGCAATGTTGTAATGTTGGCTGTGTGCCTTTTTAAATGAATCAAACTCGTTCTTTATCCCCGGGTCATTTATTTTAACCAGTTGCTGATAAAGAAAGTACTGGCTGATTAGGTCCTTCTGAAACAGGTAATATTATTAACCGCCCGAAAAGTACAAAAATGAATTCCATTTTTATATACCTCAAAGTGATAATATTTCGATGCCGTTTAGTTAACAGATTTTAAGTGGCTGGTGGGGGTACTTTGGAAGCGGTTTAAATTTAATACTGCAAAAAGATGGTGGTGGAAAATAATGTCATGAAAATATGAATATGAATGGAGCACTTCCTTCCTCGGTGTAAACTCTGCCACCGAAGATGCCATGAAATACTAATGTTGGTGAACAAACAAACAAAATAGTCTCTTGGTAAAAAATAAGCCAATTTAATCTTTGCCTTCCGCTCTTTATGCAGTGATTTATGACTAATACAATTTTAACAATCTTTAATTGTTTTCGGTATCGCCAATCGCATTTTCAAGAATGTAAATTACCTTCCTCACTAATAATACATTGTTAACTGCTATCATGAACAGACGTCATTTTCTACACAGTTCCGGTTTATCTTTAGCCACTTTACTAATACATGATTCTTTGCTGGCATTGCATCATGAATCTTCCGGCCAGGTAATGGATTTCCCTGATGAGGTTACTGCTATTGTAAACGGCACAAGCGTTGCGCTTAAAGGAACCGGAAAACAACTATGGACCTATCAAAGCCTTACGGTTAGTTTAAATAATACAGGCAATAGCATTGCCATCAACATCGAGGCACCGGCTATGCTGCTAAGTGCCGTTACCTTGCAATGGAAAACACCTGTTAAACCTTCATCTGCGATTTTAAATGATAACTGGGAAAGAACTTATGGAGACGCATCATGGCATAGCCCGATGGCTACAGAAATATTGCCTTGGTATTTTATGGAGCACAATGAAAATGATACCAATGGCTTTGGTGTAAAAACTGGTGCTGCATGTTTTTGTTCCTGGCAAATACTTAATGACAAACTGAGATTAACAGCAGATACCCGTTCAGGTGGCAATGGTGTGCAGTTAGGCGATAGAAAGTTAAAGGCTGCAGAATTTGTTGCGTTTAAAAATAATGCAGGCGAAACTACTTTTGAAGCGGCCCGGCGTTTTATGAAACTGCTGTGCGCCACCGTACGGATGCCCAAAAAACCGGTGTATGGTATTAACGATTGGTATTTTAGTTATGGCAATAATTCTGAAAAATTAATTATAGAGCATACGGAATTGATGGCGCCAATGGCAGCAGGATTAAGTAACCGTCCCTTCTCTGTAATTGATGCAGGCTGGTTTCAAAATCCGCCATCCATGCCGAATGATTGTTGCTGGGGCGATAATATGGATACACCCGATGATCAATTTGCAGATATGGGCAAGCTGGCGCAAAAAATAACAACAATTGGTATGCGGCCGGGCATTTGGACAAGGCCCTTATGCGGTAGTTATAAGGATGCAAAATCACTGATGCTGCCAATGATAAGGGGAAGAGAAGAAAATAAACCTGTATTGGACCCTTCCATTCCGGAAAATTTAGAACGGGTAAAAAACTATTTTAAACTATACCAGCAATGGGGATACGAAATGGTGAAATTTGATTTTACCTCTTTTGATATTTTTGGTAAATGGGGTTTTGAAATGCTGAAGGATGGAGCCATTACCGCCAATGATTGGAGCATGAATGACAGGTCAAAAACCAATGCAGAAATTGTATTGCAGTTGTATAAAACCATTCGTGAAGCGGCTGGCGACATGTACATCATCGGATGCAATACATTCAGCCATTTGTCGGCAGGATTATTTGAACTGAACCGTATAGGCGATGACACATCGGGTAACGAATGGGAAAGAACAAAAAAAATGGGTGTGAATACTTTAGCATTCAGGGGTATTCAGCAAGGTATATTTTATGCCGCCGATGGCGATTGTGTGGGCCTAACAAATAAAGTGCCCTGGGCAAAAAATAAACAATGGATGGAACTGGTGGCTAAAAGCGGAACCCCTTTATTTATTTCTGCACAACCGGATGCAACCGGTGCTGAACAAAAGGAAGCAATTAAGCATTATTTCAAATTAGCATCGCAAACTTTACCCGTTGGCGAACCATTGGACTGGATGGAAAATGCATTTCCCGAAAAATGGAAATTAAATGGAAATATTGAAACCTTTGATTGGGGTTAACTGATATCTTACAAAGCTGTTTGAATTGAATGCTGCAAAAATATTATGGTGGAAAATGATGCCATGAAAATATTAACTTGAACGGCTACCGTGTGGACACATCTTTTGTAGCTTTGGCTCAAAAATATGTTGACATCATCGTTTAAGGATAGTTTTGGAGATAAGCGTTTGGATGAACGTGGGAATAAATTTGTAAGAGA
>JBKJUP010000012.1:0-72007 GCA_046590675.1 Ferruginibacter sp. | reverse complement strand
TTATAGCGATATGGATAATGCAGCCAACCGTACCGCTTATCTCATTGCAGGTTTTATAAGGCATACACTTACAGAAAAAGAGCATGATGAATTGGATAACTGGGTAAATGAAAGTGACCACAATATGAAGCTTTTTGAAGACCTGACTGATGAAAAAAATATTATTGCAAACCTTGAATGGATGGACAAGGTACAAACAGAGCAATCTTACAGTACCATGCAACAAAAGGGTAAATTTAAGCTGCCACAAAAAAAGTTTTTTAATAGAAGGATATGGCTTGCAGCAGCTTCGGTAATAGTGCTGGTTGGTGTGCTTTTTGTTTATAGGTACGCGGGGAACAATCAGAATGCTGTTGAAGAGATCGTTACCACTGATACAACTTTGCTTAAACCAGGTGGCAACCGTGCCACGTTAACACTTGCAAATGGAAAAATAATTGATTTAACCTATGCTAAAACCGGAGTAATAGATGTTGGTTCAGAAACTCAAGTGAATAAAACCGCCGATGGAGAATTAGTGTATGTAAACGATAGCGGTGTGGTTAATACTGCTGACCTTCATACACTCTCCACACTGGCAGGCGGCCAGTTCCAGGTAATATTACCCGATGGCACAAAAGTATGGCTGAATGCCGCCAGCACAATAAAATACCCTCCTGTTTTTAGTAGCAATGAACGTAAAGTAGTTATAACCGGAGAAGCTTATTTTGAAGTAGCTAAGAATGAAAAAAAGCCTTTTAGGGTATTGATAGCTGATAGTACCGATGTGGTAGTAACAGGAACTCATTTTAATATCAATGCTTATCAAAACGAAAAAGAACAACAGGTAACATTACTGGAAGGAAGTGTAACAGTTTTAAATGCAAAGAATGTTATAAAGCTTGAACCAGGCACACAAGCTTTGATAAAAAATAAATTGATAACAAAAGCCAAGGTTTTGGATGTCGAAGAAATTACAGGATGGAAGAATGGGTTATTTGTTTTTCACGATGCACCTATAGAATCAATAATGATGCAGATTGAAAGATGGTACGATGCAAAAATTATTTATAAAGCCAACATAAAACAATTATTTAACGCCACAATCTTAAGAAAAGAACCTTTGGCGAAGGTTTTAAAGCTACTCGAATTAAACGGTTATGTCCATTTTAAAACAGAAAACAATACTATTTATGTACTACCCTGACGATTAAAATAACCGGGTTATTGCAAACAAAAGCCGGAAGTGTTACTAGCACTGCCGGCGGAGTTTGGGTTAACCCATTTATCAACTGAGCTATCAACTGAATTAAGAAACCCAAACAATACAAATCTATGCAATTATATATTGTTTTGCCAAGATTAAAGTACCTCTTGACTATGAAACTTTTAATCCTGTTGACCATTATCGCCTGCCTTGAAGCCTCCACCAGAAGCTATGGTCAAACAATATCTTTATCTCTCGAAAACGATCCGTTAGAAAAAGCCTTTAAAGAAATAAAAAGGCAAACAGGTTACTCCTTTGTTTATACAAGGGCACAACTAAAAAACACTATCCCCATTACATACCAGGTAAAGAACGGCTCATTAATGGACGTCCTTGAGCAGTGCTTCCGCAGTCAACCGCTTTCTTATCTTATAGAAGATAAGTATATCGTTGTGCAAACGAAAACGATTCCAACTCAAACCAGTATTCCCGTCAGAGACCCGATAGATATTTCAGGAAGGGTTGTTAATGAGAATGGAGAACCCTTGGAAGGTGTAACAATTACAGTAAAGAAATCAGGTAAGATTACGATTTCTAATACACAGGGTGAGTTTAGCTTGAAGGATGTATATAGTGATGACATACTTATTATTACAATCGTAGGCTATATTACAAAAGAGGTTGCTGTTAACACAGAAACCAACATGCTAATAAGTTTAAAAATAGCTGTGGGTAATTTAGATGAAACTATTTTAATTGCGTACGGAAAAACGACCAAAAGATATTCCACCGGAAATATAACTAGCATTAAATCTGACGAATTGGGCAGACAACCTGTATCGGATCCTATTAACATTTTGGGAGGAAAAGTGCCGGGCCTTCAAATAATTCAAAATTCCGGGGTGCCAGGATCACTTATCACAGTGCGGCTTAGGGGAAGAAACAGTATAGCTAACGGGAATGACCCACTCTATATCGTAGATGGTATTCCATTTCCTTCAGCAACTTTAAGCGGATCTTTTGGGGGTGGTGCAAGTATTGCATCAAGTCCATTTAATAATTTAAACCCAGATGATATAGAGAGCATTGAAATATTGAAAGACGCCGATGCTACAGCAATTTACGGGTCAAGAGGTGCCAATGGGGTTATTCTGATAACTACAAAAAAAGGTAAACAAGGTAAGCTGAAAGCCAATGTTCGCATGTATGCCGGGTTTGGCAAAGTCTCTGATAAAATGCAATTACTGAATACGCAGGAATACGTTGCAATGAGGAAAGAGGCATTTGATAATGATGGGACTACGCCGACTGTGGCAAATGCACGGGACCTGCTTCTGTGGGATACTGCACGGTATACAAACTGGCAAGGTGTTTTAATCGGTAATACTTCTCAAGTAACGGATGTAAATGCGAATATCTCAGGAGGAAGCGAACAAACACAGTTTTTATTTTCCACCGGTTATCGTAGGGAAACGACAGTATTCCCGGGCGATTTTGGACAATCGAAGTATTCCGGTAATCTAAATCTAACCCATAAAACATCTGATAACAAACTTAACATTACCCTTAATACATCCTATACATTTACTGATAACGTACTACCACAACAAGATTTCTCAAACTTTATCACCCTCCCGCCTAACGCTCCCGCAATATATAAAGATGATGGAAGTTTAAATTGGGAAAATTCAACGTGGACGAATCCATTGGCGGCTGTTTACAGCCAGTTTATTACAAAAACAGACAACTCGATTACTAACCTCAATATGGCTTACAAAATAACCAAAGCATTGCAGCTTTCTGTGAATACTGGCTTTTCCACCATTGCAACAAAAGAAAACATGATAACTCCGAAAAAATCATTTGATCCAGCCTTGGGGTTTAACGCTACAGCAGGTTTTGGAAATAAGTATATAAAAACGATTATAGTCGAACCCCAACTCAATTACAAACGACAGCTTGAAAAGTCTGAACTGGAAATATTAATTGGTGCCACAGCTCAATCCACCCGACAAACTTCACTCTACCAGGTAGGATTAGGATACAATAGTGATGAATTATTATACAGTCTTAAAGCGGCTTCTTCAGTATTAACAGCCAGTGAATCAGATATATCATATCGCTACATTGGCTTGTTTGGTCGGATTAATTACAACCTGAACAAACGATATCTGTCAACAATTACTATAAGGCGTGATGGTTCCAGCAGGTACGGTATATCAGATCGCTTTGCCAATTTTGGCTCAATAGGTCTTGGGTGGATTTTTAGTAATGAAGCTTTTCTTAAAAACTTTAAGCTATTAAGTTTTGGAAAATTAAAAGCCTCAGCCGGTATCACAGGAAATGATCAGATTGGAGATTATAAATATTTGAATTTATATGCACCCGGCACCTATTCCTACCAAGGCGTAACAGGGTTTTATCCAACGCAGCTATTTAATCCTCTTTATAACTGGGAGAAAGTAAAGAAATTGGAAGTCGGGCTGGAAACCGGGTTCTTTGAAAACAAAATGCTCCTTAATTTGAGCTTTTATAGAAATATCACAACAAATCAGCTAGTTGAATATGCGTTGCCCACCATCACAGGTTTTAGCAGTGTATTACAGAATATACCCGCCAAAATATTAAACAAAGGCATCGAGATTGAATTGACGGGAACAGTTATTAAATCAAAGCGCTTTCAGTGGGTCAGTACTGCAAACTTAACGATACCCAGAAATAAACTTCTTTCTTTTGACGGACTTGAAAGTTCTACATATGCAAATATCTACGTCATCGGGCAACCGTTATTTATAGAGAAAAAATACAAGCATACCGGTGTTGAACCTGCATCAGGCAACCATACTTTTATGGATTATGACGGAGATGGAAGAATAACAGTACCAAACGATCAACAGGCGATTATAAACACTGGTCAGACATACTACGGTGGTTGGCAGAATTCCTTTTCTTACAAAAAATTTAGTTTGGTACTCCTATTTCAATTCGCAAACCAGCCGCATATTCAAAATTATCTTGCCCGCTTTTCCCGACCCGGCCTTATCATGAACCAGCCGGATTTAGTTCTTCAACGATGGAGAAACCCGGGTGATATTTCA
The DNA here is from genome assembly GCA_046590675.1 of Ferruginibacter sp. Classification (GTDB taxonomy): domain Bacteria; phylum Bacteroidota; class Bacteroidia; order Chitinophagales; family Chitinophagaceae; genus Ferruginibacter. Next base: position 67,723 of record JBKJUP010000012.1, on the reverse strand, counting down.
ACGGTTCAGAAATATGCAAATTCAAATACTGCATCCAACCGGGCATTTACCTCTTATCGACAAAGCGATGAGGCACTAACGGACGGATCGTTTCTAAGATTTAAGAATTTTCAAATAGTATATTCTATTACACCAAAAATAGGACGAGTGAGTAAATTTTCAGAGATCCAGCTCTTCGTGCAAGGCCAAAATATTTTTATACTTACAAAATATCTTGGTCTTGATCCTGAAACGCAAACACTACTCCCGCCTGTGAGGTCATTCTCCTTTGGAATTAATATGTTGTTTTAAACACTTTAGATATGAAAAAAATATTGCTCTTTTCACTTTTTATAGTTGCGATGGGATTAATTTCCTGCGAAAAATTATTAGATACCAAACCTCCCAAAACTGAATTGACTGGTATCACGGTCTTTAGCAACGATGGCACTGCAACAGGTGCTTTAACTTCCATTTATTCTCAAATGGAGAACGAAGGTTTTATTTATAACCTTATCCGGCAAACAGGGTTATCATCTGATGAGTTTGTTAACTACGATAATACAACTGGAGGAATTGATTTAGCATTCAACAATCTCACACCAGAAAATGGAATAATACTTGGCACCTGGTCAACATGCTATAAATATATATATCAGGCAAATGCATTAATAGAGGGAATGGAAATTTCAACCGGTGTGACAAAAGCGGCTAAACAAAGGCTTACAGGAGAAGCAAAATTTATAAGAGCCTTCTGTCATTTTTATCTCGTAAACTTATTTGGCGATATTCCTATTATTCGTTCAACCGACTATCATAGTAATTCTAATAAAGCAAGAGACACCAAAAATGATGTATATAATTTCATCATAGACGATCTTAAAGATGCGGGGAATTTGCTTACCGAAGAATATGTAGGAGGTGATAATAGATTATCCTCCGAGAGAGTCAGGCCAAATAAATGGACTGCAGCTGCTCTATTAGCCCGGGTTTATCTTTACGTTGGAAATTGGCCAGAAGCCGAATTGGAATCTACTAAAGTTATATCGGCAAATAGTGTGTATACTATCTCAACAAATCTTTCAACGGTATTTCTGAAAAATAGTCGTGAGGCAATCTGGCAACTCATGGCAACTGCGCCTCTGAGAAATAGCTATCCAGGTTCTTTGCTCATCCTTACGGGCACACCCAGCGCCGTTTCATTGAGCCCAGAATTAGTAAATAGCTTTCAGAATTCAGATAATCGCAAACAAACATGGATCAATTCTATTACAGTGGGTTCACAAAATTATTTCTTTCCCTTTAAATACAAAGTCGGTCAGAACTCAAGCACAGTAACTGAATATACGATGATTCTCAGGTTAAGTGAACAATACCTGATTCGGGCAGAAGCGAGGGCCAGGCAAAAAAAATTTACTGAAGCCAATTCAGATCTAAACACAATTAGAACCAGAGCCGGACTTAGTTCGCTTTCAATATTATCATCGTCTGAATTGCTCGATAGTATTAACAACGAACGAAAATTAGAATTATTTACCGAGCTCGGAGATCGATGGCTAAATCTTAAAAGAACAAATACAGCAAATACTGTCCTTTCATTTGTTAAAGGTAACAATTGGAACCCTACAGATCAACTCTATCCAATTCCTCAAACTGAAATTTTGCGAAATTCCAATCTAACACAGAACGCCGGTTATTGATATAATTCAGCAATAAATATTATTAAAATGTTCACCAAAATTCTTTTGGCAGTACTATTTACTTGCCTTACAATCGATGTATGCTGTCAACATACAAATCTTCTTGAAGAGAATAAACTTCTCAGTTATCCGAATTTGCTTCAGTTAGATGGGCCAGGTAAGGAAACAATTACTTTGCCGCACAAAGGGAAGAAAATGATACTGGATTTTTTCTCTTCGTACTGTGTAGTTTGCTTTAGAACGATACCAAAAATGGATACCCTTCAGGAAAAATATAAAAACGATATTAAGGTTATACTCGTAGGAAAAGATGATCGAAAAATAAGATCCATATATCATCGATTCAGCGAAAGGCTTAAATTAAAGTTATCAGTAACCTTTGATTCTACAATATTTTCAAAACTTAAAATTGATGTTGTGCCGACGTATGTGTGGATTGATGAAAATGGAATAGTAAAAAATATCACAGGTGTTGACGAAATGACTGATGAAAATATTCGTCTTTTTATAAATAATAAAGACATCCTTATTACTCAACATGAACAATTGTACGAATTTAATCCTGATCAGCTCCTGTTCGTCAACGGAAATGGAGGTAACGAAAGAAATGTACAATACCGTTCATTACTGACCGAATGGACACAAAGTTTGCCCTTCTATATTCCCCCTAGCTTGACGACAAATTCAGAAACAGATAAATTTCAGGCAGTAGGTGTAACTTTTAGCGACTTGTATAGATACGCATACTTTGGAATTGTTAAGTGGGACATTCAACATCCATATTATGGAAAAGTATTTCCAACGCCCTTGCTTAGGAACACTAACAGTAATATCTCTGTTTCGTCAGAATCTGAAAGGAGATTTTGTTATAGTCTTTACAAAAAAAATTCCAACTTGTCAGATTCGTTTATCGAGAATCAATTAAGAAAGGAATTAGAATTACACTTCGGCTATAAAGCACGAATCGGAAGCTACGACGTTCCTTGCTGGAAGTTAACAGTTATTGATGAAAAGCTTTTACCCGTCTCAAGTCAATATAAAACGGAAATAAAAAAAGACGTTGCGGGATTTACAGCTCTTAATCAACCTATTTCAAAAATTCTGCAAATTATTTATCGATATAACCCTTTAGATCTTCCGTTGATTGATTGTACTGGAATCAAATATAATATCGATTTAAATATTGTAGCATCTATGGAAGACATGCATGACATTGCGAAGAGCCTCGCTCCATTCGGTTTGAAATTGGAGAAAGGGGAAGTACAAATGCAGACGATAATACTCGAAAAAATTAAATAAAGTTGCAGCAAATAAATTTGCTGCAACTTTCTAATCTTTGATCAATTCCGAATGTAAGGAAACGAAGTATTTTGCTGAGTATAGATCAGCTCATCCTGGCCTTCGATCTCCAGTTCGCATTGAGTTCTTGTCCCGGAAGGGCAAACTGTAATATCCGGTGGTACCGTTTTCCATGTACTACCGTCAAGGTAATAATAGTCAACTGTCTTTTCGTTCGCATTTGTAAAAGCACTAAACCCAATTGCCATTGCCACAGCAAAAGATCCCAATAAATACTTTTTCATAAAATGATATTTAGTTGAAATGATAATGCCTACTATTTTATACAGGTGTTCGGCTATTCCTGTTTATTGCAATAAATATTTTATTCTTAGTGTTGGAAAGTAAGGCTGCAATGATCAGTATGATGAAGGCACTGTTAAATAAGAAATGATTGATCCATGTTAGTTGTTGTAAAACGCCACCACACGAGCAAGGAAGATGTGGGATAAATAAGACCATGTAAGCAATGTACACAGTAAATACTACCATGAGTAATAGGGACAATAGTAGTCCAATATTCCTGTAGTTGTTAGTTAAAAGCAGGGCAACAATTAAAAGTTCAACAAAAGGTATAAGCCAGGATATCCCCATAGCCAGATTTCGGATAACAGGCAATTGCAAAATGTTTGACTCGAAAGCGACGTGGTCAATTATTTTACTTATTCCTGTATAAGTAAACAGGAATATCAAAAGATAACTGGTAACAGCACTTAGTTGGTTTAGTATTTTGCTCATCTTCATAAAGTATCTATGATGACGACAAAGCTCTTATATTATTTTCATTTGATTATTTGAAACCTGTTTGCCTAAAGGGGATAAAGTTTTGCAAACAGTATTATCAACGTCTTAATGATCCTGGCGTAACCCCAAACTGACGTCGGAAAGCGGTAATGAAGTTAGTGGTACGTGGGTAGCCTATTAAAGAGGCTATTTCTTTGATAGGCTTATTGGTATTTAAAATAAGATTTTTAGCCTGCTGCATTTTTTGTTCCATTAACCACTCGAATATTCCACTGTTAAAATATTTTCGGAATCCTGTTTTAAGTTTAAACTCGTTTAATGCGACTTGCTTAGAAAGTGATTTGATGGAAGGCGGTTTTTTGTCAATATGATTCTCAAGTATCCTTCGGGCTTCATGAATTCTTGCTGTTTCAAATGGGGTAAAATGGTATGGTTTTATCTCTCTTTTAAAGGAGATTTCAAGTAATTGATATAAAAGTTCCCGGATTTTTATATCATAATAAAATTGTCTGGTGTTTTCATCATAGGGACAATCAAGAATTTGATTCATTATTTCCTTCATGGAAGGGATAGACCACCCACCCTTACCAGTCAATATTGTTTGAGGGGAATTCTGCAACAACGACTCTAGTTCTGGAAAAAAAGGAACCAGCTCCTCCAGTAATTTGGGAGAATAAAAAAAATCTATTATTCTGAAGTCCTCATTCTTATCAAACAGGACATTGCAATTTGTCTCTTTGGTTAGGTAGCAGATGTATTGATCTTTTCTTAAATGAAATTTTCCAATGCTGCCTAATTCTTTCCTGGCCTCATTCTTAAGCATAAAATTACTATAAAGGCCATATTGGTTAGTCCACCCCTTAGCCGATACTTTTTGAAGAAGTCTGCCTGTGCTTAATCGAATAAAATAGTCTGCACCCGTTAATTGTTGAAGTACTATTTCTGCAAGAGTGGTTTTCGCTGACACTGCTGTAGATCCTCTGAGAAAGGGTCCCTTGTAATCTGTTGGAAGTCCCGGCTGGAATTCCAGTATCAAATTGTTCGGTAAAGTAAGTTCTATATTATTCATACGAATTCTATTTTCACGCTACAATCGGTATAGAGCAAATAGGGATTAAATTGACTATAAAGTTAATTTTTTCAATTGAATATCTTTCCAAAGGCTTGTAGAATTTGGGCTCTTCCAGTCTGTTTAGAATCCAAACCTCAAAAACCGATTTTATTTTAAACAATTTTACAGAGTGTCTATAATACCTGTGCCGTTCCCTATGGTCGGGCTTTTCATTACAATCTTCTTAATAGAAGGCACTTTCATTTCAATCCTTAACGGAAATGACTATTGCTGTTACGAAGCTATTGTATCAGACCCGGCAGAGTACATCCGTCTTATTTCTTTTACGCCTGCGGCAAATAAGCCGAAAGAACTGCACCGGATAAAGATATTGGTCATTGAGACTGGCTCGTACCTTACCAACCACAATTTTAGATTAATCAAAATGCAAAGACTTTTACGAATAGAATTGAAAAATCTATTTCCTTAACCACTGAAAATCTATTTTACCTTTTTTGCTATTCACAGACACCCTACCTTTATTAATATGACTACTGTCTACATAAAGAACATGGTTTGCAACCGCTGCATTTTAGTAGTAAAGCAGGAATTGGAGAAACTTAATCTTGCTGCCAATTCCATTGTATTGGGAGAAATGCAATTAACGAAAGAGCCATCTGTTAAACAATTCGTTCAACTAAAACAAAACCTTACAGCACTCGGTTTTGAAGTATTAGATGATAGTAAAATGCAATTAATTGAAAAAATAAAGAACACAATTGTTGAGCAAATTCATTATCAGCCAGTGGATGAAAAGCATAAATTTTCTGAAATTCTTTCTAAAAAACTTCATAAAGACTACAGCCATTTAAGTAATTTATTTTCAGATGTGGAAGGTATTACCATTGAGAAATACGTCATCAACCAAAAAATTGAAAAAGCAAAAGAATTGATTGCTTATAATGAAATGAACTTTAATGAAATTGCTTACCAGTTAGGATATAGCAGCAGTGCCCACTTGTCTGCTCAGTTTAAAAAAATTACCGGACTCACACCTACCCATTTTAAAAAAGCAGGAGATAAGCGTAGAAAATCATTAGATAAAATTTGAGAAAATAAACTATGAAAATATTTGCATACGGTTCTAACATGAATATTAACCGGCTAAAGGAAAGAGTTCCTTCTGCTATAAAAGTTTGTAATGCCTCAGTAGAAGGTTATAAATTTTCATTTAATAAAAGGAGCAATGTTGATGGTTCGGCAAAAGGAAACATACACCAGACTAATGATGTTGCTGATAGAGTATGGGGCGTTGTTTTTGAAATTGCTGAAACAGATAAATCGGGTTTGGATGAAGTGTAAGGCCTGGGGAAGGGATATAATGAACAGCAAATTGATTTGTGCGATGACAAAGGAAATGCTATCCAGGCACAAGTTTATACAGCAGATACCAGAGCAATTAATAAGGAAGTATTGCCTTTTGATTGGTATAAAGCATTTGTAGTTACGGGTGCCGAACAAAACAACCTGCCTGCTGACTACATAGAAACACTTAAAAATACCACTGCCAAATTAGATAAGAACGTACAAAGAAATCAGAAGCAAGAGGCTATTTTAACGGGAATTAAGAAACCATAAATTGTGTAAATCATTTCCATAATTATATAAACCCCGTATTATAAGGATTGTATCTTTGTGTTAGATAAATGAGAAAGATTTCCATCATATTAATGATTACCCTTTATTCCCTTTCTACATTGGGTATTGGAGTAAAACAGTTTTATTGCTTTGATAAATTAAAATCAACTCATTTTTCCTTTGTTGAAGGTGCTAAAGAAAAATGTGGCAAGGAAAGTATGAGCGGTTGCTGCAAAACTAAATTTCAAAGTTTAAAAGTAAAAGATACCCATGTAGCTGTTGATGGCATCACAACACCAGTTAAGGATTTTACTAACTTGCATTTATTTACCCCTGCTTTTAAAATGCCGCAGTTAGCAATCAAGTCGCTTGATATTGCTAACGCAACACATGCGCCGCCGCTACATCATGGCGTACCTATTTATATCCTCCATTGCGTTTACCGTATTTGATTTAATCTTCTCCTGAATTATTCCAGGCACTTCATAGCCTGATGTTACTGCTATATTTCAATGCAGTAAGCACACTACATTTTACATAAAAAAAATATTACAATGACTACAATAAAAACATTGTTTGCAATGCTGTTTGCATTTGCAACAATTCAATCTGCTAACGCTCAAAGCGATAAAACACAAAGAACAATTGGTATTAAAACTCAGAACATCAAAGTGTCTGGTACATGCAGCATGGACAAACGCCGCATTGAAACTGCCGCTTATTCTGTGGATGGTATCAAGTCTGCTAATTGGAACGAATACACACAGGTACTCACATTAACATACAGTGTATTTAGAAAAGATGCCGCAGACAATGTTCAAAAGAAAATTGCAGCCGTTGGAAACGACACAGAAAAGTATAGGGCAGATGATGCAGTATATTCAAAACTTCCTGATTGCTGCCATTATCAACGAAAACAAGCTTAATTCTTTCATCATCATAAAATAAAAAACAAAATGAAAAAAGTAATCATTCTCTTAATTGCAATAACCACAGCGTTTGCTGGTTTTGCACAAACAGGTAAAAATAAAATGCTTGCAAAAAAAGCAGCCGTGGCGCAACAGGTAAAATACACCTGTCCCATGCACCCGAATGTAACAAGCGACAAGCCAGGCAAATGTTCTGAATGCGGTATGGATTTAACCAAATCGAAAAAGGAACAAATGAAAATGGAAGTGATGAAAATGTACTCCTGTCCAATGCACCCGGATGTTACCAGCGACAAGCCTGGCAAATGTTCACAATGCAATATGGACATGACAGAAGTGACGAAGAAATCTAAAATGAAAAAAGGCTAATCGGCAGGAGCATTGGAGAAATACTTTATTTCTTCAATGCTCTTTTAAAAATTAGAAACAACCCAAAATTGTATAAACCTCTGCCACGATTCTATAAGAGGTTAGGCATAATGTGATGGTAACTTTGTATTACAAAAATAAAATACTATGACACATACATATAAAGTTAGCGGAATGACATGCGGAGGTTGCCAGGCAAAAGTGCAGGGAATATTATACAAAGTTCCTGGTGCAAAGAATGTAGCAATTGATTTGGCAAAAGGAGAAGCAATAATTGAAATGGATAAACATATTGCAACCGGTGAATTGAAAGAAGCACTAATTGATTATCCAAAATATCAGTTATCAGAAACCAATCATGAGCAACATATTGTTGCTCCTGTTATTGCTGAAGAAGAAACAAAATCATGGATAGAAACCTATAAACCCATCGTGCTGATATTTGGATACATTATTGGCATTACACTGTTGGTTGAGTATATGCACGGGGAATTTTTCTGGATGCGGTGGATGAGCCATTTTATGGCTGGCCTCTTCCTTGTCTTTTCCTTTTTTAAATTACTTAACCTGAAAGGTTTTGCAGAAAGTTACAGCATGTATGATATTGTGGCAAAAAAATGGAGCGGCTGGGGCTATGTATATGCTTTTGCAGAACTGGCATTGGGCATTGCCTTTCTTACCGGGTTCAGCCCCATCCTAACGAATATTGTTACCTTTGTGGTAATGACTGTTAGTATTATCGGTGTTCTGCAAAGTGTGGCTAATAAACGTAAAATAAAATGCGCCTGTTTGGGTGCAGTGTTTAATTTGCCCATGAGTACAATCACCATTATTGAAGATGCGTTGATGATAGGGATGAGTGCTTTTATGCTAATAAAGATGTTATAATGACTGCAATAAAATCAATAGGGCAATTGTTCTGGCGAATCTTCAAAGCAATTTTTGTAAGAAAAAAAGATTGCTGTAAATGATGTATTTTGCTGTTTCAATACAAGTATGAACAGAAATCTCTCTCAAATCATCCTTCAATACAAAGAAGATAAACAATCTGTTTTCAATACATGGTTTATAAATAATGAAGAACGCCTGAAAGCATTCCGTTCAATTCGAAGGGGTGTAATGCAGGTGATTGATGACATTAAGAACAAAAAATTCCCCAATGATTTTAAAGGCTCCTCGTTAGAATTTGTGCTCACTTGTATTACGGAACAAAAGCAGGTGTTTGAAGGTGCATCTCATCCTTTTTATTGGAAACCAAAATTGCGGATACCGGATATTTATGAGAACGAAAATAACAAGCAGGCTTTCGGACAATTTTTAGAAAATTGTTTGAATGCTAAAACAGAGGAACAAATAATCAAAGAAATCATCAGACTTGATAGTTTAAAAATTAAAGGGCTTGGCCCTTCGGTAGCCAGTATTTTATATTTTTTGCATCCTACCATTATTCCTCCTTTCAACACAGCTATTATCAACGGTTTTAATTTTCTATTTAAAGACAAAAAGAAACTCGGTAGCTGGAGTGAATATTTGAAATTGAGGGAAGTGATGATTGATACAAATGTCCAACATCGTTCTGAACTGTCATCTGATACGGGAGCTATTGCAGGATTATTGTTTGAAATAGGAACCCAAAAACTGATTTTAGGCAGTGATGTTTATTTATCAGAACCGGAACGGAAAAAATTAGAAAAATTAATAGAGAAACGACAGCAGGATGTGCAACAGGAAAAAGAAGAAGAGAACCTGCATACTGAAATGCAATATCATTTATTGAAGATAGGTAATGCTTTAGGCTATGATGTTATTGCTGCATCCAACGACCGTTCAAGGTCGCATTGCGGTAATAGCTTTTCGTTTATGAGTTTGCAGCAATTCCCTGAAATTAATTTGGACAAAGAAACACTGAACACTGTAAAATTGATTGATGTCTTGTGGTTTCAAAAAAACACAAATAGTGTGATTGCCGCCTTTGAAGTGGAAAAAAGTACCAGTATTTACTCAGGCATTTTGCGGCTGACAGATTTGAGTTATTCCATTGCAGATGGTGATGAAGTTTTTTATCTAATTGTGCCGGATAAAAGAGAAAAAGATGTTTGCATGCAATTATCCCGCCCGGCCATTAAGCAAAATAATGTAGATATTAAGTACATCCTCTTTTCAGAACTTCGCAGTCATTGCGATGCCCTTTGTAAATTTGGCGAAAGTCATCATATTATGGAGAAGATTGCTAAAGGGGTATAATGAAATAACCTTTTACCCTTACTGTAGCATTAATTATTTTATCCTAAAATCAAGGCAACCTTTTCTCAAAAACCGCTGTATCATACTAAAAGCAGCTTTAAAGAAAACATTACTATTTGGCACTTTCAAATCTGGAGCTACATCATTTAATAAATGGGTGCCGGAGTAATGACCGCTACCAGGAAAAGCTATTGTTTGACTGGTTGAAAGAATTTGCAGCAAATATCTGCTTCCGCTATGCTTCTAACAAAATAGAGGTGAATGACCTTGTATGCGATGGCTTTGTAATAGTTTTCAAAAATCTTCATTTATACAATGAAGAAATTTATGGTTGTAATGAGGCTGCTTTTAAAGGTTGGTTTAAGAAAGTGCTTATCAATAATTGTATTAATTACAGAGATAAATTCAACGAAAAAATACCCTTCAAGGACGAAAATATATTGTCTCTTGCCGAAGTTGCCGATGAATCAGAAACCGTTTTTGATAACATAAGCTATCATGAAATATTGAGTTGTGTAATGGAGCTTCCTCCGGCATATAAAATGGTTTTTAACCTTTTTGCAATAGATGGATATACCCACGAAGAAATAGGAGGAATGTTGGGGATAAGTACTGGTACATCGAAATCCAATCTGTTTAAAGCAAAGCGGTTATTAAGAACTGCATTGCAAAAAAAAACGAATTATAAAAAATATGTTTGATGCCAACGACTATAATTTAGAAGAGCTTAGTAGAAAAGCTGCTGAGGATTTTTATGATGAAACTCTTATTCCATCATGGCAGCAGCTTGAAAAAAAGTTAGATATTGAACTGCCTGTTAAGAAAAAACGCAGACAGGTCTTTGCTTTCTGGATATTTTTTGCAGCACTGCTTGGCAGCTTCCTTTACACCGGCTATGAAAGAAGTTTCAATAAAAAAAATTGTTTAAATACTATAGCTGAAACAATAATGCAGTCCCAAAAAAATATAGAACAGGAAAAAGCATTACCAATACCTAATAAAAAAATAGTTTATAAGGATAGCCTGAATATAAGGTCAAATCAATCCACTCAATTTACCATTAACAATAAAAGATTAGGCAGTAATAAAATTGCATACACGATTTCAAATAACATATCTGCTAAATCCGATTTGAAATTGGATGAAACTGCTGATGCCGACAACTCTTCAATTAGCCCAAAGCAGCATATTAAGTTACAGAAAGACGATACCAAAGAATTATCACCCGAGAAAAACAAAATGGGAGACCTTGTTTCCTTCTCATCTGAAAATGTAGAAAATGAGGGTCTGAAAAGAGAAGAAAACAGCCATTTAAAAGCAGCTATAGTTCCCATTAAATCTGATGATAAACTAAGCTCCAGTAAAATTTCGGATGCTTCACTTTCAGACAAAAAACAAATAAGTAATGGTGACCTTAATATTGATAAGCAGACTACCCGAGGAGAGAGAATTAAACATAGTTTTTCAATAGCAGCGGTTGCAGGTGGCAATATAAACAGTGTAAATTTTAATAAATCTTCTGGTGTGGGTTTTGATTATGGCTTTTTATTAGGCTATAAGCTATCTTCAAAATTTGAAATTAAAACCGGCGTAATACTTTCCAGAAAATACTTTAGCACAACAGGTAAAAGTATGTCTTTCGATTCTGCCAAACTCAATTTGCCATCTTACACCAGTATTAAACTGCAGGATGCTACAGGGTACTGCAGGTTTGTAGAAATACCTGTTATGCTGTACTATTCCTTTCCGGCTAAAAGCAACACCAGCTTTTATGCAGGTGCAGGTTTTTCTATTAATAAAATGCGAATGGAGAAAATACACTACACATTTTTAGTAAATTTAAATACATTAGTTGAAAGGACTCATGCAGGTGCTTATCACAATGCTGATGCGTATTCTACTTCTTTAACATCAAATATTTATTTTGGTCTTAAACAAAAACTTTCTAGGCAATGGAGTTTAAGCTTTGAACCTTATCTCAAAATTCCATTAACAAAGGTGAATGACAGTGATTTGAAGCTCACCACTTACGGAGCCTGGTCTTCATTAATATTAACCCTCCCAAATAAAAGGAATAAATAAAACTATACAGGCAACCATACTGTATTATTTTCTGTACCATAATTTATAAATCAAAATCTACATTAAAAAATGAGACAATTAAAATCCCCTGCGGCTATTTTAACAATTTTAGCTGTAACCTTATTTATGCCATCCTGCAAAAAGAGTGATAACATGACAATTAATGAAAAGAACATTGATTATCCTGCGGCCTTTGTTGTGAATGGAGAAAGCAGTACTATTTCAATAATTAAACTTAGTACCAATACAGTTACTGACAGCATAGAATTAATGGGTACAGGAGGCAGCATGATTATGTGGCCTCATCATATTTATCATCACCAGATTGGCGGCTCACACCACATGGCAATTGGTGTACCGGGTATGGATCTTAGCGGTGGCCATATTGGAGGGATGCCCGGCATGAAAGGTAAAGTGGTTATTATGGATGCTGTTACCGGAATGCTAACTAAAGACTTTGAAGTTCCTGTTATGAACCATAATGCAGTTTTCTCAATGGATGGTTCAGAAATATGGACATCGCAAATGGATATGGCTGGTAAAGTATTAGTGTACGATGCAGATACTTATGCCTTAAAAAATACAATAACAGTTGGAGATGAACCAGCCGAAGTAACCTTTAGTGCCGATGGAAGTAAAGCCTATGTATGTAATGGTATGAGTAATACCGTAAGTGTAATAAATCCATCTACAAAGGCTGTTATAACAACAATAAATGTTGGTATGAACCCAGTAGGCGCTTGGCCATCATCTGTTGGAAAAATGTTTGTTGATAATGAAGATGGGCAAACTATTTCAGTAATAGATGTAGCTTCAAATACAAATCTGGCGACAATAAATCTTGGTTTTAAACCTGGGTATGCGGCATACAATGCCGCTATTAATGAACTTTGGGTTACAGATGCCACTAATGGTAAAGTTGTTTATTACATGGATATGGGAGCTAATACTTGGATGAAGCATGGTGAATTTATAACCGGCGCCGATGCACATGCAATTGCATTTAATGGCAGTTATGGCTACGTAACTAACCAGGGCGCTAATACAGTTTCGGTAATTAACGTGACTACACATGCAAAAATTAAAGATATTCCTGTTGGTAAAAAGCCCAATGGTATTGTTTTTAAGTATTAATGTGATGAAACAAGTAAAACGTTATTAATACATTCACTTTGTAATATTCCGTAAGATAAATTGAGTTCAGGCATAGAATAGCAATACAATTACACTGGGTTAAGGCCCGGTGTAATTTTCATAAATATTGAAGTTTATAATTGTTGAACCCGGTTTGCAAAGTTTTAATCCCAAAATTCTACAACTATTGTCCATAATTATGTAACTCCTAAATCGACCTATTGGCCTACCTTTAGGCTCGGAAATGGGGCATCTTCCAAAAATTGACCTATTTTTCTAGTTTTACACCTGTTAATGAAAAGAAGCACATCCATACGGTTAAAAGCAGCTTTACTCCTAATAGTATTCGGATTGAACACGGTTGTAGGTTTTACCTGTGCTATGGGTGTGGATTTGGTTTTTAATACCACTCATCATCACGACGAAGAAACGATAGAAGTTCATGAACATGCAGACGGTTATAAATACTACCATCATAACCAGACTGCCAAGCATAAGTATGAAGAAAATAAAACTGAAAAGAAAGACAAAAAGGGCTGTTGTAATGATTCTGTAATTAAACTTTCCCAAACAGAAAAATCCATTCCACAACCGAATACAATTGTAAGCCCTGTATTCTTTACAGCATTCATTGTTTCCTATTATAATATTGAGATCCTGTATCCTTCACAAGTAACAGGAAGTGTCAAATACTTTGTCCGAAGTTACCATCCTCCTATACCTGACATCCGCATAGCCATCCAAAGTTTTCAAATATGATTTGATTTTTTATGTTTTTCAGCATAAACAGTAGTGTTATGCCTGTAATTATTGTATTCAACATAGAAAATTAAATTATAATGAAATCAAATATTAATGAGCACAAAAACTCAATAAAAACTATAGCGGGTAAAAAAATATTTTTAATGCTTGTGTTTTTCGTAACAGCATTCGCTCAATACAGCTTTGCACAAAATGATACAAAAGCACCACCTGCACAATTACTCAATGCATATTATCACCTCAAAGATGCTTTAGTAAGCAGTAACGCATCATCGGCTGCAACCAATGCAAATGAATTGGTAAAAGCCATCAACAGCACAGATAAACAAACTGTAAATGATGATGCCCGGGCAAGCCTGATAAAGGACGCCAACGCTATTGCTCAATCAAGCAATATCAAAATACAACGGAAAAAATTTGCCACCTTATCTACCAGTATGGTTGAGTTGGCAAAAAAAGCAAAACTCTCTGCGGCTCCTGTGTACCAGCAATATTGCCCCATGGAAAAATCATCATGGCTCAGTAGTTCTAAGGCAATCAAAAACCCTTATTTAGGGAGTGCCATGCTTACATGCGGCAGCGTAAAATCAACTTTATAAATAAAAAAATAGGCCTTTCCCCGCTTTTCTTTTTACAAAATGCGAGGTTAGATTTCTGTATTAACAAACTAAAAAAATAAAAAGTGAAAAATTTAATTTTTGGCATTGCCATAGTAGCTACCACATTAACAGCCTGCAATAGCGGCACTAACAACAGCGCAGCAGATGAAAAGGACAACGCTACAACGGCTGATAATTCTATGGCAGAAAATAATGCCACATCAAACAATACAACTTCCAACGTTGATGGAGCCATGCAGGAAATGGTAACTCAATATTTACAAATTAAAAATGGATTGGCGAATGACAATGGAAATGATGCGGCAAGTGCAGGCAATGCGTTTGTTGAATCAATGGCTAAAATGGATAAAGCATCCTTAACCGCAGATAAAAAGAAAACCTGGGCCAATTTATCGGATGATGCCAAAGAAATGGCTGAACACATTGGTAAGAATGCTGATAAGCTTGAACACCAGAGAGAGCATTTTGATATGCTGAGTAAAGACATGTATGATATGGTAAAAGCATTTGGAGGCGGACAGACATTGTACCAGGATTTTTGCCCGATGTACAACGATAAAAAGGGAGCTACCTGGCTTAGTGAAACAAAAGAAATTAAAAATCCATACCTCGGTAAGAAGATGCCAACATGCGGTTCTATAAAAGAAGAAATAAAATAAAGCATGAAATTGTATAAAAAAATTCTGCTGGCAATTTTAATTGTTTTCATCGCAATACAATTTATACAACCTGCCCACAATACCAGTGGGCAGGCATTGCCAACAGATATAACGAAAACAGTAAAGATGCCGGATAAAGTGTTTAACATTATCAAAAATGCATGTTACGATTGTCATAGCAACAACACCCGTTACCCAGGGTATGTTTATATACAACCTATGGGATGGATGATGGCAAAGCATATAAAAGATGGAAAGGAAAACCTCAATTTTAGTGACTTTGGATCTTATTCTCCAAGAAAACAAGCCAATAAGTTACGGGCAATCAAAACAAGTATCAAAGAAGGTTCAATGCCATTATCGTCTTACACTTTTATCCACAAAGGAGCCAGGTTAAGTGTGGAAGATAAAAAGTTGATTACTGATTGGGCATCAAATGCAAAAGACAGCCTCAATAAAAATAATTAGTAGATATATGGGTAAAATAAAAAAAATATTGATCAGCATTTTTAAAGCAATTTTTATCCGGAAAAAAGAATGTTGTAAATAATTACAACTCAATAAAAGCTGTATTGAAACAAAATAAAATTGCAGTAGAAAAATTGGATGTAGCGGGGAGGGAGAAATTATTTACTGGTTTTATAATTATGAATCAGGAGGCAGCGAAGGTATTTATGCTCATTAAATGGAGCATAAACTTACACCGGAAATAAAAGGGTTCAAATTTTGTACATAAAGCAATTACAAAGTAGAAGTGCAGGTAAACGGCAAAGATGCTTATCGACTCGAAATTTATAACTATACCATATAGAATTACAAAAGATAAAACGGCAGTAAAACGTAAAGGCGTAAACGCATCAATATAAAAAAAATAAAAGGTGAATGAAAGATGATGTTCCGTCATAATTCATCGAGAAAAAAAGTATTTCTTTTTGTTAGCTGCGAAAGTAAAAATGTAAAATAAAAATTTTAAAATATAAATCATGGAAATGCTACACGAAACAAATCAGCAGTCAAAATCAACATCTACTACGATGTACAAAAAACTGGCGTTGATGATAGTATTGTCTTTTATAGCTATGTATGTGCTGATGTATTCCATGGTGGATACTTTTGCCAATGTAATTCCAAATGTAAATCAATTTTACATGGCAGGCCTTATGACGATGCCTATGCTGATTTTGGAGCTTGCTATAATGGGCGGAATGTATATGAATAAAAAACTTAATCGTGTATTGTTTGCCACAGGCTTTATTTTATTGGTTGCGTTTTTTTTGGGCATCCGGCAGCAAGCTGGAGTTGGGGATAAACAATTTTTAAAATCAATGATACCACACCATGCGGCAGCCATATTAATGGGAAAAGAAGCATCTGTAAGCGATCCTGAAATAAAGGAATTAATTAAAAACATTATTACCAGCCAGGAATCAGAGATCAATCAGATGAAGGCAAAACTGAAAGAATTAAACAAATAAGATTATAAATAAACTGACAAACTAAAAATGAAGAAAATAACATTAATAGCAATAATACTTGCTATGTATTCCTTTGCACAAGCTCAGGATATGCCGGGTATGAAAATGCCCAAAAAAGAAAACACACAAAAGGTGCAACCCACAACTTACACTTGTGTAATGCATCCGGAAATACATGCCACCAAACCGGGCAACTGCCCTAAGTGCGGTATGAAATTAGTCAAAGAAAAGCCTAAAGCCATTACAAGCCCGGTAATTGATAAGCGCAAGGAAATGCATATGCCCAAAGATACCAAGACCAAGACCAAGCCCAAGGCTATGGATATGGGCAGTAATAACAACATGCAAATGCAACCCACCACTTACACCTGTGTAATGCATCCGGAAATACATGCCACCAAACCGGGCAACTGCCCTAAGTGCGGTATGAAATTAGTGAAAGAAAAGCCTAAAGCCATTACAAGCACTGTAGTTGATAAGCGCAAGGAAATGCAAATGCCGAACGATATTACCAAGCCCAAGACTATGGATATGGACAGTAATAGCAAGATGCAAATGCAACCCGCAACTTACACTTGTGTAATGCATCCGGAAATACATGCCACTAAACCGGGTAACTGCCCCAAGTGCGGAATGAAGCTTGTAAAGGAAAAGCCTAAAACCAATGCTGATAATAATGCCAACGATAATATGAACATGGGAGATATGAAGATGCCCATGAAGGATGGCGATAAAAAAACAGCAGACATGGGTAATATGAATATGGACGGGATGCCAACAGACGATAACGAATTACTGGCTAATATAAAAGCGGCCAAAATTAACCTTGGCCCTATTAAAACCATTACAAACCAGGCAAAACCACACACTGTTCGTTATGATTTATACGTCAGGGATACGACTGTAACCTTTGGCAAAAAGCAAAAAAGAGCCATTGCCGTAAATGGACAAATACCTATGCCTACACTCACCTTTACCGAAGGTGATACTGCCGAAATTTATGTACATAATGAATTAAAAGAAGAAACATCGCTGCATTGGCATGGCCTCTTTCTTCCCAACAAATACGATGGTGTGCCTTTCCTTACCCAAATGCCTATTAAACCGGGTGCTACCTATTTGTATAAATTTCCAATCATCCAGCATGGTACGCACTGGTATCACAGCCACTCGGGTTTGCAGGAGCAAATTGGTATGTACGGTGCATTTATTATGAATAAAAGAAAGGAGTGGGATATACCTACAGTACCTCTTGTACTTAGCGATTGGATAGACATGAGCCCTAAAGAAGTAAACCGCAGCCTGCACAATCAAACGGATTGGTTTGGCATTAGAAAAAACACCATACAAAGTTATTCGGAAGCCATAAAGACAGGGCATTTAAAAACGAAACTCACCAACGAATGGAAACGCATGCTGGCCATGGACGTAAGCGATGTTGCTTATGATGTTTTTTTAATTAATGGCAAAAATCAACACACTTTACCGCAGTTTAAGGCGGGAGATAAAGTAAGGTTGCGTATTGCCAACGGCGGCGCCTCTTCTTATTTCTGGCTTAAATATGGCGGTGGTAAAATAACAGTAGTAGCTACAGACGGTAATGATGTAGAACCGGTAGAAGTGGACAGATTGCTAATTGCTGTTTCTGAAACCTACGATGTGGTGGTAACCATTCCTGAAAATAAAAGCTATGAATTTTTAGTTACGCCAGAAGACCGCACAAAGTCCGCCTCTCTCTGGTTGGGCACAGGGCCAAAAGTTGCGGCTGCAAAAATGCCTACGCTAAAATACTTTGCTGGTATGAAAATGATGAATGACATGATGGACATGCGGGGAAACATGGTACAAATGGAGGGCATGCAAATGGCTAATCAAACTATGGATATGAATTCTGTAATGTATCCTGAAATAACTGGTTACGAAAATAATGATAAAACAAATGTTTCAAAAGAAGACAATGGAACCGACAGCGCTGGCATGAATGATATGAGCGGCGAAGCTATGAAAGGCATGGATATGAAAACAGCCAACAAAAACGGCGCAGATAACATGGCAGGAATGGATATGGGCAATACCAGCACTGATATTGTAACCTTGAACTACGCCATGCTACGAGCACCCCAAAAGTCTACCCTGCGCCCCGGGCCATTAAAAACAATAAGTTTTGAACTAACCGGAAATATGAACCGTTATGTGTGGAGCTTAAACAATAAAGTGGTTTCTGAAGCTGACAAAATCCTGATAAAAAAAGGCGAAAACGTGCGCATCATTTTATACAACAATACTATGATGCGCCACCCAATGCACCTGCATGGCACGATTTTAGGGTGCTAAATGGGCAGGGGGAATATGCTGTTATGAAAAATGTAATAGACATTATGCCCATGGAGCGGGATACTATAGAATTTGCTGCAACAGAACAGGGCGGCGACTGGTTTTTTCATTGCCACATACTCTACCACATGATGAGTGGAATGGGGCGGGTATTTAGTTACCAGGATACGCTGGCAGAAAAAACAGATATTACCAGCGTAAAGGTAGCAAAGCGTGGATTAAATTCAGACGACCGTCATTATCACTCAATGGCAAGAATAGGCCTGGAAACTGCCGGAAGCGATGGTATGGCTATGCTGTCTAATACACGCAACACAATTTCTACGGCTTGGCATCTCGGCGTTTTTCCAGAGCATGGCGAGGAAAGTGAGACTACCGTAGGACGATACCTTGGAAGAATGCAGTGGTTGCGGCCTTTTATTGGTTATGATTATCATTATAAAAAAGTAGGCCCGGATGGAGAAGAGATTAAAAAAGGAATAATGGGCCGTAATATTTTTGGTAACGATAAGTACAATATGCTGGGGCAGCGCAGTAATAAAAATAACCGCAGCACGATAACGGCTGGTATTCAATACCTGTTGCCGATGAATATATTGTCTGAGTTTAGGGCTGATTTGGATGGCAAATTTCGTTTTCAGTTTATGCGGGATGATATTCCGGTATCGCCACGCCTTCGGGCCAACTTCATGATTAATTCCGATAAAGAATATGCGCTGGGTATGCGTTACATCATTACTAAATATTTCAATCTTTCATCTCACTACGATAGTGATATGGGGTTGGGAGCAGGATTAACAATTACTTATTAGTATAGCGTTTTGTGTGAATGAAGCATGAGTTAACAAGAATAAATGATATGGGTCGGAGCCCTGCTTTAGTTTCCTTATTTATAATGAAACATTTTAGAAGGCAGGGTTTCCGTACCCACCAATTTAAAATTGTAAATACGTGTTTATGAGCTTGAGATTAAATTAGGTACGTAAATAAATAAACTGAATGAAACAAAATACATACCTGCACTGCGGTTCAGATGGCTAACGCCGTTATACGATTACTTTATAAATCTTACAATGCCTGAGAAGAAAATTAAACACGCATTAATTGAAGCAGCTCATATCCCATCAAAGGCAAATGTATTAGATTTTGGATGCGGTACAGCTACACTGACCGTTATGTTAAAAGATATATATCCGTAGGTGAAGATTACAGGCATTGATGTGGATAGAGAAATCTTAAACAAGGCAACAAAAAAGTAAAAGAAAAGAATATAGATATTTTTCTGCTTGATTATGATGGCTCACATTTTCCCTTTCAGAACAAAGTTTTTGACAGGGTCGTTTCCTGTTTGGTTTTTCACCATCTTGATACAGATCAAAAGGGAAAAGTACTGACAGACACTTTCAGGATTTTAGCCGATAACGGCGAACTATTTATTGCAGATTTTGGCCGTTCTAAATCGTGGTTGCAGCGAACTCTTTTTTAATATTATAAGGGGCTTGGATGGGTTTAAATCAACAGATGCAAATGCTAAAGGGTTATTACCCGAATTAATGAGAGAAGTAGGCTTTGAAAATGTATTTGTGCGAAAATATTTTAGAACTGTGTTTGGTGCGGTTCAGATAATAAGTGGTGAAAAGATATACAGCGACTAAATATTTAATTCCTTGGTTATGGAATATTCACAATTTTACGGGGTTCAATTTTGATTAACTCAAATATAGTTTATGAAAAATGAAAGTGCTTATAATACGGATAAAGATGAAGTACAGGCTAAATATACGCAGCAGTTTCAGGCATTATTTAATTATGCAAGCATAGGCATTTTATTAACGGATACTGAGGGAGCCATTATCCTGGTAAATGATTTTGCCCTAAATCAATTCGGTTATCAGTTTAAGGAGGTAGTTGGTAAAAAAGTTGAAATATTAATACCTCCCCGGTTTCATCCGAAACATGAAGGATACCGGAAAAATTATCATGAGCATCCGAAAAGCAGGCCGATGGGAGTTGGCAGAGACTTGCATGCTATAAGGAAAAATGGAACTGAGTTTCCAGTAGAAGTAAGCTTAAGCCATTATAAAAATGACGAAGGGGCCTTTGTAATAGCATTTATCACTGATATTACTGAACGGGTAAATGCCAGGGAACAGATTATTAAATTGAATAACGAACTGGAAAACATTGTAGAAATAAGAACAAAACAGTTAACAGAAACCTTACATCAGTTAGAAGGATCAAAAGATGAACAAGCGGCTACATTGAATAAAGAGAAACAATTGGGGGAATTAAAATCTAAATTTATTTCTATCGCTTCGCATGAGTTTAGGACTCCTCTTAGTACCATCTTATCTTCTATTTATCTTATTAATAAATACGAAGCTGGAGAAGAACAACCTAAAAGGGAAAAACACATTCAAAGAATTATATCATCCGTAAATATGCTTACTGATATTTTGAACGATTTTTTATCCCTCAGTAAAATGGAAGAAGGCAAAATGCAGGTTCGCATTTCGGAAATTAATATAAAAGAATTAGTGGATGATATGTCTGAAGATATTCAGACTATTTTGAAGCCGGGACAAACTATACAATATGAACATCATGGAAATGAAATTGGTTTTTTAGACCCTTCTTTACTAAAGCATATTCTTTTAAATCTTTTATCTAATGCCGTAAAATTTTCACATGATGATGGAGCCATTGAGATATACACCTTATAAATGAAAGTAATGTAGAGTTGGTTGTTAAGGATTATGGCATTGGTATTTCAAAGCAAGAGCAGCAGCATTTATTCGAAAGATTTTTTCGTGCTGGTAATGCCATGCACATACAGGGCAGTGGGCTGGGCCTGCATATTGTTGGCCGGTATGTAGAGCTAATGAATGGAAAAATTAAATTTATCAGTGAGCTTGATAAAGGAACCGAATTTACCGTAACTTTTAATTATCAGTAACATGCAAAAAAAGATTCTTATCATTGAAGATAACCCTGAAATACTGGATAATATTTCAGAAATCCTTGAATTGGATGGTTATGAAATACTGAAAGCCCAAAATGGAAAACAGGGTGTTGAAGCAGCCATTAATAATCAGCCTGACTTAATTATCTGTGATATTACGATGCCTGTAATGGATGGCTATGCAGTATTGCACATACTGCAAAAAAATGAAAAACTGCAAAATATTCCATTCGTTTTTTTATCTGCAAAAAATGAACGTACTGATATTAGAAAAGGAATGCAATTGGGTGCCGATGATTACATCAGTAAACCATTTGACCCTACAGATTTATTAAACGTTATAGCAGTGAGGTTAAAAAAATCTGAAACGCTTAAAAAATCATTTGGAAATGATAACCTTGAAAATATAAATGAATTCTTACAATTTTTTGGTAAAGGAAAATCATTGGAAGAATTGAGAAATAACAAGGCTACAAAAAAATATGTAAAGAAACAAGTGATATATACGGAGGAAAGCAATCCACATTGTTTATATTATTTACTGCATGGACGGGTTAAAACATTCAAACGAAACGATGATGGAAAAGACCTTATTGTTGAGTTGTATGGTGAAGCTGATTTTTTCGGATACATTGCTTTGCTGGAGGGCTCGGTATACAAGGAATCTGCGGAAGTGCTGGAAGATGCCGAGGTAGCGATAATTCCCCGGGAAGAATTTGAGCTGCTGGTT
Source organism: Ferruginibacter sp. (assembly GCA_046590675.1). Classification (GTDB taxonomy): domain Bacteria; phylum Bacteroidota; class Bacteroidia; order Chitinophagales; family Chitinophagaceae; genus Ferruginibacter. The sequence goes on along the minus strand of JBKJUP010000012.1, from coordinate 44,973 downwards.
TACAGAGATAAACAGGTGGCGAATAAATTTTTTAATATGCTGGCAAAAAGCGTAACCGAAAAAGAAAACAGGTTACTGGGGCAAGCTTATGATTCGTTAAGAAAAAAAGTAGCTGTTGCTAACCTCACCTTGAAAGATAAATATCATATCAATAAAGAAGAAGCATTTTCAATAAATATGAGCAGGGAAAATATTGCCTCTATTGCAGGAACTGCTACAGAGTCCCTTATCCGTACTTTGAGTGACTTTAAAAATGAGAAAATAATAGACATCCGTGAACTAAATATTATTATTTCAGATGACAAAAAATTAAGAGAGGTGGCAGGTTGAATAACAATTATGTGAAGGTATTAAAATGTTCAGAAAGGTATCTATTAAATTCAAACTTCAGCCTGTTAAATTGTTGTTCAATTATTTCTATTTCTTTCCTTAATTTATTTTGGGTGAGAATAAAATTATTAGTATTTCCTTCTTTTTCTACATCTTTTCCTTTTTCCAGTATTTTATTTTTTGCCTTCTTTATGTCATCTCTGAATATTGATATAATAGTATCTTCCCGCACAAATTTATTAAGGAATAATTCAATCATTTCAATTAATAGACTTTCCGTATCATTTTTAAGAATAACAGCTATCCTGTTCTTATAAAGGATATTCTCTTCTTCAAGGTAGTCGAGCAAGCGATACCAGGTGTCCACTTCATATATATACTGCTGTATCAACTTTGTCGTCATATATTTTGTGTAATAGCATTTATGCAAATAGCATTTTTAATGGCTAACATTGTCTCATGTAGATTAAATTCATTCATCTCCCGGTACTGCGATATCTAGAATTTTATAGCTCTTTAAAAAGCTTTATTCAATCGATTGTATCTGTATTCCTGTAATCAATGATTGCAGTAATATATAAAGGTAAAAGTAGGATTAGATATATATTAGTTGAATATCTGTCGTCAGTAAAAAAAATGATTGTAATCATTAAACTTAAACCTCTCCGTTTTTACCGGCCATTTTCTGCCATATCAAATCTGTTGTTGCCTCTTGTATCTGTTTAGTATTTGCCTAAATGACGATTCTCATTTTTTATTATGACTGCAATCATTTTAAGCGAAAGGGCATGCGTTTAGTTTTACACCAGATTCTATTTAATAAAATAGTGTTCTGCAAAAACGATTTCCGGCCAGTGAATGACAGTCTAAAGCAATTATTTATTTTATTAACAACAATTAAAACTCAAAAAATGAAATCATTTAAAATGCTGATGATGGTAGCCTTAACCATCTTTTCTGTTTCTGTCTTTGCACAAGACACAACAAAACTTAAAAAGGAAAAAGTGCAATACACTTGTCCAATGCACCCTGAAGTAATGATGGATAAATTCGGCAAATGTCCTAAATGCGATAAGGATTTGGTAATATCTACAAAGGAGCAAATGAAACGGGATGTGATGAAAATATACATGTGCCCGGCGCACCCTGGTGAAAAAAGTGATAAACCCGGTAAGTGTCCGATATGCGGGAATAAGTTAAGCATGACTCCAAAGGAAAAAATGAAAATGCAGGAAATGGGACTGTATACATGCCCGATGCATCCGGACGTAACCAGCGACAAGTCTGGTAAATGCCCTAAGTGTGGAATGGAGTTGAAAGAAGAACATACTGCACAAACCTATACCTGCCCTAATCATCCTGAGATGACAAGTGATAAGCCTGGTAAGTGTTCAAAATGCGGTGCATCATTGGCTTTGTCTCCAAAGGAGAAGATGAAAATGGATGTAATGAAAATATACACTTGCCCCATGCACTCAGATGTAACGAGCAATAAACCCGGTAAATGTCCTAAGTGCGGTATGGATATGAAGGAAAAGAAAGAAGAGCATTCTAATCATCAACATTAATATCTAAACGGAGTTTGTTATTCTTTAAAATTATTCAAAAAGCAAAACAAAAAAAGTATGAAAAAGATTTATTTTTTATTGGTAATAACTGCAATGGCAATTGCTGCTTCCTGCAATAACGATTCATCAGGTATCAAAGACTCAAAAGATATGAATCACAATGAGAAAGAAATGAAGGAAATGAAAATGGACTCATTGAACATGGACAGCACAACACATAAAAAACAACCCTAAATGAGTTTTATAAAAAAAGAGATTCCTGCCACTGAAGCCGAAATTACCAAATTAATAATATGGTAAAAGTACTCATATCATTTGCTTTAAAAAACAGGCTGGTAGTATTACTAATAGCAGCAGGATTGTTTGCCTGGGGCATTTATTCTATTAAAGAAAATCCTATAGATGCTATACCAGATTTATCGGAAAACCAGGTAATTGTTTTTACTGAGTGGATGGGCAGAAGCCCGCAGTTGATGGAAGACCAGATTACTTACCCATTGGTTTCAAACCTGCAGGGAATTCCACGTATTAAAAACGTGAGGGGTACTTCCATGTTCGGAATGAGTTTCGTGTATGTAATTTTTGAAGATAATGTAGATACCTATTGGGCTAGAACAAGGGTGCTGGAAAGATTAAACTATGCACAGCGTTTATTGCCGCAGGGTATAACACCAACACTTGGCCCTGATGGTACTGGCGTGGGTCATATTTTCTGGTATCATCTTGATGCAAAAAAAATGGATTTAGGTGAGCAGCGTGCACTACAGGATTGGTACGTAAAATTTGCTTTGCAAACAGTACCCGGCGTTGCAGAAGTTGCATCTTTTGGTGGTTTTGAAAAACAGTATCAGATTTTATTAGACCCTGTAAAATTGCAGTTCTATAATGTTACCCTGATGGATGTTATGAATAAAGTAAAAGCCAACAACAATGATGTGGGTGGCCGAAAATTTGAAATGAGTGACATGGCTTATGTTATCCGTGGGCTTGGCTATATAAAAAATATAGAAGACGTAGAGCGTATATCCGTAGGACAAAACAATGGTATACCAATCAGGATTAAAGATATAGGCACAGTTCAAATGGGTGGAGACTTACGCCTGGGGATTTTTGATGAGAATGGCGAAGGAGAAGTCGTCGGCGGCATAGTAGTGATGAGGTATGGAGAAAATGCAGACAGGGTAATTAAAGCAGTAAAAGAAAAAATGATAGAAGTACAAAAGGGTTTACCGGAAGGCGTGACATTTAAAACTTCTTACGACCGTAGCACATTAATTCAGGAAGCGGTAGAATCTGTTAAGGGCACATTGATAGAAGAATTAATTACCGTTTCTGTTGTTATACTCATATTTCTTTTTAACTGGCGAAGTGCATTGGTCATACTTATTCAGCTTCCTATCTCAGTTGCCATCGGATTTATATTACTACAGGCATTCGGGCTTTCCTCCAACATCATGTCGTTAACAGGTATTGCATTAGCCATTGGAGTAGTGGTTGATGATGGAATAGTAATGGTGGAAAATTCTTACCGGCATATTTGCGATGAACAAATAAAACGGACTGGCGGATAAAAAACAATTACAAAAAGTTGATTAAGGCGACAACAAAATAATATGAGTTGGATAAAAAAAATATTTACACGAAAACCCGAAATAGTTAATGCGGAAGATCGGTTAAAAATTATAGAGAGTGCCTCCTGGCAGGTGGGGCCTGGTGTATTTTTTTCTACCATTATAGTAATTGCAGCTTTTCTGCCTGTATTCCTTTTAACAGGTATGGAAGGAAAATTATTTTCTCCGTTGGCTTACACAAAATCTTTTATTCTGATTGTAGATGCATTCCTCGCCATTACACTTACCCCGGTTTTGATTTCATATCTCATAAAAGGAAAACTTAAACCCGAAAATAAAAATCCTATTACAAGGATTTTAGAAAAAATTTATAACCCCATTCTTGCATTTTGCTTCAGATGGCGTAAGATGGTAATTGGTTTAAACCTTGTGGCATTGGCCATAGGTGTTTTTATGTTCACTAAGATTGGTTCTGAATTTATGCCTCCGCTTGATGAAGGTTCACTACTGTTTATGCCCGTAACCATGCCCGATGTTTCCAATTCAGAAGTTAAAAGGTTATTACAGGTACAGGATAAAATAATCAAAACAGTTCCTGAAGTGGCGCATGTATTAGGCAAGGCTGGCAGGGCTAATACAGCAACTGATAATTCTCCGGTGAGCATGATTGAAACCATCATCTTACTAAAACCAACAAATGAGTGGAGAAAAGGAATGAAAAAAAATGACATTATAAATGAGTTAAATACTAAGCTGCAAATACCAGGTATCGCCAACGGGTGGACGCAACCAATTATCAATCGTATCAATATGCTTTCTACCGGTATCCGTACAGATGTAGGGATAAAAGTATATGGTCAAAACCTGGATACGATATATGCTTTCGCACAACAAATAAAAAAAGCTTTGGATGGAACACCGGGTGTAAAAGATTTATATGTAGAACCAATCACTGGCGGAAAGTATATTGAGATAGCAGTAAAGAGGGATGAAATTGGCAGATATGGATTGAGTGTGGATGATGTAAATGCGGTTGTTGAAAGTGCATTGGGTGGCATGCGGCTAACCACTACAATTGAAGGCAGACAAAGGTTTTCAGTTAATGCAAGGTTTGCACAAGACTTTCGGGATAACATACAATCCTTAAAAAGATTACAGGTTCAAACGATGAGTTATGGCCCCATACCATTGGAAGCAGTTGCCGATGTGCGGATAGCGGAAGGCCCGCCTATGATAAATTCAGAAAATGCGATGTTAAGGGGTACGGTATTGTTTAATGTAAGAGAAAGAGACTTAGGAAGTACCGTTACCGAGGCACAAAAAAAACTGAATACAATGATTGGTAAAATGCCCAAAGGTTATTTTTTGGATTGGAGTGGGCAATGGGAAAATCAACTCCGGGCAAATAAAACACTAAAGACAATAATGCCCATTGTGTTGGTAATTATTTTCATGATATTATACTTCACTTATAAATCTATGAAGGAAGCGTTGATGTCAATGATAACGGTTCCTTTTGCATTGATTGGCGGTGTGTATGCTGTTTATTTTTTTGGGGTCAATTTGTCTGTAGCAGTAGCCGTAGGTTTTATTGCCTTGTTCGGTATGGCAATAGAAACCGTTATGTTGATGACCATCTACCTCAATCTATCCATGAAAAATATGGTAGCAGAACATGGCAATTCAAAAGATGCAATAACTCCGGCTTTATTAAGAGAGTTTGTAATTAAAGGAGCAACACAACGGCTTCGTCCTTTTATGATGACTGTTTCTGTTTCGCTTTTTGGCTTAATCCCCATCCTGTGGGCTACCGGTGCAGGTAGTGATGTAATGCTTGCTATTACCATTCCTTTAATTGGGGGAACTATATCCGCCACAATTTATGTAATGCTGGTTACTCCAATAGTTTTTGAAATAGTAAAGGAACGGGAACTAAAAAAACATGGAATGGTTGAGCTGATTGATGCATCTGAATAAAAAATATGGATTTCTATAAAAACGATATAAACGAATTACTGGCACAATTTAAAACGGATGCTGCCGCTGGTTTATCTGATGAATCAGCAGCAGGACAGTTAGGTACAGTGGGGCCAAATAAAATAACCGGTACAGCTTCCCGAAAATGGTTTAAGATACTATTGGCACAGTTCAATAACCTGTTGGTTATTTTATTAATAGTTGCCAGTTTGCTTTCATTCCAGTTAGGCTCTTACAGGGATGGCATTGTACTGGGTATCATTGTTATTTTAAATGCTTTTATCGGCTTTTTCCAGGATTGGAAATCAGAAAATATTTTAGAGTCACTTAAGAATTTAATTGCAGAAAAAGGTACCGTTATCCGAAGTGGAAAATCACGTCAGATTCCTGTTGAAGATATTGTTCCCGGCGATGTGGTCATTATTAATGAAGGCGATGGTATTGCAGCCGATATGCGTTTAATAGAAAGCCATTCGTTGTTTGTAAATGAATTTATTCTTACCGGAGAATCGCAGGCAAGCGAAAAAAATAATACAGCTACAGTAAAAGAAAGTGCCTCTATCGCCGAGCAAAGTAATATGCTTTTCATGGGTACATCTGCAGCAAAAGGGCAAGCCAAAGGACTGGTAGTTGGTACTGGTATGCAAACAGAGTTGGGAAGAATAGCGGGTAAATCGCAGCAAATAAAACAAGACATATCCCCACTTCAAAAAGAGATAAACTTACTGGCAAAAAAAATTACCATCATTACACTGTTACTAGGCGTTGCATTGTTTGCTTTTAGTATGGCACAGGGAGAAAAAATTACAGCGGCGCTGGTATTTGCCATCAGCATTGCAGCCGCAATGGTACCAGAAGGTTTGCCTGCACAAATTTCTATTGCGCTGGCATTGGGTGTTCGCAGGCTGGCAAAAAAGAATGCGGTAGTAAAGCAATTATCATCTGTTGAAGCATTGGGAAGTGCCACCGTTATTGCTTCTGATAAAACAGGAACGATTACAAAAAATGAAATGTCCATTAATAATTGTGTGTTTAATGGAAGGCCGTTTACTGTTACCGGAACAGGTTATGCACCCGAAGGTAAGATACTCGGCAACACAAAGCAACCACTGGAACCGGCGCAACTTCACGATGATGAATTTTTCTTTATTGCAGGTTTTCTTTCTTCTACTTCTTCTGTAAATCCACCTGATGAATTTCACAAAACATGGTATGGTATTGGCGACCCTATAGAAGCTGCTTTCTGTACCCTTGCTATGAAGGGTGGTTATGATTTGGATTCATTGGAAAAAGAATTTCCACGTTTGCAACTTTTCCCTTTTGATTCAGAAAGAAAACGGGTATCAATAATACGGGTCAATGGAGGTAAGAGTACGGCCTTTGCCAAAGGTTCAATTGAAAGTATATTGGAAGTAAGCGATCAGCAAATTATTAATGGAGAAATAAAATCACTTACTCCTGATGAAAAAAAAGCTTTACTGCAGAATGCGGAAGTATTTGCAGCCGAATCATTGAGGGTAATTGCCATTGCATACAAAGAACTGAACAAAGCAAGTGCGGATAAATATACGATTGAAGAAAGTGAAAGTAACCTTGTATTTGCAGGATTTGTCACTATGTTCGACCCGCCAAGAGATGAAGTGCCGCAGGCGGTGCGGGATGCATTTGATGCACATATACGCATCATCATTATTACGGGCGACAACGAAATTACAGCCCGTGCCATTGCAAAAAATATAGGACTTTCCAATGCAGATAATTCATTACCAGAAGTTATTACCCAGGCACGGCTGATTACCATGAGTGACGAGGATATTAAAAAGGCATTACTGCAGCGCACATTAGTATTCTCCAGGGTATCGCCGGATGATAAATTAAAAATTGTAAACCTACTGAAAGACATAGGTGACGTAGTAGCTGTAACTGGTGATGGTGTTAATGATACATTGAGTTTGAAGAAAGCCGATATAGGCGTAGCGATGGGACAGAATGGTTCCAAAGTAGCCCAGGAAGCAGCAGCAATGGTATTGCTGGATGATAACTTTTCAACTATTGTAAAAGCAGTAAAAGAAGGCAGGGTTATTTTTAATAATATCCGGAAAAACGTAGTGGCCACACTCGCCTCCAATACAGCGGAACTGGTTTGCGTATTGTATGGTTTTATCGGTGTGTACTTTAATCAGCCTATAGCCATCCTGGCCATTCATATTTTATTGATTGATTTAATTGGAGAAATGCTTCCGTTGCTGATGCTCACATTTGACAGGGGTGATGAAAATATCATGAAAGAACATCCCCGCCAAAAAGGGCAATTACTTAACCGTTCGGTATTGCTGCAGGTACTTAGTTCAGGAACAGTAAGAGGTTTATTGGCAGTTACTGTTTTTAATTTTGTCTTTCATTTCCATAAGGGCGAAGCAGACCAGCATGCAACTGGTGTTACAGGTACTTTCATTACCATTATACTTACCCAGTTCATCAACATCTTTTGTATCCGCACTAAAACCAGTGTCTTTGGCAGCTTTCTTTTTTCAAATCCAAACCTGCTCTGGGGCATGCTGCTGTCATTGCTGGCAATGTTCACCATTATTTATACGCCATTCTTTAACCTTTACCTGCATACAGGTCCATTAACTGTAAGGGACTGGATTTTTCCCCTTGCAGCAAGCTTAGTGTATCTCATAGGTTTTGAAAGTATAAAATGGGGCAAGAGAAAAATGTTTGTATCAAGGAGTATAAAAAACATAACCAACATACATCTAAATGATGTGGAGAAATGAAAAAGATAATCGATAATAAAATGTATTTAATGAATAAAATAAAGTGCTTATTTTTTTTCCTTGCAACTCTTTGTAGCCTTCAATCTGATGCACAAAAATTAATGAACATTAATTCAATTATGGATACTATTAAGACAGGTAATCCAGCATTTAAAATGTATGATGCAGACATACGTTCAATGGATGAAGCTGCCAAAGGTGCTAAAAGCTGGATGCCACCAGAGGTAAGCACAGGTCTATGGATGGTTCCCTATAATACAAGCTTGTGGAAGAAAGGAGATATGGGAGCTACAGGAATGGGTCAATACATGATTGGGGGTCAGCAAATGTTGCCTAACAAAAAGAAACAAAATGCAGATGCTGCTTATATGGAAGCCATGTCTTCTGTGTCAAAGGAAAGAAAGAATGCCACACTTAATGAATTGATGAATGATGCCAAAAAATTTTATTACGAATGGATAATCATTGAAAAGAAATTGGTAGTGCTTGACCAAAATGAAAAGCTGCTTGACTTCATGATTAAAAATACCGAGATACGCTATAAGAATGGATTGGAAAAAATCAGTGCGTATTATAAAGCAAAAGCAGCATTGGGCAATATAAAGAATATGCAGTTAATGTTTGAAAATGACATTAAGGAAAAGCGCATCCGCATCAATACCCTGATGGGCAGAAATGCAATGATTGATTTTAACATTGATACTGCGTACCAGGTAGGTGACTATTCAGCAGCAGTATTTGACAGTACCCTTTTTAATAACAGCCGCAGCGATTTAAAAGCGATTGACAAAGACATCAATATTACCTGGCTGAAACAGGAAGCAGAAAGGCAAAGCCTGAAACCACAATTTGGCATTCGCTATGAGCACATGTTTGGTTTTGGAGGTTTTCCGCAGCAATTTACTTTAATGGGAATGATGAAAATTCCAATGGCTAAATGGTCTGCTAAAATGAATAAAGCAAATATTGAAAGCCTGAAATGGAAAGCCAATGCGCTGCAATCGCAAAAGGAAATGATGGTGAACGAATACAGCGGCATGGCTTATGGAATGCGTAATGAAATAGAGTTAAAGAAAAAGCAACTAAAATTATATGACGATAACATCATACCTGCACTAAAAAATAATTATAAAACCATGCAATTAGGCTATGAGCAAAATACAGAGGAATTGTTTATGCTTTTTGATGCATGGGAAACATTAAATATGACGCAGCTTGAATACTTAAACCAATTACAGCAATTACTAACCATGCAGGTTGAGCTGGAAAGGGTATTAGAAACAAAATAATTGTACATCTTAAATTTTATCACTATGAAACGCAGAGAGTTTATAAAAAATACAGGTTTAGGTGCAGGTGGTATATTAACAGCAGGTTCCATTACAGCCATTTTAGCGGCGTGTAATAAGAACAACATGATGAATGGAGGTGATATGAATATGGGCGGGCAACCTGTTCCAGTAACTGAAGGGAATTTCAGCAGGTTGCTCCCTATCCCCAACACAGTATCAGGGAATACAGCATTAACGGCACAGGCAACAACGGCAAATATTAATGGCAACAATATTTCTGTATTGGGGTACCAGGCTAATGGGATATTGGGTCCTACTATCCGTGCTAACAGTAGCATAAATGCCAATATCAATTTTCAGAATAATCTATCTGAAAAAACCAATATCCACTGGCATGGCTTAAAGATTCCTGCTAATATGGATGGGCATCCGCAAGCTCTTGTTAATCCTGGCAGCAATTTTAATTATCAATTCGCCATTAATCAACGGGCAGCACTATGCTGGTATCATCCGCATCCTGATGGAGCAACTGCAAGACAAGCCTTTCAGGGTTTAGCCGGTTTGTTTATAATTAACGATCCAGAAGAAGCGGCTTTAAATCTGCCGTCCGGCAGTTATGAAATCCCTTTGGTAATACAGGACAAGCGACTTACTTCATCGGGTATCACATATAATCCTTCTATGGGAGAAGTCATGTCAGGCTATATGGGAGAAACCATTATTGTAAATGGAGAAGCATCTCCTTATACTGAAGTGGCTACAAGATTTTACAGGTTGCGAATATTAAATGGTTCCAATGCCCGAATATATAATCTTGCTCTAAGCAATAATGCTGATATGATAATCATTGGTAATGATGGCGGGCTGTTAAAAAATCCTGTAACAGTAAGGAGTATATTATTATCACCTGGTGAAAGGCTTGATATACTGGTAAACTTTTCCGGAGTAACTGTTGGTACAGGAATATTTTTAGAAAGCAGGATGTTTGACAACGGAGGTACCGCACAAGGTAAGCAAGGGTTTAAGATTATGAAGTTTAAAGTAACACAAATAGTTAGTGATAGTTTCATCGTACCGGCTTCACTTTCTTCTGCCAGTTCTATTGCAGCTTCCTCATCTTCAAAGACAAGATTTTTTATCATAAATGCCATGCAAATGAGCGGTGGTATGAATATGACCGGTATTCACAGAATCAATGATAAAACGTATGATAAAAACAGGATTGATGAAAATGTAGTAGCCAATGCAACTGAGATATGGGTGTTCGATAATTCACAAGGCGATGAACCTCATCCTATGCATTTGCACGGTGTTCATTTCCAGGTATTGGAAAGAAGCGGTGGCAGGGCAAAGTTGATACCTTCAGAAAGTGGCTGGAAGGATACTGTATTAGTAATGCCCCGTGAAACGGTAAAAATTATCATCCCATTTTCAACATTAACAGGTGTGTTTGTTTTTCATTGCCATAATCTTGAACACGAAGATGATGGCATGATGTTACAATATCAATTGACTTAAAAGATTTTATTATCAGTTATGAAAAAAAGGAAAATAGCAATTATCATAATGTCGGTGCTGGTATTACTGGCAGCGTCAGCATTGATATATTTTAAAGTTATACTTCCAAAAAATGAAACAAAGCAGCAGGCGGCAACTGGTATGGGAGATATGAATATGGATAGTAAAGATACAACTGACAATATGAATTCGATTAACGGGGAAATGAAAATGGAAAGTGACAGTACAAAAATACACGATGTTAACCTGCACATTTTATTGCAACCTACCAGTGGTTTTGCAATCTCCGGCATCCCAGCCATTACCTTAGTAAAAAGAGAAGAAGCAATAGAAATTAATGCACTTGGATATACTGCATACAATACTACAGAAGTTGGAGCAATATCAGCCCGTGTTAATGGCAGGATTGAAAAACTGTATGTAAAGTATCGCTATCAATTGATTAAAAAAGGACAAAAAATTATGGATATATATAGCCCTGAATTGCTTACCGCACAGCAAAATCTTTTATTTCTTTTGAAGAATGATCAGACTAATAATTCATTAATTAGTGCTGCCAAAGAAAAATTATTATTACTTGGTTTTCCATCTGAACAATTACAACAGCTAATAACCACTAAAAAAACTTTGTTTACTGTTTCGGTTTACAGCAGCTACAGCGGCCATATTCACGAAGCACAGGGAAAAGATATGAGCGGTTCCACTTTAGCGGTTCCTGCTATGAACGACAACACATCAATAACTACCCAGGAACTTAGTCTTAAAGAAGGGATGTATTTACAAAAAGGTCAGACTGTTTTTAAAGTTTATAACCCAAACAAAGTATGGGCTTTGTTGAATATTTATCCATCAGACCAGTCTTTTATTAAAGTGGGTAATAAAGTAACAATTGTGCCTGAAGCAAATCCCGGCAAAAATTTTCATAGTTCAATTTATTTTATAGAGCCCTTCTTCAGACCGGGAAGTAAGACATTAACCGCAAGGATAAATATTGATAACAGCGTTTTACAATTACCTATTGGCAGCCAGGTACAGGCTACTATTTTCAGCAGTCCTGTAAATGCTGAATGGTTACCAAAAGAAGCCGTACTGTCACTTGGGGTTGAAAATGTAGTTTTTGTAAAAAGTGGCAATGGATACAAAGCACAAAAAATAACAACAGGTATAACCCATAAAAAATTAATTCAGATAATGGGTGGTATTACACCTGCTGATTCTGTGGCAGCCAATGCACAGTTTTTAATGGATAGCGAAGGCTTTATAAAGATTCAGAATAAAGATTGATAAATAGTATAAATAATTCAACACAATGTAACGAGTTAGTTTCTATAAATCAGTATTAGAAAATGATAACAAAAAATAATATGGGTGAGATGGTTGGTAAAATAAAACATACAAGATGAAAAAAATATTTATAGCTGCAGGGCTTATATTTTTATTTGCTGCCTGCAAAAATAGCAAACTGAAAGATACGCCAGATACAAAGCACGCCGGGCATGGAGATGTTTATTATACCTGCTCTATGCACCCGCAGGTGATGCAGGATAAGCCAGGCAACTGCCCTATTTGTGGAATGAAACTGATACAAGTTACAAAGATTGCCACAGCTAAAAACGAGGGAGTGCAACTGAGCGAACAACAAATAAAATTGGGTAATATTTTGACAGATACAATAGGAACCAGTATGATTGGCGAACAGATGGTACTTACTGCAATACTGAACACTGATGAACGAAAAATTAATGCTGTGAGTGCAAGGGTGATGGGTAGAATTGAACGGCTGTATTTTAAGAACCTGGGCGACTATGTTCGTAAAGGGGATAAGTTATTTGACATCTACAGTGAAGAACTAAACAGCGCTAAGCAGGAATATTTGCTGGCATTGCAAAAACAACAAATGCTGGACAATTCAATTATTGATTTTACTGAATTGATACAAAGTGCAAAAAACAAGCTTTTGCTGTGGGGTCTATCAGAAGCGCAAATCAGGGAGATAGCGGAAAAAAAAACTACCACACCTGTAACAACTTATTATAGCCCCGCAGCAGGTTATATCATTTCATTGGATTTAAGCGAAGGTGAATATGCAACAGAAGGCGGAACAATTGTTCGTGTAGCTGATTTATCAACGCTTTGGGTAGAAGCACAGGTTTATGCTTCACAATTATCGCAAATAAATAACCATGCAATTGCCTCCGTTCAATTCCCTGATTTGCCGGGTAAACAAACAATTGGAAAGATTGAATTCATGAATCCGGAAATTAATCCACAAACACGTATTAACCTGCTTCGTGTAAATGTTGCCAATCCCGGAAACCTGCTAAAACCCGGCATGCCAGCTTATGTAACTATCAAAGGAAAACAGCAAAACACGTTAACCTTACCATCTGATGCAGTACTCCGTACAGCCACCGGTGCATCTGTTTGGGTACAAACAGGCAAAGGGTCTTTTAAAAGTATAATGGTTGAAATTGGTATGGAAGATGGAGACAGGGTTCAGGTAAAATCAGGCCTTCAATCAGGGGATATTGTTGTTATCAGGGGAGCGTATTTATTAAACAGTGAATTTATTTTTAAGCAGGGTGCAAATCCGATGGAGGGGATGAAAATGTAGATGGGAAAGTTAGTAACACGAAAATTTGAAATAGATAATAAAATTAAAAAATAGACAATGAACAAACACTTATTTTGGATGATTATCGGTTGCACGGCCCCACTGTTACTGATTTTCCTTCTGCCATTATTTGGCATCACAGGAAACTACACCTTTCTCATTTTTATAGTTGCAATGTTTGCCTGTCATTTATTGATGCCCATGCATCATGGTGGACATGAACATAATGTAGATAAAGAAAATTCAGAAACCACTAAACCAGCGAACCATGAACCACATCAACATTAGAAAATTCGGATTGGCATTCGGTATAACTGGCGCATTGTTATATTTCGGCTGTACAGTGGATATGCTCACATTAGGTCATAACAGTACAGTAAAATTTTTCAACACCTTGCTTCATGGCCTGGATGTTTCTTCCGTAATCAGAATGAACATATCACTTGTTGAAGAATTATTGGGACTTGTGCAAACATTTATTCTCAGTTGGCTTATCGGTGCATGCATTGCTGCGATCTATAATGTATCATTATATCAAAAACGAAAACTATAGCCAGAACAGGTAGTGGCACTGCTAACGAAGGCACATAGACATCTTATGAAGAAGAACGTTAATTATTCTGTTGTCAATTGGAATGTACTTGTATCTGGATTCTAAAAAGCAGGTAAACTTTTAATTAAAAATGAGTGAGGAAAAAAAATATGGCAGAGAAAAAGTAATACTTCTATGTGGAGTATTTTTGGTAATGACAGGATTGGGAATGACACTTCCCGTGCTACCATTTTACATTGAAAAACTTTTGTCGGCTGAAGGTATTTCATCTAAAACAGTTTCGCTTCATGTTGGATTAATAACAGCCGCTTTTCCATTGACACAATTTTTCTTCTCATCATACCTGGGTTCATTATCTGATAAAATCGGAAGAAGGCCGCTCATTTTAGCAGGCATTGCAGGTTTCTCAATTTCAACTTTTATTTTTTCATTGGGTGGAAGCATAGCGCTGCTTTACTTCTACCGTTTGATGGCAGGAATATTTACTGCAGGTTTTGTAACAGCATCTGGTGCCTGCATTGCGGATAAAACGTCAAACGAAAAAAGAGGAAAGTATATGGCTATGCTGAGTAGCGTAGCTGGATTGGGTGCAGTTGCGGGTCCCCTACTTGGTAATCTTTTTTCAAAAGTTAATATGCAGTTTAATCTTCCTTTCGGGCAGTTTATTCTTGATAAGTTTTCTGTTCCTTTTGTAATCTCTGCAGCACTTACATTAATGGTCTTCGTCCTCTATATTTTCTTCTTGAAGGAATCAATTAAAAGCAAAGAAAAAAATACATTACAGGTGGTAAGAAAACCAAAAGTTCGCCTGCTTCCAAACTGGAAATTACTAAGCAAAACGTTTATACTGTTACTCTCATTATCTTTTATCAGTCAGCTTGCGCTATCTATGTTTGAAGGTACATTTGCGTTACATTCCCAGCGCCTTTTTTCATTTGGGCCAAAGCAAATGAGCCTTGTCTTTATCGTTTGTGGGTCGCTGATGGGCTTACTGCAATTAGGGCCTGTTGCATGGTTAATAGAAAGGAAGGGTGAATATGTTTTATTACCCTTCGGTTTTTTATTTCTGAGTATTGGCATATTCATGCTTACTACTTTAACGGAGATGAAATGGATTTTAATCTACGTTTCTTTTATTTCAATGGGAATGGCAATACTTACTCCAAGCCTGGCTTCACTTATTACAAAGGATTCGGGAAAAGAATATGGAGCCTCACTCGGCATCTTTAGTTCTATTAACAGTTTAGGACAGGTGGCAGGCGTTGTGCTTGGGGGAATAATCATGATATGGTTTGACCATCTTGCCTATTGGATTGTTGCGGCCATTCTTTTGGTGGTTGCCTATTTAGTATTGTCTAAAAAACGATTGTTGATTAATAGTTCCTGAAACGCTGTGAAGTAATTGATAAAGCAAAAAATATTTACACCGTAAATTTTTTCACAAATAAAAAATAAATAAAATGCTAAAAACTACAAACGACCAGGGCAATCAGAATTCTGTTAGCCTGCCAAATCAAAAAACAGTAACAAAAAATCAAAACATGTCAGCAACGAAAACCTACACTTGCTCTATGCATCCTGAAGTGATTTCAGATAAGCCAGGCAAATGTCCAAAGTGCGGAATGGAATTAATAGAGAAAAAATAAGGTAGTAATTCAAAATATTAGGGAACAATGCAAAGGCAAACAAATTGGTATGTAATCACAGGAGGGCCAAGCTCTGGAAAGACGACAACGGTTAACTTGCTTAAAGAAAGAGGATACATAACAACCTTTGAACATGCCCGGCATTACCTCGATACACAGCGCCTGAAAGGAAAAACGATAGATGAGGTAAGAAAAAATCAGGGAGAATTTCAATCGGGAGTTTTAGATATGCAGATTGAACAGGAGAATCAAATTTCCCCTGATGTTCTTGTTTTTCTTGACCGTGCAATTCCAGATGCGCTTGCTTATTATCGTTTTTTAAATCATCCGGAGGATGAAAAATTAACGGAGGCATTACGTACTGTTTCCTATAAAAAAGTTTTCGTTCTCGATTGCCTGCCATTGGTAAAAGATTATGCCCGAACCGAAGATATGGAGGCGCAAAAAAAAATCCATGCTTTGCTTTTGGAGGTTTACAAATCTTTAGGTTTCCCTGTCATTCAGGTTCCGGTACTTAAGCCAGAAGAACGGGTGGACTTTATTTTAAAAAATCTTTAGGTGTGATAACGAAAACGAAAGACATACGCATTCATTCATCAGCAGGCAAAGTATTTGCCCAGATGGATAATTTTTCCAAAACAGGAATGCACATGACTGAGAGTTCCATGATGATGATGGGAAGTAAATTAACGTTGGAACAATTGTCGCCAAATTCAAGCGGCGTTGATGCCAAGTATCGCTGGTATGGAAAGATGATGGGAATGACAATGGATTTTAGTGAAGCAGTTACAAAATGGCAACCACCCGTATTAAAAGAGTGGGAAACATTTGGTGATTCAAAAATGATCATCATGTCGTGGTATCGCATGTGGTTTGAAATAGCTCCGGCTGAAAACGGAGCCATCGCTAAAATTTCAATCAGTTACCTGCCACCAAAACAATGGTATTATAAAATCCTTTCTTACTTTGTTGCAAACTGGTATTGCAATTGGTGTTTGAATAGTATGCTCAACGATACGAAAAAAAATCTCGAAAATAATTCATCTGCACAGGCGGAAGGAGGCGTTCAGGTATGAGCCAAAACACTCATGATATTGAAACACTGGATAAACTCCAACGTCAAACATTTGATTACTTTTTACATGAAACCAATCCCACTAATGGGTTGGTGATAGACAAGACTGCGCCGGGTTGGCCGTCAAGTATTGCTGCAACCGGCCTTGCCTTAGCCTGCTATCCGGTAGCAGTGGAAAGGGGATTTATGTCAAGAACGGCAGCGGTGGAAAGAACACTTGCTACGCTGCGTTTTTTCTGGAATAGCCCGCAAGGAACTGAGCCAGATGCAACCGGTTACAAAGGATTTTATTATCATTTTCTGGACATGCAGACTGGCCGCCGTGCCTGGCACTGCGAATTGTCAACAGTCGATAGTGGTTTTTTGCTGGCTGGTGCATTAACTGCGGGAACTTATTTCGATGCTACTAATGCCGACGAGAGTGAGATCCGCACCCTCGCTGATGCTCTCTACCGCCGGGCCGATTGGCAATGGGCGCAAAATCAGGGTGCTACTTTAACGCATGGCTGGAAACCCGAAAGTGGATTTCTTACTTACCGGTGGGAAGGTTACGATGAGGCACTGCTGCTATATATGCTGGGGCTTGGTTCACCAACTCATCCCTTACCCCAAAGCAGCTACACTGCCTGGACATCAACTTACCAATGGGAACACAATTACGGATACAAATATCTTTATGCCGGGCCATTATTCATTCACCAGCTCTCACATGTCTGGATAGACTTTCGTGGTATTCAGGATGATTATATGCGAACTAAAGGCATTGATTATTTTGAGAACAGCCGCCGTGCAACTTATGTTCAACAACAGTATGCAATCAACAATCCCCTTGGGCACAAGGACTATGGCCCTTGTTGCTGGGGCATAACTGCAAGCGAGGGCCCAGGCCCCGACACCATTAAACTAAACGGAATCAATCACCAGTTTTTTGATTATGTGGGACGAGGTGTGCCTTACGGGCCGGATGATGGAACCCTTGCGCCGTGGGCATTGGTGGCATCGCTCCCGTTTGCACCCGAAATCGTTCTGCCAGCGCTTAACCATTGCATTCATCAGGCAAAAATGACAATGTATAATCGCTATGGGTTCAAGGCATCGTTCAATCCTTCCCATCCGGGAAATACCGGTAATCCTTATGGTTGGTGGGTTTCACCATATCATTTTGGGCTTAACCAAGGACCGATTATTTTGATGATTGAGAACTATCGTTCTGGTTTTTTATGGAGTCTAATGAAGCAATGCTCTTATCTCGTTACAGGATTACGTCGTGCAGGATTTACGAACGGCTGGTTGTAATGGTGCTGTTGAAACCCGTCAATATGAAAGGACAATGTTGCTGTTAAAACAATATGCTTAATAATAAAAAAAGAAATTTTAAAATAAAGGTTACTGATTAAATGTTGAAACTTAAACCATACTCAGCATCAATGCTTGCATTCGGAGGATTACTCCTTGTTGCAATGGGTATTTATTTTATTTTTTTGCGACCGTCTTTATTGCCGGAAGATTTACGCTACATGAAAACAACTTTACCAGTCATAAATAATTCTGCTCCGGGTTTATCTACCTGGCTTAAAAAAGTGTTTTGGGTATTGGGAGGTTACATTTTTACAACAGGATTGTTCACAGTTTTTATTTCACTCACATCTTTTCGAAAACGTGTAAGCGGCACATTCTGCATTGTTGCCATTACCGGGATAAGTTCAATAGGATCTATTACAGTTGTAAACTTTATGATTGGTTCAGATTTCAAGTGGGTGTTGTTAACTTTTGCTTTGCCGTGGGCCATTTCTTTAATTCTTTACCGGCTTCACAAATGAGCAAAATTGAAAAATAGCGTAGCAAAGAACCGAATAGAATAATTATTAATCAGCATTTTTAAAGCAATCTTTATTCGCAATAAGGATTGTTGAAATTAAAAAATATAACCAATGAAACTATTCATAAAAAACATGGTATGCCTTCGTTGTAAAATGTTGGTTAAAGCAGAGTTTGAAAAAATCGGGCTGCATTGTGTAACTGTTTATTTAGGCGAAGTAGATGTAATAGAAAATGTTACAGACGAACAAAGGGAGCTACTTAAAATTGCCTTATTAAAATCCGGGCTTGAGCTGATGGACGATAAAAAAGCAATGCTGATGGAAAAATAAAAACTGTAATTATAGAAATGGTGCATTATGCAGATGAGTTTCCTGATACAAATTTCTCCACTTATTTAGCTGAAAAACTAAACTATAACTACAGTTATTTAGCACATCTTTTTTCGGAAACAGAAGGAATGACAATAGAGCATTTTATTATTCTGCACAAAATTGAAAAGGTAAAAGAATTAATTGTTTATGACGAACTCTCCCTTACCGAAATAGCATGGAAACTTCATTATAATAGCATGGCGCATCTTTCTTATCAATTTAAAAAGGTAACCGGATTAACACCCTCATTTTTTAAATCCCTAAAAGATACAAGACGGGGGCAATTTAGATAATCTATGAATTATGATGGCCTTATACCCAATTATGTAACAGTTCCGCAGCGAAAGGATAGACCTTTGTATTGTGAAAATTCATTAACAATTAAAAACTAATCATGTTACACAACGGTTATGATTTTTGGGGAATGCACCTGGTATGGTGGTTTGTTTGGGGGATATTTCTCTTTTGGATTTTTGCAATGCCTTACGATGTGCCGGGACAGCGGAAGAAAAAAGATACACCACTTGATATTTTGCAGCACAGGTTTGCTTCGGGCAGCATTATAACCGAAGAATATCAGGAAAAGAAAAAGATTCTTGACACCGATTCGGCAAAATAATTAGTCTTCACTAAATAAAAAATTATAAAATGAAAAAGCAAAAAATAGATCTGCAATCCACTAAGGAAAAAAAGAGTGGTGCTAATAGTAACCCTGAAAATAAATTTAAGAAAGGGCAAAAGAAATCAACATTCAATTCATTAGAGAATGTTATCAATAGTGCAGTAACAAGTACTAAAGCAAGGACTGGTAGCGGTCTGGCTAATGAAGGAACAGCAGCTTCTTATGAAGAAGAACGTTGACTAACTAAATAAGTTTATAATTAGAAAAATAGTTCAAAACATTAAAGATGAAACCATTCAAAGAACTTACGGAATCGGAAAATAAAGAACTCCTTAAATTTCCTGCATTTATATCACTACTTGCGGCAAATAGTGATAATAAATTAGACGCCGAAGAAAAACAATCAGCTATCAGGTTTTCACATATTAAAACTTATTCCTGCGATCCTTTACTTACCGTATTTTATGAAGAGGCTGATAAATATTTTGAAAACAATATACAGCAATTAGATAAGGACTTGCCAATAGAAAAAGCAGCCCGGGAAGCAGCTTTAAAAAAAGAATTACTGAAACTGGAAACAATTGTATTGAAGCTAGGTGAAGAGTATATCACTGTTATGCACCTAAGCATGAAATCATTTAAAGACCACGTATCACAAGCACACCATAGCGTGTTGGTAGATTTTATTTTTCCAATGCCTATCAAAGGGCTAACCTATTAGTTAACCATTAAATGTACAAAAAATGAAAAAAAAATATGAATTATCGGGAATGAGCTGTGGCGGTTGTGTAAGCAGTGTAAAGAACGCTTTGCAGAAATTTCCAGGTGTGGAAAAAGCCGAAGTGCATTTGCATCCGCAAGGAGCTGTCATTACGATGAGTGAAGCAATTGATGTGAAAGACTTGCAGGCACAACTCAGCAAATCGGGACATTATACTATTAAAGAAACTCTTTTACAATAACTAAAAAATATTATGAAAAAAATAAAACGCAAAGCACTTGAAAAGAAATTGCATACAGCAATTGAAAAGGTACTGAAAGATAACAAAGCCGAAACTAAAAATAAAACTGAAAAAGCTGTTATTAAATCCATAAAAAAAATTGCGAAGAAGACGGACTTGAAAATAACCGTTGCCGCAAAAAAAAAGAAAGTGGTTTAACCGAAGTAAATTCAAGAATGACTAAACTGAAAAATTTTCCCACATCGCCGTCCGAAAAATTTTCAAAGAAAAAATGTAACAAAGAATTGGAGGAGTTTCATAAAAAACTTTTTGACCTGCAAAATGTTTTTTATGCTGATGCCAGGTTTGCATTACTTATTATTTTTCAAGGTGTAGATACTTCCGGTAAAGACGGAAGTATTCGGCATGTAATGACAAGTATGAATCCAATGGGAGTACAGGTAAAATCATTTAAAAAACCTACAGAACAAGAATTAACGCATGATTTTCTCTGGCGTGTTTATCCTCACTTTCCTGCCAAAGGAATGATCCTGGTCTTCAACCGTTCTTACTATGAAGATATTCTTGTTCCGTCCATTGAAAAAACATTACCTAAAGAAAATATTGAGCACCGGTGCCAATTGATTAATGAGGTAGAACAACACCTTAGTATCAGTAATATTCATGTATTGAAATTTTTTCTTCATATTTCAAAAGAAGTACAACAAAAACGAATTAAAGAACGGTTGACTAAATTAAGCAAGCGATGGAAATATTCAAAAGATGACAAGACAGCAGCCAGTAAATGGGGAGCCTACAATGATGTGTATGATACAATAATAAATAAATGCAGCAAACAAGCGTGGCATATAATAGAGGCAGACAAGCGGTGGTATCGAAACTATAAAGTTGCTAAAATAATTACAACGCATCTGCAATCTTTACAATTAAAATATACTAAATAATAAAAATTATGGAACAAGAAATGAAAATGGATAAGGCGGATGATGCATCGAAAAATGATTCAACAAAAAAAGTGGAACCAAAAGATGATGCAAAAATGGACCATAATAAAATGGACCACAGTAAAATGCAACATGACAGCAACCCAAAAATGGGTATGGAAGGGCATGACCACAACATGATGATTGCTGATTTTAAAAAAAGGTTTTATGTAGTGCTGATACTTACTGTTCCCATCATGCTTTTATCAATGATGATTCAAAAGTTCATAGGAGTGAATTGGCAGTTTACAGGTTCGCAGTATATTTTGTTTGCCTTGTCAACAGTTGTATTCTTTTATGGTGGCTGGCCTTTTTTAAAAGGATTTGTGGATGAGGTAAAAACAAAAAGTCCGGGTATGATGATTTTGATTGGTTTTGCCATAACAGTTGCTTATGCATATAGTGTAGCAATAGTTTTTGGATTAACCGGAATGGATTTTTTCTGGGAACTCTCCACACTAATACTCATAATGCTTTTAGGACATTGGATAGAAATGAAATCCATAGCAGGGGCATCTAAAGAACTGGAATTGCTGGTACAACTGATGCCTGCCGATGCACACATGGTCATGCCAGACATGGTGCATGATGTAAAAACCGAAACACTGAAGGAGAAAGATATAATTTTGGTAAAGCCTGGGGAAAAAGTAGCAGCCGATGGAATAATATTAGAAGGAGAAAGTTACCTCAACGAAAGTATGCTTACCGGCGAAAGCAAACCTGTAAAAAAAATGGTGGGGGAAAAAGTTATTGCAGGTGCTATTAACGGTAATGGCTCTATTAAAGTAACGGTATCTCATGCCGCAAAAGATTCTTACCTGTCGCAGGTTATAAAACTGGTGGATGATGCCCAAAAATCAAAATCTAAAACTCAATTACTGGCAGATACGGCTGCAAAATGGTTAACCATTGTTGCAATCGTAGCAGGAATAGGTACATTTTTATACTGGTATTTAACCGGGCAGTCTTTAGCATTCGCCATGGAAAGAATGGTAACCGTAATTGTAATTTGTTGTCCACATGCTTTAGGATTGGCCGTGCCGTTGGTAGTTGCAAAATCAACTGCTTTATCTGCAAAAAATGGTTTACTTATTAAGAACAGAACCGCATTTGAAAATTCCAGGAAAATCACCACTATCGTTTTTGATAAAACAGGTACATTAACGGTAGGAAAATTTGAAGTATCAAAAATAATTTCGCTGCAAAAAGAATTAAACGAAAATGAAATCATTCGCCTGGCATCTGCATTGGAACAACAATCTGAACATCCTATTGCAACTGGTATTTTACAAAAAGTAAAAGATTTATCTATCACTATTCCTTCAACAGAAAATTTTAAGGCGATTACTGGTAAAGGCGTGGAAGCTACTGTAGAAGGTAAAAAAATATTGGTGGTAAGTCCTGGTTATTTAAAAGAAAAAAATATAGCCATACCTGAAGGCTTTGCTGCCAACGATACGGAGACAGTTGTGTTTTTAATGGTGAATGATAAATTAGCTGGCTACATCGCACTGTCGGATGAGATACGGCCAGAATCTGCAGAAGCAATAAAAACCTTAAAAGAAAACAAAATCAAATCAATACTATTAACCGGTGATAATAATAAAGTTGCAAAAAGTGTAAGTGAAACTTTAGGCCTGGATAGTTTTTTTGCAGAAGTATTGCCCGACCAAAAATTAGAAAAAATAAAGGAACTGCAAACCAAGGGAGAATTTGTTGCGATGACGGGTGATGGTGTAAATGATGCGCCGGCATTGGCACAGGCCGATATTGGCATAGCAGTGGGTAGCGGAAGTGATATAGCTGCTGAAACCGCCGGTATTGTCTTGGTAAACAGCAACCCAAAAGATATTGTTAGCCTCATCTTATTTGGCAAAGCTACCTACCGTAAAATGATACAGAATTTAATATGGGCAACGGGCTACAATGTAGTGGCATTACCGTTGGCAGCAGGTGTGTTGTATAAGCAAGGAGTTTTATTAAGCCCTGCAATGGGTGCAGTTTTAATGACGGTAAGTACAATTGTAGTTGCCATTAATGCAAGTCTTTTAAAAGTGAAGAATGGGTCTGGTGAAAAAAACAAAGATGAGCAACGTCCTGAAGTTACCAGTGAGGTGAAACCTGAAACAAAGGAAGCACCCACATCTGAAGCGGTAGATAAACCTAAACCAGAAGTTAAAGCCGAACCTAAAGATAAAGCCGAACCCGAACCTAAAGCGAGTGCTGAGGTAAAACCTGAAATAAAAGAAAAGACTGCATCTAAAACGGTAGATAAACCCAAACCGGAAGTTAAAGGCGAATCTAAAAATAAAGTAGAACCGGGACATGAAGCGAATGCTGAAGCAAAACCTGAAACAAAAGCGGAGCCTGCATCTGAAACTAAAGATAAACCTAAGCCTGAAGTCAAAGACGATTCTAAAGATAAAGCCGAACCCGAGTATGAAATAAATGCTGAGGCAAAACCGGAAATAAAAGCTGAACCAAAAACCGAATCAAAAGAGGGAACTAAATCTGAAATAAAAAAGGAGCCTAAACCAGAGGACGAAGCTGAGCCTAAACTTGAAGCAACTGCTGAAATGCCTTCCTCTTTAACTCCTGAGATAGTTACAAGGGTACACAAATTATATGAGGATTTAGGCCGTGAAGAAGTTAAGGCTGTGCAGGAATGGGAAGAAAAGCAAAAGGAGATTCCGGTAGCCAAAACTGAAGCAGAGCAGAAACCTAAAGAGGAGTAAGAAGCCAGGCCATCGCAGCCGAAACAGTATAAGCTATTTCAAGTAATAGCAATCCGGGAGACATGTGAGTCTTAAGACAAAAAATAATTAAGGATTAAATCATGAAAGCAGATAAAAATATTGTACTTACCATCAACGGCGGTTCATCCAGCATTAAGTTTGCTTTGTATGAAAATAAAGAATCTTTGAAGCAATTATTTAATGGCGAGATAGAAAACATCGGTACAAAAAAAGCAACACTAAATTTCATTGATACAATTAACAATAAAAAAAACACCATAAATATTAACACGGTTGATTATGATGAATCTGTAAACCTACTCATTGACTGGCTTGAATTACAAGATGGTTTTACTTCCATAAAAGCCATAGGACACAGGATTGTACACGGTATGCAACATACAAAGTCAGAAAAAATTACTACAACATTATTAAGTGAGTTAAAACAAATTTATCCTTACGACCCAGAGCATTTACCCGGCGAAATTAAATTAATAGAACTATTTACAAAGCGTTTTCCGGCATTGGTACAAGTTGCTTGTTTTGATACTTCATTTCACAGCACTATGCCACTTGTTGCTAAACTATTACCGATACCCAAAAAATATTTTGCAATGGGTGTTCAGCGATATGGTTTTCATGGACTGTCTTACGCATATCTGATGCAGAAGCTTAACGGCATTGCTGGCAACGAAACTGCAAAGGGTAAAATAATATTGGCACACCTCGGTAATGGTGCAAGCCTTGCAGCAGTAAAGGAAGGTAAATGTATTGACACAAGCATGGGTTTTACCCCGGCATCCGGATTGGTAATGGGTACACGTACCGGAGAGCTTGACCCCGGTGTTGCATGGTATTTAATGCAGGTTGAAAAATTTACACCGCAACAGTTTAATCATTTAATAAATCATGAGGCTGGTTTATTGGGCATATCAGAAACAAGTTCCGACATGCGGGAATTGATTAAAAGTAAAAATACAGATCCCCGTGCTGCCGATGCATTTAATGTGTTTTGTTATCAAACCAAAAAATATATTGGTGCTTATGCTGCTGCCCTTGAAGGATTGGATACCCTGGTTTTTTCTGCTGGTATTGGTGAACATTCGCCGGAGGTACGCAGCCAAATATGTGATGGCCTTGAGTTTTTAGGAATCGAATTAGACGAAATAAAAAACCGGAATAATGAAGCCGTTATTTCTGCTGATAAAAGTAAAATAACTGTTCGTGTTATGCAAACCAACGAGCAATTAATGATAGCAAGATTGGTTTGCGATGTATTAAGTTATCCCTTAAAAAATTAATTGATGCAAGCACAAAATATCATCCCTGAAACAAAAACATTATCTCCCGGATTATTACAAAAGATGAATGCTTACTGGCATGCTGCAAATTATTTATCTGTTGGTCAAATTTATTTGTTTGATAATCCGCTTCTTAAGCAGCCATTGACACTTGAGCATATAAAGCCTCGCTTATTGGGGCATTGGGGCACCACACCGGGTTTAAATTTTATTTATGTACATCTTAACCGTATCATAAAAAAATACGACCTAAATGTGATTTATGTTGCCGGCCCCGGACACGGAGGGCCAGGCATGGTAGCCAATACCTATTTAGAAGGAACTTATTCAGAGTTTTACCCAAACATTACGCAGGATGAGGAAGGCTTGCAAAAACTATTCAAACAATTTTCTTTTCCAGGCGGCATACCCAGCCATGTGGCACCGGAAACACCCGGATCTATTAATGAAGGTGGCGAACTCGGTTATTCGTTGGTGCATGCTTATGGTGCTGTGTTTGACAATCCTGATTTATTGGTGGCTTGTGTTGTGGGTGACGGCGAAGCTGAGACGGGTGCGTTGGCTGCAAGCTGGCATAGCAATAAATTTTTAAACCCTGTACATGATGGTGCGGTATTGCCCATCTTGCATTTGAATGGCTATAAAATTGCCAACCCAACTGTACTTGCAAGAATACCGAAAGAAGAATTAGAACAACTTTTTAAAGGCTACGGTTACAAACCTTATTTTGTAGAAGGAGATGTACCGGAAGAAGTACACGAATTATTGGCAACAACACTTGATATAATTGTTGAAGAAATAAAACAGATACAAAACGAAGCCCGTACCAATGGTTTTACAAAACGGCCACAATGGCACATGATTATTTTTACTACACCAAAAGGATGGACCGGGCCAAAAGAAGTTGATGACATTAAAATAGAAGGAACATGGCGTTCGCACCAGGTGCCGCTTTCTGCATTGGCAGAAAAACCGGCACATGTGCAACTGCTGGAGCAATGGATGAAAAGCTATAAGCCGGAAGAACTTTTTGATGAACAAGGAAAATTAATTGCAGAGTTAGCAGCACTTGCTCCACAAGGCACAAAACGCATGGGTGCTAATCCACATGCAAATGGTGGACTTGTTTTGCATGATTTAGCGATGCCGGGTTTTAGAAAAAATGCAATTGAAGTGTTGAAACCCGGCGCAACAAAAGCAGAAGCTACAAAAATAATGGGTGCCTTTTTAAGAGATACCATGAAGCTGAATTGGGATAAAAAAAATTTCAGAATATTTGGCCCTGATGAAACTGCCTCTAACCGCCTCACCAATTTATTTGATATAACAGAGCGTACTTCCACTGCCGAAATTTATAAAAGCGATGACCATATATCTGCTGATGGCAGAGTGATGGAAGTATTGAGCGAACAACTTTGTCAGGGCTGGTTGGAAGGATATTTACTAACAGGAAGACATGGACTGTTTTCCTGTTACGAAGCATTTATCCATATTGTTGACTCTATGTTTAATCAACATGCTAAGTGGTTGCAGGTTTCCAATAAAATACCCTGGCGCAGGCCGGTTGCTTCGCTGAATTATTTGCTCACCTCACATGTATGGCGGCAAGACCATAATGGGAACAGTCATCAAGGCCCGGGGTTTTTGGATGTTGTTGCCAATAAAACAGCAGACATCATCCGCATTTATCTTCCACCAGATGCCAATACATTACTGTCTGTAACAGACCATTGTTTACGAAGCCGGAATTATATTAATGTAATTGTTGCAGGCAAACAACCGGAAATGCAATGGCTGGATATGGAAGCAGCAGTTAAACATTGTACTGCGGGTTTGGGCATTTGGGAATGGGCAAGCAATGATGAAGGCAGTGAACCAGATGTGGTGATGGCATGTGCAGGCGATGTGCCAACGCTGGAAACAATTGCTGCGGTGCAAATATTAAGAGAACATTTGCCTGAAATAAAAGTCCGTGTGATAAACGTAGTTGACCTGATGACTTTGCAACCACAAAATGAACATCCACATGGATTAAACGATAAAGATTTTGATATGTTATTCACAAAAAATAAACCTATCATTTTTGCATTTCATGGGTATCCTTTATTAATTCACCGCCTCACTTATCGTAGAACAAATCATGCCAACCTGCATGTACGTGGCTATAAAGGGGAACGCACTACCACCACACCCTTTGATATGGTAGTGATGAATGATTTGGACAGATTTCATTTGGTGAGTGATGTGATAGACCGCTTGCCAGGCTTAGGTTCTAAAGCTGCATATACTAAACAGTGGCTGCAAAATAAATTGCTCGACCATAAGTCTTACATTGAAATTCATGGTGAAGACATGCCCGAAGTTCTTAACTGGAAATGGAATTTGGATATTGTTACGCTTTAGGAATACAATGGTATCATCCATAATTTTGCCGATATTCGTAAAGAAAGCAAATGATTATTCTAAGAAAAATAAGTGTTGTTTTACTGTTTGGCTTATTAAGCTGTAATGGAGTAGATAAAGGTAAATCTGTTACCGCAATTGAGAAAAACAGGCCGTTTGATAAAATCCGATTAAACGATTTGAACGATCAACCTGTAAATCTGGAAAAATATAAAGGGAAAACTGTTTTTATCAACTTTTGGGCTACTTGGTGCAAGCCCTGCATTGAAGAAATGCCGACCATTGAAAAAGCCCAAACTATCCTGACCAAAGAAGCAAACGTTTTTTTAATGGCCTCCAGCGAAAGTGCAGAAGAAATTGATGCGTTCAGAAAAGCAAAAAACTTTAATTTCAATTATCTGCAAGTTCTAAACAGTGAAGAATTAAATATTCAGGGTCTTCCCACCACTTTTATTTTTAGTAAGGATGGGAAGCTGGTTTTTTCCGAATCGGGTTACCGTAAATGGGATGAGAAAAACAATATTGATATGCTACTTAAAATCATTAATAAAAATGAATAAGCCATTTTGTGTTTTATTACTTATCGTTGGGATGTATTCCTGCAAAACTTCACCAAAACAAACCGACAATCAAAAAAATGATTCAGAAGGTACTGCCATTAGCAACTTAAAATATTTTTCTTCACCTGCAGATTCAGTTAGTGCAGAGCCGTATTTATTTACTGATAAAAATGGAGTTGTTTATTTGTCATGGATAGAGAAAACAAAGGAAAAGAGTACGCTGAAATTCTCTGTACTGAATAAAGAAAAATGGTCAGAACCGAGGGTAATTAGTTCCGGCGATAATTGGTTTGTCAATTGGGCTGATTATCCCTTAATAGCCTCGGATGGCGCAAAAAACCTGGTAGCGCATTATTTAGAGAAAAGTGAAAAAGGAACTTATACATACGATGTTAAATTAATTACTTCTGCTGATGAAGGCAAAACATGGAGTATTCCTAAAATTCTTCATGATGATGGAAAAAAAGCTGAGCATGGATTTGTTTCGATGATGCCGTACGGAGACAACAACTATTTTATTTCCTGGCTTGATGGAAGAAATGCTGTAATGGAAACAGGAGCAGGACATGAGGAAGGCCATCACGGACAAATGACATTACGGGGTGCGATAGTTGATAAGAAGGGAAATAAATCCGGCGAATGGGAACTCGACAACCGGGTATGTGATTGTTGCCAGACAAGTGCTGCCATTACATCTAATGGCCCCATTGTAGTCTATAGAGACAGGTCGAAACAAGAAATAAGAGATATGTCTATTGTACGGTTTGTAAATGGTAAATGGACTTCACCTAAAACTATTTTTCCTGATAACTGGAAGATTGAAGGCTGCCCGGTGAATGGCCCCAGAACTGATGCACAGGGCAACAATCTTGCGGTGGCGTGGTTTACATCTCCTGATAAAAAGGCACAGGTAAATATTGTTTTTTCTACTGATGGTGGAGCTACGTTTGGTGCTCCTATCCGCATTGATGAAGGAAAAGGAATTGGCCGTGTGGATGTAGTGATGATGAATGAAAAAACTGCAATAGTCAGTTGGATGGAAGGATCGGTAATAAAAGCAACCAAAGTTTACAGTGACGGTAAAAAAGAATCATCCATAGTAATTGCTTCCACAGCAGAATCAAGATCGAGTGGATTTCCTCAAATGACAAAATCCGGCAGTAACTTATTTTTTGCGTGGACGGATCACAAAGATAAAACAATTAAGGTTGCAATCCTTTCATTGTAAAAAGCTTTGTAATTAAAAAACAAAATGGAAATAGTAATCATTTTAATCCCGGCTTTTGTTGTTGCTATACTCATTTTCTTTTATGGTTTTGGTTTAGGGAAAATATTTGAAGTTTATCCTGTAAATTTTATCGTATCTATTCTCCTAATCATTTTTGCAAGTATTGACTTAATACCCTATTTCAATAAACTTAATAGACAAGCTCCCGGATTTGGGAAAAGATTTTTAGTTTTTATAAGGGTGTAAATAAGTCCTTATCAACCCATCGGACTTTTTCCTGAATAGCGCCTCTTTTGGATGGAGTAGTATAAGGTTTTGCTACATACCCAATATAAAAAAACCCAAGTATTTTATCATCGGGACTTAAATCAAAAAATGGCTTAGTTTCTTCAAAATAAGTGATACCGGCGGTGCTCCAATAAGAGCCCAATCCGTAAGCGGTAACCGTTAAAAACATATTTTGTACAGCACAGGCAGTTGCTTCTATTTCTTCTATTTCCGGAAGTTTGTTAGCATCGTTTCTTTTCATACCAATAGCAATGACATGAGACGCCATTAAAGGATAATCAATTAGTTTTTGATGCCTACCTTCATTATAAGTATTTCCTGAATACTTTTTATAAATTTCTGCCTGCAGCTCACCAAAATACATTAATCCATCACCTGTAAAAACAGTAAACCTCCAAGGCTCTGTTTGCTTGTGGTTTGGGGCCCGGTTGGCATTTTCCAATATTTGCCAGATAATTTCATCAGGTATCACTTTTCCACTTTCGTATTGATATGGATAAATACTACGCCTGTTTTTTATAATAAAATTAAGTTGTTCTACATCATAATTCACTTCCATTATTTTCACTTTTACGGGTTTATTTTTTATTAAATTAAAGGGCAATTCTTGCAGCGTTTCCTCTTTATTATAGTTTTTGCAGCATTCCCTTTTTTTCTTCCGTTTGTTATTGTTTTGATGAATATTACTTTCCTTAAAATAATATATTACCTAAGTAATCGTAACCCACTTAATATTACCAGTACAGTACTTCCTTCATGTCCTACAACGCCGGAGGGTAAATTAATTACACCTCCAATAAAATTTAAGATTATTAATGTCAGTGCAACTACAATCGCAAAAACTACATTTTGTTTTACAACCCGGTTAGTACGTCTTCCTAATGAAATAGCAAAAGGTATATTTTCAATATTATCTGCCATTAAAATAATATCTGCTGTTTCCATAGCCACATCTGTTCCTCCGCTTCCCATTGATATACCTACCGAGGCTGTTGCTAAAGCTGGTGCATCGTTAACGCCATCACCTACCATTGCCACTTTACCGTATTTGCTTTCCAGTTTTTTTATAACTTCTACTTTTTGTTCGGGTAAAAGTTCTGCATACACTTCATCAATCCCTGCTAGCTTCCCAACTGCCTTGCCTGTGGTTTTGCTGTCACCTGTTAATAAGGCGACTTTTATGCCCATTGCTTTTAAATCATCCATCACTTTTTTTGCCTGCGGACGAATGGTATCCTGAATAGAAAGTAAGCCTATAAGTTGCTGGTTTGCCGCAACGAATATTACTGTTTTACCCTCCGCTTCAAGTTCATCTGCTTTTTGTGAGTATTCACTTGCTATAGCTATATCTTTCAGCATCTCTACCTTACCTATTTTATACTCCACTCCATTTAATGACCCATGTACGCCTAAACCATGTATGGCTTGCAATTCTTTTGGTCTTTCTAATAGTATATTTTTTTCTTTGGCAACCTGAACAATAGCTTTTGCTATAGGATGCTGTGAAAGTGTTTCAATAGAGGCAGTCAATCGTAGTAGTTCTATGTCTGAAATATTTGTAAGAGGAAGTATATCAATAACTTTAGGTCTTCCACTTGTAAGCGTTCCTGTTTTGTCAAAAGCAACTACTTTAACGTCGCTCACATTTTCAAGGTGAACACCACCTTTAAATAGGATACCTTTTCTGGCTGCATTGGATATTGCTGATAAAAAAGCAGGCATAATGGAGGATACCAAAGCGCAAGGCGAAGCCACTACCAAAAAAATCATAGCCCGGTAAATGGTTTCACTCCATGTCCAGTTAATTAAGAAGGGGGGTAAGGTCATAAGGAGAATGGCAGTTATTACTACAAACTTTGCATAAATACCTTCAAACCGCTCTACAAAAAGTTGCGTGGGTGGTTTTTCATTTTGCGCTTCCTGCACCAGGTGAATAATTTTTGCAAGCATCGTTTCTTGAGCCGGTTTGGTTACTTCAATCTGCAAAGCTCCCTGACCGTTTATAGTTCCAGAAAAAACCTCATCATCTTTTTTCTTATCTACGGGAATGGCTTCGCCAGTGATGGATGCCTGGTTAATTGCTGAATAACCGTCAACAATAATTCCATCAGCTGCAATACGATCTCCCGGTCTTACTATAATTATATCTCCTTTTTTCAGTGCTTCCACTTTTATCTTTCGTTCCATTCCATTTTGCAGTAGAACGGCTTCTTCAGGGCGTAGTTTCATAATAGATTGAATGGCTTTATTCGTTCTTTCCATTGTATAGCCTTCTAAAGCGCCGCTCAATGAGAAAATAAAAATCAAAATTGCACCGTCCATCCAATAACCAATAGAAGCTGCACCAATAGCGGCTACCACCATTAACAAATCCACATCAAGCTGCTTTTCCTTAAAAAGCGTTTCCAACCCTTCCTTGGCTTTTTGATAACCGCCAATTACATAGGCTAAAACATACAGAGCGATTTCTAATCCCCTTATTTCGTTTTTCCCTGCCCACCAGGCAAACCCGATAAATAAAAGGCATAAGCCGGTAACGATTGCAGCCCCATGACGCTCCCATTCACCAAATGACAATCCCTTTTTAGGTTGGCTTAATGTTACTGACTGTTCCATAATTTCAAATTATTTGTTTAGAATATATTTTTTAAATATGGTTCCTAAATCCTTTTCGGAAAACCATATATCACCTGGATGCAGATGCAGTACAGGTGCGTTGTTACACCTGTCGCTACAATCCATTTTTTGTATTTCTGTATTATTCTTTAGCTTATACTTTTTTATATAGTGTTCTAAAAGTTTCCCTTTTTTCTTTCTGCAATTGGTTCCATTACACTGGTAAAAAATAAATCTTCCTTCTTTCGTTTCCATATTTTTCTGTAAAGGACAAAGGTCATTTATTTAAATTAGAGCAACAGGTAAAAACCCGGCATTTATCAGTAGTTTTGTGAAATGAGATCAGTGCAACTATATAATGACGTGGAGATAAATGTCAAGGAACTTAAATCAAATGCATCAACCCCTCATAAACATAATTTTTTTGAGTTGATTTATGTATTGCAGGGTTCAGGTATTCACAACATCAATGAGAATAATTACGAATTTAAAAAAGGAGATGTATTTCTACTAACTCCTGAAGATGCTCATACCTTTAAAATAATTGTCCCAGCTAAGTTTTGTATTATAGATTTTACAAAAGCTTTTTTTTCCAAAAGTGCTAACAGACATGAAGAAAAAATGGATGTAAGTGAATTTTTCAAAAGACTGGAATATATATTTCATAACCATCATAGTATTAAAGGCAATATTATTTTAGACAATGACAAAAATATATTTGAGGTATTAATAAATCAGCTTATTAAAGAAAAAATAGAGAAACAGCTTTTTAAAGAAATCATCACTCAGAATATCGTTTTTTTACTCTTACACGTTATTGCAAGAAATATTCACCAGACTATTTCTAAGGACTTTGTATCGAAAAACCCTAAAAGTAAGATACATGAAATAACTGCTTACATCCAGCAAAACATTTATGATAAAGAATTAATTAAGATTGAAAAATTAGCTGCTCATTTTAATAAATCTCCCGATCATTTAAGCAGATACTTTAAATTACAAACTGGTACTACTATCAAGGACTACATTACCCGATACAAGCTTAATCTTATACAAACAAGATTAAAATTTAGTGACCTACCAATTTCGGAGATTGCTACTGAAATGAATTTCACCGATGAAAGTCATTTAAATAAAGCATTTAAAAATGTAGTTGGCAAAACAGCTAAGCAATTTAGAAAAGAAGAAGTTATAAATCTGCAGAATCATTCTTGATGTACCTTTTTCGAATAGAGGATTCTTGGATTTGCCCGTTGGAATAACATATTTAAATTTACTCATGAATACCAAAGGTTAATCCCTTGAGTTGATTCATACTTGCATTAGTAAACAAAAGCTGGCGAAATCACTTTTCCAGTTATTTCCCTTATTTTCGCACTTCATGAAAAAAGTGTTGCAAAAAATATTATTGCTGATTACCGTAGTAACGGTTGTAGGACATAGTATTTTGCCGCACATTCATCATGATGAAGTCCCGGCAATCACGCAACAGCATCAGCATGATGAAGAACAAGCCACCGGTAAGTATCTCCATGATGATAATAATGCCAAAGACAATCAGCACGGTTTGTTTTCCTTTGCTCAGTTAGATGAAAACTTTGTTCCGGTAAATAGCCAAAACAATAGTTTTGAACTGCCCCTCATTTACCTGTCTGCATTGGTGGATATATATGTCTCACATACGTTTCCAGTCATTACTAAAACACATTTTAGCTGTTACAAAGTTTTTCCTCCACCTGAAAAGTTTTTTTCTTCTTCCTCACATAGAGGCCCTCCCACTGTTTAATATTATTTAGCTGAATAGCTTTTTATTATTTGTTATATAGCAAATAATAATTCTCCTGTTTGGTTTTTTAGTGCCTTATTCGAGGCTCTTACTTCATACATTAATAATATTCATACATACATGCTCAACAAAATCATTGAGTTTTCTATTAAGAATAAACTCATCATCGGGCTTTTTATTATTGGCCTCATAGGTTATGGCAGTTACCAAATTAAAAAACTGCCCATTGATGCAGTCCCCGACATCACTGATAACCAGGTACAGGTTATCACTATTGCTCCAGCATTGGGTGCTCCCGAAGTTGAACGCCTCATTACTTTTCCCATTGAACAGTCGAATGCCAATATACCCGGCTTAAAGAAAATAAGAAGTTTTTCCCGGTTCGGCTTATCTGTTGTTACCATTGTGTTTGATGATGCAACAGATGTGTATTGGGCAAGGCAGCAGGTAACAGAACGGTTGCAGCAGGTGCAGGAACAAATTCCGAAAGGTTTTGGTACACCCAAACTTGCTCCCGTTACTACCGGGCTGGGAGAAATTTATCAATACACTGTCCGGCAAAAAAAAGGATATGAACGTAAATACACCGCAATGGACTTGCGAACTATCCAGGACTGGATTGTGCGAAGGCAGTTATTAGGTGTTAGTGGTGTTGCAGACGTAAGTAGCTTTGGCGGATACCTGAAGCAATATGAAATTGCTGTTGTGCCTGCCAAATTGAAGGCAAACAATATTACTATCAATGATGTTTTCGATGCTCTTCAAAATAACAATCAAAATACAGGCGGTGCATACATTGAAAAAGGTCCCACAGTTTTGTTTATCCGTAGTGAAGGACTTATAGGAACTATTGATGACATCCAAAATATAGTAGTTAAAAATCTTGCCAACGGTACACCACTTTTAATCCGTGATGTGGCTGATGTAGGACTGGGTAGCGCTACCAGGTATGGAGCTATGACATACAATGGCATACAGGAAGTTTCAGGGGCGGTAGTGATGATGCTGAAAGGGGCTAACAGCAATGAAGTCATTAAAAACATCAAAGAACGCATTGTCCAAATTCAAAAAACTTTACCTGAGGGTGTGGTGATTGACCCGTTCCTTGACCGAACAAAAATGGTAAACAATTCCATCAGCACGGTAAGCAGAAATTTATTGGAAGGGGCATTGATAGTTGTATTCGTTCTCGTTTTATTTCTTGGAAACTTCCGAGCAGGATTTCTCGTTGCATCGGTTATTCCTTTGGCAATGCTGTTTGCAGTAATCATGATGAACTTGTTTGGCGTGAGCGGAAACCTGATGAGTTTAGGTGCATTGGATTTTGGTTTGATTGTGGACGGTGCGGTGATAATCGTTGAGGCAGTTATGCACCGGCTCACCCATAGCAAACATTTCACCCACATCAATAAATTAAGCCAGGCCGATATGGATCGAGAAGTAAAACAATCCGCCAGCCGCATGATGAACAGCGCCGTATTTGGGCAAATTATCATCCTGATTGTTTATCTCCCTATTTTCTCATTGCAGGGCATTGAAGGAAAAATGTTCAAACCAATGGCACAAACAGTTGCTTTCGCATTGTTGGGTGCATTCATACTTTCACTCACCTACATCCCAATGATGAGTGCATTATTTCTAAGTAAAAAGATTTCTCACAAACGGAATTTTTCTGACAGGATGATGGGACGTCTTGAACGTATCTATCAGCATACACTTGATAAGGTGTTACATTTTCCGAAAACAGTAATTGCTTTGGTATTGTCTCTGTTTGCTTTTGCCGTTTTCATTCTTACTCAACTTGGGGGTGAGTTCATTCCATCACTTCCCGAAGGCGATTTTGCTGTGGAAACAAGGGTATTGCCCGGAAGCAACCTTAATACTTCCATGAATGCAGTTTCAACAGGTGCAAGAATTTTGAGAGAAAAATTCCCGGAAGTGATAGAAGTGGTTGGCAAAACAGGAAGCAGCGAAATTCCTACCGATCCCATGCCGATTGATGCCAGCGACATGATGGTTATATTAAAAGATAAAAGTGAATGGACATCCGCTAAAACATATCCTGAATTGGAAGCCAAAATGAGCAAAGCCCTGGAAGATGTGCCGGGTGTTACATTCGGTTTTCAATACCCGGTACAGATGCGTTTTAATGAATTGATATCCGGTGCAAGGCAGGATGTTGTTTGCAAAATATTTGGGGAGGATTTAGACACATTGGCTTTGTATGCAAATAAAGTAGGAAGTGTCGTGAACACAGTGAAAGGTTCAAGCGGTTTATATGTAGAAGCTGTTACCGGTATGCCGCAAATTGTAATCCAATATAACCGTGCCGCTATTGCACAATATGGTTTAAATATCAGCGACATCAATAAAGTAGTAAATACAGCGTTTGCAGGGCAAAGCAGCGGAACGGTTTACGAAGGCGAAAAGCGTTTTGACTTAGTAGTACGTTTAAGCGGTGAGCAACGAAAAAATTTACAGGATGTGCAGAATCTTTTAATACCTACAGCGCAGGGTATGCAGATTCCATTAAATAACGTTGCAAAAGTGGAAGTGATTGAAGGTGCAAATCAAATTCAGCGGGAAGATGCACAACGTAGGATTATTGTTGGGTTTAATGTTCGGGGCAGAGATGTACAAAGTATGGTAAAAGAGTTGCAGGAAAAAGTTGGGCAACAAATAAAATTGCCACCAGGCTATTACATTACTTACGGAGGTGCTTTTGAAAATCTGGTGGCAGCAAGAAAAAGATTAATTATTGCTGTGCCCGTTTCCCTGTTATTGATATTTCTCATGTTGTATTTCGCTTTCCGTTCTGTTAAACATGGCTTACTTATTTATTCTGCTATTCCTCTTTCAGCCATCGGTGGAATTATTGCATTAGCACTACGGGGAATGCCATTCAGCATTTCGGCAGGTGTAGGTTTTATTGCATTGTTTGGGGTAGCCGTATTGAATGGTATTGTTTTAATCGCAGAATTTAATCGTTTGAAAAAAGAAGGTATGGACGATTTAAGACGAATAGTTATACAGGGAACAAAAATCCGGTTACGTCCGGTATTGATGACTGCTTTTGTGGCATCACTTGGTTTTTTACCGATGGCACTAAGTACAGGTGAAGGTGCAGAAGTGCAAAGACCATTGGCAACAGTTGTAATCGGTGGACTACTCATTGCTACATTCCTAACCTTATTTGTTTTACCAATATTATATATGATGTTTGAAAAAGGATTTTCATTAAAAAGAAAAAAGCCAATTGCAACAACAGTAGTTTTATTATTAATGTTTTTTTCTTTTCAAAAGGCAAATGCACAAATTGTTTCTGCTAATCAGGCAACACCAATCACTTTGCAGGCGGCTACTGATACGGCATTGAAAAATAATCTATCTGTAAAAAATGAAAAACTAAGAGCAGCGTATCAGCAACAATTAATAAAAACATCAAAGATTCTCCCGCCCACAAATGTTACAGGTGATTTTGGGCAAATCAATAGTTTTTATGTTGATACAAGATTGGGCATTGCTCAAACAATGAGTTTCCCAAAAGTGTATGCCAACCAAAAAGTATTGCTAACCGAAGAATGGAAGAGCAGTGTATTAAATGTTAGAGTAAAAGAATCGGTGCTTAAAAAACAAGTGGCACAGGTTTATTACTCCCTTTTGTATTTGCAGGAAAAGAAAAAACTGTTACAAAAAATTGACAGCCTTTTTCTCGAATTTTTAAGCAAAGCAACGCTTCGTTTCAACAAAGGCGAAAGCAATATTTTAGAAAAAACCACAGCCGAAAATCAACGGGGGCAAATTGGTTTACAGCTAAACCAATTGCAACAGGATATGGAACTTTTGCAGTTGGAATTTCAATTATTGCTGAATACGAATACCCATTTTGTT
The DNA here is from genome assembly GCA_046590675.1 of Ferruginibacter sp. GTDB lineage: Bacteria > Bacteroidota > Bacteroidia > Chitinophagales > Chitinophagaceae > Ferruginibacter. The sequence goes on along the minus strand of JBKJUP010000012.1, from coordinate 6,482 downwards.
CCTGATGAAAATGAATTAAAATTAAATATAGTTGTAAACGCAGACACATCTTTGTTACAAGCGCATCCAGCCATGAACTATTTAAAACAGCAACAACAAATAGCTGTGGCAGCTACGCAAGTGGAGAAATCGAAATTGCTACCCAACCTTTCACTCGGTTACAATATCATGGGTATAAGGGGTACAGGTGCCAATAATAAGGAATACAACAGCACACCACAGTTTCAATCAGTGCAAATCGGTTTGGGCATACCCATATTTACCAGCGGCCAAAAAGCAAGAATTAATGCTGCTAAAATCAATGAAAAAGTTGTAGCAAATGAATATGAGGTTAACTTAAAGAGCTTTGAAACAGCTTATAAAGCCGCTCTTGTACAGTATCAAAAATATTCAGAAGCAATAGCATATTTTGAAACAACTGCTTTAATTAATGCTGACCTCATTACCGGCACAGCCAACAAACAATTTATCAATGGTGTTATAAATTACCTGGAATGGGTACTCTTGATTAATCAGGCGATTACCATACAAAACGATTATATCGAGGCAGTAAAAAAACGAAATGAAAGTGCCGTTGAAATCAATTCTTTTATCATAAAATAATTTTGCAATAATGAAACAATTAATCATCCTCCTGAATATTTCTTTACTACTTACAGCATGTGGTGGCAGTAAAAAAGAAGAGAAAAAAACTGAAATTAAAACAGCGGAAAATATTGTTGTGCTTACTGATGCACAACTAAAAAACGCAGGTGTGCAAACAGGAAAATTAGCGCAACAAGCTATATCATCCATCCTGAAGGTAAATGGCAAGATAGATGTGCCACCCCAAAATATGGTTTCAATCAGCGTTCCGCTGGGTGGGTATTTAAAGTCCACCAAATTGTTACCCGGTATGTATGTAAAGAAAGGCGAAAGCATTGCCATCTTGGAAGACCAACAATATATACAATTGCAACAGGATTATTTAACTGCAAGAGCAAAATTGGTCTTTGCACGGCAGGATTATGAAAGGCAAAAAGAACTGAATCAAAGCAAAGCAACCAGTGATAAAGTATATCAGCAATCATTAGCTGATTACACTTCGCTTGATATTTTGTTGAAATCACTTGCGGAAAAATTAAAACTTATTGGCATCAATCCTTCTAATATGAATGTGAGTAATATCTCAAAGAGTATCAGTATTCCTTCACCGATAAATGGCTTTGTTTCAAAAGTGAATGTAAATATTGGCAAATATATAAATCCTGCCGATGTACTGTTTGAAATAATAAACCCTTCGGATGTTCATTTAACATTGACCGTATTTGAAAAAGACATCAATAAACTTTTTATAGGGCAAAAGCTGACAGCCTATACCAATAATAATCCTGAAAAAAAATATTCTGCTGAAATCATTCTAATTGGAAAGGACTTTTCTAATGAGAAAAGTGCAGAAATACGCTGTCATTTTGCGATATATGATAAAACACTTATTCCCGGAATGTTTATGAATGCTGAAATAGAAGCTAAAAGTAATGCTGCATTAGTATTGCCAGTTGATGCCATTGTAAGTTTTGAAAATAAGCAATATGTCTTCATTGCAAAAGGGAATAATCAGTTTGAAATGACGGAAGTAAAAACAGGAAATACGGAAAATGGTTTTACAGAAATTATTATTGGTGAAAACTCATCAAAGGAAACTTTTGTATTTAAAGGAGCTTACAATCTTTTAATGAAAATGAAGAACACGGCAGATGAATAATGCAGTTTCATCTTGAAATAAAATATACATGAGTACAAATAAAAGAAAGAAAAGTAAGAAAAGAAAAATATTAAAGGAAAGGAATCAGTTTCGGTTCAAGTCGTAAATAAAAAAAAAGACATTCTTAGGATTGTTGTAATTGTATGCATATTGGCATTATTTATTGCGCTTCTTTTTTTAATAATGCTGCTTTCAGGACTATCTGTAAACATTAAACACCAATAAATACAATAATAATATTTAGAGCAGACAACTATTAATTAAAAACAATTTATATGAATTTTGCACAAACATTTTTTTCACGTCAGTTCCTTTGGGAGATTGTCCGGATTCTCACAGTTGGAATAGCAAGCTTGTTATTTTATTTAGATGTTATTCCATTACCTGTATTGCTTGCATCAATGGTTGCTGGTCTTTATTCATTGGTAAAAGTTGCAGCAACCGATTTAATAAAAGAAAGAAAGATAGGCACGGAAATTTTTATAACCATTGCTGTAATAGTATCAGTATTGGGCAAAGAATATTTGGCCGGTTCTGTGGTGCTAATGATCATTTTGATTGCTGAATACATTGCCAGTGCAAGCGGTGAAAGGGCAAGGGCTTCTATAAAAGAGTTAATTGGATCTGTACCCAAAACAGCAATTGTAAAAAAGGATGGGAAGGAAGAAACCGTTCAGATAAGTGATTTGAAGATTGGAGATATTATACTTGTAAAAGCAGGAGAAAAAATACCTGTGGATGGTAAAGTAAAAGAAGGTTCAGCTTCAGTTAACCAGGCTCCAATTACCGGGGAAAGTGTATTACAGGAAAAAGTGGCTGGCAATGATGCTTTTGCCGGTACGATTGTAGAATCAGGAGCATTGGATATTGAAATGACAAAAGCAGGTAAGGATACAGTTTTTTCCAGGATCATTTCTTTAGTTGAAGAAGCTGAAAGCCAACAGGCTCCCATTGAAAAATTTACTGATAAAGTAGCTACCTGGCTTATTCCAATTGTATTCATTTTTGTAGGTGCTGTATATTTTTATACCCGTGATATAAAATTGGTAATTGCATTGCTGATTTTTACTTCGCCTGCCGAACTTGGTTTAGCAACACCATTGGTTACTATTGCAGCAATTGCCCGTGCCGCAAGAGAGGGTATCCTTATAAAAGGAGGTTTGTTTTTAGAAGAACTTGCAAAAGTTACCACAATTGTATTCGATAAAACAGGTACATTAACGGTAGGAAGCCCCACAGTAAACAAAGTAGAGATAGTTGATAATGTATTTAATGAAAATCAATTAGTGCAACTTGCCGCAGCAGTAGACAGGCGTTCCAATCATCCGCTTGCCAAAGCAATATTAAGCTATGCTGATAACCTAAAATTATCTTATACAGAACCCGAAGATTTTGAGGTAATAAAAGGGCGTGGAGTTAAAGCAAAAGTTGAAGGAAAATCCATTTTATTAGGTAACAAAGCTTTTATGGAGGAAAATAAAATATCCCTTTCAACATCACAAACTAATCAAACAGATACGGCTGTTTACCTTGCTGCAAACAATAAATTAGCAGGTATTTTTTATATCTCCGATGCAATAAGGGAAGGAGCTAAAGATATGATTGTGGGATTAAAAAACAGTGGGATTAAAAACATTGTAATGCTCACGGGTGATAATCCGGAGACTGCCAAACACGTTTCAGAGCAAATTGGTATTACTGATTTCAGGGCGAATTTATTACCCGAGGATAAAATCAATATCATTAAAGATTTACAAAAAGATGGCTCAAAAGTGGCAATGGTGGGTGATGGCATCAATGATGCACCTGCCTTGGTTCAGGCAAACATTGGTATTGCGATGGGTGCTGTTGGTACTGAGGCGGCAATGGAAGCAGCGGACATTGTTTTGATGCAGGATAAATTAGAGAAAATCGCAAGAGCGAGGGCTATCAGTAAAAGGGCATTTCGTACGATTAAAGAAAATATTATTGTTGGTGTTGGTGTGGTGCATATAACAGGAATTATACTTGTTTTATTGCGGATACTTGGGCCAGTTCAGGCTGCGGCTATCCATTTACTCCCCGATACATTGGTATTTATTAATTCCATAAAATTACTAAAGGTGAAGATTGAGGATAAGTAACTTTATAATTGTTTAATACCGGTTACAATAAATAGAATGACATGTCAAAAGTTACGTTAAAGGATGAGGTTTTCGGCTTAAAAAAACCTTCCAGCTTTTTTTAAATTGGTACGGCAAACAAGTCCCCGGCTTACAATTACATCTGCATTATTACGCCTTGTTCGCTCAGCATTACCATTGGCTATTTTATTTGTGGGTAAATTAATTATTGACCAAGTTGTTCTACTAAGCCAGGGTTCACCAAATGTTTCACATACTTATTTGTGGACGTTAATAGCTGTTGAATTTGGCCTTGCCATTCTTTCGGATGGATTAAGTCGTTTAACGCTGTTGGTTGATAGTTTATTAAGTGATTTGTTTTCTAATTATACCTCTGTAAAGATTATGCAGCATGCTGCAATTTTATATCTTGACCAGTTTGAAGATTCTGAATTTTATGATAAACTGGAAAGAGCACGTCAGCAAACAGTAGGCCGTACCATCTTACTTCGCAGATATTGAGCCAGGTGCAGGATTTAATTACGATGGGGTTTTTAGCAGGTATTATAATTTTTAATCCCTGGCTGCTGTTGCTTCTTTTAATTGCTGTTATACCGGCGTTCATAGCAGAGTCTTATTTTAATGATAAAGATTATATACTATCCCACAGCCAGACACCCGAACGAAGAGAGTTGGATTATATTCGTTTCATAGGTGCCAGTGATGAGACAGCCAAGGAAGTAAAGATTTTCAACCTGTCTTCTTTTTTAACTGATCGTTTCCGCCATCTTTCCAATAAATTTTTCAATGCCAATAAACCACTTATCATAAAATGTTCTTTATGGGGTACTGTATTCGCTATCCTTGGCAGTTTGGGATATTACGGGGCATACATATTTATCATTACAAAAACTATTTCAGGAAATCTCTCAATCGGCAGTTTAACTTTTCTTTCTGGTTCGTTCAGGCAGTTAAGAAGCCTGCTGGAAGGTGTACTTTCCCGCTTTACGGCTGTATCACAGGGAGCTATTTATTTAACCCACATTGCAGCTAAAACTACTATTTTTCATGGTTATTTTAGTTTTTAGATTCTTAAATCCTTACTGGTAAAGGGTTTTATTGTTTAGAATGGTTTGTAGTACACAGGGGGGTGTTCGTAGGCCAACAACTATTTTTAGTTTTGTGGCCAATGTATTTAAAAGCTTCATTCAGACACAATCCCGCCATCAGAGATATAGCTGCTTACTACCGCCTGGTAGAAAGTTATCGTAACGAATTCGATAAGGTTTGCCATAAGACGCTTTTAAATATTGGCTTTTGGACAGATGCTACCAGCGCCCAAAAAGACAAAGTAGTTGAGCTTCTAAATGAAAGATATAAAAACGAATTAGCGCTTTTTGAAGAAAAAGATGATCAGGTAGTGGAATGGGTAAATAGGTTTTGGAAGGAGATGATTGCAAACAAAACCATCGACCGTAAAACGATGGAAGAAAAACACCGGTTGGTAAAAGTTAACACCATAAAACATAAAGAAGCCAAAGAGATAGGTGCAGAATGGATATGTGCCAACACGTGGTATCAACTAAAACTTACTGAGCTATTTGAAAATCTTGGCTGGAGTGAAGAAAGGGTGCAATTAGCCATGACACAAGTGATCAGCAGGGCAGTATATCCAGGCTCGGAACTGGCAACCAGCAAATGGATAAAAGAGAATTCGGCAGTCTGCGATATTACAGGTTATGATGTAAATAAAATTACCAAAGACAAACTTTACAAAAGTGCTTTTGATTTATATGAACACAAAGCAACCATCGAAAAACATTTATCTACCACTACCAATGAACTCTTTGATCTGCAGGATAGAATAATGCTGTACGACCTTACCAATACTTATTTTGAAGGCAATAAGCGCAATAGCCAATTAGCAAAATATGGCCGCAGTAAGGAAAAGCGCAGCGATGCCAAATTGGTTGTATTAGCAATGGTGATCAACATAGAAGGCTTCATCAAATATTCGGCTATCCACGAAGGGAACTATGCAGACACAACAGACATTAAAACACTCATAGAAAAACTAAGCAGCAACACCAGTACAGCAGCGAAGCCAATAGTGGTAATGGATGCAGGCATCGCCACCGAAAAAAACTTAGCCACTTTAACCGGCCAGGGATACAAATATATGGTGGTGAGCAGGGCGAAAATAAAAGACTACCAGCCAGTGAAGCAAGGCAAAGAAACCTATTTACTCACTAAATCTAAAAAAATAATAAGACTGTCATTGGTGCAAAGTGAAAAATATACAGACAGTTTTTTGAAGGTAGAAAGTCCAGCCAAAGCAATGAAAGAGCAAGGCATTAAAAACAGGTTGGAGCAGGGTTATGAAGAACAATTAAATTTAATAAAACAAAGTTTAAGCAAACCAAGGGGCATAAAAAATTAGATAAAGTGCAGCAAAGAATTGGCAGGGCCAAACAAAAGTATCCGTCCGTCCATCATCTGTACACCATCACCGTTGATACTGACACAGCTACCAAAATAGTAAAAAACATTTACTGGCAAAAGGATGTGGTAAAAGCCCGGGAAGCTAATGAAAAAATGGGTGTTTATTTTTTAAGAACAAATTTAGCCGATACAGA
>JBKJUP010000018.1:0-16714 GCA_046590675.1 Ferruginibacter sp. | reverse complement strand
ACAAAAATCAAAACCCTTTAAGCAACTCAAATTTGTAGTACACAAACCGCCACTTATAAAAAATGAAACGCAGGCTGTTGCTCAATTTAGCGATTCATAGCTGCAAGATGGGTTAACTGAAAAATGTTTAAAAATTTCGTCAATTTCGCTAAACGAATAAAGGGGCCATATAGCCCCCTTATTCGTTCATGTGTCTTTTATTGATAATATTATTGCTTAATCAACTTGCCATTGTATATCACTTCACCATTTTCGTCCCTGATGTTTAATATGTACATTCCACGTTGAAGATTTCCAACATCTGTGAAAGTTTTATTGCTGTTACCTTTTGGAACAACCCATGTATCTGTTGCCACTTGTTTACCTGTGATGTCGAACAAGGTTAATTTAACTGTTTGGTTAGATTTGCTCAGGAACACAACAGGAATACTGCTAAAGAATGGATTAGCAACAACTATAGCGTTGGATTTATCAACTTGTAGTTTCACATTTACGGTCGTTGAATATTTATACTTACCATCCAAATCAACTTGTTTAACGCGGTAGTAATTATAACCAGCAACAGGACGTATATCAGTAGCCTGGTAGCTCTTTTTTGTGGAACTATTTCCATTAGACTTTGCACTCGCAACCAGGTTCCAGTTTAATCCTCCATCTGAACTTTTTTCAACGTCAAAATACTTATTATTGAATTCCGATGCAGTGCTCCAATCAATAATCACCCTATTTCCTTTTTGTTTAGCTGAAATACCCAAAAATTCAACTGGGGTTGGTCCACCTGCAGGACAGGTAGAAAACTTAATATCATCCAGTGCATAGTCATTTCCACATCCACCAACAATACCATCCTGTAGCGTTATGCGTATGTTATGAACAGTAAAGTTGACGGTTATTGGCAACGTAAATAGTCCACCCAGTCTATTCCATACCGGAGTGGCAGTTTGAGCAACTGGTGGTGTAGTTACCGGTGAACCAGCAAGAGGAACCCAGTTACCGTTGGCATCCTCGAATTCCACTGTAAATGATATAACTGGCAATAATGCATTTGCACCACATGTGCCCAATTTATTGACGTTCATTAAATACAGACTGGCTGCATAGTCACCGTCTTGAAAACCGTTAACACTATTCACAACATGCGTATAAAAAGTATTGCCGTTTCCGTTTGCAACGAGCATTTTTCCGTGTAAGTCTCCCGTATGATCTCTGGACCAATGCCATTCAGGCTTTTGAGCCGTTATATCAACAATGCGATAAACACCTTCATTTTGAAGATTTCCTGTTGGCTGGTATGTAAGCGCCGCCGGATTAATATCTGGACTGCTGGAAGGCCCAGTTCCGGCTCCGAAAGTTTCAATCCATAGAGGAGTTTCATTTGGACAAAATGCATTTTGCGCTTTTAATGAAACCGTGACCACACTCAGTGTAATCGTAAAGAATGTTAACAAGAATAAATACCTGATGAGGCTTGTGGGTGTAGATTTTTTTTCCATAAAAATTTAATTAGAGATAATTTAATAGAAGCAATCCATTGAAAATGGACGTTAAAAAAATTCTCAGAGGATTGGAATAATTATGGGGAAATTCGAAAATATTGGACTTAGGAAAATCAATTGCGATACAACGCAATATGCGAATGATTTTATTCTTTGGTAACCTAAATGTACTAATAGTTTTCTATAAACCAAACTTTTATGCAATTTTGAAACATAGTAGCCTGTGGTTGACTTTACACGCTGAAGGAACTAAGCAACCTTTACAATTTAAACTCATGCATGGAGTAAGTAAAGAAAAAAAAGCTTATTCAAAACGATACAAATGTCTATTAATGCAAGCTTTGGAGGCAATCCTAAAACTCCTCTTCATCTTCAATTGTAATTGCCTTTTCATTGGTAATATTCATGGTAGGCGTTCCATTAAAATTAGTAACCTTTCCTGTAACACATATTGTTTTCCCAGCTAAAAAAGTATCTGGATTATAGCTAAAATTTGGAACGTTGTCCTTAAATATAGAAACTGTGAATAGTTGATTGGGGAATTTTTTATCGAGATTAATAAAGATATTTCCCTTAGATGATAATTTTGTGCTTACCACCGTGCCACATACCTTTATCGGATCGTTTTTACCTACATAGTATTGGGCCTGTACCGTATTAAATGTATTTCGTGGCAGGTCCTGCGCCTTAAGTGGCAACACATCTCCCTGCTCACGTTCACCAAGCCATTTACTCACATCAAAACTGCTTTCAATTTTTTGTTCTTCATTGTCTTCCATTGCCGGAAAAAAGTCGATGCCAATTACAGATTCAACACTGTCGATACTACAAGCGTAATTCATAACCGGGTATTCGCAAGCCTTATTTGGCATAATAAAACCAATAGCCCGTTTGTTTACAAGGTCAAGTGCCACTTTATAATAATATTCCGGAATACTTACTTTATTGGCTCCACGCTCTATTTTTTTCAATCCTGGTTTTAACACTCCACCACTTACCACATATACCTGTATATTATTGCGTATCACATATTGCCTGATCACATCTTCCAACTCAGCCCATTTACCACGGTTTAATTGTGCCACCTGGGGCGACATGTTGGAATACAGGTAACTTTCCGACAAAGCCTTTTTTGAATACCTGAAATCGGCAGAAGGTGCAAGATGTCCCCGATCAAACCCAAACCCATCATACTTAATACTGCTATCCGGTTGTACCAGGCGCAAAAAATAATCAGCTTCTACTGCGGAGCCCGATGTAATTAAAGAGTCTGGCCTAAAATCGTTGGAACGGCCCTCATTGCCTCGTTTAACATCGGGTAATACAATATGTGCCACCCATTTAGCCTGCTCGTTTTCTTCTGAATAAACGAGTGCGTATGCTGTATGATAGACGGTTGTTTCTTTATCTGCAAGCTTAGGCAAACCCGTGGTTGCTAAATCATCATGAAGTTTTACAAATTTTAAATCTTCTATTTTTAATAGCAGGCTATCCTCTTTTTCATTGATGGCCGCAAGTTCAGTTTCGGCCTTATTTATCTGTAAATCTACCGACTGGGAAAAGCAAATAAAAGGAAATGCGCAAAGGAATAATGCCGGTATTTTCATAAAAATATTTGTGCAAATATAATTGTTTGGCTAAATGTTAAACCGATCGTAACCATCGGATATTTGAGGTAAAGCTTGTTAGTAATATCGCGGTTTGCCGGCAAGGTATTTTTCATTGATAACCTTGCTCATTGGTATTTCCAACACCTTACTCTCCAGCCAGGAGATTATATCGAGGTAAGCAAATGAACGTGTCTGAAACCGGTTCTTTTCAAGCTTTTTTACGGTATGAAGAAATTTCTCTAACTCAGGCTTAACCTTTTGCCTGTGTACACGAAAGGAATTGCGTAAAAATTTGAACATTTCTTCTTCCACAACTGTAAGATTTTCCAGCTTTGCCATAAACCGGTAAACGGATTTTATAAGAGAATCAATAATTTCAAAATTGCCCAATTCATAGTGTGCCATCAAATGCATTAACCGGGCGTAACATTGTAAATCGTTCCGCATATCCGGATTCCCATTTATGATCTTTTGTAAATAATCTATACAAACATCAAAATTGCCACTACCAAAATATAAAGACGCTATCTTATAATTAAAAACCAATAATCTGTGATTATCCAAATACAAGGCATATTCAGTAAGTTTTTCTTCCAACGCAGGTACCTCTTTTAATCCTTCGGCAAAACTGCCGAGCATAAAATGCTGATTAATTTTAGCGCTATTGATGTATATAAAACTTTGGATACGATGATTATCGTGTTGGTTTGCCAGTGGTGTTTTTGCAAATTTTATGAACCTTTGAAGATCAATTTCAAATTTCTGGTAATTTCTTAAATCAAAATGAGCATTCAGCAAATTGTGCAATCCTTTTATGTAATAGCCGGTTTCAACTTTTATCATAAGCGGCTGCTCATGAAATATGTCTATCCATTTTTGTGCATACCGGTAATACATCAAAAAGTCCTGTCGTATAAACGCATACCAGCAATAACTCTGATACAGGTAAAGCCTTTCATAAAACCCTGTTTGCAGGTGTGCATTTTCAGGAAGATTTTTCTGGAGAAAATTCTTTACGCCAGATTCGTCTTTTTCATTCCGGGCATGGCCGTTCTTAATATAAAAACTGTATAAACGGATAGCAAGGTTCGAAAGCTTTGCAACCATATCAACCTTTACATTTACTTCAAGTGCTTCGGCCGACAGTTGCTCTCCCCTGTCCTGCATACTTCTGTTAATATGCAAGGTTTCAATTTTCTTTTCCCATGATACTACCTGCGTTAAAAAGTTGTATTTATTGTGGTGCCTGGCAGTTTCTTTTAGCTTCTCAAGAATTTTAAGGCTTTGCAAAAACAGTCCTTTATTGTATAAAATTCTTGCATGGTCTAACTGTTCATTTAATTGCATATCTATACTATCTGCACTTTTTAATATGCGCAGACTTGCAAGTAATTGTTTGTACAAATGAACTTTTGTGTTGGATAGCTGTGGCTTCTTTATCGAGGAAAGCTTTTTAAGTAAAACGGTTTCATCATACTCGGTAAGCTTATCCAGTGCATCGAATAATTCAATAATTTTTAAATCTTCATTGCCTGAACTTCTCTTAATAAATAACTTAAAGTTTCTTTTTTCAGCCTTTTCCAGTGTTTTGATCAAATGAAACAATGTATCGGTAAAACGGGTGGACATCATTAATATTTTTTTCTACAACATAATGCCATAAGGCATTTCGTTTTTTAAACTCAACTTCAACGTAATTAAAAACGTTATAAGTTGATTATATACATGTTATTGCTCTGCTTACTTTTGTGTAAGAACAACGAGCAATCAGATCATATAACGCTGGCAAACGTTAATCAGACATCAAAAAATTGTGGAATTTATAGATAGATTCTGTGCAAAAATAACTTAAGAATTTCATATAGCAAGCAATCGTTAAAGTCCTCCCGTTTCTACGGAAGGACTAATTTTTTGTACCAACAGTTACACTAAGTTTTCGATGTAAATTCCCTGCTAATTGGGTAAGATAAAATCCGGTTTTCTAATAAATGTATTACTGTATTTAAACCTGAGGTTAGAACTAATTTCAATTTTAAACCCTTTCATACCCGGCACCGGGCGGGGAAAATAATAACTTCTTAATTCGATGGTGCCAAAAACCAGGTTCTCATTCCTTGTACGGATGCCTGCACCAAATGCACTGTATAAGTCACTTTTATTAAAAGGAAGATTATAAGGTGTTAGTAAACTTAAATCGCCAAAAAGAAAAGGCGCAATGCGAAATCCCCAATATTTTTTCATGTTAAAAAAGACCGTTTCTCCTCTCATCGTTCCCCTGAAGTCTGCTTTAATATCGCCGTTTTGATGGTATGGAATACCAAACTGGCTTCTCAAAACGAGTGGGGAATTTAATTCAGGATTTATTTGTTTTGTAAACCCAAGGCTGTAAAAATTACGGTTTAACCAGTTGTGGCTAAGCCTTCTCAATTGGGTAAAATGCTCAATGTTTAATAAGAAATCTATATCCTCCCATTTACTTTTGTAAGCAAACCCACCCAATCTAAAAGTATAAGTAGTAAAAAAGCCTTCCTTATTAAAATGCGTATGTAATAAATCAACCCCATAATAGGAACGGGATTTTTTATTTTTCTCTGTAAGCCCACCTATTACGGAGGCACTAAATCCCTCGGGCACATCTTCACTTCTACCAAAACCATAAATAAAATTGGTACGGTAAAGCTTTTGTTTAAATAAATTAAACGCCATTAAAACGCCTGAAATATCTGCGTAATTGTAGTCGTACGTATTTTGATTTTTGCCAGGCTGCTGATCAAATTTTAACTTGAAGCCCCGCATGGTAATCAACTTTCGCAGTGGATTCGAATTAAGTTGTGTCACAATTTTATTACTGCCAAAGTTGTATCCAAACCATGCATCCACATTATAAAACCGATATTGAAAATCGCTTTTATAAAGTGAATCTGTAAGATAAACATTGCTTGTTTGATTAACTGAAAGATCTGCCCCACCAATCCACGGTATGTAAACCGACACCAAAGGTCTTTCGAAATTAGCATACCAATAAGTTTCTTCCTGGCGACCGCTGTTGAAGGCGTTCCTGTAATTTTGATAGCCCATTTTTAGATCAATAAACGAACCCTCAATATTTCTTTTGATGATCTCCGTACCGTATCCAAATTTTGGATTTCTGAATTTGTCATAAAACGTACTCAGTTCAACTTTGGACCCACTCCCCCCCGCATTTTCCTCCCTTAAAGCCAATTGAAATTTTTCCACGCCATTTAAACTGGCATTTCCGCCAATAGAAAATACATCTTTTGTAATTACGATCACATCTACCAGGTCGGTACTGCCTATAACCGGTTCAATCATAATACGTGCGTCCTGTATATAGGTAAGATCCCTTAAATGCCGCTCATTATCTGCCAACAGGTATGGATTGATTACACTCCCAGCTTTAAAAAAAAGATTGTTTCGGATAATCTTTTCCTTGGTGTTTTTATGAATGGCATTGGCAATGATGACGCCGAAGCTATTGTCAAAATTGGTGGTGTCGTAAATATTTCTTTCAAAACCAAGACTAAGGACCCTGATAAGCCTAACGGATCTACCGGCATACGGCAAAAAAGGATTGGCAGTTTCAACCAGCTCTGTTGAAGGATCTCCCCTGCTAATACTGTTGCCAAGTTTACCCAACAATCCCTTTTTCTTATTTAAAAAAAAAGTATCCCTTTCTCCACTTCTATCCTGGGCAAACAATTGAGAAGTATCAAAATAAAATAATACTACAAGCGTAAAGAGCACAACCGTTATAGCTTGTTTTAACATAGATTATTTTGAATTTTTATTATTAAAGTTATTAAACTTCGTAAAAATACTGCAATGTAAATGTAACAGTCTTTTGAAAGCCAACGGCCAGTAGCAATTAGCAGTTTATAAATTAGGAAAAATAAAATTCAAGCCCTCAAAAAGGCCGATAGCAGTTGTTCATGTATGTTTTCTACATAATTACAGAACGGGGATTTAAACAATACAGGATAACCAATTGTAACATTATCTACATTTTGCAATGGCACCTATTTAAATTTATTTTGCACCATTATGATAAAGGCTTACAATTTTATTGCATCCTGGCAACTCTTCCCGGAAAAGGGCTCCTATGAATTTGGCAACAGACCAAAATCCGGCATTTACAAAATTGTGGCCACCGATAATAAAAGAGAATTGGCCATCCACATGAACTGGGTAACACTGGAAAACCAGGCCTTTGCATCAGACTTTATGCTGAACGCCGATGGTGAAGAAATTACACTTGTTGACGATGAGCTGGCAGATACGGTAAAAGCAGTATTTATAGATGCACTCAATTTTGAAGTAATTTTTTTGAAAAATACCCATGTGGTCCTCACCGTGCAAAACGAGTTGCAACCGAATGGCTATTTAAAAATAACACAAAATGGTTTTACGCCTGAAGGGCTTGCTTATGCCAATACAGAAATTTACCATAAGCAACTGAGTGTAATGCCTTATTCCACCTCTGTAAGCGGTGCTGTTATTAAGGCTACGGAAGAAGGTGTAATTCGCCACAAGGCTTTAACTGCTATGGAAGAGCAAACAAATATGCAGCTCGACCAAATTAGAAAACAAATAGAACTGTTAGCCATCCAGGCGCAGGAAATTCAAATGCGCAAAGAATTGAGTATGATAATTTATGGAGCCAAAATAAGTTTTGTTCCGGTGATTGGGCATACCTATTATTTATATGAAAGGGCCGACGAAACCCATGTGCTATCCCTAATCAGTTCAAAAGAATATGGAGGTGGAGCCGGGCCTTATAAAAAATTTGTGGCTCCGGTAAAATTGCTTGCTGACCATACATGGGTGGAGATTTAATTTATTCAACCGTATTACCCATTGCTGCCTGCTTCATTTGACGGGCAGTTTCGTGACCAACATATTTTTCAATTCTCTTTTCCACAAAATATATCAAAGGCGTTAATACAATTGCCATTGTGAATTTATAGGCATAGTTAACAAGGCAAATTACCAGTACCAATTGCCAGCTCCAGTCTTTGCCAATTTTAAAAGCTATAAACAAAACTATAAAACTATCAACCAGTTGAGATACAAGTGTGGAGCCGGTTGCACGAAGCCAGATCTTTTTTTCGCCTGTGTATTTTTTTATTTTGTGAAATACTGTCACATCAACAATCTGGCTCACTAAAAATGCAACAAGGCTTCCCACAATAATCCACATGCCTTGTCCAAAAACGCCGTTGAAAGCTTTACTCATATCCGGAATGCCGTCCTGCACGCCCGTTCCATACCAAAAATCTGCAGGAGGTACCGACATGGCAAGGTAAAACATAAGAAAGCCATAAGTAATGAGCGCAACAGCCGTATAAGAAATTCTTCTTACTGCACGGGGGCCATAATATTCATTAACGATATCTGTCATAACAAATTCCAGCGGCCATAGTAACACCCCACAGGTAAGGTTAAACGATAATCCTTTTTGACCAAATAATGTAAAATTAGCAGGAGCCATTCCAAAAACTTTTTCGAGCGAAAAAATTTTACCACCTATACATTCTGCAATTAAAGCATTGGCAACAAAGAAGGCGGTGAAAATTATAAACAGTTTTGTGGACTTGTCTTTTAAAATATTATGTATCATTTTTTTGCTAAATAAAGAAGTAAAAAAGTTGGATGAATAACAGTATGAAGTTACTGATAACAAGCCATTGGGGAATTTGTTTCATTCTTTTTGCCAGCATTAAAATTACCACCAGCAAACAAAATATTAAATTGATAAACAGGGCAAGCTGCCCCATAATAACAAGCAAACCTGTTATGTAAGGCAGCGGAATAACATTGTCTGTTGAATTAGTTTTTTTCTTATTGATCTCAATGTATTGGAGAATAACAAAAGCAATAAAGCTAAGGTTGAAAATAAAAGCTATCCTTGAAAACAATTTCATTACTCTTTACTTTAATAGTAATTTTTTACATTATTTTTTTTGCCTGGAATCAATAGATACAACCTCAGTTATCCGTTCCTGCCGGTAAGCATGGGTACAAAAGAAAAATTTTGAAATGTTTCTTCGCTTGTAGAACCATCTGCATTTTTTGTAATGCGCAACATACGCTGCAGGGCGCCTTCATCTACCGGTATAATCATTTTGCCACCTACCTTCATTTGACCAATTAATTTAGGCGGAATAAATGGCGCTGCTGCGGTAATGATGACTTTATCAAAAGGTGCATAAGTTGGCAGCCCCTCATACCCATCACCAAAAAAGAATTTGAGGTGGGGATATTTACTTTTAAAAATGTATTGCTTCGTCTTTTCAAACAGTTGCTTCTGTCGTTCTATTGTAAATACTTTTGCGCCCATTTCTGCAAGCACTGTTGCCTGGTAAATGCTGCCGGTACCAATTTCTAAAATCTTATCAAAAGGCTTTATCTGCAACAACTGCGTTTGGTAAGCCACGGTGTACGGCTGCGAAATCGTTTGTCCCTGGCTGATAGGAAACGCCCTGTCTTCGTAAGCAATCTCATCAAATGCACTGTCCAGGAAAAAATGTCTTGGAATGCTGTTCATGGCTTCCAGCACAGTTTCATCGGTTATGCCTTTTTCCCGTAAAATGTCCATTAACTTTTTTCTAAGGCCCTTATGGCGATATGTGTCTTCGTACTTTCTCATAGTTGCCCTGGCTCCTTTGTAAAAACATTTGCATGTTTTAAAAGCGATTTTATTTGAGGATGATATTGGTTATTGAAAATAATGGGGTGTTATTTTTGGTGTATGTTATTGGCGGTTAAATAAACCTGCTTGCAAGATAAAAAATTGTACGGAGTAAAATGGGATGCATTTAAAACCCTATAGATCCGGATGTGGCTCTTTGAATGCATCCGTAAAATGCCGCCTAAAATTTATTTGTTAATTATAGGTTGGCATGTGGTTATCAAAGAATGCATCCACTGCGTTATTCCAGCCGTTGGTGAGATTATCCCTGTTTTGGTTAAGCATATTGTTATTTGAATTATACACATTTACTGCATTGTTTACCTCTTTAACTGCCTTGTTATAATTGTTAACCTCTTCTTTGCTGTGATCCGATTTTTTTTCAAACTCTTTATCTAATTTATCAAAAGACTCCTGCTTTAACAAGTAATCAGAAATAGCCGGAACTTTCTCCTGCGCCTCTTTTACATAAAACTCCAGCAGTTTTTTACAATTTAATACCAGCGAATTGTCGCCATGAAAAGAAGCTATGCCGGCTAATTTTGCAAGACCTTCATTTGAAAACTGCAACAAACTGTTTCTACTTTGTTCAATGGCATTGATATTCTTTTTTTTGATGGCTTCTACCAGGTACACTTCCTGTTTAAAACTTTTAAAGAAGATTAAATAAACCGGGCTGTAATAGGCACCGGTTTCATTTACCTTTTTCATCATATCCTGAATCTCGTCTGAAGAACTGATTAGTTTTACATTGTGCGCTTCTGCAAACTTTTTTTCCTCAACCGAAAGTGCAGCACTGGCATCATCCATTTTTTTATCAACCATTTCCTTTGCCATCATGTAGGCTTCCATCAGGTCGTACGATTGCTCAGCAATTTCTTCCATGTTTACAATTTTGCTATAATCTTCATTTAATGCATTGTAATATAATTTCATAAAAGACACCGCTGAGTCACGGTACGATTTATCCGTTTTAAAGGCCGGCATTCCGCTGATGTTCATCCTGCTGTCCTGTATCTCATCCAATAATTTCGATTTCAGGCTTTCTATTTTCTTTTCCTTTTTACCATGAGATGATGCGCTGTTGTAAGCAAGAAATCTTTTGGCAATGGTTTGATGTTGCTTTCCGATGAAACCCATGTATTCGCCTGCATCATCAAAATTCTGCGCCATTGTGTTAGTACATAAAAAAGTAAGCAGGCAAATAATTAAAGTAGAAAATTGTTTCATAATTTTTAAGTAGGTTGAAAGGTTAACGTTAACAGATAAATTTATTTAAGCCAGTCCTGCATTATTTTAAAGGACTCGTTGATGTAGTCATCTTTTTCAATTCTTTTTATATTGATTTCATTTACCATTTTGCTTTGTACTGTTAGCCATGGTTCCCGCTGCCTGTCTAAACTGTTGCTGGTGGCTTTAAAAACCTTTTTCGCAACATCCTTTTCATTTTCAATGGTAGCATACATATCCGTAATTTTTTGATAATAGTTTGTATAAGATGCCCATTGCAAAGGAATGATTCTTGGTTCATCCATGGATTTATACCACGCAGCAAAATTGCTTATTATTTTAAAATTATGATCAGCATTTACCCGTTTACCACTTTCCAGCTTTAATGCTTCAACCGGAATGGCTGGCAGTGCATGATAAATGGCCACCTTCGATTGATCGGGTTGCAAAGCAGAAGCATTTGATTTCTCCCGGTATTTGTCCAGTGCATAAATA
The DNA here is from genome assembly GCA_046590675.1 of Ferruginibacter sp. GTDB lineage: Bacteria > Bacteroidota > Bacteroidia > Chitinophagales > Chitinophagaceae > Ferruginibacter. The sequence goes on along the minus strand of JBKJUP010000018.1, from coordinate 5,174 downwards.
TCGGGTAATTCAATATCGGGCACCACACCTTTCCATTGGGTAGTGGTACCATCTACCCGGTAAAATTTTGCATCGGTTACTTTTACATAGCTGTCATATTTATCCGTTTTTGAAAACTTACCGGTAGTATCCATAGGTAAAATAACCTGAGCAGTGCCTTTGCCATAAGTGGTACTACCAACAATTAATGCACGATGATAATCCTGCAACACAGCCGACACTAATTCAGAAGCAGATGCACTCATGGTATTTACCATTACCAACAAAGGCCCGTCGTAAATAGTACCCCTGTTTGGATCTTTTAAAAAATGAACTTTACCGGCTGGATCTTTTGTAGAGGTAATGGAACCTTCATTTATAAAGATCCCTGCCAGCTCCAGCGCCTCTCCCAAAGATCCGCCACCATTGTAGCGGAGGTCCAATACCAGCCCCGCAATAGAATCCTTTTTTAGTTTTACAATTTCTTTGGCAACATCGTTTGAGCAGCCATTCGTATTATCTTCATCTCCTTCTTTTACATAAAAACCGGGCAAGGTGATGTAGCCAATTTTCTTATCACCATTTAAGATGTAACTTTTTACAAGACCATCTTCATTGGCTACCTTTTCTTTGGTAAGTACGGCTGTTTTTTGAATGCCGCTTTGAGTGCGGACTGTAATGGTGATTTTCTCAGTGCTGCTGCCTGCAAACACTTCATTCATTTGCTGCATTGTAGCGTCTGCCAACACCAATGTTGATTTATCACCTGCCTTTATTTTCAATATCACATCACCTTTATGCAGATCGCCATTGCGCCAGGCAGGCCCGCCCGGAACCAGGTAGGTTATTTCCCATTCGCCTTTATCATTTTCATCCATTTCAAAACCAGTAGAAAATTCAAGGCCACTCATTTCCGTATCAAAGTCTGTTTTTTTATCCGCATTCATATATTCTGTATGCGGATCATAACACCAGGTAATGGCATCCAGGTAATCGTCCTGCATATCTTTACCGGGAGGCGCTAATTCGGCTATTCTATTTTCAATTGATATTAATTCCTGCTTTTTCACCTGCTCCCTGGCAACTTTCTCCAGGCCGGCGAAATTAGCGGGTTGCCTGGTTTTGCTCACATTTCCTGTAATGGAATCCATTACTTTATCGGTGATAACATGCAACACTTTCCATTTTAAATACTGGCTCCATACCTGCAAATTTTCAGCATCATTTGCTGTGTAGTTTTTCAATGGCCAGTTTAAACTATCCGCTTTTGAAAAGTCCAGTGGCTTTGACAATATATCGCCGATGTTTTTTTTACACCTTACTAAACCAGCTCCATATAACTGAATGCATTTATCGTAAAACTTCCATTCCTTTCCCATCATTTCTTCATCGAGCCTGGTACTGAAAGGTTGCAATTGTGCAATGTCTGTTTGGGTAAATATCAGCTTATCGCCATCGATGGTTTGCATCCAGCGATTGTATAAAAGTTGGGAACCGGCATCATTCCATTGCAGCGGCAGGTAATGGTTTTGTTCTAAAAACCGGCGAAGTATTTGGGATTTTTGCTGAAGATGATCCGGAGAATTTTGCTGGGCGATAGCAAAAACCGAATGAATCATCAATAGAAACAGTACTAAACTTCTCATAATGCAGGGTGGGCAAAACGGGTAAATGCTTTACTTATGCAATATAAAAAATGTCAGGAGTATAATCCCGACATTTTTTATTTATTCCAACTTTAAGTTATCAACTGTCTTTTGTTCCTCACGGCGTTGCAGTTGAAATGTGCGACGCCAATGAAGCTTAATTGAAATACAAGTGCCGGGCCAATAAAAACTTTAATAAGGCAGACTGTATTTCATTTATCATTCAACATTCAATATTCAAAATAATAAAGATTGCCTGGCTCAAAAAAAATCCAATGCAGTTTTTATTTTATTTCAATTTCATCTCTACCGCCATTCTTTCTATTTTATCGTCGCATTTTTTAGCAACTGCTTCAAAATTTTCTGCCTTGTCCAGCTTTTCGTTGGTGCTAAAATAAAATTTTATTTTAGGTTCCGTTCCACTGGGACGGGCAGATATTTTGGTGCCATCGCTTAGGGCAAATTGCAACACATTGCTTTTTGGAAGATCGATCTTCCAGGTTTCGCCGGTCTGCATGTTTTTACCTACCTGCAGGTCGTAATCCAATAATTCTGCTAAAGGTACCCCGTCAATTGTTTTGGGTGGATTTTCGCGGTACTCCTGCATCATGGCCGCAATTTCTGCAGCGCCGTTCATTCCCTTTTTGGTGATGCTGATCAATGACTCTTTATATAAACCGTACTGCACATAGAGGTCAATCAGTTTTGAATAAAGGTTGCGCCCTTTGCTCTTTTCATAGGCCGCCATTTCGCACAATAATGCAACCGCACTTACGGCATCCTTATCTCTTAACTGGTCGCCAATCATTAAGCCAAAACTTTCTTCACCACCAATGATATAATTTTCTATTCCTTCTTTTTCTTTAATTAAAGCGGCTATCCATTTGAAGCCGGTTAATACGTTGTAGCAGGCAATATTATTTTCCTTTGCAATTGTATCAATCATATCGGTAGTAACAATTGTTTTAACCACCATGTCATTTGGCTGAGACAGGCCCTTTGTTTTCCTGGCCTCAATCATATAATTAAAAGCAAGCACGGCGGTTTGGTTACCATTTACAAGTACCCATTCGCCCTCATTATTTTTTACGCCAATACCAACACGGTCACTATCAGGATCGGTTCCTAATAAAATATCGGCGTCTAATTCCTGGGCATTTTTTAAACCAATGCTCATGGCTTCCTTTTCCTCCGGGTTTGGATAAACAACCGTCGGGAAATTTCCGTCGGGAACACTTTGTTCAGCAACAATATGTACATTATCAAATCCAAATCTTTCCAGTACCTGCGGCACCAATGTAATACCTGTACCATGTATGGGTGTATATACAATTTTAAGGTCGTGCTGTTCTTTACAGATTTCAGGATAAACACTTAAACCGGCCACCATCCTTATGTAGGCTTCATCCATTTCTTTACCAATCAATGCTATATTGTCTTCACCGCCGGTCCATTTCACATCATCTACTGAAGTAATTTTTTCAACTTCCAGGATGGTATTGGTATCATGCGGCGATACCATTTGAGCACCATCATCCCAATAGGCTTTGTATCCGTTATATTCTTTTGGGTTATGAGAGGCCGTGCAAACCACCCCACCCTGGCATTTCAAAAAACGGATGGTATAACTTAATTCAGGTGTAGGACGCAATGCCTCAAACAAATAAACTTTTATACCATTGGCTGCAAATACATTGGCCGTAGTTTCAGCAAAAAACCTGCTGTTGTTCCGGCAATCATGGGCTACTGCAACCTTTACATCGTCGCCAAAACACTTTTTTAAATAGTTGGCATAACCTTGAGTAGCTATCCCTATTGTGTATTTGTTGATCCGATTGGTACCAATACCCATAATACCTCTTAAACCTCCGGTGCCAAATTCTAAGTTTTTATAGAAGGCGTCCGCAAGTTCATCGGGATTGTCTTTTTGCAGTTGGATGATTTCATCCTTTACCTGTTGGTCGTAGTTGCCATTGAGCCAACTGTCAATTTTCTTTTGAATATTTGTGTCCATAATTTTTTGTTTACATCCTCAAAAATAAATGTTTCGTTTATATTAAAGCATATAGCTTTAAATTTGTTTTTTATGAACCCAACATCCGAATATAAATCACCTTCATTGGCTTTGCATGGTACATACCGGTTGTTGCAGCACAAGCTTACCTTAGTCTCTATCTACAGCATTTGCCTTACACTGCTCATTACAAATACGATCAATGCGCAGGATACCACACAAACTACAAAACAAGCTACTGAAAAAGTAATCATAACACCGGTAAATTTATTGACGCCCCAACAGGTAAAAAAAAGAGTTCGTACGGTGGCCATTGCAAATGTTGTTGGTTATTCAGCAATCATGGTGGGGCTTTACTCAGAATGGTATTCGCAGTATCCACAAAGCGGGTTTCATACTTTTAATGATAATGCAGAATGGCTGCAGGTAGATAAAGTAGGGCACATGTATGGCTCGTATATTGAAAGCCGCACCAGCATGGAACTTTGGCGCTGGACCGGTATAAGCCGCAAAAAGCGCATCTGGTATGGTGGGTTAAGTGGTGCCGCCTATCAAACGGTGATAGAAGTGCTGGATGGTTTTAGCAGCGAATGGGGCTGGAGCTGGGGCGACTTTAGTGCCAACATCATTGGCAGCGGAACATTGATAGCACAGGAACTTGCCTGGGATGACCAACGCATTAAAATAAAATTTTCATTTCATACAAAAGATTACGGCGATCCGTTGTTAAATGCCCGTGCAGATAAAATATATGGCAAAACCCTGAGCGAAAGATTTATTAAAGATTACAATGCGCAAACTTACTGGGCGAGTGCCAACCTTAAAGCATTTTTTCCGGAAAGTAATTTACCAGCCTGGCTTAGTGTAGCCGTAGGATACGGTGCAGACGGCATGTTTGGCGCCAGGGATAATACAGCTAAAGATGATGCCGGTAACATTATTTTTGACAGAAGCGACATCAGACGATACCGCCAATGGTACTTGTCTCCCGACATTGACCTTACAAAAATAAAAACCAATAAGAAAGGTCTGAAAGTGCTGTTTACAATACTATCTGCATTTAAATTTCCGGCTCCCAGCGTGGAGTTTAGCAAGGGTAAATTTTCATTTCATGCGGTGCATTTTTAGGGAGGGGATAATTTGGTGTAACAATTAATGATGCAGGTTAAATTAATTCGAAGAATGCATTCCGCCATAAGCACTCTCAGAAAATGGCTTGGGGTCTACTTTCTTTTCAATTTCATAAGAACCCGGAGTAGTTTTTGTCAAAGCTTTCAGCAGCAATATCCAAAAAAACGGCACGATCCAAATCATGATTGAGTGAAATGTTTTGACTGCTCCCGTAAAAATTATATTCTTTCTAAACTTAAGGAAATAACGTGTTGTGAAAACCAGATAGAATATTACTATCGCAGTTATAATTAGGGCTTGCTCAACAACCATGAGGTCTTGTTATATTTGAGTTACAGGTAAAAAAATCGAAATCAAATGCAAGGAAAACCATCAAAAGCTTCTAAAAAGCTTGCATCTACTCC
>JBKJUP010000023.1:0-113412 GCA_046590675.1 Ferruginibacter sp. | reverse complement strand
TGTATGCTATCGAATGTACTCTCATCCCTTTTTCACTTTATTTATCAAATCTATTGGCTTAAAATATTTATCTCAAAGATCTTTTTACTATTTTGTAAACATAGGAGCTATCGGATGCGACGCAACGATGCTTCATGCTTATTCTGTTGCCGGGTACATAAAAAAGCATTGCACATTTTTATGCTGCGTAAAGTATAACAGTAAAAGGCGAAAGGTGGCAAATGTGTAATAAAGCAATGGATATAAAATCACTGCACTTGAAAATTGGCCACCTTTCACCACCGTAGCTAATACTTATTGGGTGCTGTACTATCTTCCTTTGGCATGTTGGTGCCGGTACTAAATGTTAATGGCACATTGCTGCCGGCCGGCGATACCCTGGCATAACCAGACATTTCCTGGTGCAAGGCACTACAGAAATCTGTGCAGTAAAAAGGTACAATACCTACTTTGTCCGGTACCCATTTCAATGTGGATGTTTCGCCGGGCATAACCAATAATTCGGCTGTGGGTGCACCTTTTACGGCAAAGCCATGTGGTACATCCCAATCCTGTTCAATATTGGTAACATGAAAATATACTTCATCACCCATTCTTATTCCTTCAATATTATCTGGTGTAAGGTGACTGCGGATTGCGGTCATATACACATCTACCCGGTTGCCATTGCGGGTTACTTTTGTGGTGCCCTCTCCCTTCGATACAAAGGCATTGGTATTTTCTTCTATCTTATAAAACTTAACGGATCTGTCACGAATTACGCTTGCTTCTACAGCTTGTGCATAATGCGGCTCACCAATGGTTGGGAAATCAAGTATCAATTGCATTTTATCGCCACTGATATCAAACAATTGCGCACTTTGCGCCAGTTCGGGACCGGTTGGTAAAAAACGATCTTTGGTAATTTTATTATAGGCGACCAAATATTTTCCGTTTGGTTTTCTTGAATCGCCACCGGGTATCATTAAATGGCCGGGTGAATAAAAAGTTGGTACCCTGTCCAACACTTTTAAATCCTGAATATTCCATTTCACCACTTCGCTCGATACAAACATGGTAGTGTATGCATTTCCCCTGCCATCAAATTCGGTATGCAACGGGCCAAGGCCGGGTTTCTTTACTTCGCCATGTAAGGCTGCTTCATATTTTATTACAGGAATGCCATCATACTCTCCGGCAAATGCTTTGTCCGCAATTGCTTTTTGTATTTTAGAAAAACTGAACACAGGTATTAATGCGGCCAATTTTCCACTGCCAATAATGTATTCGCCGGTTGGATCTACATCACAGCCGTGTGGCGATTTGGGACAGGGAATTAAATAAACCAGTCCGGGAAATTCTGTAACGTCCATTACGGTTACTTCTTTTTTGATTGTTGAAGTAGCAGTATGTGTTTTTTCATCGTAGCGGTTGCTTGCATATTTTACTGCCTGCTTGCGTCCTTTACCGGCTTTAATTAACGCTTCTGCCATCTTCCAGTTAACAGCCATTACAAAATCCTTGTCGTGCTTGGATGCATTTACTTCCAGTAAGGTATTGGCCTGTTCTGTGTTGTAGCAACTAAAGAAAAACCATCCACTCGATACGCCTTTACCTGCATGGCTTAAATCGAAATTTACCGGCGGGCATTGCAACTGAAAGGCAATATCCATGTTGCCGTTGGTTTTGTCAACGCTGATAAAACTGATGGTGCCTTTAAAATTCTTTCTGTAGGTATTGATGGGTACATCTCCATTTTTATCATCTGGTGGTACACTAAACCTGGTACCTGCCACCACGTATTCTGTATTTTCGGTTATAAAAGGAGAGGAGTGATTGCCTGCGCTATTGGGTAGTTCAAGAATTTCTGCCGTATGAAAAGTGGTCAAATCAACCCTTGCCACACGGGGGGTATTATTGGCATTGGCAAATATCCAGCGGCCATCAATTTCACCATTGGTTTGTGAAAGATCCAGGTGATGTTGGTCATCCCAGGGTATAAAACCATGCGATGTATTCAGCATTGGTTTTGTTTCCTCCGAATAGCCATAACCATTTTCCGGATTAATGGAAAAAACGGGCACAACCCTTAGCAGGCGGCCGCTTGGTAATCCGTAAACGCTCATTTGGCCACTAAAGCCTCCTGAAACAAAGTTGTAGAACTCGTCATACTTTCCGGGTGCCACATAGGTTTTTGCAGCAGCATCGCCGCTTACGGCAGACTGCACATTTTTTGGCTTGCAGGAATTTATGCAGCATATTAATGCAAGGGCAGCGAGTGCGAATGCATACTGTTTAGTTGATTTCATTGTTTGTTATGTTTAGTCTTATTATTGGTTGTTGAAGAGTAATGATGAATGGGCAATGGTCAATAGGCAATCAATGCCGTTTGCTTAATAAAAAAATCACGCAAAGAGAGAAAAGATGCAAAGGCGCAAAGTTGATTTTGCTTTTTCTTAGCGACTTATTTTATTTCTTTGCGACTTTGCGTGAAAAATAATGCGCTAAGTCAACGCCATTGACTATTGACCATACTAGTTTACGCCATCATTCTTTCTCATAAATTCCAACAGGTTTCTTGCATCATCATCTGATAAGCTTTGGTTGGGCATACGCACAAGGCATATTTCCAGTTGCGCCTGCACCTTTGGATCTTTATTGATCATGGCATCTGTATTGGTGATAAAATTCATAATCCATTCTGGTTTGTGACGGCTGGTTACACCCAACCATCCCGGGCCAACCAATTTCTCATCAGTTAATTTGTGACAGGCACCACATTTTACGTCATAAACTTTTTTGCCGTTATCTGCTTTGGCTGCATCTAATGTAGCACCAAGTTCTACGTTGGTAAATTTTCCTTCACCACGGGTTGGGTCATAAGACGGGTTTTCATCCGTCTTGTTGTCTTCTGTGGTTGCGGCATTATCGGTGGTGCTGGTATCTGCAGATTTATTTTCTCCGCAGGAAGCTGCAAAAAAGATTACCAGCATTATTGGGAAAAGCAATTTTTTCATATTGTGTTTTTTTTAAGGAAGAAATTTTGTTTCACAAGATTAGCGAGGGATTGATTAGCATTTTATGCGTAGAGTCATAATCTGGCTAATGAATAATTTTTCAAAGCATGCCGCTGCTGCGGCTGCGAAAATTACCAGGTGTTTAATTGAAGAATGTTGCTGATTGTTGTGAATGATGCCCGGGCTTATGATTAGAATCATATAAACTATGTAGCAATATCATAAATGAAGCTGTATAAAAAGAAGAGTTTAGCAGTTAAATTTTTAATATGATTGACTTTGACTTACTACTAGCCTGGGGCGCTGCCTATAAAAAAGTAAGTGCAGGTGAAATCATTTTTAGCGAAGGCCAGCCCTGCTCTTTTTACTATGAACTTGTTAGTGGAAAAGTAAAATGGTTTAATACAGATGAGGAGGGGAAAAACTGCATTCATAAAATGGTTGACGCCGGTGAATCGTTTGGTGAATTCCCGCTGTTTGATGATGGGCCTTATGAAGCAAACGCCGTTGCACAAGAGGATAGCGTATTGATCAGGCTACACAAACCCACCTTTATTGAACTGATAAAAGAAAACCACGACATCAATTTTGCCTTCACCCAATTATTGTCTAAAAGATTAAGGTCTAAATATTCCATCATAAAAACATTTGCCTCTCATTGTCCTGAAAAAATAATTGCTGCTTTAATGAATCAACTTAAAACGGAAAAAAATTGTATTTGCCCTGATTGCAACCAGGTAAAACTAACAAGGCAACAAATTGCCGAAATGACCGGGTTAAGAGTGGAAACAGTGATACGTACTATGCGTACCATGAATGAAAAAGGAGAATTGCGCATTGCCAAAGGAAAAGTTTATTGTAAGGATATGATTGAAGTCATACAGCATTAATCCTGTTTGCAATTATTTTGATTAAAAATTCATGACCAATTTTCTTCGCAGGTGGCTATCCATATCATTTTTAAATTTAGTTTTTGTTGCCTGCCTGGGTGTTACGCTTCGATATAAAATTGCTTTTTATCTTCCCTTTGTACAACAGAAATTTGTTTTACATAGTCATTCGCATTTTGCTTTTGCCGGATGGATAACGCAGACCCTGATGGTACTGCTCATTTATCATCTAAGCAGTAAAACAGGTGAGCAAATTATTAAAAAATACCAGTGGCTTTTGTATGCAAACTGTATAACGGCATACGGTATGCTGGTATGTTTTATTTTCCAGGGTTATGGCGCCTTCTCCATTACTTTTTCTACCCTGTCAATTTTTGTTTCTTACTTTTTTGCCGTTCGGTATTGGAAAGATATATCGGCAGCAAATGCAGGCGCCATCAGCAACCGGTGGATAAAGGCTTCACTCATATTTAGTGTGGTGTCTTCTATAGGCGCATTTGGCCTTGCTTATATGATGGCCAATAAAATAGTGCATCAAAACTGGTACCTGGCTGCAATTTATTTTTACCTGCATTTTCAATACAATGGCTGGTTTTTATTTGCAGGCATGGGGCTGTTGATGGCTAAAATGGAGCCAGGTAATATTTCGGTTAAAAATATGAAAGCCGCATTTCTTTTATTTTGTGCAGCCTGTGTACCGGCGTATTTCTTATCTGCTTTGTGGCTGCCGATGCCAGGTGTTATTTACTTCATTGTAGTAGTTGCGGTAGTGGCACAGTTAGCTGGCTGGTGGCTGCTGCTGAAAGAATTTACCAGGATGCGGCTTTATCTGTCTGCTAATTTCTCTAAAGCAGGGCGAATTATTTTACTGCTGGTGGCCATTGCATTTTCAATAAAATTATTACTGCAGTCTGGTTCGGTGCATCCGGCGCTAAGCCAGTTGTCTTATGGCTTTCGGCCAATTATAATTGGTTACCTGCACCTGGTATTGCTGGCTGTTACCAGCCTTTTTATCATTGGGTATATTATTGCTTTTAACCTGGTACCGGTTTCAAAAAAATTAATGACAGGCGTGGTTGTTTTTATTGCTGGAATTGTAATAAACGAAGTTTTGCTAATGGTACAGGGAGTAGCGGGATTAAGCTATGTTGGTATTCCTGGTATTAATATATTTTTATTAATTGCCGCACTAATCCTGTTGACTGGTGCTACCATAATGTTGATTGGTTGCGTTAAAAATTCGGCAGGTTGAAACAGGTCACTTTTACATAGTACAACAACAGTTCTTTTAAGCAACACTGACTGCAGACAATAACCTAATAAGCAAATAGCCTCTTATCATTTTATAAAAACGGATTGTTATGAAAGATTCGGTTGTTCCGTTTGCAGGAAAATAAATGGATATTGATTACCCAGTAAATCTAATTCCTGCCCGAGTCTACTTAAATCAATGGTAAACTGATTGCGTGTTTTTTGAGCTATGCCAGGGAAATTAAAATAATAGGAAATGCCTTTTTTTAGATTTTGAAAATAAGCTGTAAAATATTTTTTTTGATTGATTAACTGATTGCTATTAAACCCTTCTTCCAGTTTTTCTTGCAGGTAACCAATGTATAATGTTAATTCAGCAATAAACATGTGGGGCCGTTTAGCATTACTCATAATATCAGCCCTGCCATAAATGTGGTCAACCATCGTTTGCAGCGAAACTACCCTGGAGAAATTAGCAATATTTGGCCCCGGGCAAATCGTTACTGCTTTCAGTTTTTTAAGAAAAGTTTGTTTATAACTGATAGCAGCCGCATTGCTCAGCCCAATACACAAACATTCTTTATCCAATACTTCATTCAATTGTACCTGGTATTCCTTTTCTGGCATATTCAGTGATTGCAATTGAGCAATTTTTAGTTGCTGATACTTGTGCGATGCGGTACAAATTGGTTCTTTTGTAAACTCTGTATTAAATGACAAATGTTTTTCGGTACAGGGGCTGCCAGGTTTTTCATTTTTAATACGCAATGATTTTTCAATGTCGGAGCTGGTTCCTTTAAGGTAGTGAAACCGCACACCCAACGGAGACTTGCGGCTGAGTATTACATCTTTTTCTTTTGCGTTGCATAAAAGGTTGATGGTATCTTCATCTACCGTTGTTGCTTCCGGTACCAGCAAAAATGGAGTTCCCCAGCCGGTGCTGCTCATCTTATAATAGCTAAGTAAAAAATTATTCTCTTCATGTGTACCGATGCCTCCCTGTACAGAAAATATCATTTTAGGAGCGTACATAAAATACGGCTTATTTTTTTTCCGGAGAACAGCATTATATATTTCGAAAATTGAATCAATCAATTCCTGTTTGTTTGTTTTAAATTCTTCAAGTATCGGCCCCAGTAGATGCCCTTCTGTTGCAAATGCGTGGCCACCACAGTTTAATCCGGATTCAATCCGGAACTCACTTACCCAAATGCCTTTTTTAGCCAGGTACTTTCCTTGTATTAATGCGGATCTATAATCACTAACTTTTACTATTACCCTTTTTGTGAAATTACCATCTTCGTTTACATCAAACTCCTTGCAGCCTTCAAGATAATTATACAACCTTGGATTCATACCGGCAGAAAAAATCACGGAAGAATTGCTTAGGTTACTTTTTGCATAACCTTTTAATGCAGTCACGGCATCCGATCCGTTTTCCACGATCTCCCCCTTGCTGTTATAAATGTCACGGTCTACCTTGGTCATTATATTTACATCAATACTGCCTGGTTGTATTTGAGTCCGTAGGTAGGATGCCATTTTTGCTTTTTCCTGTTGATTGCCACTGTTCATCATTTGGCTGAATAATTGTTTCAGGCTATTATCATCCGGCAGCATCTCAAAATATTTTACAATTTCCGAGCCTGCTTCAAAAGCTGTATCCCTTAGTTTTTCAACTTGTGCCTGCACAATTGAGTTTACAAGATTAAGATAGGCGGTGATTCTTTTTGCCCGATAATCCGTTTCATGTGTAGAGATGGGAAGATATCCACAGTTTGCTAAAGGGGAATAATGCTGTCGCATCATTTCTAACAGCCGGTCTTCTACAATTGAAATGACAGATGAGATACCAAACCTGGCAACTTTTACAGGGCTGTCAATGGTATAAGCGAGCCCCATAACAGGGATATGGAATGTATGATGTTGTGATTGATACATGTTGAATGATGTTCTTATAAAAGTTTACAATGATATTTTTTAATTAGCATTTTAAAAGGATGTTTTAAATCCGCAGACGCTAATTTTATGTTTAAGTTATTTTCGTCCCAGACCGCCACTATGCTCATCTCTTTCCCAAACAGTAAAAGATTCTTGCTGACTGCGCAGTAAATAAAGAGAGGATTACTCTATTGGTAATGCCCATTTTATTGCGTACTTTTTCTGCACTGCGTATCTTTTTTCCTTCTTACAAACGCCGCATTGTAAAACTTCTTTTCAGATGCAGTGACCGGCTTAACAGCGATTACCTCGGTTGCTTCTCCCTTTTCGTCAAGTGCTACAAAAGTAAAATACACTTCACTAATTAAATAGCTTTTGCCAGTTAATACAGTTCTGGCAAATGCCAAAACAAAAATTTCAAGAGACGTTTTAAATGCACGGGTTATTCTTGCAGAAATTATGATAACATCTCCAACGTTTGCTGTTGCATTAAAATCAACCCTGTTGATAAAAGCGGTGACACAAAATTTTCCCGGTTTGTGTTTGTGAACATGCTGCGGCAGCAAACTACTTCGGTTTTAATGGTTTCAGAATCCGCTATTGATTTATATATTATCTTTTTCATTGTTCAGGATACTAAACGGACTGCTTCATTTGAAACGGTATTTTTTTCCGTATTAGTTTTGATATTTCCCTGGCCTGTTGCATATCAAAATTTTCGTGCTGTTTTTTACGCACGCCAAGGCTCGTTAGTTCCACATGCAAATCAGGAGTAACGTTGTGGTTTGCAAAACAAGCCTTTGCACAAGCCAGCGGACAACCATCAATAACAATAATATTTTTTCCTGAAGTTGCTGTAAGTACCAATTTTTTTACATTTCCGCCCACACCTCCAATGCACGACATTTCAGCAACCCCATCCCTGTCCATTTGTATTGCCAGGTAATTGGCCATTTGTGCTGCACTCGAACAACCCAAGCAGGAATATACAAGTGGCTTTTCATTTACTGGTATATGATCAGCATCAATATTGTTGATTTTAGATTTTCCTGAAATAATTTCAGTTATAAATTGTAATGGCCAGGCTGAATGTTTTTTTACAAATAACAGCCAACCTCGCAATCGATCTTTTAGAGAATAACTGTAAAACTCTTTCGGCTGTAAAGCCTGATCGCCGGCCTGGTTTATTAAGCCAATTTTTATAAGTCTGCTACTCATTCCAAAAATTTATCCGGTAAAGATAATAATTAAAGACAACTTTATCCTTAATTTTATAAGAATAATTTTTTTGTTGAGTTACTGCCATTTGCAATGAGACTTATTTGTGTTATTTGTTAGGCTTAAGCTATTTTTTATTTGTAACCAATATTGACGGAATGATGGAAGCTGAAAAAAAACAGGCTTAATAGAAACGGTAAAATTTTATCCGCAATTGGTATTATCGCAAGTTGGTAAAGCAATCGAAAGAGTTGTCTGCAACATGGGCTGATGCCACAACAATAAATTGTTACTAAATAAAAATGTACTTTCCCTCTTAAATTAATTTTAATGTTTTCAAAAGCAACAGAGTATGCACTAAGGGCAACGATATTTATTGCACAAAAAGGTACAGAGGAAAATAAAATTGGCATTGGGGAAATTGCTAAGGCAATCGATTCACCGCAATCATTTACTGCGAAAATATTACAGGCACTCAGAAAGGACGATAAAATCATCCGCTCAGTCAGCGGGCCTAACGGCGGTTTTTTTATGACTGAAAAGGCAAAAGGTTTGCCGGTTAGAGCCATACTTGAGGCAATGGGAGAGAATGAATTGCTCGATAAATGTGTGTTGGGATTGGCTAAATGCTCAGAAGCAAAACCATGCCCAATGCATTCAAAATACAAAATAATAAAAGAACTGTTGAGAGAATTATTTGAAAATAAAACCATTCAGCAACTGGCAGATGACATAGAAAAAGGAGCTGTGTTTATCAATAACAAAATTAAATAACAGAAAAATTTGCGATGGATGCAGCGCTATTTTCTATAAATTAATAAAAGATTAATGGTATGCCAGGCAAAGCTAATTGTACAGGCCACTTTGCCATTCAATATGTGTGTGTTTATTGACTGGAACAAAGGAATTTAATATTGACTTTTTCTATTTTTTTGAAAGCGCACTGGTTTTATGTACAGCAATATGTTCTGTTTTATCGCTCTTAATTTCAAATTGCGGATCTTCTTTACTGGCATGATGCGTATAACCTTTGTAATTAAAATCTGTCGTGTGTATTTTAATAATCGTTCCTGAAACATGTCCGGCTTCTGAGTTCCAGGTTACATGGTCACCGGTTTTAAATTGTTGTTTCATGTTTGTAATTTTAACCTGTTTTTAAATGCAACTATCAAACAGCTTCACACTGGTAGATTCACCTCATTTATTGCCAATTTTATTCTTTTTTGCAGTTCAGGAATAACAGACTTCATAAACCAGGGATTTATTTTTACCCAGTTTTGATTACGGGGAGAAGGGTGTGGCAATGGGAAGTATTCCGGCAGGAATGTCGAATAATTTTTTACCGTTTCTGTTAGGCTTTTATTGAATCTATTTTTTAAATAATAACGCTGTGCATATTGCCCTATTAATATAATGAGCGGCTTGCTTTTGATGCTTTCTAAAATTTGAGGATGCCATAGCGGGGCACATTCCTTACGGGGAGCAATATCTCCTGAGATTCCTTTTCCGGGATAGCAGAAGCCCATGGGCATAATGGAGAAAATATGAGGGTTATAAAACATTTCTTCACTCACATTCATCCATTCTCTCAATTTTTTTCCACTGGCATCATTCCAGGGAATTCCGGTTTCATGTACACGCCTGCCGGGAGCCTGTCCTACAATGACTATTTTCGAAAAAGGATTTAATTGTACAACAGGTCTTGGCCCTAAAGGTAGAAATGTTTTGCACACCTCACATTGCAATACTTTATTCAGCAGAATGTCCATTGTAGCACTTAAGAATTTATTGAGTTACAGAAAATCACTTTATTTAGTATTGGTAAATTTTAAGCAGATACCACGATGCATCAATATTTAAAAAAATATGCAAACCCGCCTCAATTTTTTTAAACAGTTACTTCTTCATAAGTCAGTGCACCATTTACAATATTGGCCGGTGCTGTGTACGCGTGTTCCACTTCTTTACCAATACCCATAATGTGCATTACTTTCCAACTATGTACTTTTAAATAATCTGAAACCATAGAGCGGTGACAGCGCCACCATACTGCTTCTGAACACATATAAGCGGTGCGCTGTTTCAATGCTATCTTTTCAAGTTCCCGGATACCTTCTTTAAAAGTATCCGTTTCCATATAATCGGCATAACCCCTAAATGCCGGATGCCGCCATGCAGTATTTTTAGAATCAGGATTTACTTTTCTTCTTCCTCCAAGATCGTTTAAATGGATGTATTGAATGTTGCTTTCGGGTAAAGAAATTTGGAGTGCTTCTTTATTGAACTGAGGAAATTTTCTTGAACCGGGAGCACTCCTGATATCAGCTACTATTTCAATGCGAAATGAATGAAGCATAGCTAACAGTTCATCCAGCGGGTGAGTGGAGTGTCCGATTGTCCAGATGATTTTTTCTTTTTTAATCACATTCATATTTTTTTAAATTATAGCAATATGATTGGGTAATACCAGGCCAAAATACTACTAGGATTATCCTGTGATAAAGTGGTGCCGAACAATTTAAAAATTGTTTTGATACCACATAGCAGAGGTGCAGGCAGATATCAATTTACTAAGGCTGGTAATGGATAAATTTGTGGGTGTTAACTGCTAAATAAAGATAAAAAGTACAAGGCTCGCTTTGAGAGCCGGGATGAAGTGCAATCCCGATAAATGATCCGGGACAGGCTGCCTTTCGTTCCTCAATGCGTTGCAGTTGACATGTGCGACGCCACCGAAGTCTAATTGAAATATAAATGCCGGGTTAATAAAACTATATTGACATAAACTGTGTTTCATTCAACATTCATCATTTAACATTCAAAACAATTAAGAATGCATGGCTCATAAAAAAATTATCATTCACTACTTTATTACTCAGGAAGTGTAACCTTTTCATTGTCCATTTGGGAATGATCTTCTTATGGGAAGTTACTTAGCTGTTATGCATGGTGAGCGTAAGCAGAAAGAAACTTTCTTTAAGTGCCACAACACTGTGTGGAATTTTTTCATGCAACACCAGCATTTGTCCTGCTTCCATCGAAGTTGTATGGTCATTGGCTGTAAAATGTATGTTTCCCGCTATCACCTGAACACTGATGGTTCCGTTTGCAGTATGCGTTTTTAGTTCAGCATTTTCGTGCATACCCATCATTACAATGCGCATTAAATCTGACTTAAAAATTGTGATTGCATTGTGGTCAGCTTTTTCCCATGGTGCTTCGCTTTTTATTTGTGCCATTAACTTATTCAAATCCATCTCCACCATGGGAGCATCTAACATGCGGTCGCCTTCGGGTCGTTGAGGAGTTGCTTCATTCGATTTGTTTTCCATTGTATAAAGTTTTATGCGTGAACTGATTTTTTTAAATGCTTAATGATGCTGCTGAAGTTTTGCAACCAATGCAGTGGCTACATCATCAGCGTAGATTCCATACCCGTTTACCAGTGTTCCTTTAACATCAAATTTTTTAGAGGAAATGGCGTACAGAATAGACTGATCGTCGGGATTGGACTGGCCTTCAAAGCGGTATGTTTTATCAATCTCAAAATCGTCATTTGATAATACGGTGTTTGAGTGATGGCAAACAATACAATCTTCCTTTATATTAAAATCCTGCGTATAGCCTTCCTCTTTTAAGCCATTAATTGTTTCGGATAAAGTACCATAACTCTCCTTCATGTTTTGCTGTTTTAAATTTTTAAACGACGTTTCAAGGTATAGCGGTTGTTATTTTAATAGAGCCTATCATAATGGAAATTATTAAGGTAAAGTTGATGGCAATTAATAACCATCACCCGCAATTTCAATCACTGCTCCATGAAGGTTTTCGTTAATCAATTGCTGGCAGGATAACCGAATACTTTCATCCGCTAATGCTGCTTTACCAATTGTAGCCGCTTCATTTCGCTCCATCGTATTTGCATTGCCTTTTAACCCGATTGCTTTAACCATGCAGGTTGCACATCGACCCTGCCCGCCACACTCTCCAAAATTTTCCAGGTAAATGCTGTTATTTAGCAACAGCATCAGGTTTCGGTATTCATGTAAATAAGTTTTTACAACATGTGCTTCGCCTGCATTTATGATGGTAATGGATATTTCTTTTCTTTCAACATTCATAAACTATGCTATTCCTATACCAGGTTTTTTTTACCCACCTTTTTGTAGTGCGCTATTTTTATTTCAAACATTTCAGCCATTTTAGCGGCACGCCATTTGGCTTCTGCTGCTTTTTCGCCAGTAAATAATTCATCTACCGTTGGCACGAACAACTCCATCCATTTTAAAAAATGTTCGTGACCAACAGGCAATTGTGCATGTGGTGGAAAAGGGCTTCCAAAATAAGTATGTTCAGCCAGTAAAACTGTTTGCCAAAAACGGTACATTTTTTCAAGGTGTTCCGGCCATCGATTTTGAATTCGTTCATTAAAGATGGGGCCTAACAATTCGTCTGCTCTTATTTTATCATAAAAACGATTCACTAATAATTTTACATCGTCTATGGTAAGTATGTCTTGCTTCATTTGCATTATGGTTTCAGTGATAAATAGGTGAACAGGTAATACAAAGCCCAGCCTGCAAAACCAACAATCAATATCCATACCCAGGAAGGAATGCTTTTAGGTGTTTCACTTCCCTCGATTAAAAATATTTTCTGGTCACCCTTGCCGTAAGCATTGATCATGATTGGTACCACCCCATCCACCACTGCATTTTCCCTGATGCCTTCTACGTCAATGGCCGGGCCATTTCTTACTTCAAAAGGGATAAGCCGTACGCCTTCTTTGCCGGTAGGATCTTTGCTTACAATTTTTAGTGTATGCTTACCATCTACCAGTTTGTGGGTATCCAGTTCAAAATTTACCGGTGAAATAAATGCAGCAATGGGCTGTTCTTCATCATCAATAAAAACAACTATTTTACTTTTATCTTCCATATTAGTCGATGTTTAAAACCATGTATTTGATATGCGTTGCAGATTTTTCGCCGGGCTTTACCAACCACTTGATCGAATAAAAAAGTGTGACGAGCACAATAAGGGCAGTAAGTGCGATGATCAAAAAATCCCAGTTGCTTTGCGGGCCCGTGCCATGTGTAATGCCCCTTAAATACCTGGGCTGGGCTATTTCACAGGTAGGACAGGCAAAGGCCATTAGCCCTGTTGTCAATATCGCTACGATGAGCAGTATCTTTTTCATTGTAATCAGTTTAATAGTATGTACCTGTTTGTTGCTTTTACTTTGGAGCCTGCAACTTTACAAAATCCATAATCTTTTTTATTTCTTCTTCCGTTACTTTTTTTGCACTGTTGCCCCAGGTACTTCTTTCGTGATTCATAATGGCTGTTACTTCTGCGGCACTTAAGTTTGCATTGGTTCCCACGGGTGGCATCACGCCAAATCCAGACCTGCCACTATAACCGTTCATGATGATGCCAACATATAATTCCAGGTTGTCTCCGGTAACAACCGGGCTGCCTTTTAATGGAGGGAATGCACCGGCTAAACCTTCGCCATTTGGCTGATGGCAACTCTGGCAATTGGCTGTGTATAATGTAGCGCCATCCATTTCTTTTGTTGCACCGGCTGCACCGGCTGCACCTGCTAACTTTTGCTCACGCTTATACAAAAATTCGGGTGTGGGTGTACCATCGGGCAATTTTACCTGCTTCAGAGATTGCAGGTAGGCAATCAAATAAAGTACATCTTTTGTAGCTACCACTTTTCCTTCTTCACCATTCATATACTCCTTCGGAACTGTTACAACTACATCTCCTTTTGCAGGCTGCTTTTTAATGGTAAATAACCATGAGTAAGCAGGCATGATCGATTCTTTAACGACCGTTCTCGGATTAAATAAATGTACCAAATTCCAATCTTTACTTGGCTGGCGGTTACCTACATCGGTAAGATCGGGTCCTGTGCGTTCAGTGCCCATCAATGTAGCCGTATTGCGCCAAAAATCGGTACGATGGATGCCTGCATAATCTGCCGCTAAACCCGGTCTTTTTCCCCACATTTTGTCCATATCCACATTTCGTACCTGCTGTGTATGACAGCCTACGCAACCATTGGCGATGTAAACATTTTTACCTTTCACGGCATCTGCACTTAATGGTTCTGCTCCAGGCAAAGGTTGATTGTTTTTCTGATTACTGAGCGCAGGCAGAATAGCGACCAAAATGGTTAAGCCAGCGAAAAATAAGAACGCTGTTCTGAAAAGCTTTTTATGATTATTGAAAAATTCCATTTGTACTATATAAAAATTAATTAATCATTTTTTGTTTCTACCGGAATTAGTTTTCCTAATTTTTCCAGTGCGGCTTCTTTTACATCAATCGTTTCATGCCTGCTGATCATTTTATAAAAATTGTAAGCAAAGAAAATGTGTGATAACCACATCAGGCTGCCTCCAATAGCCCGCCATAGCCAGTAAGGTGCCATGTGTACCACGGAGTCTATAAATGGTTTTCCGGCTATCCACATTTGCCCCCTTAATGTACTGCCAATCATGAGCGGAATGGTGTAAAACATCAGGCCAATTAATGCTAACCAAAAATGGGCACCCACTGTTATTTGAGGGGCTTCTTTACCTGTTAATCTTGGTATCACTGCATACATACCAGCCCACAGAAAAAAGCAAATAATGCCATACATGGTAAGATGAGAATGGGCTACTGTAAAGTCAGTAAAATGCCACATAAGATTGGTAGAACGAAAGGCTTCTGCGGTGCCCTGTAACGAGCCGGTAAAGTAAAAGATAATACCCACCAGGAAAAAAGGCAGGGTATAGCTTCCTGCAACTTTATGCCAGGCTCCTTTGAAAGTCATGATAAAATTTGTGGTGCCTGCTACCACCGGTATTATCATGCCCACACTGCCTACAATGGCCACTGTTTGCAACGACCAGGGGATGGAACTAAACACAAAATGGTGTGTGCCTATCAGCGTATAAAATAAAATTTGTGTCCAGAAAGCAAGAATACCAAGACTGTAAGAATAGATAGGCCGGTTTAGTTGTTGCGGAAGCATGTAGTAAACGATGCCCAGCGTAAAGAGCATAAACCACATACCTACACCCTGGTGCATGTAGTAGCCCTGGATGATTGTTTCTCCCAGTCCATCCTGCCAGATGGGTACATAAGCTACAACCGTAATGATGATGGCAAACATAATGGCTGAAACAATGTACCAGTTGGAAATGTAAATTTCCTTTGTTTGTCGTTTAGCAATGGTTTGAATAAAATTGATGAGGGTAAGTATTATCCCAATGGCGAATAATAACATTACCGGCCAAATGTATTCCCGGTATTCGCCGCCGCCATTGTTGATACCCGCCATTAAAAAGAGTGTTCCAAGAATAACCGCTGCATTAATCAGGAAGAGTGCGTACCAACCTTTTTTAATGCTCGCCAATGGAGCATTGCTTACCATGGGAACAATGTAATAACCCAGGCCAAGCATTCCCAGTGATGCCCAACCCCAAAAAACAGCGTTGGTATGAACAGGACGGAGCCGTCCAAAACTTAACCAACTGATATGGTCAACATCGGGCGCAACAAATTTGATACCCACATATTCGCCAATGGTTGTACCAAAGAGCAGCCAAAATGCAGCACAACCAAAATACCATAAAATAAGTTTGGATAATTTCGGGTCTATATTGGGTCGCTTCTGCGCTTTCTTTTTACGGGCAATAAAATTGATATACCCTTCTGTTTCTATATTGCCCACCAATCCTTTTTTATCTAAAGGTTCCTGATCTCCTGATAACTCATGATGAGTAAGTTTATAATCCAGTGCAGCTTTTCTTTTTGCCAGTGCTTCCGTAGCTTCTTCCCTGGTTAAGGTAGATAGATAGTCTGCAAAGAGCGCCGCTTCTTCAAGGTCTTGCCTGTTGCGGTGTTTACGCAGCATATTCGACAATTTTACAATCATCAGCACCAATGCTGCCAGTATGGGAATTAAGATCAGTGTTATCGTTATCAGGATACCGCCTTCACTGAATATACCTGCATTTGGTGCCTTGGTTTGTGCAAATACTGAATCAGCCGGAAACAACGCTGCCAATGCTGTAACGGCAATGATCAACACTGCATTGATGCTTCCCGAATTTTCTGAATTTTTATTTAAATCACCTTGTTGTTGTTTGAGCTGTAATACCTTTTCAATCTGGTTACTATTCATGTTTTTTAGATACTTTTCAAATTGATGGGTATTATTTCGTGTTTTTTTATTCCTGATTTTAGCAACAAGCCCTTTAGCCTCAAAAGAAAGTAAGAGTACTGCAATAAGGATAGTTAGTAAAACCATCACTAACAACACAACGAGCCCTGTATCATTTTGAGAAGGCGAAATGCCGGCAGGGGGCGTTTGAGCAAACATTGTTATTGGTAAACAGATGAAAGCAGGCAATAACCATTTTAGCCAACTTTTTTTAAAACAAACTTGCATATAAAATAATTTAAGACCTTTTACTCTTTTTTTTATAATAAAAAAAATTATCGCTTTAGATATTTTTCTCCCAGTTCCAACGCAGTGTTGTAGTCGCCCAGTTTGGCATTTTGCATCATTGTTTTAATGCGTTTTCTTACCTCAACAAACTCATCATGAACAGGGCAGGGCATTTTTGCAGAGCATGATTTTAATCCCAGGCCACAGCCTGTAAATAATTTATCACCATCAATGGCATTAACAATATCTGCAAGGCTTTTCTTTAAACCGGCCTTGTCAAGATAAAAGCCTCCTGTAGGGCCTTTGGCAGATAAAATCAATCCTTTCTTTCCAAGGTCCTGTAATATTTTGGCAATAAATGGCTCAGGTGAATCAATCGCTTTGGCAATTTGTTTTACCCCAACTTTAGTGTCGTTCTTTGATTTTTGCGCTACAAAAAGCATTGCCCTGATGGCATATTCACAGGTTTTTGATACCATTTTACTGTTTTATTCAGCGCAAAGATAAAAAAGAATTTCTAATAAAGGAGTTTTTACTCTTCTACTTTTATCTCTTTTCCTTTTCATTTTTTTGTAGTTAGAAAAATGTTGTTTTCAGTACACTATTTTTAAATTTAAACCCTGGTATGATGTTACTCCGTGAGCCATCCATGGAGACGAATGTTAACTTCATTTTTGTTTCCCCATTTTTTTCATCAGCTTTCTACCATGCACCATTATTTTTTGTGTGCGCTTTGGTGAATCATAACTATGATCTTTCAGCTTTTGCTCACTGTAATATTTTAAAATGGCTTTTGTAGTAATAACGCCTACAGGCTGCTTGCTTTCTTTGTTATCTAAAACCAGTAATGTATCCAGGTTATGTTTACCTAACATTTCTGCTGCAAGGCCTGCATCATCCGTTCCATAAACATAAGGCAGGTTACCCGTGCCCGCAGGCATGGCAGTTATTAATTCGGCTATGTTGGCGCCCTGCAGTACATCGGGTTCATAAGCATCTGGTGTCTTTACGCCTCTGCGTTGAATTTTTTCTGTCATACATTTTTAAAAAGGGGAATTGATATTTAAAGAAGGAGATAAGGTAAATGGGATCTACTTTCTTTTCTCGGGTGCAGTTAAAGTGCATAAACAGTGGGTAGATCAAAAAGAATTGATCATTCGTTTTACAAGACAGGGCGATATATTGGGACACCGGGGCCTGGTGGCGGGGGATCTATATCCTGTTTCAGCTACTGCATTGGTAGAATCGGAGGCTTGTTTTATTAGTAACTCTTTTTTGGAAACGATCCTCCGGGCTGATCATAATTTTACCTACCGGCTAATGCAGTTTTATTCGAGCGAATTACAAAAGGCAGAAATGCGCATGCGGAACCTGGCACTGATGGAAGTGAAGGGCAGAATAGCAGAAACTTTGTTAGAAATACTGGACGTTTTTGGAACCAATGCTGAAGGGTATATGACGGTGCCCGTTACGCGACAAGACATCGCAGCTTATGCAGGCACCACGTACGAAACCGTTTTTAAATTCTTAAAAACGTTGACTACCGCTAAAACAATCAGTGCTGATGGAAAAAGCATCAAAATCAATGATGAAAATAAGCTGCGAAAAATAGTTAAAAATGCAAAATAAGATTACTTGAAACTTTTAAAAATTCAGTCAAAGAAAAAGTTGGCATTAAATAGCGACCTGTGTTTTAATGATATTCATACTACTCTTTCATTTTAGCCTCTAATGTTTTAGGGTCAATATTTTTTATAAAAAAGAGGTCGCAGTACAAACATATATTTTCTACAACTGCTGTTTCTTTTTTTGCCTGTTCTTCACTAATGCCAATATGTTCACCCATTTTCCAGGGCTCGCCGATATTTAATTTCTGAAACATTTCCATCTTTGAAATACGCTGCAACACATCAGCCACTTTCTCAACCCTGGCATCGCCAAGTGGATATTTTGTGCCGGGGCAACAGGGGTTTATTTTCCATAGCTGAATGGATATCTCCATTGGCAATTCAGTACCTCCTAAAAATCCCCTTGCACCTGAAAGTATTTTACAAAAATTATGGGTTGGATCTTTCAGCCAGTTATTTTTTTCCAATGCCCTGCCTCTTGCCCAATTACCACCCAGCCACATGTCTTCGGTAGCACCCCAGTATCCAAAACTTAGTTTGTCATTTTTAATATAAGTTTCCTTTTCTATTAACGGCGCCGTATTTTCATCACTAAAGCCTTTGCTAAAAAATAATTGTTTCAATGTTTCCAGCCTTGCACCTGCATTTTTATGATAACGGTCAATGCTGGCAAGGTCTATTCTTGTTACGCCTTTTTCTACTAATATATCCAGGATGTCGGCTGTGAGCAGATCACCATTTGTTTGTAACATAATTTGTGTGGCACCTTTATATTTTTCTTTTAGTGCATCCAGTATTTTATACAATAATTTCTTTTCTGCTAATGGTTCCCCGCCCGACAAAATAAGCCGGTCAACAACAGTTGGCAGGTTACCGATAATGGCCATACATTCTTCTTCGGAAATTCTTGTACCCTGTGGCCCGGAACTGTTATAGCAATGGTTGCACTTATCATTACACAATTGCGTAAATACCCAATAAACACTTTCGTAATGATTAAAATCTGTTGCTTGTGTAACTGTCATAATTTATAAATTTTTCCAGAAAGCAAGTTCCTGCTGTACGCCGGTATTGCTGTCTGAAATGAATGTTTGTTGATCAGTATAGATTTTCAGGCTACCATTTTTCATGTACCCAATACTATCAGCCATAATCAATGCTTCTTTTATATCGTGTGTTACAAAAATAGCCGAGCTGCCGAATTCTGCGGCGATCTCTTTAAAAAACAATTGCATCTCTGCCCTGGTATGTGTATCTAAATTTCCAAATGGTTCGTCCAGCAATAAGAGCGGCGGATTGATGATTAATGCACGGCCAAAATTTACCCGCTGTTTTTGTCCGCCAGATAATTGCCCCGGCATTTTTAAGCGATGTGCTGTTAATCCCAATGCGTTTATTAATTCATCTGCTCTTGTATTAATTATTTCATTTTTTTCTTTTCTTATCCTTAGGCCAAAGGCTATGTTTTCAAAAACATTTAAATGCGGAAATAGCAAAGCCTCCTGGTTCATGTACACAATCTTTCGCTCATTTGGCAACAAGGCATTGATATTAATATCGTTTAATAAAACGATTCCGCTATCCTGCAATTCAACACCTGCAATAATTTTTAATAAGGTGGTTTTGCCACAACCCGATTTTCCAAGTATGCTTAAAGTATGCCTTGCTTCTATCGAAAAATTGATATCAGAAAGAACATGCTCCTGCTTATATTTCTTGTTGATATTTTGAACCGATAACAGCATTAAACTAATTTATGATAAACAAATTTCTTATTGATCCACAATAGTACAACGATGGGCAACACGATGATACAACTGCTGATGGCAGCGTAATATAGGTTTGCTTCGTTGATATACTGGTACACATTTAATGTAAGTGTTTTAATTTTTCCGACACCTATGATGGTGGTAAGACCATATTCAAACCATGAGATTAAAAAGGCCTGGATGAAACAAACCAGCAATTGTGGTTTTGCGATTGGCAACAGTACTTTAAAGAAAGTTTGCGTTTTGTTTGCACCCAAAGTGCTGCCAATTTCTTCGAATGATTTTATTTGATCGTTCCAGAAACTACTTAGCAATAAGATACTAAAAGGCAATGCAATCATCAATTGTGCCAACACAATGCCTCCAACAGTTCCGGAAATGCCCATTCGGATAAAATAATAATTGACCAACAACGCTAAAATAACCGGCGACAACGCCAGGGGAAAATAACAGGTGAACAATAAAAGATTTTTTTGCCTGTGACCGGCAATAACGCTGCTGATAAAAAAGCCCCCGAAAGTTGAAATGCTGCCAACACAGGAAGCAATTAGTAAGGAAAGAAAAAATCCCTTTACAATGCCACTGTTATTTTGCAGGGCTTGTTTCCAGGTGTGGATGGTATAAGATTGTGGTAAAAAATCGGGATAAACATAGTTGCTTGCGAAAGACAACATTAACAGGTACACAATAGGAAGTATGAAGAAAATATAACCTGTAAATGCAATGATATATTTTAAACTTTTCATAGGCGGCTTATTTTTTTAGGACGTAAAAAAACAGACAGCAACAAAATGATAAAGACACTATAAATGCAGGATAAAAAATATCCCTGGGGAATATCGAATAAATTATAGCGTTGCATTTTTCTTACAATCAGCACAGATATCATTTGTGGTGATTGCCGGCCAAGAATCAGGGGTATTTCGTAGGAGCCTAAAACAAAAATGAAATACAGCAGGATTGTAGTTAAGCCACGTTTCAGCAACACCGGTAATACTATCCGGTACATCGTCTGCTTTTTATTGGCTCCCAATGTGGCAGCAATGTTTGACAATTCCGTTAATCTTTCTGAAATAAAAAGATTTGAAAAGAAAATAAGTAGAAAAGGAACGGCCATCAGCACATGTGTGGCAATGATACCGATGCCAAACTTATCATTGATCAGATCGGGAAATTGTTGCAGGTTATTGATGATATGTAATTGGTAAAATAACCTGGATAATAAACCTGTTTTTCCGAGGATTTGAAATGATGCGAATGCAGTAACAATTGCCGGCATAGCAAGCGGCAAAAAAACGATCAATGCGCTTTTACTTTTAGTGATGGTTTGGTGATAGGCAATAACCGCAGGTAGTGCAATAGAGAGCGAAATAGAAATGGCAGCAATGGCTATGTAAAAGCTAAAGCCGATTGAACGCAATACTTCGTTGCTGCTCATTACTGCCGACACATGCATCCATGTAAATCCATTTGCCAGCACCCCACTTAAGCCAACTGTGTAGCCTAAGGCGTATAGCAGTCCGGCTGCAAATGGCATGATGACCATCAACAAAAAAAAGCCAAGCCCAAACCTGTTTGCAATTTTATTGTTCAATAACATATTTTCTAAAATCATCGTTCAGCCTGATCATGTATTCAGGTGCCAGTTCCATCAGTGCGTTTGCCTGAATATCTGCCCTGCGTGGGCCGTATTTTCTTTCCTGCAATGCAGCAAATTTTGATTTAAATGGTTCGGGTAGTTTTGCAATATCCAACACTGTTCCATCACCCCAAACGGATGATTTATTTTTTTCTAACTGTGCTGCCGGTGATATCATAAAATCAGCTACCAGCATTGCTGCAGCTTTGTGTTCACTTGTTTTAATAATACCGAGGTAATGCGAATTTTGAATGGTGCCGCTCTCCAACACATAAGACCTGGCAAATTCAGGGAATATTTTTTCAGCTACTTTATTATCCACTTCACCATCATTATTGCTCATGGTAAAATATAATTCACCCTGGGCAAACATCTGGTGCATTTGTGCGACGGCATTTGGAAAGGTTTTTCCCTGCTTCCAGAAATATGGTTTAATGCTGTTGATATAATCCCATAATTGATGAGAGTAGGTTATATACTTTGCTTCATCAAATTTGCCCATCAGGTTACCGGAGCCGCCTGCAATATCGATCAACAAAGATTTTAAAAAAGTAAGGCCTGTAAAATCTACCCCAATGGTAAATTTTCCGGGATGTTGTTGTACATACAATGCAAGCGCTGCCCTGTTTTTTGGCGGATCCTGCACCTTATCTTTATTGTATATCAGGCACAACTGAACATTGCCCCATGGGCATTCCATACCCTCAACAGGTTCCTGAAAATCATATTTAATAAATGGGTTATTAAAATCTATGTATTGGGCATTGGGAAGTTTATTTACAAAAGGCCCATACAATGCATTGATCTGCCTGAGCTGGTAAAAAGTTTCTCCGTTTATCCAGCACATATCAATATCGCTGGTGGTTTTCTTTGCTTCTTTTTCGCTCATTAAAATAGCAACAATCTGGTTGCCTTGCCCGGCACTTAACTGCAAATTAATTCCATACTTTTCCTTTAAGGCAGGAACAATATAATTGCTCATGTACCTGTTAATCTGGGGATCGCCCTGCCACATCATCATGTTGACCGTTTGCCCTTTTGCTTCTTTTAATAACTGATCCCATGAAAGTTTTACAGGGTCATCGTTTGTATCTTTTACAGCGTTGCTGTTGCAACTCATTGCAAAAAAAGCCAGCAACAAAATTTGTAAAATCAACCTTATCATGCTTTTTCCTTTCATACTCTATTATCAAATGTGTACACTAAAACTTATACTGCAACCCAAACTGAAACTGGCGTGGAGCTCCTGCATTTTTTTTCACAATGCCATTGCTCTTCGGCCCAATTTGTATCTGGTTACTATGCGTGGCATTGTTACTATAGCCGCTTAGGTTTTGAGTGTTTAAAATATTAAAAACGTCGGCCCTTATTTCAAGTACGCCGGCATGCATAATTACAAGGTTGTATTGTAAGCCGAGGTCGAATAGTTTGCTCCAGGGCAAGCGGTCACTGTTTCTTGATTCGCCTGGCTGACGATCGCTGTTGCCTACATAAGCATCACCAAAACTACCGCCATCACCATTTAAATCTGTAGTACCATAAATGCCGGCATCAGGTATCCTGTTGATCGGTTGCCCGCTTTGCAGCAAGGTAGCCAATGATAAGGAAAACGCTTTTGCCGGGTAATAATAAAACACACCGCTAATTACATGCTGTCTGTCATTCAATGACGGCCCCCACTCATTGACATAGTTATTTGCATCCGATGCCCTGAAGTTTACATCATCTGTATTATTTTTTAAACCAGACAAAGTGTAAGACAGAAAGTAAGCAAACTGATCCCCGGCCTTATCTTTTTTTAGATTTACCGACAAGCCTATGTATTCAGCTTTGCCACCTGCATCTGTCATGGTTACATTCCGGGAAACACCATAAACTTTTTGGCCGTTTATTAATCCATAAGTTCCGGAACCATCTGTAATGATGGGGATAGGTCGGGTAAGATTCGCTGCATCCTGGCTTCGGGGTGTTGAACCGTTTGCAGGTACCTGGTAAGGCGATGGTGCATTTAAATCAATCAACCGGAAAAGATTATAACTTCTGTTGTAAACTAGGTCGGTATAAAAAAGCAACTTGCTGTTTAGTTGCAACTGGTAGCCAATGGTAGATTGCCATGAATACGGGTTGTCGTAGCCGTTAGGATTTAATATCCTTCTTTCAAAACTGAATGTGTTGTCTTTTTGACTTTGTAAAGATGCGGCTGATGGGCCATTGAGGTATGGCACATTGTAGGCACTTGCACTTAGGTTGCCATTAAAAGTAACGGTTGATATATCAGTGCTCTTTGGTAAGATTCCCTTATCGATTAGTGCCTGTATTTCAGTTTTATAAGCTGCACCGGTAGTATTTTGTTGCAGGGCATCACTGTAAATGGTGTACAATACTTTGTCATAAAACAAGCCCGTGCCACCACGAATACTGCTGCGGTCACTTAGTTTGTAATTGAGACTTACTCTCGGCGCTATATTATTATAATCTCCCTTACTGCTACCTCCTTTAGATAAATTATCATAATCGTACCGGAAGCCATACGCCAGGTTTAATTTGCTGTTAACGGCGAAGAGGTCTTCCACATAAAGGGATGAAATGTTTTGTGTTTTACCAAACTGGTTGGGCCTTAGTTCAACACTATAAAAAGGCACAGCAACATTTAAAGGGATATCTGTATAATTAAGGTCAGCGCCTTTATTCAGTGCCTTTAATGCCGCCAATTGCGAGGCGGTTAACTGCACCTGGTAATAACCATTGGGAACGCCACCACCATACAGTTGATGTTTGGCAGACATTATTTCCGCCCCAACTTTTATGGTATGCTTATTTAGAAAAAATTTCATTTTCTCCTGAAACTGCACGGTATTTTCATGGGAGTCAAACGCATATCCCGGGTGGCCAAAAACCCCCACCGTAGTTCCGTCAGGTGCTTTCACTTCTACCTGTGGATTGTTTGTATTTACAGGCCTGGCATAGTTCCATCTAAAACTGCTGTACTGAATATTTGTTTCATTACTAAAATTCCCTTTTGAATAATTGTTTTGAAAAGCAATCAACACCGAATTACGATCTTGCTTGTTGCCTGCAGAAGGAAATGCATTACCTCCATCCAATCCGCCGCCCTGGCGTTCTATATTAACGATACCAACATTGGCTCTTAAAGAAGAATGAAAGTGACTGTTCCATTGCTGATCAATTTTTCCGGATAAATACGTAAAATAATTGTGTCCTCTTACAGATGCATTTACGCCCAATTGCGGAGAGCTAAGCAGGTTATCCTTTATATCAATCGTTTGTTCTGCATTAATAAAATAAAATGTTTTATTTTTTTTGATGGCACCACCCAGGGCAAAACCTGCCTGCTGGCGTTGAAATCCATTTTTTACATCATTACCAGATAAATCTTTTTGATTAAAATTAGTTTTGCCATCAATGCCTGGTCCGGGTCTTATTAAATAAAAAGCCTCGCCTCTAAAAGTATTACTGCCGCTTCTTGATGTAATATTGAAAATACCATTTGCTGTGTTTCCAAATTCAACAGAATAATTGTTGGTGAGCGCCGTTATATTTTGTGTAAAGCCTAAAGGAATGGCAAATTTTTGGCCGCCTAAAAATTGTTCATTGTTATCCATTCCATCAACCAGGTAAGAATTGAACAAGGAGTTAGCGCCGTTTACACTTACATTGGGTGCTTCCGGGTAAAAGCCTGTGGCCTGCGTAACATTTGGTAACCTGTACAAAGACCTGGTGATGTCTCTTCCCTCAACCGGTAAAGTTTCCAGTTCTGTTCTTTTAAGCTGGGCCGATACTTCTGCGTTTACTGTATTTATTTTAGAAGCTCCTGAATAAATTGTTACCCCTTTTAACTCACCTGGTTTCTTTTCTGTAACTGCTAATTGAACAGAAGGCCGCTCGTTGGATCTCAATTCGATGTTATTGATTACTTCGAGAAAATATTTTTCACCGGAACTACTTATACTGTAAGAACCGGAAATATTCAATGATTTAAAAATTGCCTGGCCCTGGCTATTTGATTCTAAAACCTGTTTGTATCCAATGTCCTTATTTTCCAGCGTAACTTTTTCACCCGCTACAGGCTTTAGTGTAAGTCCGTTAATTACATTGACAGTCAGGTCAACCTGGCTATATCCGGTGGCAGTAATAAGCAACAGCAAAAAGAGGTACATACCTTTTTTCATAATTTCATTTTTGAATTAAGTAATAATTTAAGGAGGAAGTCTAAAAAATAATTATTGCAATTGCGGCGGTCCTCTTAAAATTGCACTGTTGATGTAGATGAAATTATGAAGGCGAATATATGGCCCCGGATGGGTTAGGGGCATGGTTATAACACTTTGGATAAATATTTTCAACCTGTCGAAAGACGCTAAATATTTTATTTGAGCTAATAAATCAAGCTCATTATTTACATCATTAATAATGGGGATTGTGCGGATTGTAGCATCGACAGATATAACAAAGTCGTTAAAGCGATCAGCTAATTGATTTGTTTGCCAGGCAACATTTACAAACTTCTCTTTATGGAAATATGCTCTTGTTAATCCAATAAGATAAAGGCCTCCATTTTCTGTAGCGCCCGTTACAAAATCTGCCTCTTGTAACAGAGTAGCCGCGTTATTAATGGCTGCACTATTTAAGCGGGGGCAGTCATTGCCAAGTATAATTATTTTATTAAATCCAATATTGAAAACTGTTTCTGCGGCGTTGGCTAATCTTTCACCAAACGAAAACCCTGATTGCTTTTTGCCAGAAATAGTATAAACAGGTAAAGTTGTATTCTTTGCGATTTTTCGGGTGTTTGCAATAAGATGAGCCGCAATCGTTCTATTAACAGCATTATTTTTTTTATTCACAAACCGCTTTGTGTCCGCCTCTTGCTCAGCAGTTCTTGTGAAAATTAATATCGCGGTATTGGATAAAATTTGATTTGTCATTCAACTTAATTTGGAGCCCTACCATTTAAAAGCAATGTAACCACTATTTCTAAAATGACATATCCGATAAAACTTTCAATCATCATCAGTATTTTATTGTTTGCCGGCGCAGGCATACCAGCCGTCATTTTGCCCGTCGCTATTTTCACTACCTGTGCAAAATTGTAAGAAATTCCGTTCATAACTTTTTAATTTCTTTTACTATTACAAATAGTTCCGCTAACTGTTGACTCCTGACATACGATATTATTTATTTTTTAGGTTTAATAGACGTTCCGCCTAACATTGCCGTTAAAGAGTTATGGGAATATCCAGAACTTAACATGAAAGATTTTGGGTGCAATTTGTTTAATTCTGTTAGAACAGTTTCAAAAAAATCATGGAAAATAATAGCAATGTGGATGGAGCTAATTTTTCAAAAATGGAGGTAAGTGGAAATTATCCAACAGAGCTTAAGGTAAAAGAAATATCAAAAAACGAAAATCTTGAAAAAAATCCCACAAATACTCCACCTGTAGAATTAGCCAAAATCATAAAGTATATACAGGCAAATATAATTGGAAAATATAAAAATTTTAAAGAGGGGAATATCGTGTCATTCCAATTTGTATCGGATCTTCAGGTTGCAAACAGATTTACAGGCCAAGAGAATATTGTACAGGGGATTGGTTGGATAATTGATAACAGAGTTGTCGTTGATTTAGGATACGAACACAGTGTAATCGTATGCGATCAACAGGATAATCAAAAAGGTCTGACATTGTCATCCTTAAAAAATAAAGAATCAGTATTACTTAAGGTTATTAATATCGGGGACTAATTGAACTGCTCATGTTGCAGATAAAAGTTGATGCATAGATTCTATAAACTCAAATTCCAAATAAAATAGTAGTCGATCTTTATCAAATTGATACAAAAATCCTAATACCTACCAAAGCTTATACCCATTCCTCCTATCGATATATATGAAGTATGACGGTTTATTAAATTACACTACTACCCGACTAAAAAATGTTGTGCAAATAGATAAAAAAGAGTAGGCAGCCTAAACCTCCTATCCAAGTTGTATTTTATGGTTGCAACACCTAAAAAACAACACGGGTAAAAATCCGGAGATAAAACTAGTCGGTGAGCCGATTTTAAGTCAGTTATTACAATGGCAAATAAATCATCGTTTAAAAATTGGTAAAGGAGCAGCGAAGCGCTCTTACTGCAAAGCCTTTAAGAGTTCGCCATACTTTGTTACGATGATGTTCGGCATATTTTTAATTTATAGTCTCCAACAAATAAGCTGTGGGCTTTTAAAATCTATACTCAATTATTGTATCTCTGAGATTTCTAATTGGCCTCGGTTGTTTTGCCTGTGTGATTTAAAGCTATATTACTTTGAACAATCATTTTGTTTGTTACTTTAACTGCTTCATCTATATAAATATCACCTTTTATAGAATTTAGGAAACGTTTATTTTTCTCTGCTTTGTCTTTGTCTGCAGCAATCCTGGTTTCATCTGCAGCTATGTTTTTCACATTTAACTGGTTATTCAATTTCATTAAATCATCCAATACTTTGTAATTAGCTTTTAACTCTTTTTGAGCAGCCTTATATTTAACAAGGTTGAGCGAATATGCACGGTCATTTTCTTTATCAATCGAATCAATTTTCTCTCTCATACGGGTGAAAGTAGTATTGGTATTTACCTGCTCGTTTGCAATTGTAGCAATGGCGTCAGTGCTGTAAGTGCTTGTCCAGGGTTTGTAATCTACTTTAGCAATCTCGTCCCAGCTCAATGATGAAGCGTTGTCTTTTTCCCTTGCTTTTGCAAGTTCCATCCTATCAGGAATTACAACATCCGGCACCACACCTCTCAATTGAGTTGCACCCCCATTGATGCGATAAAATTTCTGTAAGGTCAGTTTAACCGTACCCAAATCTTCTCCCTTTTTATTAAACAACTGACCTTCACTTTCGGGGCTTAAAGGAATGGTACGCTGTACGGTTCCTTTTCCGTAAGTAGAACTGCTACCTACTATTATACCACGCTTATAATCCTGTATTGCTGCAGCAAATATTTCTGAAGCAGATGCACTAAACTCATCAACCATTACCGTTAGCGGGCCGTCATACAAAATAGATTTGTCTTTATCTTTCCACTGGTATGGTTGTCTTTCATCTCTTCCTTTAACCTGGCAAATGGGGCCATCTTCAATAAACAAACCAGCCATTTTCACCACTTCAGGAAGCGAGCCTCCACCATTACCACGTAAGTCAATTACAATTCCTTCAACATTTTCTGCTTTTAGCTTCACTACTTCCCTGGCTACATCATCTGAGCATTTGGCGCCAAGCGGATCTTCAAAATCAACATAAAATTCAGGCAAATAAATGTACCCGATTTTATGCTCTCCTTTTATGATGGCACTTTTTACAAATGTGTCATCCAGTTTTATTTCGTCTCTTTTAAGTGCTACCACTTTAAGTGTGCCATCAGGTTTACGCAAAGTAATTCTTACTTCAGTTCCCTTTTCAGCACCGCGAATTAATTTTACTGCATCGGTTACTGCATACCCTGTTACATCAACGGGTTCTGCAGCGCCTTGCCCTATTTTTACAATTTCGTCATCAACCCCAATCTCCGCACTTTTCCATGCCGGACCGCCGGTTATTAAACTCGCAATTTTAATTTTGCTTTGATCTTCTTTTAGCTGGGCACCTATTCCGTAAAATTTTCCACTCATCATTTCTGTAAAACTGCGGCTATCTACCGGGGCAAAATAATTGGTGTGCGGATCCATTGTACCCGTTACGGCATTCACAAATGAACTAAACAGTTCGTCTGTAGTATTGTGATTTTTTAATGTAGTAAAATAGCGATCAATTTGCCTGCGAACCTGATCTCTTGCTTCTCTTTCCAGGGTGCTGTCAGCTTTATAAACAAATTTTACTTTTTTAGCGCTATCCGGGCTGAGCTTTTTTTCTGCCATTCTTTCCCGGTCATCCAGCATATCTGAATATTTGGTTAGTACCAGGTACTTTAAACGCTTGCGCCAAACTTCCATCCTTCCATCTAATGTTGTTGGAAAATCAACCTTTTTACTGTCAAGGATAATGTTTTCATCTTTTGTATAATCAAAAGGCTTACTCAAGATGCCTGTATAATATTCTGACACCTCATTTAATCTACGTGTGTAGGAATCACTGATCGTATAAAATGATTCAAGTTTCTCACCGTGGATCTCATCATCAATTTTAGTTTGAAACCTGTGAAAGCTATCTATATCTGCCTGCAAAAAAATTGTTTTGTCATCATCCAGGTCTTCAATGAATGTATTCAACACTGTTTTAGAAAAATCATCATCGATTTTTTTAGGACTATAATGCCCCTGTTCCAGCAACATACCTACATTGCGTAGTATTTTTTCATTTTTTGACCGGGGATTATCATCGTTTCCAGCCTGCGTTTGAAAAGCAAAGAACAGAATGGCGCCTGTTAGTATTAAAAATACCGGGAAGAATTTTTTGCTCATAATTATTTGCTGAATTTTTAGCATAAAGTAAAATTAACGGAAAAATGATACCATTTATTGGATTGGCCGGCGCATTTGAACTAATGTTTTCATAAAATATGATAAGCGGTTGAATTTAAAAATCTCAAGCAATTTTGCTATCATTTTAACAAACCTGTGAGAACAAATATGAAGTTCCTTTTAAAACTCTTTGTGAAATATCGTGCCGGAGATGTACAAAAATAAAAAAAGTTCTGCGTTTTGCAGAACTTCCTTTATGGGTAATCGAGGGGGCTCGAACCCCCGACCCTCAGAATCACAATCTGATGCTCTAACCAACTGAGCTACGACTACCATTTTATCGGGATGCAAAAATAGCAAAAAACAATTCCCGTACAAAATTACATTTCAAATATTTTACTACAATATTTTAACCCGTAAAATCAGCAAGGCAGATAATGCCCTGCCATTTTTATTAATCGAAAACCAGCAAACAATTTTTGCGAAGCTTAAACTGGAAAATGTACATGCGTTAACCAGTAAAATAATTTAAGCAACAGCCCCCTTTACCCAAGTTAAATTAACCGCTCATCAATTATTCTTACCACTCCTTAAACTTATTGTTGAAACTTTGTTTTAAATATGCGGCCAAATAAAAAATAATAATCAATGAATAATGTTTTACCAAAATTTCTAATTCTTTTACTATCGATGTGGAGCTTTTCCAGCTATGCCCAGTTTCCTGCTGGCGGCGGTGGAATGCGGGCCGGTGGCGGACAAAATATGAATGTTGGCCATTTTTACGGCAAAGTGGTAGATGAGGTTTCTAACAAACCCATTGAAGCTGCTTCCATTCAACTCATTCAAAATAAATTTGATTCAGTTACCAAAAAGAGAATAGATGTAGTGGTATCGGGTATGCTGACCGATAAGAGAGGTGAATTTAGCCTGGAAAACCTGATGGTAATGGCTCAATACAAACTAAAGATTACGGCCATTGGGTTTAAACCGATTGACCAAAAAGCGGCCTTTCAAATTAATATGGCTGCTGCAAAGCAGGGTGATTTTAGCAGTGTAATGAGTTCGGTAGATAAAGATTTAGGGAACATTAAAATGGCGGCAGATGCGGTTCAACTGGAAGGGGTAACGGTAACTGCGGAAAAACCGCAGCTAACAATGAACATTGACCGTAAAGTATTTAACGTAGAAAAAAATCTTACCAGTACAGGAGGAACAGCCATAGATGTAATGAAAAATGTACCAGGCGTAAATGTGGACATAGATGGCAATGTAACCATGCGCAATGCCAGTCCGCAAATATTTGTAGATGGCAGGCCCACAACAATGACGCTTGAGCAAATTCCAGCAGATGAAATTGCCAGCGTTGAAATAATTACGAACCCTTCTGCAAAATTTGATGCATCAGGTGGTGGAGCCGGTATCCTGAATATAGTGCTTAAGAAAAATAAGAAACCGGGCTACAATGGTGGATTGCGTGCAAGTATTGATAGCCGTGGTAAGCCGGGTTTTGGTGGGGATATCAATATCAAACAACAAAAAATAAACTTTTTTGCAAATACGCAAATGGGCTTTCGCAAAAGCATTTCTACCGTAACTACCGATCGTACGGACTATTACAACGGCACAGTTGCAAAACTTACGCAAAGAAACGGGCCAATAGGCAGAGGCTTCTTTGGTTTTGGAAGAATGGGTTTAGATTACTTTATGGATAACCGCAATACCTTAAGTGTTGCTGGTAGTTTTGTAAGTGGCAGGTTTAAAAATGACGACCTCATCAATATTAACAGGGATACTTTATACAATACCGGCACTGTTTCAGATTTTGGAAACAGATCCAGCAACAGTGAATTTCATTTTAAAAACTATGGCGGTACAGTAAGTTTTAAACACAATTTTACCAAGCCAAATAAATATGTAACTGCTGATGCTAATTACAACCTGAGTAACAATGATAATATGAATCAGATTAGCACCCGGTATTTTTATCCAAATTCAAGTCCTAAAACTCCGCTTATAAATCAAAGCTCTTTGGGTGCAGGAACTACAAAATATTTTACATCGCAGGTTGATTATTCAAATCCTATCAGTGCCACTACTAAAATAGAAGGCGGTGCCAGGGCTGCAATCAGAAATTACACCAGCTTCAACGATAACTTTATAAAAAATCCTGTAACCGGAAAAGACTCTTCACTTGCCCTGTTAAATAATAGCTACAAATTCCAGGACAGAGTACTTGCAGCTTACGCAACTTTTGCGCAGCAAATAAAAAAATTCAGCTACCAGTTGGGTTTAAGGATTGAAAGCTCTAAATATGACGGGACGCTCATCTCACAGAACAAAACATTTACCAATGAATTTCCTTTTAGCGTTTTCCCCAGCGCATTTGCGACTTATAAGTTAAATGACAAGCAGGATCTGCAGGTTAATTATTCAAGGAAGATTAACCGCCCCAATTTCTTCCAGTTAATTCCATTCATTGACTATACAGATTCATTGAACTTAAGCAAAGGGAACCCTGACCTGGTACCGGAATTCACCAATTTATTAGAACTGTCTTATCAAAACCAGTTAAATAAGAATCATAGTATTCTTTCAACTATTTATTTTAAGAACACAACTGACCTGATTGCCCGTTATCAGTATCCTGAAAAAAATCCCAATGTTGGTAATAAACCAGACACGGTGCTTTTTACCAGTTATGCCAATGCTTCCAGGAGTTACACTTATGGTCTTGAGCTTACCGGAAGAAACAAGTTGACAAAATGGTGGGACATCAATACCAGTTTTAACCTATTTAATGCCACATTGAAAGCAGGTAATTTACCCGGTGGAGTTGATAATAGCCAGGTAAGCTGGTTTGTTAAAATGAATCAGAATTTTAAATTACCTAAAAACTTCTCCATCCAGCTCAGCGGTGATTACCAGGCCAAAACGCTTGTACAACAAGGTGGCGGCGGCGGTGGTGGCAGGGGCATGTTTGGAGGTGGCAACGTTCCATCAGCTCAGGGTTATATCAAACCATTTTATGGCGCAGATATCGCAATCAAAAAAGACTTTCTTAAAAACAATGCGGCTTCCTTAACCCTGCAAATGAGTGATGTGTTCCGTACCAGGTTTAACAGTACCGTATCTCAATCAGTTTATTTTATGCAGGAATCAACGCGTAGAAGAGATCCGCAGTTAGTGCGACTTAACTTCAACTGGCGCTTTGGTAAATTTGACGTTTCGTTGTTAAAGCGGAAGAACATGAAGGGTGAACAGGAAAGTATGCAAAATAATATGCAGAATGTAAGTCAATAATATACCGGGACTTTTAAAAGTTTGAAAAGCCCCCTTTATTTCAACCCAGTTAGAATAATTGTAATTGATACCTAAAAAAGGCAGTACTTAACCGTACTGCTTTTTTGCATTGAATATTTAAGTTAATTTGCCACCTCATAATTTAAACCGTTGCATGAAGCCTTTTAATTTCAATAAGATCCTTCCACATTTGGTAGCCGTTGCGCTTTTCCTGGTGATTTCTGTAGTTTATTGCCTGCCTGTTTTTCAGGGTATGGTAGTTAGTCAGCATGATATGCTCGGTACAAGGGGCATGACTCAACAATCAATTGAATTTTTTGAAAAATATGGAACCTATCCGTTGTGGACCAATTCTATGTTTAGTGGTATGCCCACGTTTCAGATTTTATTTGGCGCCAAATACAATATTGGTATCGGCTGGATGCATAGTTTGTTTACATTTTTTCTGCCGTCACCGGCTAGTTTATTCTTTTTATCCTGTATCTGTTTTTATATACTTACGCAGGTATTAAAATCAAAACCGGTTATTGGAATTTTAGGGTCATTGGCTTATGCGTATGCCTCTTACGATGCCATCATTACCGCAGTTGGCCACGTTACCAAATTTGCTGCAATGGGTTATGCACCACTGGTATTGGCCGGCCTGGTACTGCTAATACAACGCAAGTATATCTGGGGATTTGCTGTAACGCTGATTGCTTCTACCCTATTCTTTATGCAAAATCATGTACAGATTGTATATTATTTCATGTTGTTGTTTGTTTGCCTCGGAATTACTTTCCTGATACAGACATTTAAAACAAAAGATTTTAAACATTTTCTTACCGCAGCGGCTTTGGCCCTGGTGGCAGTGGGTTTAAGTGCAGGCTCCTTTGCTGTAATACTTTTACCAACAAAAGAATATGCCAAAGAAACCATGCGTGGTGGCAGAAGTGAGTTAACGCTTGGTGTAAAAAAAGAAAATTTATCTGAAGGTGGATTAAAAAAAGATTATGCTTTTCAATGGAGTTACGGTAAGGAAGAAACGCTCACATTTATTTTACCAAACTATGTAGGCAGTAGCAACGACCCCGCAGAATTTGGAGAAAACAGTAAGGTGATTGCAGCCTTGCAAGAGTCGGGTTTACCCAATGAAGGCATCAATTATTTTTATCGATATATGTCGCCATACTGGGGCGATCAACCCAATACATCCGGTCCTGTGTACCTGGGCGCAATTATCTGTATGCTGGTTATTGGCGGCATGTTTCTTATTCCTAAAAAATATTTATGCTGGCTTATTCCGGGTACATTGATAGGAATTATGCTGGCATGGGGAAGCAATTTTGCTGCCGTCAATTATTTCCTGTTTGATCATTTGCCAGGCTTAAATAAATTCAGGGCTCCTTCTATGGCGATGGTATTACCCCAATTTACTTTTGCATTGATGGCCACCCTTGCGCTTCAGCAAATATTTTATGGCAACCTCGAAAAAAATGTATTGTTCCAAAAACTTAAATATGGTGCAATGGCATGTGGAGCTGTATTGGTTTTGCTTGCAGGAGTTTATTTCACCTCTTCTTTCAGCAATGAAAAAACAAGGGAAACTAAAAAATTGATTACAGAACAATTAACCCAGTCAATGAGCCGGGGGCAGGCGCCTACTGCCGAAATTACTAACCAGGCAAGTACATTATCCAGCTCATTTACCAATGCATTGGTTGATGACAGAAAACGATTATTTGGAAGCGACCTTTTAAGATTAATTATATTTTTTGGACTGGGAGCAGGACTGGTATGGCTTGGAAGCAGAAAAAAAATCGGTGCAACCGTTGCAATCGGATTGTTAGCACTGTTGTCGTTTATAGATCTTATCACAGTTGCATCCAGGTATTTAAACAAAGAAAAGTATGCAACTCCAGAGGACTATCTCAGCGGATTTACACCTACTGCTGCGGATAAGCAGATAAAGGCAGATACCGGTTACTTTCGTGTATTCGACCAGGCTGGCGGCGATCCATTCCAGGATTCCAGGACCTCTTATTTTCACAATTCAATTGGCGGGTATAGTCCTGCAAAACTAGGGCTGTACAACGATTTAATTGAGCACCAGTTGAGCAAGGGAAATATGGAAGTATTTAATATGCTGAACACCAAATATTTTATTGGCAACGGTCAGGGTAACCAACCAATAGCACAATTAAACCCCGGCGCAAACGGGCCTGTTTGGTTTGTAAACGCTATTAAGTATGTAAACAATGCAGATGAAGAAATGCTGGCGTTGGATAGCGTTCATTCAAAGGATACAGTTGTTATTGACAAAAGGGAACAATCAAAAGTAACCATCAAACCTGTTGCAGATAGTTCCGCTTCCATTGCCCTGATTAAAAATATGAATGATGAAATTACTTACCAGAGTAAAGCATCAACAGATCAGTTTGCAGTATTTAGTGAAATCTATTATCCCAACGGATGGAAAGCACATATCGATGAAAAAGAAACGCCCATTGTACGGGTTGACTATGCCTTGCGTGGGCTTAATGTTCCTGCAGGAAACCATACCATCAAGTTTGTATTTGCCCCTGCTTCTTATCACACAGGCGATACTATTAGTTTAATTTCTGGTATCATCTCAATCATTGCTTTACTGGTTTGTTTGTTCTTATTATTTAGACAGTACAAAAAAAATACCTGATCATTGAATGATTTTAGTAAGCAGTTAAATTGTTTTGAAAATAGATGAGCATGGATCTTTCAATAATCCTGGTAAATTATAAATCACCCCAACTGGTACTGGACTGTATTGAAAGCATCTATAAAGAAACAACTTGCATTTCTTTTGAGATCATTGTAGTTGACAATGAGTCCAATGATACCAGTGAGGCACAGGTGAAGCACCAATTTCCAGGTGTAATTTGGTTACAAATGGGATATAATAGTGGCTTTGCAAGGGCAAATAATGCAGGCATCGAAATTGCCCGAGGCGACCATTTATTAATTCTCAACACAGATACCATTATACTGGACGGCGCCATCGAAAAAAGTTTAGAACTGCTAACGCAACATACAGAAGCAATTGGTTGCGGAGTACAATTACTGAATCCAGATGGTACAACGCAGATATCCGGTGCACATCTTATTAAGGGCGGCCTGAATACACTGCTGCCGCTTCCTTACCTGGGCCGGTTGATTCGCTACCTGGGCTATAAATTTAAATCCACCATACCAAGTGTGCAAACAGTTGCAGACAATATTGAAGTTGACTGGATTGTTGGTGCATATATACTTATAAAAAAATCAGTGATACAAAAAAGCGGCATGTTTGACAGCGATTTTTTTATGTATGCAGAGGAAATTGAATGGTGCGGCAGGTTAAGAAAGCAAGGGAAATTGTTATTATTTGCTGAGCCAAAAGTTATTCATATTGGAGGAGGCACCAGCGGAGATTACTACGAAACCGGCGAAAACGAAAATGGTAAAAACCTTTGGGATAAAAAAGGAAGGCAGATCATTATTTCTACAATGCTTCGCATACGCAAGCAATTTGGCCTGCTATGGTTCCTGGTTATTTGTGGAATTTATATGTTGGAAATCCCTGTTTTTATTTGTTGTTTATTGATAGACAAAATAATAAATGCAGGCAAGACAAAATATCGATGGCAAAATGTCGTTAATTACGCAGTTAACATGGGTATCTTATTAAGGTACTTTATAAAAATGATCATTAACAAGCCGTATTTTTATAAAGTAGCCTGATATTATGCAGTTATCTATCATCATCATCAATTACAATACCTTTTCACTTACGGTAAAATGTATTGAATCTGTTTTTGAAAAATTGATTGATGTTGAGTACGAAATAATTTTGGTTGACAATGCGTCCACAGAATGTGACCCGCAGTTGTTCTCAACAAAATTTCCCACGATTAAACTTGTTAAAAGCCCGATCAATAGCGGGTTTGCAGGAGGCAATAACCTGGGGATTTTGCATGCGACAGCCGAATACATTTTGTTATTGAACAGTGATACAGAAATGATCAATAATGCGGCAAAAATTTGTTTGGATCATATAACAACGCATCGGGAGGCCGGAATGGTTACCTGCCAGCTTTATTATCCGGATGGCCGCCTCCAACACAATTGCAGGCGTTTCAGAACGATCACCTGGGAGCTGCTGGAAATATTTCCATTGTATAAATTGCTTCCTAAAATAAAGCGGGAACAATTGATGCTGCATCATTATTTTGATCATCAAAGTTTTGCAAAATGTGATTGGGTTTGGGGAACGTTTATGTTATTTCCTAAATCAGTCATCCAATATTTGCCACAAAAAAAGTTATCAGAAGATTTCTTTATGTATTGTGAAGATGTGCTTTGGTGTTGGGAATTTAAACAACTGAAATATGAAATTCATTTTTTGCCGGAAGCGAAAATTATGCATGTTCATAAAGGAAGTACAAGTAAGGAAAAACTAAGAAACACAAGACTTATATCTATAAAAAATCATGCAAAATTCATGAAAAAATTTTATCCTGACTTTAGATGGTATATTTTCGCAGCGGTTTATTACACAAAACAATATGCTGCTTTCTGGTTAGGAAGCATTTTTAAATAAACTTAAATTTTAATAACAACGAATGAAAACAGCATTGATTACCGGTATCACAGGACAAGACGGTGCATACCTGGCAGAACTTCTATTGAATAAAGGATACAATGTACACGGCATCAAACGTCGCAGCTCATTGATCAATACAGACAGAATAGATCATTTGTTTTTTGACAAAAGCCTTTCTGATCGTTTTCATCTTCATTATGGAGACCTTACGGACGCATCGAGTTTATTGCGGATTATACAACAAACTCAACCAGATGAAATATACAACCTGGCGGCACAAAGCCATGTACAGGTAAGTTTTGAAACTCCGGAATATACAGCCAACTCTGATGGTATCGGCGTATTAAGAATATTGGAAGCCATCCGTATTTTAGGATTGGAGAAAAAGACTAAATTTTACCAGGCATCTACATCAGAATTATATGGCCTGGTGCAGGAAGTTCCGCAAAAAGAAACAACTCCGTTTTACCCCCGTTCACCTTATGGTGTAGCTAAATTATATGGCTATTGGATTACTGTAAACTACCGCGAAGCTTATGAAATGTATGCGGTAAACGGTATCTTATTCAACCATGAAAGCCCGTTAAGAGGCGAAACCTTTGTAACACGAAAAATAACCATGGCGGTTGCAAATATCGTAACTGGCAATGAAGACATATTGCGCCTTGGAAACCTGGATGCAAAAAGAGACTGGGGACATGCTAAAGACTATGTGGAAGGTATGTGGATGATGATGCAGCAGGAAGTGCCGGAAGATTTTGTACTTGCAACTGGTATAACCACCACCGTTAGAGATTTTGTAAAAATGTCTTTTGCAGAAGCCGGCATAGAACTCGAATTTACAGGTGAAGGAATTGATGAAAAAGCATTTGTAAAAAGTTGTAGTAATGATGCCTACAAATTAGAAATTGGTAAGCAGGTAGTTGGTATTCACCCACGTTATTTCCGCCCAACCGAAGTTGACTTGTTGATTGGTGATGCAACCAAGGCCAATACAAAACTAGGCTGGAAACCAAAATATGATTTACCGATGCTGGTAAAGGAAATGATGGAATTGGATTTAAAAGCAGTGCAGGCAAAATAAAATTTTCATAAAGTGCAAAAAAAAGTCTGAAGAAAAAATTCTTTTGACTTTTTTTATTTCATATTTTATAAAAGACTATTTTTATTTTTTAAAACACTAAACCTACCCTAATGAGCAAATTTTATAAAGCAGTCTCCCTGTTTGCATTTACGTTAATTCTTCTTACTGCGTGCAAAAAAGACAATCCTTCCC
This sequence comes from Ferruginibacter sp., assembly GCA_046590675.1. Lineage (GTDB taxonomy): Bacteria > Bacteroidota > Bacteroidia > Chitinophagales > Chitinophagaceae > Ferruginibacter. Next base: position 73,981 of record JBKJUP010000023.1, on the reverse strand, counting down.
CAACTACTAATCAATCTATTTATCCAATTGAAGGATTATGGATTGGCACATATACTGTTGATAATTTGACATCGCAAGGTTCGCTGAGTTATAATTTTTACATCAAACCCGGCGGTAAAATATTAACCGAAAGTTTGGGAGGAGATGGTAAAGGATATTACGCAAGTGGAACATGGGCAATTTCAGGTAGTGATTTTACGGCAACAATATTAACTTTTGCATCCGGAACTTCTGCGCCTGTAACTCAATCAATTTCAGCTACATTCTCTAATGAAGGAACATTAACGAATGCGTCATGGAAAGACACCAATAATCCAAATGGCCCCAGCAGATCTGGCAAATTTTCAACTATGCAAAGGATTAATTAGGATAAACATCGAATCCAACTTATAGAATTTCTATAAGATTGGTTTTGAATAAATTTTCCTAAACAATAAAAATAAATTCCTTAAAATATAATTATCATCGATCCTCATTGCTAATTGCAATGAGGATTTTTTTTCAGGATGAAAAGAAGAAGATATTCCTAATTTGCGAGACATTTCTTTTGTATTTTCTATTAAAGACCTCACAGTTATCTCTTGCCTTTTACTTTTGGATGTTCGCAACATTCTGTGTGCATACGACGTACAATATTGCAATAAAAAACTGTTGCCATATTGTTCAATAACTTCACTCATATTTTGATTGTCAGATTTTAGTAAAGCCAAATAATCAATAAAAATAGCAAGCGCATGTTGAATTTTTGTATCACTGGATGTTCCTGTTGCACTTTGATGAACTCTGAAGGAAAAACAATTTTTAGATGCAATTGCGACAAAACTTTTATTGGCAAGCTCAGTCCATAATTCAAAATCGGCAAATAGAAGATTGGGATATTTTTTGGGGATTCCACCCAGGTAATCATAATCTTTTGAGCGCATAACATAACCTGTACCCATCGAATCTATAGAACTGGTTAAAAATGCCTGCAAGAATTCGCTTCCCGTGTACATATTATTCATGGATTTCGAAGCACGAATAATATTGCCTTTTGCATCTATTAAATTGAAGTGGGTATGATATAAACTTGCCTCAGGATAGTGCTGAATCAATTCTTCGATAGTCTGTAAAAAATTAGCATTTAAGATATCATCGTGTCCAATTAGAGTAATAAATTCATTTTTTTCAACTGTGGTGATGCGGCCCCAGTTGTCTTCAATAGAGAGTGGTATTAATGAAGGAATTATTTGAATTCGATGATCTCCGATAGATTCGATCCATTGCAATGTGCCGTCGGTACTACAATTATCCAGTACAATTAGATTGAAATTATTATAGGTTTGAGAAAGAATACTTCCTATACATTCTTTTACATATTCTCCGCCATTGCGTACAGGTAAGATGATACTGTATTTAGCCATAGTTGCACCCCGGAAATATTTATTTTCTCCATTTATTTTTAACCGAAACAAGTTGATCGTGCAAAATGGGAAAACGTCTCTTTATGAAATATTTCAACCTGTAGCTACGCATATAATCAATCGCAAAAATTTCTTTCTCAGCGACTGACAAACTCTCCCCCTTGTCATCAGCATACTTGTGTAAAAACGCCAAATGGGAAACTAACCAAACTCCCACAAAATTTTTTATTTGTTTATTGATGATAGGCCAATCTTTTAGATGAGACATTTTAGATGCCAGGTACAAAGGGAAATTTTTTGCGGCTGTTACCAATTGTTCATTTTGATTCCTCCCAAAATTTTCATTATGTAAAGTTTGGCACCCAAGAGATTTATTAATAATTACACAACCTGCATTAGAACCCATTATGCTCATGTAAGCATAATCTCCCAAAAATGGAGTCCCATAATCCGGTACACCACCACTTTCAATAAGTATCTCTCTTTTAACCATTCCAGTTGACCATAGATAATGAGGGAATATTTTAAAAGTAAATAGATTTTGTACAAATTCCCCCGGCTTAAATGCAGCCGTGAAATTAAGGTCATGGTTATTAGAGAGACATGAATTAGTTCCTACTTTAAGGCCATATAATTTTGCAACTTCATGATGAGTGCAAAACCAATCGCAGCCTCCCAAATACATTCCATAGTCGGGGTATTCACTTTTGAGATTCATTAAAGTTTCCAACATATCAGGATATACAGGATCGTCATCTGCAATCATTACTATATATTCACCTGACGACCGTTCAAGACTTTTGTTAAAGCTTTTCTTCATCCCCAAATTCTCCTCATTTACATAATATTTAAATTTATCAATATTGAAACTTTCCACTACTTCTTTACCGCTGGCTTCAGGATCATTGTCGGATACAATAACTTCATAATCTTTAAAAGTTTGATTTTGAATACTCATTAATGTATCACGTAAATAACCCGCTCTTTTAAAGGTGGTAAAACAAAAACTAACCAAAGGAGATGACGATTTGGATTCCATGAATTTTACTTTACTCTTTTTAAATACCCCCGTGGTGCTACACTAATTAATATCTTATTGTCAATAGAATTATCAATTGCAAAATTTTCATTTTTGGCAATAAATTCATTAACTGCAGTCATCGGATTATCGCCGATACCCCACGGCCTTATAAGACCGGGCAAATAATTTTCCGGAAGATTTTCTACGATCGTATCATACACTACCACGTATGAATCTACTGATACAAAAGGTGCATAAAAATTCAATTCATTAATGACATGGTCATAAGTATGATTTGAATCAAGCACTACCAAAACTACCTTTTTGTTTAATGTATGCCCTTTTACTTCTTCCACTATATTAGGATCGATGGATGAACCCTGTATCATTTTGATCCGCTTAAACATTGGATGCTTTTCAATCTCAATTCTGTTGTGCTCCCTAATATCAATATCAATACCTAATACCTCCCCTTTTCCCATTAATTCAAGAATAGACGCATAATAGATGAGTGAACCGCCGTGAGCAATGCCGGTTTCAATTATTAAATCTGGCTGTAGTCTCCAAATGATTTCCTGCATAGCAATCATATCCTGGGGATACTGTATAATTGGCCTGCCCATCCAGGAAAAGTTATAGGAGTACTGCGACCTGTTGGATTCTGTGTTAAAATTTTCAGCTGCCTTTTGTAGGTTTTCATTAGAAGCATATCCAGCTACTCTTAGCTGACATTCTTCTTTAAACTGATCAATTGGATTACTCATTTATTGTTGATTTTAATTTTCTATTATCTCCCCAAAAATGCATCGGTTCGTAATCCGTATATGGATAGTAGCCGAGATTTAATTTGATTTTTCTATCGATTGATTTTAAATAATTTTCAACAAAAGCCTTAACTGAAGTTGGCTGACCACTACAGCAATTTATAATACCTCTCACTTCTTTTTGCAATGCAATATTTATGATGGTTTTAGCCACGTCGTTTACTGGTAAAAAATCGCGTTGCTGCTCTCCTCCACTCATATTAAAAACTGAATCGCCATTTGCCAATGCTTTATCTAACTGCGAAAGTAGTGAATTAGGATTCTGCCCTTTGCCGTACATGTAAAACAACCTTACCCATTTTATTATACAGTTGCTCCCCTTTTGTAATTCTTCTAAACTAATGCGCAATTTATCTTTAGCAATGGCATAGGCATTTGAGGGCATCGTTGTTAAATTCTCTGATAAACAGCCTTCCTGCATTCCGTATTCGAGGCAGGTGCCTGTTACCGTTATATCCTTTAACCCATTTATTACAAGATTCTTTAGTAGCAAAAAATGATTCGGCAAATTTTCTTCAACGTGGAAGGATGCGTTATAATTTGGTAGTCCCTCCCAGGCTAAATGAATCATCAAATCCGGCTTTTGAAAATAAGTGTAATAATCAATGTTATTCTCCAATTCTTTAAAATTTAGCGGAATATAATTTACTAAATTATACCAGCTTGCCTGCCTCGCTTTTTCAATATTGGCTGAAGAAGCTATCACATTGTATTGTTGTTGCAAGAGGTTTTCAATCACATAATTACCTATAAAACCTGTTGCCCCGGTTACCAATACTTTCTTCATATTATACTAAATAATTTGTAAATCAGGTACCGCTGTAACAAATTTGCCACCCCATTCCCTGATGTAATCTAACTGCTTTATTATTTCATCTTTAATATTCCAGGGGAAAATAATTACGTAGTCAGGTTTTTCATTTTTTAAATGCTGTTCACTTACTACGGCAATATGACTGGCGGGCAAAAATTTATTTTGTTTGTGGGGATTGGCATCCACAACAAAATCGATCAGATCATTTTTAATACCACAGAAATTTAACATAGTATTTCCCTTAGCTGCCGCCCCGTATCCCGCTACTTTTTTCCCTACTCTTTTTTTATCAATTAAAAATTGTAAAAGATCAAGTTTAACCTTTAATGCTTTTTGCTGAAAATTATCATAGTATTTCAAATCTGCCAATCCTTTTTCATCTTCCTTTTTTAAAAGATTTGCAACATTCTCTGTAATTGATTTTTCCTTGTCTGATTGATGCTTTGCAAAAATTCTTAAGGATCCACCATGGGTTGGAATTTCCTGCACATCAAATAATTCAAGCCCCTGAGATTCGAATATCTGTTTAACAGTATAAAATGATAAATAGGAAAAATGCTCATGATAAATTGTATCAAACTGGTTATTATCTACCAATTGCATCAGGTGCGGAAACTCCATTGTAATTACTCCATCTTCCTTTAAAATAATTTTCATACCACCAACAAAATCCAATATATCGGGCACATGTGCCAATACGTTGTTTCCCAACAATAAGTCTGCTTTTACACCTTTTGCTACTAACTCATTCGCCAATCTTTTTCCAAAAAAATCAACAACTGAATCCACCCCTTTTTCTTTGGCAGCTTCCGCAGTATTGGCCGTAGGCTCAATACCCAATACAGGTATATTATTCTGCTTAAAATACTGAAGCAGGTAACCATCGTTTGACGCCACTTCTATAACCAATGACTTTTCATTGTAACCAAATCGCCTGGTCATCATTTCAGTATATTCCCTGGCATGTTTTAACCAGCTTGTACTGTAAGATGAAAAATATACATAGTTGCTATCAAAAATTGCATCCGACTTTTTGTATTCATCTACCTGTACCAGGAAACATTTATGACAGGTATAAACTTTTAAAGGATAAAAGACTTCCGGTTCCTGTAACTGCTCTGCCGTAAGAAAAGAATTAGACGCCGGAGAATTTACCAGGTCTATGAAAACATTTGTTAAGGGAGTTTTGCAAAATCTGCATTCCATAATTATATTCCTTTAAAATTGTCATCCAATAACGGATGGTCATTATCTCGTGATGATATATTAGTAATTAAAAGCGGCCACTGAATCGCCACCATTGAATCGTTGTAACGAATGCCCCCCTCAACACCCGGCGTATAAAACTGTGAATGATGATAGATTAATTCACAATCATTCTGCAATGTTTGAAAACCGTGTGCAAATCCAATTGGGATATAAAGCATTTTTTTATTTTGAGCAGACAACTCAATTCCCTCCCACTGTAAAAAAGTTGGAGATTCTTTTCTAAGGTCTATTATTACATCATATACCGATCCTGCAACGCAACGCACCAACTTTATTTCTTCGAATGGTGGATGTTGAAAATGCATGCCACGAACGGTTGCTTTTTCAGCAGTAAATGAATGATTCATTTGCACCCATTCTTTGTCGTGACCAATTTCAGCAAATTCATTTTTACAATAAGTTCGCATAAACCATCCCCGCTCATCTGAACGAACTTGTGGATCTATCACATAACTACCCATCAACTTTGTCTCAGTAAAGATCATTGGCTTTGGTAGTTTTTTATTTGCTGCATTGTAAAGTCAACTACAGCTTCCGGGGCTTTTTTATACCAGTCGATCGTCCACTGAATGGCTTCTTTACTTTTTAATTTAGGTTGCCATTTTAATTCGCTGATTGCCTTGTTAATATTTAGTTGCAACAATACCGCTTCGTGGGGCTGGCCAATATCTGAGATGTCTTTCCAGCTACCACTTCCCCAACATTCAATAGAAGTTTCAACCAAATTTTTAACCGGAAAATGGTCATTTTCCATTGGACCAAAATTATAAGCTGACGAAAATCGGGCTGCATCATTATCAAGGTGCATTGCCAATAACATGTAGCCATACAATGGTTCCAGAACATGTTGCCAGGGTCTTACTGCAGTTGGATTTCTTACATCAATATCATTGCCCGACTTTAATGACCGAATGATATCCGGAATAATTCTATCCCTGCTCCAATCACCACCACCAATCACATTTCCCGCCCTTGCACTTGCCAATGCCTTCTGGTGCTGCAAATAATTTTTGGGGTTAAAAAAGGAATTTCTAAAAGAGCTAACTACAATTTCTGTAGCTGCTTTACTTGCACTGTAAGGGTCATACCCACCCAATACATCATCCTCTTTATAATGATAGTTGATTTCTTTATTTTCATACACCTTGTCGGTAGTAATAACGATGACGGTGCATTTGCCTGGCAGCAAATTAACTGCCTCCAAAACATTAGCTGTACCGATGGCGTTAACCTCAAATGTTTCGGCAGGTATTTCATAAGAACGTCTTACCAATGCCTGGGCAGCCAAATGAAAAATTATATCGGGATTAAAATCTAAAATTGCTTGTTGAACTTTCGTTTTGTTCCTGATATCATCTTCAACATGTTCAAATTTTATGTGCGGCGCTATGGTTGCAAACAAGCTGCGATCATTTTCAGGAGCCAACGAATACCCTTTTGTATTGGCCCCTAATAGATGAAGCCATGTAATAAGCCATGCTCCTTTAAAACCCGTGTGACCGGTAACCAACACTTTTTTCCCCTGGTAAAATTTCCCAAGGGAATTATTTACCAAACTTTCCATTTTGCACTATTTGTTTTCCAAAGTTCTTCTAATTCAATTTTATCCCTCAATGCATCCATACATTTCCAGAAACCTTTATGTTGGTAAGCCACCAACTGCCTGTCTTCTGTAAGCTTCTCCAATGGTTCTTCTTCCCACATCATATTGGACATATCATCTTTAAAGTATTTAAACACTTCAGGCTTTAACACAAAATAACCGCCGTTGATCCATTTACTTTCATCTTTGGCTTTTTCCTTAAAAGATACAACTTCACCATTTTCACCAAGGTCCATTCCACCAAAACGTGCGTCCATTTGAACCGAAGTTACTGTTGCAATTTTTTTGTGTGCATTATGAAATGCCAGCAACTCATGCATATTTACATCGCACACGCCATCTCCGTATGTTAGTAAAAAATCTTCATTACCAATATATTTTTCAACCTGCTGTAACCGACCTGCTGTCTTGGTATTTAATCCGGTTTCAACCAACGTTACTTTAAAAGCTTCTGCACTGGTTCCGTGGATCGTTGTCTTATTATTACTTAAATCAACTGTGATGTCTGAATTGTGCAAAAAATAATTCATGAAGTATTCTTTAATCACATATCCCTTATAGCCAAGGCAAATGATAAAATCATTAAAGCCATAATGACTATAACTTTTCATGATGTGCCATAGTATTGGCTTTCCACCAATCTCCACCATAGGTTTGGGCCTAATATCTGTTTCTTCTGAAATACGTGTTCCCAATCCACCAGCAAACAATACCACTTTCATTTGTAATCTTTTAATTTTTCCAAAAATAGAGTTATTACTTTAAGCTTATCAAATTGAGGTTTAAATTTTATATTGCGGGTATAGTATTCTTGTAGATTAAATGATGAAAATGGGTGTTTTTCGAGGATTGTATCCATATTTTGAAAACCTACTTCGTTCGCTTCATTAAACTTTTCAATAAAATCAGGCGGAAGATCTTTATTGCTTACCCAGGCAGCAAAAATAAATGGCAATCCTGTGTGCGCTTTCCAGGCCTCGCCAAGGTCAAAAATATAAGTTGACTTTAGTCGCTGGCCGAATGCACGATCGCCAATGACAAGGCCTGCCGTGGTGCCCTTTATACTTTCCTCGTACCCATTTTCTCCTTCAATCAAATCGGGTGAAATATTCCAATATTCTTTTATAAGAATTTTTAATAGTGCTACTGATGTCCGGCTTTGATAATCCAGTATAATGGTTTTTATTTCATTAATAGGAACATCGCTGAAAAGGCAAACGCTTGCTACCGGCCCATCGCATGCAATGCAATAATCTGAAATGATATGATAATGTGCGATTTCCGGTAAAATGGCAACAGGCACCAGTCCTATATCGATTTCATCATTTTTAAGTTGGTTCGCTATGTTTGAAGGATAATCAATGCTTAACTCAATTTCTTCATTCAACATTCCTTGTTCAAATCCGTAAATCAGGGGTTTTGTATTGAGATAACTAACAGCCCCCACTCTTATTTTTCTGTCCAATTGCTTTAGTATAATTTTGGCTGCAAAATTACAGCTTCATCATGGAATTAAACCAACTAACTGCTATCTCGCCAATTGACGGAAGGTATCGAAAACAATTACATCACCTGGATGAGTATTTCAGCGAATTTTCGCTGATAAAGTACAGGGTATTAATAGAAGTAGAATATTTCTTGTTTTTAGGGGAAAAGAAATTTTTTAAGATCCCACTATCCGTAAGGACCCACCTAAAAAAGGTAGCAGAGAATTTTTCTTTGGAAGATGCTGCAACCATTAAGGAAACAGAGAAAATTACCAACCATGATGTAAAAGCTGTTGAGTATTTTTTAAAAGCTGCACTTGACAACTGCAGTGGCGAAGATTTAAAAGAATGGATTCATTTCGGATTGACATCGCAGGACATTAACAATACGGCTATTCCGCTTAGCTGGAAACATGCACTTGAGCATGAATATTTACCTGCAGTCATCAACCTGCAAAAGGCTTTACTACAACTAGCTACCGATTGGAAAAATATTCCAATGCTGGCTCGTACACATGGACAAGCCGCTTCGCCAACACGATTAGGAAAAGAGATAATGGTATTTGTAGAAAGACTGGAGAACCAGATACAACTTTTTAGTTACATACCGTTTACAGCAAAATTCGGCGGAGCTACCGGAAATTTTAATGCGCATCATGTTGCTTATCCAAAATATAACTGGGTAAAATTTGCCAATGATTTTACTGAAAATAAGTTAGGTCTTCAACGTCAGCAATATACCACGCAGATTGAACACTACGATACATTAGCGACTCACTTTGATGCCATCAAAAGAATTAATACGATATTCATAGATTTTTGCAGGGACATTTGGACTTATGTAAGCAACGACTATTTTAAGCAAAAAACTAAAAAAGGTGAGATTGGTTCATCAGCAATGCCACACAAGGTAAATCCTATTGACTTTGAAAATGCCGAAGGTAACCTTGGCATTGCCAATGCTTTACTGGAGCATCTTTCAGCCAAACTGCCTATTTCAAGATTGCAAAGAGATTTAACCGACAGCACTGTTTTAAGAAACATAGGTATGCCAATAGCACACACAATACTTGCAATAAAATCAATTGAAAAAGGTTTGGAAAAATTGGTGTTAAATGAATCGAAATTAAAAGCTGACCTGGATAATAATTGGGCTGTAGTAGCAGAAGCCATTCAAACAATATTGCGCAGGGAAAATTATCCGCAACCATACGAAGCATTAAAAGATTTAACAAGGGGTAAAAATGCAATTGATAAAGCTGCCATTCATCAATTTATAAACACACTTAAAGTTTCCGCTACAATTAAAAAAGAATTAAAACTAATTAGTCCTTATAATTATACAGGAATATAAGAATTAGCTTACTTTTATTATTACCATTTCCCGTACCTGTTATGAAGAAATTTTTTTTGTTTATGCTTTTGTTAGCTATTGGTGCTAATATTAATGCACAAAATTGTAACAATTGGTTGAGTACTCCATCCCAACCGTCCTACGCCGATATGGGGCAAATAAATGTTACCGGTAATAAAATTACTGTAGAAGCGACATTTAATAGAACCACGCCTTATGTTGGTGGGTTGTTATATGCTGGCGACCTGGTTTCGAAGCATAATACGCCATCCGATTGTAACTATCTCTTAAGACCAAATGACGCTGAAATCACCACTTCAAATGGTTATTTCAGAACACCAGACATCTGCGAAATTGAACTAAACAAAACCTATCATGTTGCCATGGTTTATGATGGCGCTACATTAAAGTTTTACAGAAACGGATTTCTGATGAGCCAGGTTGCAGCAACCGGTACGCTTTTTCAAAACAACTGGACAACCAGGGTAGGCTTTTATCAACCACAAACTTATAATCAAAACTTTATAGGTTATATCAATGAAGTCCGAATCTGGAATGTGGCAAAATCTCAATCTGCTATCCGGACTTACATGAGTTCCTCTTTGCCAACACCAACTACTCAGCCCGGACTAGTTGCTTACTACACTTTTGATGATTTAGTAAATAAACAAGGAAATGCTGGGTACAATGGTACTTTGGGAGGTTCGGCAACAATTAATAAGGTAAACCCTAGCTGTTCATTTATTTCAGATTCATGTAATCTTGTTAGTAATGTAGGCATACAGGATATAATCAATACTTATACCCCGGTTGTTGCGATTAATCCATGTTTCAATATAATAACTGTTGAAGACGCCGGAACCTTTAATATTGGTGACACGGTACTGATTATGCAAATGAAAGGTGCTGTAATTGATTCCTCAAATACAGCTTCGTTTGGTAACATTACAAATTACCAAAATGCAGGCAATTATGAATTCAATTATGTAAAATCAAAATCAGGAAATAACATTGAACTGAAAAACAATTTAACCCGGCAATACGATATCCTAAATGGCAAAGTGCAATTAATAAGAGTGCCCTACTATGATAAAGCAAATGTAACAAACACGCTTACGTGTTTACCATGGGATGGTAGTAAGGGTGGAGTTTTGGCCTTCATTGTAAAAGACACGTTGGAATTACATGCCAATTTAGACGTAACTGGAAAAGGGTTTAGTGGAGGATTAAGTCCCAATTCAAACTTAAATATTGCAAATTGTTTTGTTGACCTTATTTATACATCTGTTGGTAACCCCAAGGCTGCCGCCAAAGGGGAATCTGTTTACGATGTGGGTAGTGATAAAAAATGGGGTAAAGGTCCGTTAGGAACTGCGGGTGGTGGTGGTTTGGATCACAACTCAGGCGGTGGTGGAGGTAGTAATGGAGGGCAGGGAGGTAAAGGCGGCTATGAAGTAGAAGGTTGCGGTGCTACTTTCGATAATGGAGGGAGGGGAGCTAAACCTGCCATTTATAATAATACAGTCAATAAAATTTTTATGGGTGGTGGAGGCGGAGCCGGTCATGCGAACAACGCTAATGGCTTCAATATGAATGGTGGTAATGGAGGAGGAATAGTAATAGCTACCGCTTCCAAAATCATTTCAAATGGGTTTAAGATAATTGCAAGTGGTGCAGACGGAGCATTTTGTGATTCTACATTGTACGATTGCAATGATGGTAACGGAGGCGGTGGTGGGGGGGGAGTTGTATTATTAAACATTAAAAATTACTTAACTCCTGCAGCAATAATAAACAGGGGCGGGAACGGAGGCGATCTCAGGAGTTTCAATAAAACTTTCTTTAGGGACAGACTAGGCCCTGGTGCAGGCGCCGGTGGAGGAATAGTATGGCTTTCATCACCAACAATACCTGCAAATCTATCCGTTGATATCGCAGGGGGCAAAAATGGGGTAATAATTTCTGATAATAATAACCCCTATGGCGCCACTTCGGGCCAAACAGGGCTTCAATTATTCGATTTAAAAATTCCAATAGACACCATAACCTACACACCTAATATAGATTCGGTTCGGATTGGTAAAACTATTACTTCTTGCCAGGGAGTTGATTTTAAAGCACTAACCTATACCAGAAATTTTGCTATTAATAAATGGGAATGGAACTTTGGAGACAACAGCACGGCTAATACGCAAAACACCGCACATATCTATAGCGATACCGGCACTTATCTCGTAAAATTGACTGTAACAGATATCAACGGATGTAAAGACAGCATCTTTACGAATGTTAAGATTGCCAATGGGCTTTCATTTGATTTTTCGTACAAGCAGGATATTTGCAATCCATTATTTGTTCAGTTCTTTAATATTGGTAGTGCTGTAAATAATACCTACTGGTCTTTTGGAGATGGAAATACGGTATCTGGAAACACAGCGCCAACCAACATATTTTCAAAACCAGGAACTTATGTTGTAAAATATAGCGTTCAGAGTGGAACCTGTACAGATACCATTTCAAAAACTATTACCATCAACTTATTGACGGATGATATCATCATTACCCGGGACACTATAGTTTGTTATAATGGTACAACTCAAATAACTACAAAACCTGCTTTAAGTTTTTGCTGGTCACCCACCAGTTACTTAGATGACCCCTCGTCACCTAATCCGGTTACTTCTACGCCAGTTCCAATTACCTATTATTTTACTGCTGAGATGCAGGGTACTAATCTAATTTCAAATGGAGATTTTAGTTCGGGTAACTCAGGCTTTAGTTCACAATACAACTATGCAAGCCCAAATACCAAAGAAGGGGAATATTTTGTAGGCAGCAATCCACAAACATGGAATTCCAGTTTGAGCAGTTGTTCCGATCATTCGACAGGTAGTGGCAATATGATGCTGGTAAACGGCGCCCCGGTTGCGGATGTAAATGTGTGGTCCGAAACGGTAACAGTAACTCCAAATACCAACTATGCTTTCTCTACCTGGATACAAGCCTTATATACTCCCAATCCTGCACAGTTAAGCTTTTCAATCAATGGAGGAACCTTAGGTAATTTAATTACAGCCAGCCTGCCAACCTGCACCTGGACACAATTTTATACTACCTGGAACTCAGGCAATAATACAAGCGCAACCATTTCCATTGTTAACAAAAATACCTTCGTCCAAGGCAACGACTTTGCGCTGGATGACATTTCATTTTCTGCCGTATTAATTAAGAGAGATAGTGTAAAAATAACAATTGATACCCCTTCCGTTAAAACGATGGCCGATACTTCTTTTTGTGCAGGTAACAGTGTAAAATTAACTTCATCCGGCGCAGCTACCTATTCCTGGACACCGGCTTTGGGCCTAAGTAGTTCAACTATATCTGACCCGGTTAGTTTACCAGCTACTACAATTCAATATATTGTATCGGGTACTAACAGCAATGGATGTACTGCAAAGGATACCGTAGTTATAACGCTTAAAAATAAACCCATCATTTCAAAATCGCCGGATACAACTATTTGCCGAAATATTCCATTTCAATTGAGTGCATCCGGCGGCAGTACATACGCATGGACACCATCAACTACATTGAACAATGCTTCGATAGCAACGCCTATTGCATCTCCATCTACCAATACAACTTATGTGGTTACGGTAACAGGTGCAAATAGTTGTTATGATTCTGCTTCTATTGAAGTTAATGTTAGAGCAACGCCTACTTTTACTATTTCCCCGGACAATAAAACCTGTACTAATAAAACGGTACAATTAACTGCAGGCGGAGGCACTTCGTATTTATGGACTCCATCTGCTTTGGTGACTGATCCCACCAGCAGTACGCCAACTACAAAAAATAATGCAACAACAACTTTTAGTGTTAAGATAAAAGACAATGCCTGCAATGATTCCGCAACACTAACCACTATTGTTAGAATAGTTCCGCCGCCCTCAATACAGATTTCTAAATCAAATGACATTAATTGTTTTACGTCAAGCTCACAACTAATTGCCACCGGTGCTAATAGCTACATCTGGACACCGTCAACAGGTTTAAGTAGTAGCAGTATTTTTAATCCTGTTGCCTCACTAACTGCACCACAGCAATATTTAGTGACTGGCACTGATACATCAACAGGCTGTACAGGTAGCGCAACTATTGCCATCAATGTTACACCTCCTTTTCAACCTAAATTTTTTGTTCCAAATGCATTCTCACCAAATGGGGATGGATTAAATGATTGCTTTGAAATAAAGCATTATGGAACAGTAGTATCTGCGGAAATATTAATTTATAATCGATACGGCAACATTGTTTTTCACACTAAAAATATTGCCGAATGTTGGGATGGTTATTATAAAGGCTCAATTGCCGAGACTGGCAATTATGTATACTATATAAAAACCTATAATAATTGTGGAGAAAATACTCAGAAGGGGAATCTCATTTTAGTTCGCTGATAAATTACCAACAATAATTTTTTAATAATATTCCTCCATATCCTTTTAAACCTTTCCGGATTATTAATAATTTATTAATTAAGTTAAAATGAGAAAATTATTTGCATGTGCATTCTTATGCATGTCTTTTGTATTTTTAAAAGCTCAGAATTGTACAAATTGGCTTAGTACTCCTTCAAAACCTTCGTATGTAAGTGTCGGCCAAATCAATATCACCGGCAATCAAATAACGGTGGAAGCTACTTTTAATAGAACGACAGCTTATAGTGGTGGACTGCTGTATGCAGGCGACCTGGTCACCAAACACAATACACCAGTAGATGTCAATTATTTGTTGAGGCCCAATGATGCAGAAATTACTACATCCAATGGTTATTTTAGAACGCCAGATATTTGTGAAATACAATTAAATAAAACATACCATGCTGCGATGGTTTACGATGGCGCTGTTCTGAAATTTTATAGAGATGGATTTTTGATGAGCCAGATTGCAGCAACAGGTAATCTGTATCAAAATAACTGGTTAACCAGGTTCGGCTGGTATGAACCACAAGGTTTTAATACAAATTTTATTGGATACATCAATGAAGTAAGAATATGGAATATTGCCAGGTCACAAACCGACATTCAAAATTACATGAACACTTCACTTCCCAATCCTACAACCCAGGCAGGTCTTGTGGCCTATTATACTTTTGATAATTTAATTAACAAACAAGGAAATGCAGCTTATAATGGCGTTCTGGGTGGAGGTGCAGCGACTAATGCTACTAATACAATCTGTCTGTATGCAAGAGATTCCTGCAACACAACTACACCGGTAATCCTAAGTTCGTTTGACGCATTTGTTTCTTCTAAAAAAACAGTTCAACTAAAATGGCACACAGAAGAAGAAAGCAATATTGATCGCTATATCGTTGAGCGTTCCAATTCGTTAAACAGCTTTGAAAAGATTGGAGAAATCTCAGCTACAAATAACTTCTCGGGAAAGGACTACGATTTTGAAGATACCAACCTTCAGTTAAATAGTAATTATTATTACCGTTTGTTGATTTTAGAAAAATCAGGAGTGAAAAAATATTCGTCCATTAAGTTTGTAAAAATTAAAAAAACTTCTGCTGTGACTATTTATCCCAATCCAGCAGAAGGCTTATTTACTATTAATATTGATGAAATGGAAGGTCCGGCTAATTTGTCTTTGATAAATGCTGTCGGGCAAAAAATTTTCAGCAAGTCTATAAAGATAATTAAGGGGATTGCTAATCAATTGGACATTCGGAAATATGAAAGAGGAAATTATTACCTGGTAATCCAAACAGATAAGGATTACATCATTCAAAAGATTAACCGTTTATAATAAACATATCTGCATTAAAAAAGGAGCAGTAAAACTGCTCCTTTTTTATTTTTTTTATTTATGTATTTCACTCGTGAAATGAAACTCTATATCCGGATTATTTTGTCTTTCTGTATTTAAGAACCATTCGCTTTGGGCCAGGTACACCAGGTGCCCATCTTTATCTTCTGCTATGTTGGCTTGTTTAAAACGGGTAAAATCTTCCAGCTTTTTGGGGTCTTTGCTGGTTAACCAACAGGCTTTGTAAAATGGCAAACTATTCATTTGTACCGATGCTCCATATTCCTGCAGCAGGCGGTATTGTATTACCTCAAATTGCAATTCACCCACACATCCAATAATCTTTTTAGTGCCACCAAATTGAGTAAACAATTGTGCTACTCCTTCGTCTGTTAACTGAAGCAATCCTTTTTCAAGCTGCTTGGTTTTCATCGGATCTTTATTCTGTACTTCTTTAAATATCTCCGGCGAAAAAGATGGGATGCCAGTAAAATAAAACTTCTCCCCTTCTGTAAGTGTATCGCCAATTTTAAAATTACCTGTATCAAACAAACCCACCACATCACCCGGGTAAGCGTCATCGATGACTTCTTTCTGACGGGCAAGAAAACTATATGGATTGCTAAACCTGAAGTCTCTTTCGAGGCGTACGTGTTTGTAATATTTGTTGCGCTCAAACCTGCCGCTGCACACCCTTAAAAATGCAATTCTGTCTCGGTGTTTGGGATCGAGGTTAGCGTGTATTTTAAAAATGAATCCGCTGAATTTATCTTCTTCGGGCTTAATATCTCTTTCGGTAGTATGTCTTGGCCGGGGTGTGGGAGCAATGCGAATAAATGTATCCAGCATTTCTTTTACCCCAAAATTATTAACCGCACTTCCAAAAAATACCGGGGCCGTTTTTCCGGATAAATAATCCTCAAGATTTAACTCACCATAAACCCCATCAATTAATTCTACATCTTCCCGCAAGGTGTCTGCATCTTTTTGCCCAATTTTTTTATCAAGCAAGTCCGTGTTAAGATCATTAAATTCCAACACATCCTCGTCATTGGCTTTTGTGCCAGCAGTGAATAATACCAGGCTTTTTTCATGCAAATCGTACACGCCTTTGAAATCCTTACCACTGTTAATAGGAACCGTCATCGGATGCAATTGAATTTTCAATTCATTTTCTATTTCTTCTAATAAGTCGAAACGGTTTTTACCATCCCGATCCATTTTATTTATAAATACAATAACCGGTGTACTACGCATGGCAATTACTTCCATCAGCCGCCTTGTTTGCGCCTCTACCCCATTTACGCTATCAATCACCAACACAACACTATCTACCGCCGTTAAAGTACGGTAAGTATCTTCTGCAAAATCTTTGTGTCCGGGTGTATCCAACAGGTTAATCAGGTGGCCGTCGTATTCAAATGTCATTACACTGGTAGCCACACTGATACCGCGCTGCCTTTCAATCTCCATAAAATCGGAGGTAGCATGCTTCTTTATCTTATTGCTTTTTACAGCTCCGGCGGTTTGAATGGCACCACCAAATAACAGGAATTTTTCCGTTAGCGTAGTTTTACCGGCATCCGGGTGAGAGATAATGGCAAATGTTTTGCGCTTGTTAATTTCGTTGACGTACTTCATTATTTATTCATTGAACATAATGCCGGGTTACGAAGGTTCACGACGAACCTGCCTGGGCCTTTGTACCAAATTGGGCGCAAAGGTAAGGTTTGATCAGCTTTATTACAAAGTGATATAACAGGAAGGGAATAGAGAGTTGTAATATAGAAATCCTGGTAACAATCAGTCTAACTGAACTGCCATCTATCAGCATCAATCCTGGATATTAAAGGTAAACTAAGCTGCAGCTCTTTGAAGTATCGCTTTGCAGGGAACAATGGAGGTTACACGAACCGAATGAGTAACATGTAGAGGAATGGCCAAATAATCGCCGGGGAACAATTGGAACACTTCATTGTCGATGGTTATTTCGCAGGTACCCTCAATTATGAAAAACTTTTCATGCTCATCATGATGCACTTCCTTTGGCGCAATATCCTTTAACCATATAATTGCCGTTATAAGCTTTGGCGTGTATCCAATAATCTTTGCATACACATCGGCAAAATCTTCGGGCAATACAATGTCGGGACGATTAAGCCATTCTGCAAAATCGCCTGTGGTTGCTTTGTCATGTAAATCGGGAGGGAAAGAGGGTGTTTCACCATTTTTCAAACGCTCACTATAATCAATTGTAGCTAAAATAAAAGGCTTAATGATGGGATCAGGAACAACGGCATTTGCTATTGCATATAGTTGCATTGCCTCATATATAGATGCTATTTCATCCTTTATTGCGGTATATCTGGCGGCCATTTTCGTTACAAGATCGGTTTCTTCAGGTGATGAATCACCTAATACGTAAGCTTCTAAAATGCCTGAATTTATAAATTCCTTTATATTTTCCATAATCATTGTCGCCCGGTTATCTACACCTAAAAGAAGATTACACAAGCTGGATAAAAAGTAAAATTAAACAAGATTCGGCAATAAAACACTGATTTTTAATATTATCACTGTAATGGTTGGAATAAAAATAACGTTTTTATGCCCTTATACATACTGGTTTATTAAAGGGTTGGATTGAATTTATTTTACTGTAAATGCAGGAAGAGCCTCAAATTGCTGATAATCAATCACATTAATTTCATAGGAATTTTTAAAAAAACGAGATTTTGTCGGCTAATTTACTTTGGGGCCAGTACAAGGTTCATAATTTTGCCTGAGTTGAAAAGGCCGGCTCTTACTAACAAAGCTTTCACAAAACAATTAAACTTAGGTAGTGTTTTAAACGTATGTTGGTATATAAAAGCAAGTAAACAAATCCTTTAAAACATTCATAAACACAAAATGATGAAACAGTTAGCAGTAATATTATTATCGGCGTGCATTTTTTTTAGTTGCGCCCAGCCCACTAATGGTGCAGGATCTGAGGGCACAGAACTATCCAATCAGTCAGAAGGATTGATTCCGGATACGAACTGGACAGATAAAGTAGAAAAGACAAATGCCGAGTGGAAGAAAATTCTTACCCCGGCACAATACAATATTACCAGGGAGCAAGGGACAGAAGCACCATTTTCAAGTAAATTAAATGACATTCATGACGAAGGCATTTTTTACTGCATCAGTTGTAAAAATCCATTGTTTAGCTCAACCACAAAATTTAATTCAGGTACAGGTTGGCCAAGTTTTTATGCGCCCTATTCTACCAAAAGCCTTTCTGTTTCTATGGATAATTCTGCAGGAATGGCAAGAGACGAGATTTCCTGCCAAAGATGTGGTGCTCATTTAGGCCATGTATTCAATGATGGGCCCAAACCAACCGGGCTGCGGTATTGTATGGATGGCGTAGCAATGCAGTTTCAAAAAGAGAACTTAAATGCAAAAATTGCCAAAGCAACTTTTGCGTGTGGATGCTTTTGGTGCGAAGAAGCCATTTTTGAAAGCGTAAAAGGTGTAAGACAAGCTATTTCTGGGTATGCAGGCGGCACAACACAAAACCCGACTTATGAAGAAGTAGGTGGTGAAAATACCGGCCATGCAGAAACCGTTGAAGTATATTATGACTCAAGCGTTGTTACTTATCCCCAGTTATTGATGGTGTACTTTGCTTCCGGCGATTTAACGCAGGTTAACGGACAGGGGCCAGATCATGGATCATCTTACCGGAGTATTATTTTCTACCGCAACGATACGGAGAAAAAAGAAATTGAAGATTATATGGCGGAACTAACAAAATCAGGCAAGTATAGTAAACCATTATCTGTTGAAGTAACACCTTACACTAAATTCTGGAAAGCAGAAAATTATCACCAGGATTATGTGGAACATCATCCTGAAGTGCGCTATGTACAAATGGAATCAATTCCACGCTTAAAAAGGGCACAGAAAGAAGTGGCTGACTTGATTAAGCCGGAGAAGATGAGAAAGTAGGTAAGTCATTATTTTGAATGATGAATGTTGAATGTTAAATGAAATGTGCTACAACATAAGCGCTTATAATCTGTGATTATTAAGACTATGTTTAAAAATGTTTTTTTGTTAGTCAGCCTTGTTATTTCAAGGCATCGACATTGGCAGAGTTTACGCTGAGGAACGAAGTGCTCCATTTAAATTCATATTTTCATGGCATCATTTCTAACATGATTTTTTTAAATAATTAGTTTTAAAAAGCTTCCGAGTAATCAACGAAGAAAATATTTTTTGTGTTAACTTATGAAAAAGTCCCACTGAAAACGGGACTTTTTTTATTAATCTAAATGTTTATTAGTATAGTTCAATAGCATTACTGAAGTAAAAGTGTGCGACGCCCATGAAGCTTAATTGAAATACAAATGAAGGGCTAATAAAACTATAATTAGGTAAAATGCATTTCATTTAAAATTTATCATACAACATTTAAAATAATCCAACATGCCAGGTTCAAAAATATTTTCTTAAATAATTTAAGTAAAATACTACTCCACTTCCAACCCCCAATCTTTCCCTTTTTGAGTTGCAGGTAAGCCATATTTAATCCAGTTTGCAGGCGGCGCATCCTTTAAATAATAATCAAAAAACTGTGAGAGCCTTACGGAAAGATCTTTCCTGTTTTTGCGTTGGGTAAGGTTATGTGCTTCGCCATTATATTGCAGCATCCATACTTTTTTTCCCAGGCGGCGCAATGCAGTAAAGAACTCAATGCCCTGGTACCAGGGCACAGCATCGTCTGCATCGTTGTGGGTTAATAGCAAGGGTGTTGTTATTTTATCGGCCGCAAATAAGGGCGAATTTTTTATATAAAGATCGGGGCGCTGCCAAAGTGTGGCGCCAATTCTACTCTGTGTGCGTTCGTATTGAAACTGTCGGTTAACGCCGGAACCCCAGCGGATTCCACCATAAGCACTGGTCATATTTGCAACGGGCGCACCTGCACCTGCGGCTCTAAAAATGTTGGTTCGGGTAACCAAATAGGCAATCTGGTAACCGCCCCAGCTTTGACCCTGCAATGCCATTCTTGTACTATCTACCCAGGGCTTTTTAGATAAAAATTTTGCGGCGCTTACTACACTGTTGTAGGCGCTTTGCCCCGGCTCACCAATTTTATAATAAATATTTGGATCAAAAACAAGGTAGCCATTGCTTACAAAATAAGGCACATTAATAATGGAAGCACTCGGCGCAGGTGGCCTGTAATTATATAACCCATTTGAATTTCTTTCGTAAAAATAAAAGATGATCGGGTACTTTTTTGTTGGGTCAAAATTGGCTGGTTTGTATAACAACCCTTCGCTCATTTTGCCATCAAACATTTTCCATTTTACCAACTCTACCGTAAGCCAGTTGTACTCTTTTTGCTGGCTGGCAATATCAGTTAACTGGGTTAATTGTTTTAAATTATCTGACGCAAATAATTCGCTTTCGTTGATGTTGTTTCGTTGAATAATATACTTGCCGGCATCCCGGGCCTTTAATGGCATACTAAAACTGTAAGGCCCGGTTACTATCAACGCAGGGTCGGAAACCTCCGTTATTTTTTTGGTGTAGAAACCTGCATACCTCGTAAGCTTGTTGAATGCTTTTAACAGAGCAGGTTTAGTATCGTCAATAAATCTTTCCTCAGTATCCAGGCTTACATAATCAAAACTGGTATTGGTTTTTCTGCCAAATCCATTGGTGATATTTAAGGGTGGTTGTACCCCGGCTGGATCAACCTTCCAGATATCATATTCATCATTTAAGAAAAAGTATTGGTCATTTTTTGCCCAGCCGGAAGTACCGGCAGCACGGGGATAATCGGGCACGTCGTTCTCCGTATCGTACAATGGCACTTTAATTTTGGCAGTAATGTTTTGCGCAGTGCTTGTGGCAATATCGTATGTGTAATAATTCTTAGTATCAGGCTGATACCAGTAAATAAATTTACCATTCGGTGAGGGTTGCATATTGGCAAGTACATTTTCTTTGATCAATTTTTTGCTGCCATCTTTTGTACTAATTAAGTAACCCGACATGTTTCCCCTGCCTGTCCATTGCATGCTAATGCGATTACCCCTGGTGGTTGTACCCAACACATAATCTGCATTGCCTTCATCCATTGTATAAATGTTGTCCACCTCCTCGTCGCCTAGTTGAACTATTTGATTAGATCCCGGAATGGTTACCGCCATGTAGCTTCCTTTTAATGCGGCATCTAACTGTTTTAATTGTTGAGGTTGCAGGTAGTCGTCGTTATAATGCCAAACATCGAGACGAGCCAATTCAAAATCAACAAGCATGGTATCTTTTGCAGGTTGAATTTCAGCTACACCGAAATACAATTTTTTACCATCCTTACTAAATTCCACTTTGCCATTTTCACTGATGGTAGTTCCTAATTTAATGCCGACGGAATTTTTATCTGCTATCATAATTGCAGTATCCTGCCCGTTGCTGTAGTACCAGAGTTTATAAAATTTTTGCAACGCTTTTGCGCTGCTGTCACGCTCTGCAACAAAAGCCAATTGTTGGCCGGTTTCGTCCATAGCATAATTTTTACTATCATTAAATCCGGTTGAAATGGTATCTGTTTTTAATGTGGAAAGATTAACCAGTAATAGCATTGCTTTACTGTTGCTGTCCTTACTATCCTTTGTTGTTTCTACCAATAGCCTGGTTCCCTTCTTATCAAAATAATATTCGTTCACCAGTTTGAAATTCAGCTCAAGGCTATCACCTGTTCTTTTTAAAACGAGTGCTGTGCCTTCTAATTTTGCACTAGTTTTCTCATCATCACCTTCAGCATCCAGCAGCTCGGTATATGCCAAATCGTTTCGCTTTTTTATAATTTCTTTGGCTGCTTTTTGAGCAACTTTTACTACTTCCTCTTTTTCAATTTTTCCGTTTATAGAATCGATGGATTGCCTGATTATAGAGTCAGCCAGTTTAACTAAAAGATCATTTTTTATTTTTGAGGAATCAATGGTAGATTTTTTCAAAGATGAATCGGGCAAATCTTTTTCAAACAAATAAGCGACCCAGCCTGATGCTTTTTCCGGCGTTTTAAAAGATTTTACACGTTGAATTTTAACCAGGTTATCTTTGCCCAACTCAAGTATACCAAGGCTGTCCTTTTGCATTTCATCCGGTTTCTTCTTTTTTATTTTATCTGCCCTGGTTGATGAATAAAGGGGCTTTATGCTAAAAAACAGGTAGCGACTGTCATCACTTATAACGGCATTGACACCCCTCGGAATTACTTTCTTATAAGATGAGGTTACATTTTGAACTACCAGCTCGCCATCACCTTCCTGTGGATTTACTGCATACACAATATAGTTACCATCATTACTGATCATTCTTTCTCCAATACTTTTCCAACCATCATATACAGTATGATCTAATGGCTTTTTACTTTGTGAAAAAGCAACTGAAAACATGAACAAAAACAACGGCAATAAACTTCGTTTCATAAATTAATTTTGATGTACACAAAGAAATAATCTCAAATTTTCAGCAAGCGAATTACTGGTCGTCTAAGAAACCCCAACCCTCTTTAAGCGTTGCGAGGCTATCTCCGTTGATCTTTGGCTGCGCATAATGCCCGGCATTTTGCTTTTGCCGAAAGGCTTCATAAAGCGTAACGGCGCAGGCAACTGAAATGTTCAAAGATTTAATGATGCCAACCTGTGGGATGATGAAATTACCATCGGCCATTTCAATGATTTCGTCACTTACCCCACTGTGTTCGTTACCAAAAACAAGTGCTACCGGCTCCGTTAAATTCAGCTCGTGAAGACCCACTGCATCCGTGCTCAAATGGGTAGTGTATATTTTTTTAAAGCGCTTTCTTAATTCGACAAAGCATTCTTCTGCGTTGGTGAACTGGTGAATGGTAAGCCATTTAGCTGCACTGGAGGAACTTTTGGCACCCCATTTTCTATGAGGCGGAATTTTATGATTTAATATAAATATGTCCTGGATACCAACAGCGTCACAGGTACGCATAACTGCAGAAACATTATGTGGATCAAATACGTTTTCAAGTACCACGGTAAGATCGGGCTGACGCTTATTTAAAACTGCTGTAAGTCGTTCATTTCTTTCTGGAGTCATACGCTGGTGATAAGGAAGTAAAAATAAGGAATTTGGGTTTACTGCAGGATGGCACTAAACGATGTATGACTTTGAAAGCTAGCATAAAATATTTTCGCAAATAAAATAACAACAGCTATGCACTTTGCAGGAAACTGAATTTTTGAATGATTAATGGATCGATGATCATAATAGAGCTAACTTGGCGCCCATTTCCATCTATCAAAAAAAATAATCAATCAACAAATGATTGACTATTTTTAAAACATGTTATAAATTGAACAGGCATTATAACCATATAAAAAAATTGCCGGTACAAAAAAGGGCTTAATAAAACAGGATGAGAACCGTATTAAAAAAGGATGAAAAAATATTGATCATTATTCGACAGCACTGGATCAGGCTAGTCATCCCTGTATTGATATGGTTGCTGGCTGCGGCCTTATTAATATGGCTGGCAGGCAATACCGGCTTCATATTAACGCTGGTTGCAGCTTTATACCCGATGTATGAATACCTTAACTGGAAAAATAATTTATGGTGTGTTACCAACCTGAGAGTAGTGGATGAAAACGGATTTTTTAGTCGCTATTCAAAAGAAAGTCCGATAGACAAAATTAATAATGTGGAGTACGATCAATCGCTTTGGGGCAGGTTACTGGGATATGGAAATGTTGATATTCAAACCGCAGCCGAATTAGGCGAAACAAATTATGAATGGATACATCAACCCAAATTATTAAAAGACACCATTACGCATGCACAGGAAGAATATAAAAAGGCACAGATAACCAATCAGGCTACTGAACTTGCCCGTGCCATAGCGGCCAACAATTCATTATCTAATCAGCCCGTAACACGGTCGCCTCAGTTGGTTGCAGATGAACTCCATAAACTTTTTGATTTACTGCAAAAAGGTGCCATTACGCAGGAGGAATATATAATACAAAAGAATAGGTTGTTGAGAGGATAGCAGGACAGTGTGGTTATTTTTTTTGCAGCGCTACTTTGAAAAAAGAGATGCATAAACGCTCATCACTCTACAATTACTTTCAGCGTGGTTTCAAATGTATTTTCCTTTTTTATTACAGCCTGGTAGCTACCATATTTAATAGTAGCCGGTAACTCAATTTCTACAGTTGCATCTCCACCCGTATATTCAATTGCTTTGCGGAGTATTACCTGGCCGCTTGCGTTGGTTAGCATAAAATTATAAACCCCCGAAGCAAGGCCGGAAAATTGCAGTTTTAAGGTTTGGTTCAGTACGGGATTTGGGAACACTCTAATACCTGCACTGCCCTCGGTATAAATTATTTTTACTACCCTGCTATAATTGATTGAACCATCTCTTCCCACACTTTTTATTCGGTAAAAATTATTTCCGGTAACCGGATTTTCATCTATGAAATGATAGTTTATCATAGATTGATTATTTCCCAATGCAGTTTGCAAAGACCTGGTTTCAAAATTCATCCCATCGTTTGAACATTCTACTTCATAGTGTTGAATGTTAAGTTCATTTTCAACCTTCCAGTTAACCACCACCTGGCTATTTTCCTTGTAACCTTTAACCGATGAAAATGATACTGGCAAAGGTGTTGTTAGTGTAAATACCACCCTAAATCGTGTTACTGATTGTGACCTTACATCCGAATTAATTGTAAAATTCACTTTGGTGATATCTGTTAAACTCAATACAGTTGGTATTCCGGTATAGCTATCTTCCAGCATTGCAATCATACCCGGCTCATCAAAATTATAAGGTTTAAATTGAAACTGGTAAGCACGTTGTGTGGCCTTGGTTAATTTAAAAAACAATGTATCTCTACTGGTAATGGTTGGCCTTCTTTCTGTAGCCAGCATTATATTATTTCTTAAAAACCCAAAGGTTTCATTTACGTTACCAAATTTAAGGTTATCATCGTCATCTACTCCACTACTAAAATCACTTCTAAAATCGGCCCGGTTGCCATCTGCCAGTGTTGTACTATTATCAGCTCCCAATAAAAACAAACTGGTAATAAAAGATGAATGGTCATTCAATGGCCTTCCAAATATTGAAGTATTGTTTGTAGTGGCCTTATTAGTTTCTTTAATTTGTACTGTGGCAGCTCCGGCAGCATTCGTGATAGCAAAAAATGCCTGAGCTGATTGAAGGTAATTATTCTGAGAGCTCGCTTCCGGTGTGGGATAAAATACTCCCGGAGTTAACACATCATCCATGGCCGCATAACCACCGACTGAATTTAATTTTGGATCCCAAACATAAAATTTCCTTTTTATGTTAGTGGTTCCCGAATTACCTAATACAAGATTCCAGTCAACGGGTGATGCATAAGGATTGCCAATCAGCGTTAATCCTCCGGCAACAGCAGACAGGCCGGTAAAATTTTGCGTACCGGTTTGCAGATAACCTCTACTTGTAAGCGTAGTGGTATTCTTTTTAATACCGGCGTGATCAATATTGTAAACATCTCTATCGCCCCTTACAAAAATAAAATAGGGTGTATTGTCTGATGAACCGTTATTAGTAGCAGAAATTGGAACCTTGGTATTATTCACAGCCACCAACGCCTGCGATGCTACATTCCATGTTTTTAAAGAAGAATTTCCTGCGGAGTCAATACCCACACCGCCACCTGGGGCTGATACCAGCAAACCTATACCCTTTGCATACACGCCACCGTTTTGCCAGCTATCATAAAAGGTGTTGGAATTAGTTAATGGTGCCGTCATCATTCGCCATGACCGGCTTTCAGGAACATACCTTTCTACATTTACGTTTCCAATTGCATATCCACTTGAGCCAGCGGCAACCCTTGCGGTGCCGGCTGAACTGGATTTAAGGGTAAGATGGCCAAATGTAGTTAATGTACCTGCCGTTGGAGTGTACACACCTGTAAGATCCAGTTTACCTCCCATCAAAACTCCAGCAGTATTATTGATAGTTAAATTTCTTATTGTATTGGAGTCAAACGCATTTTGTGGAATTATTTGTTGAGATGATCCCCGCATTGCAATAGTGCCTTTGGTTACATTAAATGTACCATTGTTGATGATGGCCCCATATATTTCAAAAATACCTGTGGAATCTACCGTAATGCTGGCACCTGGAGATATTGTAATATTATTAATGGTAGCAGTTGCAGATATGGTTGGAAACCTGGCTCCCGTGGGAACAGTTGGAATGGTTACATTATTGGTTGACGTTGGCAGAATTGATGGAGGTACACCACCACAATCCCAATTGGAAAGCGAGCTCCACGCTGTTGTATTGGTACCTGCCCAGGTCAACGAATTGATGGTTGCTGTTATCGGCACCCGGTAACCAGATGAACACTGCGCAACATCAGAAATTACATAATAAGTTGTTGTTGCAGATATGGAAGGGGCGTAGGAATTTCCTGTAGTAATGGCAGTTCCACCAGTAGCCGCAGCATACCAGCTAACAGTGCCTGAAGTAGCCGTTGTGGCAAGCGTTACTACTCCGGTACCACACCTCGATGCTGGTGTAGTGGAGGAAATACCAACTACGGTTATTGTAACCGGTGAAGAGGTTACAGCTCCACTGCAACCGCTACCGCTTGAAGCAATTAATTTATATGATATAGCCCCGGTAGCACTTACTGGTGGCAGATATGTTTTTAGCATGGCATCAGCAATTGTTACATAACTGCCGCTTGCATTGGTTTGCCACTGATAAAATAAATTACTACCACCCGTTACAGTGCCGGTTAATGAAACAAGGGTATTCAAACATGTTGTTGCACTTGTTGCAGCCACCGATACGGCAGTTGGCGGCGCAGGTGAAACAATGGCAATTGTAAATGGGCTGCAGGTAGAGTGATAACCAGTACCTGCTTCTGTAACTGTTGCCTTGTATTTATAATTATTAGTCGGCGATAAAATTGATAATCGTTTTGTTGTTGCTCCGGAAAAACTTCCTCCATTTGTTACAGTTGTCCATGTGGTACCTCCATCAGCAGATTGCTCCCAAACATAAGTAAGTGCTCCTCCGTAAGCTGAATTGGTTATAACTTCCAGGTTAGCTGTACCACCTGTACATACAGAACTATTTGAACGGTCTATATTTTGTGAAACATTGGGTGCCATCAAAATAGCATCCGAATAAGCAATGAACCCATAATCGCTGTTGCCACTCGGTGTAACTTTTAATGC
Organism: Ferruginibacter sp.; assembly: GCA_046590675.1. Lineage (GTDB taxonomy): Bacteria > Bacteroidota > Bacteroidia > Chitinophagales > Chitinophagaceae > Ferruginibacter. The sequence continues at coordinate 46,095 of JBKJUP010000023.1, read as the reverse complement.
TGCAACCTGGGTATAATTAGTTGCATTCAAGCCAAAGTCAGACAGTTTAAATCCTACTAGCCTTATTTCACGAGTAGTGTTGGTGCTGTTTACACCAAAGCATACTGCAGAATTAAACGGTGCGCCAGGACTAAGGGTAAACAGGTCAAGTGTATAAGTACCTAACCTGGTTAATAGGGTCATGTCTTGGGTTATAACATTACCAACCGTAACACCGGCAGCATCAACAAATTGAAAAGCATCGTTTGAATTACTTGGTGAGGCAGTTTGTGTAATAATAATATCAGGTTCATCATCCGCAATCTTCCCAGGTTGAATGATATGAATATCAAAAGTCATTAGCGCACTGGTGGGTAGGTTGGTTATACCCGTCCCAAGATCCAATCCCCTGGGACCATCTGTTAAAATGTCCTTCACCGTAATTCCGGCAAGTGCAGAAGCATTGGCAACAGCAGCATTGCCGTCAACTTTACTGGCCATGGCAAGGAAAATAGAACCTCCCGTGTTAGTACCCGCAATGTTTGCCACTGGAAGAGATCGGAAATCCCCTGGGGAAAAATTTATTCCCTGCCCCGTAAGTATTGCGTCATTAACACCCGTGGAAAATGTTTGACCATTAAATGTAAACGCAAGCAGGTTATGTGTATTGTCGGGGTAAACCGGGTTATTGTTCACTGTAGTGGTGGGCCAGTATCCGGCGAAATCAGTAATAATTCCTGATAATGGCAAATAATAAAACCCGGTTTTAGTGGCCGTTTGACCTGCATTGACAACTGTTACCGAGCCCACCGCGGCCAAAGGTACCACAGCAGTGATTTGAGTAGAAGAAACAACCTTGAAGGAAGTTGCAGTTACACCGCCAAAACTTACAGCGCTTGTACCGGTAAAATTTGAACCGGTAATGGTGACAGTATTGCCCATTGCTGCAGAGGTAGGCGAAAAAGATGTAATAGTAGGGGGCTGTGAAAAAGCATTTAAGGATACCAGTACCGATAAAATTAGTAAATAAAATTTCGAGAAAATACGCCTCAGGAAAAGTATTCGGCGCATACAACCTTGTAAGGCGTCCATAGGAGTAAATGTTTTCTATAAGGTAAGTTGCTAATTCAAATAAAATGAATCGGATATTCAACGAATCCAATTCACCGGATTATTGATCTTAACGAATATTGGGGAAATTTATTGTGAGTTTAATTATAAATAAAAATTCTTCAAAATGGGGAATCTGAAATTAGGTAAAATTGGTTATCGTTTTGTTAATAAAAATTCTTGAAAAACATAAGAAATCTGAAATTGGATATGATAAGTTATGATTTTGGTAATAAAATATTAGTTTAACATTTAAAGGAACGTTAATTTGTGCCTTCGATTATTGTTAACCATTTAAACATTGTATTGCTTATGTTAAAAAAACTTCCCTGCTTCAGGGGACTATTATGCCTTTTATCGGGTATTCTCCTCTCCTTTAGTTTATCAGCCCAAAAAAAAGTTACCGGAAAAGTTACCGGAGCTGACAGTCAGCCGGTTTCAGGCGCTTCAGTTCAGGTTAAGGGTACATCAACCGGTACGCTAACCCAGGAAGATGGCACCTTCTCATTAACTGTTCCAGCCGGTAAAAACACGCTTGTTATTTCAGGTATTGGTTTTGCCAATAAAGAACTGGCTATCGGAACATCGTCAAATTTGATGGTTACGCTTAGCCAGGATATTTCCGGCTTAAGTGAAGTGGTGGTAACTGGTTATAGTGGTCAAACACGTAAATCAATCGTGGGCGCCGTTACAACTGTGAAAGGAGAACAACTTGCAACTGTGCAAACGGGTAATGTTGAGCAGCAGTTCCAGGGGCGTGTTCCCGGTCTTACAGTTATTACATCGGGCCAGCCAGGTACGGTAAGCCAGGTTAGAATCCGTGGATTTGGTTCTTTCTCAGGAAATGACCCATTGTATGTTGTGGACGGAATTCCAACAACAAACATCGATTTCCTAAATGGTAACGACATTGAGTCAACTACCATATTAAAAGATGCCTCGTCCGCCTCTATTTACGGAGCAAGGGCATCAGCTGGTGTTATCCTGGTTACTACCAAAAAAGGTAAATCTGGCAAAGGCTTAAAAGTGACTTATGACTTAAGTTACGGTTATACATTCCCTGGAAAAGGCATTGATTTGCTTACTCCTCAGCAACAGGCAGACGTAACCTGGCTAGCCTTGCGTAATGCCAACCAGATTGATCCGATAACTGGTAATCCAACTCATAAGCAATATGGAAAAGGCATTAATGCTGTACTTCCTGACTATTTGAAAGTAGGGGCGGATGCTGGTTTGTCCGGCTTATCTCCTTCTGATCCGAGGTTGGATCCGTCTCTCTTTAATACGAACTTCGATAAGGGTCCGATCTACCAGGTAATTAAAGCAAATAAGAGCGGAACAGACTGGTATGGTGAATTGACTTCAGTTAAACCAATTCAAAATCATACTATTGGTTTAAGCGGTGGAAATGAAAGTGCAAAGTATTACGCAGGTATCAGTTATTATAATGAGCAGGGAACTGTAATCAACACTAATGTAAAGAGGTATTCACTGCGTCTGAATACTGAATTTAAAATAAAAGAAAGGATTCGTTTTGGCGAAAATTTCCAGTTCACTTTTAGGGAGAATCCAAATATCGGCGGCCCTGCAGGAGAAAATGATATATTGTTTGCCTTAACCATTAATCCACTTTTACCTGTTTATGACGAAGGCGGAAGTTACGCCGGTACCACTGCGCCTACTTTTAACAATTCCACTAACCCTATTGCCCGCCGTCTCCGTTCCAAAGGAAACAGGGGCTTCAGTTCTGGCATATTTGGTAATTTTTATGGAGAGGTTGATGTTGTTAAAGACTTAACATTCCGTTCCAGTTTTGGAGGAAATTTTGGATTTTTCCAAAACCGTTTTCTCAATTACCGAACTTATGAAAACTCAGAAAACGTCGGCAGCTATACTTTTGGCGAAGGAGCCGGTAATTTTGGTGGCTGGACATGGACCAACACTATTCGTTATACCCACACATTTGACAGGCACAATGTGAACTTCGTTGGTGGTATCGAATCAATTGCTGATGGATATTTCAGAGGTCTTAACGGGTCAGGTCTTAATCCATTTAACATTAACCCAAATTACCTCACTATCACAAATACTGATGCAAGTGGCCGTGCAGTTAATAGCAGTGGTAATCCACTCGTAAAATATTTTTCTCAGTTTGGAAAAGTGGATTACGGCTATGACGACAGGTACCTGTTTAGTGGCACTTTAAGAAGAGATGGTGCATCTGTATTTGGAGTCGATCACCAGTATGGTATCTTTCCTGCCTTATCCGCAGGTTGGAGAATTACCCAGGAAAATTTCATGAAAGATGTTTCCTGGTTAAATGAATTAAAGATTCGCGGTGGCTGGGGTAAAATGGGTAACTCCAGAATAAGCCCGAATAACCAGGCTAATTCAGCAGGTTCAGGAGCTGCATTTGGTTACGATATTTCCGGCGCTAACACCAGCATTACTTCAGGTTTGGCTTTAACTGGTATTGGTAATCCTAATGCAAAATGGGAAGAAAATACAACTGTCAACATTGGTTTTGATGGCACACTCTTAAAAAATAAGCTTGATGTAATCTTTGACTGGTATACACGCAAAACAAAAGACCTATTATACCGGGATAATTTAGCTGCCACTGTTGGTAACGCAGCAAGGCCTTTTGTAAACATAGGTTCTATGAAAAACAGCGGTATTGATTTGATGCTTACTTACAAAGGCAGATCAAGGGCTTTACGTTATGAAACAGATTTCATCTTTACTAAATACAAGAATGAGATAACTAAGGTTTCTGAGGGAACAGATTTCTTTGATGTTAATTTTAGTAACAGGATAGGGGGCGGTATAGTACGCAATGCCAAAGGGCAGTCAGTTTCATCATTTTATGGATATAAAGTAATTGGCTTGTTTGAAAGTGCCGCAGATGTAACCAAGTCTCCTACACAGGGTGGCGCTGCCCCGGGAAGGTTTAAGTATGCCGATCTGAATGGCGATAATAAAATTAATGACCAGGACAGAACCTATATTGGCAACCCCAATCCTGATTTCACTTATGGCTTTAATGCCAGATTAAGTTATAGCAACTTCGATTTTGAAGCATTGTTCTATGGTGTTGCCGGTGGTGAAGTGTTGAATTTCACAAAATGGTTTACTGATTTTTACCCGTCTTTTGCAGGTATAGGTAAATCTGTACGCCTGTTGGAAGCGTGGACACCCACTAACCTAAATGCAACAGTACCAGTTGTTGAAAATGCGTCGAACTTTAGCACCAACGGCGTGTTAAATTCGTACTATATTGAAAAGGGCAGTTATTTCAGACTAAGAAGTGTAAAGTTTGGTTACACTCTTCCTTCAGAAATGCTGAAGAGAGTAGGCATTGACAGGTTAAGATTATTTGTACAGGGAACAAATCTTTTCACAGCCACTAAATATTCAGGAACAGATCCTGCTGTAAGTGGTGTTGATACAAACTTTGGGGTTGACGTTGGTAATTATCCTGTTAACCGCCAGGTTCTTTTCGGTCTTAGCTTAGGCCTGTAATAATTCTTTCAGACTATTAAAATTTACAATTATGATGAATAAGAAATTTCGAACAATCTCAGTTTTTGCACTCTTGGCGCTAATCATAGCCGTTGGGTGTACCAAAACGTTCCTCAAACAAGATACCATAGGCTTGCTGACAGAGGAGCAAGCGCAAAGTAAAAAAGGAGCACAGCAATTCCTGATTGGATCCTATGCCGCTCTTAAAGGTAGTGGCTGGGAAGGTGGTGGATCGAACTGGGTATATGGTAGTATTGTGGGCGGAGAAGCCAACAAAGGCTCTGATGCCGGCGACCAGGCGAACATTGTTCCTATACAGCAGTATGCGCCCTTACCTACTAATAACTACTTTAACATTAAATGGGTTGCACTTTATGAGGGGGTAGCCCGCGCAAACAGTACTATCAGGATTGCCAGCAGTCTTACTTCGGCAGACATTACTGATGCTGATAAGTTGCAGATATTAGCAGAAGCAAGATTTTTAAGGGGCTACTACCATTTTGAAGCAAAAAAAATGTGGAACAAAATTCCATTTGTTGACGAGACTATAAGTTATGGTGCAGGAAATTATAAGGTACCGAATTCCGACGATGCATGGCCAAAAATTATGGAAGACCTTGTATTTGCAAAAACAAATTTAGTTGCAAAACCGGATGCAGTAGGACGCATTAACAAATGGGGCGCTGCAGCTATGTATGCAAAAGCCTTATTGTTTCAGGGTAAATATACGGAAGCCAGGCCAATCTTTGCTGATGTAATTGCCAATGGTACAACTTCAGGTGGAATCAAATATGGTTTGGCACCCGCTTTCAGCGATCTTTTTAACGCAGACAGGGAAAATGATCCGGCAGTAAGAGCTGAATCTGTATTTGCTTTTGAAGCATCAATTAATGATGGTTCAGGAGGTGCAAATGCTAATTTTGATCAAGTCCTGAATTTCCCGTATAACGGCGGTCCTGGCGGTTGCTGCGGATTTTTTCAACCTTCTTTTGAATTTGTAAACTCGTTTAGAACAAGTACGCTTGGCTTGCCTTTATTGGATGGCTCATATAATGTAGGCGCAAATCAGGTTAAAAACGACCAGGGGCTTGAATCAACCGATCCATATACCCCTGATGCAGGTAATCTTGACCCACGTTTAGATTGGACGACAGGTCGTCGTGGAATTCCGTATTTGGACTGGGGAAATCATCCGGGAAAAATTTGGATACGTGACCAGGGTAACGGTGGCCCTTACGCTCCGAAAAAGAATGCGTACTATAAATCACAGGCTGGTAAACTTACCGATGGTACAAGCTGGGCAAGTGGTTTAACTGCTACCAATTATAAAATCATGCGTTTTGCTGATGTGCTTTTAATGGCGGCAGAATGTGAAATTGATGGCAGCGGTGGATCACTGGAACAAGCCCGCACTTATGTAAATATGGTAAGAGCAAGAGCTGCAAAACCAGGTACTTTTGTTCCTAACTCAGTTGCAAATTATGTAATAGGAACTTATTTAGTGCCCTGGACAGTTGCTGCTGATGCCAGAACCGCAGTAAGATTTGAAAGGAAACTGGAATTAGGTATGGAAGGACATCGTTTCTTTGACCTGGTTCGGTGGGGAATTGCTGATGTTGCAATCAATGCTTTCCTTGGCTATGAAAAACCTAAGCTGAGCGCTGGTTACGGCGGTGCAACTTTTACAAAAGGTAAAAATGAATACTTCCCAATACCACAGGGGCAAATAGATTTACACACAAGCGGTGGCACATCTACTTTGGCACAAAATCCCGGGTATTAATCTTATAAGGCAATCTGCTCGTAGGCAGAATTGCTAAAATGTAAAAAAGGGTAGATTTTTCTACCCTTTTTTATTATCCTTCTTTACTCTTTAAGTTGTTTAAATTAGCAGCCGTTAGCTTATATACAAAAAACCTCCCTATGCAAAAATTTTCAACGACATTGTTACTTTGCTTCATTTTAACACAATCATTTAGTCAAACACAACGCAAGGTTTCAACATACCTGCAGGCACAATATAATAAGACCATTTACGACAGAACAATTGGCAACAATCCATGGGGAATGGGATTAGGTCTTCAACTATTTTTAAATAACAATTCAAAGTTTAAACCGACAGTTGACATCACTGCGGACGCATACCTTGAAAACGACAAAGTTTTCAGAACAAACTCTGACGGAACTGAAATTGTTGATATTGGTGGTATGGTAAACGTTTTTGCAGGTGTATCCTTTCATCCTACAAACACAATTTATTTATCACTGGTGGCAGGTCCCAGCTTTGTTAGTGGACAGACTTTATTAGGACTGAAACCATCGGTTGGTTTTTACTTTTCTAAAAATCAAAGATGGACTGGAAAGGTTTCTTACATCAACATATTTAATCGTGACAAGACTACCAAAGAAGATTTTGGTTCAATAAGTCTATCAATTGGCGTTAAGCTTTTTTGACATATATATCACCCAATACGTGGTCTGGCGTTATTGGGGAGGAACGTTCGAACTTTGGCTGTAGTTCGCTCAGCTTCAGTTTCGGCTTTACGGAATGCGAGTTGGCTTTTTGTATTTATCTTCAACTTTTAAAAAATATTAGGCTTCAGTTGTCGTCAGACGTTTTTCAAATATCCCAACAACGCCAGGCCCTGTTCGAAAATTGCAAACTTTAATGAAAAATCTTTCTCTTTATTTACTGGGTATTATTTGCCTGTCTTCCTGCACAAACGGTACAAAACAGATTTTTGAAAAACTTTCCGGAGATAAGACAGGTATTCATTTTAATAATACAATCACCGAGAGTGATTCTATCAATATTTTAGATCTTGAATATGTTTACAATGGCGGCGGTGTAGCAATAGCAGATTTTAATAACGATAACCTGCCCGATATTTTATTTACGGGAAATATGGTAAACAATAAATTATACATCAATAAAGGCAACCTTCACTTTGAGGATATTTCTGAAAAAGCAAATATAGGCGGAGAAGGTAAATGGTGCACGGGTGCTGCGGTAATAGATATCAATAATGATGGCCTGCTGGATATTTACCTGGGTACGTCTATAAAGAAAAGTGGAAACGACCGTGCAAATATTCTTTACATAAACAAAGGTATTGGTAAAGATGGCGTACCTGTTTTTGAAGACCAGGCTGTTGCTTACAATGTAGCCGACACAGGCTTTACGACCAATCCCGCTTTTTTTGATTTTGACAATGATGGAGATCTCGACCTTTATTTACTTACCAATAAAATGGATCGTGACCGCTACCCAAACCAATACAGAAAAAAAATAATTGACGGCAGTGCAGAAAATACTGATCGTCTTTACATGAATACGTGGGACTCCGTATTAGGGCACCCGGTATTTACAAACGTATCTGCCCGGGCAGGTATTAAAACCGAAGGCTATGGGCTTGGGATAAGCATTACTGATATCAACCAGGATGGATGGAAGGACATTTATGTAACCAATGATTTTTTATCCAACGATCTGCTTTGGATAAATAATAAGAATGGCACATTCACAAACATGGCACACGAATACTTTAAGCATACCTCCTACTCTGCCATGGGTAACGATGTGAACGATATTAATAATGACGGCCTGATGGATGTGATAGCGGTGGATATGGCACCACAAACCAATTCCCGTAAAAAGATGATGACTTCCTCAAATAATTATCAGAATTATTTGAACAACAACGAGTTTAATTATGATTATCAATATAGCCGAAACACTTTGCAACTGAACCAGGGCAACTCGCTAAAAAGCAAAGATTCTTTATCATACCCCGCCTTTAGTGAAATAGGATTTTTGTCAGGTATGGCAGAAACAGACTGGAGCTGGACACCACTCGTTACTGATTTTGATAACGATGGGTTTAAAGATATGGTGATTACAAACGGTTTTCCCAAGGATATCACCGATAGGGACTTTATGACTTTTAGAGTAGAAGCAAATAAAATAGCGGCCAAAAGCTATATACTGGAACAAATACCACAGGTAAAACTGCATAACTACGCTTACAAAAATAACGGAGATTGTACCTTTTCAGACGTTTCAACAGCCTGGGGTTTAAGCGAGCCTACCTTTTCGAGTGGCGCCGCATACGGTGACCTGGATAATGACGGAGACCTTGATTTTGTTGTTAATAATACCAATAGCGAAGCTTTGATTTATGAAAACAAATCAAACCACGGTGGTGAAGATGACAGTCATTATTTACAGGTCAGTTTTAAGGGAAATGATGTTAACAAAGGAGGCCTGGGAACCTGGCTCGAAATCTATTATAATCACAATAAAAAGCAGGTTTACGAAAACTCAATCTACCGCGGATACCTGTCTTCCATTCAGGACATTGCTCACTTTGGTCTTGGAAAAAATAGCCAGGTCGATTCAGTAATTATTAAATGGCCACAGGGCAAAATGCAGGTATTGAAAAACGTAAAGGCAGACCAGCGAATTATGGCTGACTATAATGCGGCTACAATACCATATTCTTTTTCGGCACCTGTTTACGCAAGCAATCCTATATTTTCCAACATTACTGATTCAATTAATATTCCTTACAAGCAGCAAGAAATTGATTTTGCAGATTTTAATATTCAAAGATTATTACCACACAAGCTTTCAGAATACGGCCCGGCTATGGCTGTAGGGGATTTAAACGGAGACGGTTTGGACGATATTGCGGTGGGGGGCTCTTACTCATACAGCGCCAAAATACTCACGCAACAAAACAATTGTAAGTTCATAGTGAAAGATTTGCTTCCCAATAGCAACACTACCAATAAAACCTGGGAAGACATGGGGCTGCTGTTATTTGATGCTGATCTTGATGGTGACCTTGATTTGTATGTCGCAAGTGGCAGTTACGAAAATCAACCGAACTCCCCCTTTTACCAGGACAAATTTTTTATCAATGATGGAAAAGGCAATTTCTACAGGGATAGTACAGCACTTCCCAAAAACTTTACCAGTAAATCATGCGTAAGAGCAACCGATTTCGACCACGATGGTGACCTTGATTTATTTGTAGCGGGCCGGGTTGAACCCTGGAATTATCCCAAACCCGTTTCAAGCTATATATACAGGAATGATACTAAAAACGGCGTCGTAAAATTCACCGATGTCACCAACCAGGTTGCTCCAGTTCTCCTCAACATTGGTTTGGTTTGCGATGCAGTTTGGACCGACTTTGACAATGACGGCTGGCAGGATCTTATACTGGCCGGTGAATGGATGCCTGTTTCTTTTTTCAAAAATGAGAAAGGTATTTTTAAAAATATTACCGCTACTTCAGGCGTTGCAAATCAATCGGGTTTTTGGAACAGTATAGCGCCGGCAGATTATGATAACGATGGGGATATTGATTATATAATCGGTAATATGGGATATAACTCCTATTATAAAGCCAGTGAAAATTACCCTGTAAAAATCTACGCTAAAGATTTTGATAACAATCATAGTTACGATGCAATACCATCTCAATACTTATTTGATGCTGAGGGTACTAAAAAAGAATTTCCGGCGCAAACCAGGGATGATATTGTAAAACAAATGATTGGCATGCGTTCTAAATTTCAGAATTATAAAACCTTCGCTGATGCTACCATGGACAAGGTGCTCACTCCGGAAGAGATGAAAGGTGCATTGGTAGTATCGGCTAATAATTTTGCAACGAGCTATTTAAAAAACCTGGGGAATGGAAAATTTGAAATATCCGCATTGCCTATTGCTGCACAGGTTTCTGTAATTAATGGTATGATTACAGACGACTTTGATAAAGACGGCAATATAGATATACTGATGAATGGAAATGACTTCGGTACGGAAGTATCGGTAGGCCGTTATGATGCGTTGAACGGCCTTCTGTTGCTTGGTGATGGAAAAGGCAATTTTAAGCCTGAATCCATTGTGGAGAGTGGTATTTTTATTCCGGGAAATGGTAAAGCATTGGTTAAATTACGAAACAGCCAGGGAAAATATATTGTGGTTGCAAGCCAAAACCAGAATGCTTTAAGATTGTTTAAACTAAATAAACAGGTAAATTGCATACCTGTTCTTTTCGATGATGTAAGTGCTATCCTCCATTATAAAAACGGTTTATCCCGAAAAGAAGAAATTTATTATGGATCATCCTTTCTATCGCAGTCCGGCAGGTTCATCAATGTAAACGAAAATGTAAAAAGTGTTGATATTCTCAACAGTAAAGGTAAGTTGAGGGTATTAAACCTGTAATTAGACTTGTAAGCATGAAAAATTTATCCAACAAACTATTTTTTACTCTTTTATGTATAGCGCTGCTTTCAGGTTGTAAAACCTCCACCGAAAAAGTAGCTTCCGTTCCGGACCAATCATTTAAACCAAACGATCCGGCTATTTTAAGAGCAAATCAAAAATGCCTCACAGACCTGATCATCTTTGATGTTTTTACCCCGCCGGTAGCAGTTCGTATTTATACTTACACATCACTGGCTGCTTTTGAGGCCATCCGTTTTCAAAACCCGGGTACCCCTTCAATAACGGCACAGTTAAAAGGCTTTGATGAGATGCCTAAGCCTGACCCCGGCAAACAATATAATTATATACTAGCCGCCTCCAAAGCGTTTTTTACAGTAGCGTATAAGGTAACTTTTTCAATTGATACTTTAAAGCAATTTGAACTCCGTTTACTTGGAAATTTCAAAGCCAAACTTGATGAAACTACCTTTAATAACTCTATCAATTTTGGCGAAGCCGTTGGTAACAAAATATTGGCAAGAGCAGCATACGATAATTACCCGCAAACAAGGGGAAAACCAAGATATGTGGGCAGCCATGACCCCGGTAAATGGCGCCCCACTCCACCCGATTACCAGGATGCTGTTGAATCTTGTTGGGGCACTATGAAGTGCTTTGTTATGGATACATGCATACAATTTAAGCCCCCACCACCTCCACCTTACAGTATGGACAAAAAAAGTGTTTTCTATAAGAATATGATGGATGTTTACAATATTGGAAAAACGCTTACGGAGGAAAGAAAAAACATTGCCAGTTATTGGGATGATAATCCCTTTGTGATAGAGCACTCAGGCCACATGATGTTTGCAAATAAAAAAATAACTCCTGGTGGGCATTGGATGGGCATTGCTACTATTGCCTGTAAAAAAACCAATGCGGATGCTGTTAAAACAGCACAGGTACAGGCAATGACATCGGTGGCTTTGATGGAAGCTTTTATTGCCTGCTGGGATGAAAAATATAAGAGCAATGTAATTCGGCCTGTAACGGTGATCAACGAATTTATCGACGATAAGTGGACCTCATTTTTACAAACACCGCCCTTTCCTGAATACACCAGCGGACATAGTGCCATCTCTGCATCTGCTGCAACAGTGCTTACAAAAATATTTGGCGATCACTTCGCCTTTCATGATGATAGCGACAAAGAATACATTGGTATGGAAAAGGATTTCAATTCTTTTTACGAGGCAGCCGATGAAGTGTCTGTGAGCAGGGTTTATGGTGGCATTCACTATTTTTCCGGCGTAAATGCCGGGGCTGAGCAAGGAAAAAAAGTTGGAGCCTTTGTTAATGAGAAAATAAAGCTTAATTAAAATCAGCTACCCGGCATTAACCATGGCAGTCAATAAAATATTGTGGATTACCTTTTTGTCAACCATTGTGTGCGCTGTAATTAGTTGTAATAATAGCCAAACTAAAAAATTCAATGATCCGGCAGTTCAACATGGTTACGAACTGGCACAAATGAATTGTAAAACCTGCCATAAACTCCCCACTCCCGACTTATTAAATAAAGCAACCTGGGCGGATTATGTATTGCCTAAAATGGGGGAACTGGTTGGCTTTAGATCACTTGGTATGAATCACTATGTGGAGAATGGAAAAGTGAGCAACCTAAAGCTTGAGGACTGGAATAATATTGTGGCCTATTTTACCTCTCAGGCTCCTGAACAGTTGAAAAAAAGCGATGCAAAAAAAATCAGGATGGGGCTTTCTCTTTTTAATGTTGAAGCGCCTTTATTTGGCTTGCCAAAACCAGCCACTACAATGGCACATGCATCCTTTTCGAAAAAAGGTTTTTATTTTGGTGATGCGCTGTCACAACAACTGTATTTTATTGCTTCTAATAATTCGGTTGATTCGTTTGCAATAGGAAAAGGAATTTCAAATCTAAGAGTTTCAGCAGAAAGCTATGACGTGCTAAGTATGGGAGTATTGTATCCCTCGGATAGTAAAGAGGGCAAACTGGTTTCAATAAATTCAAAAACCAAAAATGTTACACTTTTACTGGATAGTTTACAACGTCCGGTTGACGCAACGTATGCAGATTTAAATAATGATAAAACGGAGGATATTATCATCTGCGAATTTGGTAACCAAACCGGGGCATTATGTTGGTACGAGCATACCGGTGCAAACACTTATAATAAACATATTCTTCGGGCCTTGCCGGGTGCTATCAAAACGGCCGTATATGATTTTAATAAAGATGGCCGTCCTGATATTATGGCGCTGATGGCACAGGGCGATGAGGGTATTTTTATATACTACAATATGGGGTCAAATTCTTTTAAAGAAGAAAGAGTATTGCAGTTACCTCCGTCCTATGGTTCCAATTATTTTGAACTTGCAGATCTAAACAATGATGGCTTTATGGACATTATAGCCAGTAACGGCGACAATGGAGATTACCCGCCCGTTTTAAAACCCTATCATGGAATAAGGCTATATCTAAATGATGGTAAAAATCATTTCACCGAAAAAGCATTTATGCAGGTAAATGGCATAGGTAAGGTGATTGCAAGGGATTTTGATAATGACGGTGACATAGATATGGCCTCCATTGCATTTTTCCCGGATTATGAACATAGCCCCGAAGAAGGATTTATTTATTGGGAGAATAAGGGAAATTTATCTTTTGAAGCCTCATCTTTCAAAGAAGTTAATTCCGGCCGGTGGATAACCATGGATGCCGGCGACATTGACGGAGATGGCGACATTGACCTCGTACTAGGTAATGCAAATTTTTTTATAGGTGCAGTATCATCCAAAATGAAGGAAAGGCTGGATGCATACAGTCCGTCTGTTATCATTTTAAAAAATAAATTGCATTAGGTAAGGGTTGTCTTAAAATTGCTGGCGGGCATTTTATTACCCGGTCATAAAGGATTAAGTTTACAGTAATACTTAGTTCGGCATATTCTGCCTCAATTATTACAGATGGCTTTTTTACCAAAACATCTTATAATATTTACCCACTATGGTTGTATCACTTATCATTGCTTTTCTGTTTGCAATTTTTGTTGCCAGTTTTTTATTGGCAAGGCGGGATGACAAAATAATAGCCCTTGAAGAAAGGGTGAGTTTTCTTGAACAAAAGTCTAATAAGAAGATCATAAGTCGCCTGCTGTTTGTTGAATTGAAATCGGTGAATAGTGTACTCGATACATTAAATAACTGCTTTTATGAGATTGACAATGCCGGAGATTATGACATCGACACCGAATACCGCCTTGCAGATGTAAATGATGAATGGTGGGATAGCCTTTCAACTGCTGATTTGGAAATAGTAAACAGATTAAAAAAAGGATAGTCAGCTCGTCTTCAACCTATTTATATTACTTTTTTATGGGAGGTTGAAAAAAATACAATTATTTTCAACTTTTTTTCATTTATTTCCCTGGATAAAAAACATAACTATTTTTGACTTCCCCGGTAGTTTTGACATCCGCACTCAATTAATTTTAAGTTTTTTTTACCCTTCATTTATAGATTTGAATTCACGGATGATTACCACAAAGATGCTATTTATTCATAATGCATTCTTCAACGTCATTTGCGGACCAAACGCAGTGTGGGCTTTTGTTTTATTGAAATTTTGGTGCAACCTTTACATTGTAAAATCAACAATGTATGAGTATATTAAATGTTTTTTCTGCAGATATTCAACAATTCATATTTTCACCTTTGTTAGTAGAGGTTGGTAAAGTATTGCTGGTTACCATCGGCTGGACTGGTGGTCTTGCTGCCTTCGTTTACTGGAAAGATAAGCGCAACAAAATTGCCGTTTAGAGTAACGCTGAATTATATTTTATAAGTAATGCCCTTTATCGCTAAAGGGCATTATCATTTCTAACATCTTAATTTTTTCTTTCATCAATTTGAAGTTTCGAGCTTCAATTCAACAGATTTATTTGTAGCCAGGATATTTTTTTTCACTGGTGATCTATCAATAATCCAAAAATAAACAACGCTAATGATTACCGATATTGCTACACTTGCAAGAATTGAAATTTTAGCAATATCTCTTGCGGCTTCGCTACTAAATGCCAGCATTGTTGTAAATATCGACATCGTAAATCCAATTCCTGCCAGGGCGCCCATCCCCAGTATTTGTTTCCACTTAATATTATGAGGAAGTTTTGCAATATTCAACGCAACCAAAATGCGGCTGATTAAAAATATGCCCAACGGTTTACCTAAAACAAGTCCGGCAATTATCCCCAAACCAATGGAACTTCCCAAAGCCTCTGTTATATTTGGAGGTACAAGTATGGCGGTATTTACCAGTGCAAAAAGTGGTAAAACAAGGAAGTTTACAAAATTGTGTATGTAGTTTTCTACCGCAACCAACTTTTTTGTGGGAATGGTAAATGCAAAAACTACTCCTGCGATACTTGCTTCAATCCCCGATTGCAAAATTGCATACCATAAACATAGTGCCAGCAAAATTTGCAATAATCCAAATCTTACTTTTAAATAATTACATGCAACCAACGCCAGCAAAATAAGGCCGCCAATGCCTAAGTACAGCGCATTAATTTTACCTCCATAAAATAATGCAATTACAAGAATAGCTCCAAGGTCATCAATGATTGCCAGTGCCATTAATAATATCTTTAAACTCAATGGTACACGTTTGCCTAACAATGATGCTATTCCCAATGAAAAAGCTATGTCAGTTGCAGTAGGTATTCCCCACCCTTTAATAAATCCGGAGCTTACGTTGAATACAATAAAAATCAGCGCAGGTACCATCATACCTCCAAGGGCTCCGCCAAATGGAAGAATTGCCCTTTTAAAGGTTGACAATTCCCCTTCCATCAATTCTCTTTTAATCTCTGTTCCCGCCATTAAAAAGAAAATCCCCATTAAAAAATTATTGATAATTTCTAACAGGTTTGTTGGCAGATGTAAAGCATGTAATGTATACGATTCTGCTACCCAGAAATTGATATATGACTCACCATAAATAGAATTGGCCAATACAAGCGAAAGCACGGTATTGATGATTAAAACAATGCCAACTGCACGACTGTCATTGATAAAATATCTAATTGGGCTGATTAATTTATTAATTAAACGATTCATACATTATATCCCTGTTCAGATCTATTTTATTAAATAATACAGTTAAGATCTTCCGGTAGTAAACCGGAAGATCTTACTGAATGATTTTTAATCTACATAACCAACAACTCCCATTTCCGGCATATCCAATCCAGCTATTTCATCCTCAGGCTTTACCCTGATTGGAGTTATTTTGTTTGATAATTTAAAGAATATATACATTACGGTAAATACAAAAATAACGCAGGTTACTACTCCTATCAGTTCAGCTATAAACTGTTTACCATCGCCATAAAACAAACCCTTAACCGTTCCGGGAACACCATTCCAGCCATCGCCATAACTACCATCTGCAAAAAGTCCCAGCGCCAGGCATCCCCATGCACCATTTGCACCGTGTACTGCAAAAGCTCCAACAGGATCATCAATTTTCAGCTTTCTGTCCAGGAAATTGTAAACAACTATTACCAGCACTCCCGCCACAGCTCCGATGATTACAGCGCTGATTGAATTTACAAAAGCACAGGGTGCTGTTATAGCTACAAGGCCAGCCAGTAGTCCATTACAAAGCATTCCGGGATCAGGCTTCTGGCCTTTTATGTACATGAAAATTAACGATGACAATACACCGGCTGTGCCTGCCATCATTGTGTTTACAGCAACCACTGCAATACGTAAATCACCACCTGCAAGGGTGGAACCCGGATTAAATCCAAACCAACCTAAAGCAAGAATAAAAGTGCCTATAATTGCCATGGGAATATTATGTCCCGGAATTGTATTAACCTCCCCGTTTTTTCCGTATTTACCAATGCGTGGCCCAATAATGATTGCCCCGGCTAAGGCGGCCACACCTCCTACAAGATGTACAACTGATGAACCGGCAAAATCAACATCTCCATGTCCCAAGCCAAAATTGACGCCGAGCTGAGATAACCATCCACCACCCCAAACCCAGTTTCCAAAGATGGGATATACGAACATTGAAATGAATAATCCGAAAATAAGGAATGACTTGAATGACCATCTTTCTGCCATTGAACCCGTAGGTATAGTAGCAGTGGTATCCATAAATACCATTTGAAATAGAAACAAAGTAAACACCCCTACATCATATACTTTACTATTGAGGAAATACCCTGCAGATCCAATAATTCCAAAATCTTTTCCAAAAAGATGAATAATATATTCATGAGGTACTACTCCCGGTGCACCCCCCAAAGTTGCTGCATTTAAAGCACCTCCAAACATAAATGCAAAACCGCAAATCCAAAACCCTATCATGCCGAGCGCATACACCATAAAGTTCATTCCCATTGTGTGTGCCACATTTTTCTTCTGCGTAAACCCTGTTTCAACCATTGCAAAACCGGCCTGCATAAACATTACCAAAAACCCCGCAATAAGGGTCCAGATAATATTTGTGGCTATTTTATTGTGCCCGTCTGCATTGCCAATTGTATTTACATGCGCTATCACTTTATTTAGCGCCGTGTCCTGTGTGGAAGCCAACGTGTCAAGACCGAGGTCTTTTATGGTACCAGTTACTCCACCAGTAGGATCCTGGGCTATTGTAAAAAACGGAAGCAAAAGCATTACCAATAATATGGTAACCACTGCATAGGTGAAAAACCTGAACTGCTTTAATTTACCGAACGCTGATAAATTCATAATTTAAAATTTACATGTTAAAGGTTGATTGTTTAATGCTAAAAATGACCAGGAAAATTTCGAATGGGAAGTTTTGTCAAACTCTTATTAATACGATGTTCCTAATTCTCAACATTATCTGACCTATCCAAATCAGATGATTATCAAACACATTAACTATAATCTTTAAATACAGCAAGCGTAGCACTGAAAAATAATCGGGTGAAAATTTTCAGTCTAATTCCAGGTAAAAAATTCTTAATTATTATTCTTAATTCTTTTCAAAAATGACAGCTACCAGGATTTTACCCTGGCAGCCGCATCATTTATTATTCTTTCTCATAAAATTCAAATGCCATTTGATGATAGAACGCTAATCATCACGAAAGCAAATTAACTATGTGATGTTATTTCGTACGCATTAACACCATGTTCAACCATGTCTAAACCGTGAATTTCTTCTTCGGCCGGAACTCTGATACCTACAGTTAATTTAAGTGCATAAAATGCAGCTAAACAAACCGGGAATGCCATTGCAATTGCAGCGATACCTGTCAATTGTTTTGCAATGGTTTTGTCAGGCGTAAGTGAGAAAATACCTACTGCCAACGTACCCCATATTCCGCAAACCAAGTGTACAGATACAGCTCCAACCGGATCGTCAACTCTAATTTTATCAAAAAAGGCAACCGATAGTACTACCAGTATTCCTGCAATTGCCCCGATGGCAATAGCGGAACCAACACTAACAGAATCAGCACCTGCGGTAATACCTACCAGGCCAGCGAGGATACCGTTCAATGACATACCCAAATCAAACTTTTTTGAGAAAAAATATTGAGTAATTGGAGCTATCACGCCTCCTGCTGCTGCAGCAAGACAAGTAGTAACCAACACATAAGAAACTAATTCAGGATTGGCAGAAAGTACAGAACCTCCGTTAAATCCAAACCAACCTAACCATAATAAGAATACTCCAATAACACCTAATGTGAGGTTATGCGCAGGTTTACCCACAACTTTTCCGTCAACATATTTACCAATACGGGGACCTACAACGATGGCACCTGCAAGGGCACCCCAACCGCCAATTGAATGCACAATAGAAGAACCGGCAAAATCATAAAAACCCAACGTTTTCAACCAGCCTCCACCCCACTGCCATGAGCCAATGATTGGGTAAACTATTCCTACGAAAAATCCGCAAAATAACATAAATGGAATAAATTTAATCCGCTCTGCAACCGCACCAGATACAATTGTTGCTGCTGTTGCCGCAAACATACCCTGGAATAAAAAATCTGTCCAGTATGAGTAACCATGGCTTGCATAATCATACAATCCGGATGCGTCACCACTCAAATTTCCACCAGGCTGATGTAAACCAAATCCTGCAAACTTAAACCAGCCACTGTCTCCTTCTGCAAAACCAGGATACATTAAATTGAATCCCCAGGCAGCAAAAGTCAGTAATCCAAGACAAGGAATTAACGTGTTTTTGAAAAGAATGTTGGTTGTGTTTTTTGATTGACACATTCCACTTTCAACCGTTGCAAATCCAAGGTGCATAATAAATACCAGGAACGTAGCAACCATCATCCAAAGATTGTTGGCTGTAAAAAGCGCAGTTTCTCCAGGTGTAATTTCGAGTAAAGGCATAAGTAAATAGATTTTTATGAATAAATGGTTAAAAAATGATAAGCAGCAATGAATACTACTTATCATTATTTTCGAATTTCGTTTTTAGAAACTGTAAATGGCTGCAAGGATTGCACTAAATGCAGACTTGGTTGGATCTCCCTTAGAGTTCTTAGTGAAGATCATGTCTTTACCAGTATCCAGGCGCAATTCAGGAATCAGGATAAATCCACCCACTTTATAATTACCCGAAAGTGTAAATTCTGTAACATTAGAATTTACGCCGGTAAGCATATATTTTCTATCGCTGAAATACTCACCACGCAGTGTAAGGCCAAAATCATCAGACGCAGTTAAGTTTGCGTATAACGCAGAACCCCACCAGGTTTGTCCTTTTGATTTTCCAGTACCCAGGTAGTCTACACTTTTAACTGATCTTACTGTACCATCGTATCCAAGACTAAACTTGTCAGATATTGTAGCTGTAGCAGTTAATCCAATCTGGCTTGCAGAAGCGGCATCTGGCATTGTACCCTTTGCACCAAAATATCCAGCGTAGTTTAAGAATACTGAAACCTTATCTGAAGTATGACTTAACTGAGCAATTAAAGTTTTAGGCGCAGCTTCGCTGGCTGGAGAGGTTACGTCAATAGGGTTAGCAACACCTATCATTAACCCGGTACCACCACCTAAAGAAAAGTCAGCCTTAATACCAGTATGAGAGAACGGGCCATAGCTGAACATGTAAGACATGCTATAATTTTTGTTCAGTTGCGGATCTAATAATTCATACCCTACATGGGTACCAAATTTTCCGAAAGTGAATTTCACTTTATCGGATGGAGCCCAATAAACATAGGCTTGCTTAAGCGCCTGTAAAGTACCAGCGTCAGCATACGAAAATTCTTCTGCTCTTTTTCCAAAACCTAAATCTACAACTGCACCTACATTACCAGTAGAGTATTCTGCTTTTATTGAGGCCATGCCTAATTGAAAAGTACTGCTTGAATTTGTAAAGCTGGTGAAGTTGTTAAAATTACTGGAACCACTGGCACCCACGCCCACTCTGTAATAAGCATCTACAGAACCTGAAATTTTTAATGGCTTGGTTGAATCCTGGGCTGTTAAAAGTTGTGTTGAAAATACAACTACGATTAACGCTGTCAATGAGATTTTTCTCTTCATTTTTTTTAGTTTGATGATTGATTTGGTTAAAATGTTTGGCTAAATCTTAATCCATATAACAGCAACGTTAATTTCTTTGTACCTTTTTGTGCTTAAAATCAACAACTAAATAGTGACTTTTAAGCAATTAGTTTTGGTAATTCCCGCTATTTTCTAAATAAAGGTGTATGATAGGAGCATACGAATATTGAGGTACCAACATTCCCGGCACTTAGCAAAAAATTAAATATTCGAACGGTGAAAATTATAATCCGGCATCTACATCTCTCTCTTCGAGATGGCCCCCATGTTTTACCAACAATGTACCTTGTAAATATTTCTCGTCATGCTGTGATGCATCCAGACCTTCCTCTTCATCTGCAGCACTAACCCTCATTGGTAAAATAAAATTGATAAACTTAAATATCAGAAAGGAAACAGTAAAGCTATAAACCACTACTATTAACATAGCTTTTAATTGAATTAAAAAGAAAGGAAAGTTGCCATAAGCCCAACCTTCGGGTCCCCCCTGGATGCCATGGGCTAATTTGTTTGCAAAAACTCCGGTTAGCAGCATGCCTACCATACCCCCTAAGCCATGACATGGAAACACATCAAGCGTATCATCTAACCTTGATTTTTGCTTAATACTAACCGCAATATTTGAAACGATTGAACCAACAACGCCGATTAGAATACTTTGTGGAATTCCCACAAAACCTGCGGCCGGCGTTATAGCTACAAGACCAACAACAGCACCAATACAAAAACCAAGTACTGAAGGTTTTTTACCTTTCACAACATCGAAGAACATCCATGCCAAACCACCTGCAGCTGCAGCAGTATTGGTAGTTCCAAATGCGTTTATTGCCAATGTATTAGAACCTAGTGCTGACCCTGCATTAAATCCAAACCATCCAAACCACAACAAACCGGTACCAATTAACACGTAAGGCACATTTGCCGGGGGAATTTCAGCTCTTTCCTGGTGCACTTTACGACGCTTTAAAACCAAAGCACCTGCAAGTGCAGCACAACCGGCTGTTATATGAACAACGGTACCTCCTGCAAAATCCCAGGCACCCATTTTAGCAAGGATACCATCCGGATGCCAACTCCAATGTGCTACGGGTGCATATACTAAAAGACTAAATAATACGATGAATAATACGTATGAAGTAAATCTGATTCTTTCAGCAACGGCTCCTACAACCAAACCAGGAGTAATGATTGCAAACATTAGTTGGAATAAAGAAAAAAGTGTTAAGGGCATGGTTGGTGCTCCAGGCCAGGCTGCATGAGACTTTACTCCCTGGAAGAATAAGAATGTTCTGGGATCTCCGATCAATCCACCAAGAGAATCTCCAAAACTTAAACTAAATCCTATTACAATCCACAAAACACCCACAATTCCTGCAGCTACCACACTTTTAATCATTGTTGAAATAACGTTCTTCCTGTTTACCATGCCACCGTAAAAAAATGCAAGGCCGGGAGTCATAAGAAAAACTAATGCGGTAGAGACTAAAACCCAAGCCATATCTGCGCCATTATATTGCGTTTCACTAACGGCCGGAACGTAATCCGCTTCCGGAGTAATGAATGCGGCTGCTATTGCTAACACTATTAAAACCGTAAAAGGTATAACAGATTTGAAGGTAATTTTACTCATTGCACAAATTAAGAAGTGATAAAATATTAAATATGAAATAATTAACTAATACAATATAACAAAGTAAAAATATATAATTTTAACAAGTCTTTTATCACATTATTAATATATTTTTATTTATTATGTGTATAACAATTTTAATCAACGCTAAAAAAAAGCCAAAAATTCCTAAATTATCGCAGAAAATATTAAATAATATATTGTATTTCTCGTTTTTGATCAGAAAAATTCAAATGACTGCAAACGGTGGATAAGTTTTAAAAAAGAATGTTTTTTCAAAAAAAAATATTATGTAAAGAGGGTAATTTTTGTGGAATTGGCTAATTGGCAGAAAATTTCATGAAAATACATCAAGTAGAAATACGTAAAAGGGGCAATATCTCACGATATCACCCCTTAGTTTTTAAAATATTTTGGACATTTACAAGTACCTGGAAATAGCGTTCCCGTCCGCCGTCTCAAGCAGGGATACTCCCATTAAAAATTCATCTACTTTTTGTGCGCAATCCCTACCTTCTTTTATTGCCCAAACTACCAGTGACTGACCCCTGCGCATATCCCCGGCCGTGAAAATTTTGGAAATATTAGATTGGTAACTTTTTTCAGTTGCTCTTACATTTCCCCTGTCATCTAATTCCAGTTCTAATTCGTTGATTAATCCTTCGTGCTGCGGATGTACAAAACCCATTGCCAACAAAGCAAGTTCACAAGGCACTTTTCTTTCACTACCTTTTACTTCCACAAACTGGGCGGGCCTATTGTCCTGAATCTTCCACTCCAAATCTACCATCCTGATGGCTTTTAGATTGCCATTTTCATCGCCAATAAATTCTTTGGTAGCAACAGCCCATTTCCGATCGCAGCCTTCTTCATGCGAAGAGGTTGTTTTAAGTATCATTGGATAAGTAGGCCAGGGCATGTATCCCTCTCTTTCAGCCGGTGGTTTTGGCAATAATTCAAACTGTGTTACAGAAATAGCTTTATGCCTGTTAGACGTACCCACGCAATCACTTCCTGTATCTCCACCACCAATAACGATCACATTTTTACCAGTAGCCATTATTTCTTTTTCACTAAACGAAGTTGAAGAAACTCTTTTATTTTGCTGGGTTAAAAAATCCATGGCAAAATGGACACCGTTTAAGTCTCGGCCCGGAATATCCAAATTTCTTGGAATGGTAGATCCCCCGGTTAAAACAATTGCCTGGTATTCTCTCAACAAATCGCTGATACTGATATTTTTACCAACATTCGCATTGCATTTAAATACCACACCTTCTTCTTCCATTAATTTGAGCCTTCTGTCAATCACCCACTTTTCAAGTTTGAAATCGGGTATGCCATATCTTAATAAACCACCGGGTTTGTCATCACGCTCAAAAACGGTTACGCTATGACCAACAAGATTTAGCTGAGCTGCCGCTGCCAGACCAGCGGGGCCACTTCCAACTATTGCTACTTTCTTTCCGGTTCTGGGTATTTGCTTTTGTGCCTGCACATAACCTTTGTCAAATGCAATTTCAATAATATGTCTTTCTATTTCTTCAATTGCAATGGCAGGTTGATTGATGCCCAAAACACAGGACGTTTCGCAAGGCGCAGGACAAATCCTACCTGTAAACTCAGGAAAATTGTTGGTAGAGGAAAGAATCTCGTATGCCTCTTTCCAGCTTTTACGATAAACTGCGTCATTAAATTCAGGAATAACATTGCCTAAAGGACATCCATTATGACAAAATGGAATACCACAATCCATGCATCTTGCAGATTGCTCATTGAGTTTTTGGTCTGAGTACCTGTTTATAAATTCCTCATAATCGTTTACCCTTTCCTTTGCAGGGCGCTTTGTTGGAAGTTCTCTCGTATGCTCTAAAAAGCCGGTTGGTTTTCCCATAAAAATTTTTATATGCTTTGGCTGCTATTCATAAGCCGGATAATTGGCTGCGAAATGACAGTAATTATTTAATAAAGTTGTAAGGTTGATCTGCGACACATTTACCATTAAGACTTTAGCTCCTCTTTGGCATTCAGTTGATTTTTTGCCAATACTCTTTTATAATCTTTAGGAAATACTTTGATAAAGTTTTTCAACTGATTTTCAAAATCATCTATTACAAATTTTGCAACAGAACTACCGGTGTATTTTAAATGATTGCTGATCATATTGAACAGATCTTCTTTGTCACCATCCAGTACCGGATCCAGATCAACCATTTCCTTGTTACAATGCTCGTTGAAACTTCCTTTTACATCGTAGACGTAAGCGATACCACCACTCATACCTGCGGCAAAATTCCGCCCTGTATCGCCTAGTATTACAACTTTGCCACCAGTCATGTACTCGCAACCATGATCTCCCACTCCTTCAACTACAGCAACTGCACCCGAGTTTCTTACAGCGAATCTTTCGCCAGCTTTACCCCTGATATAAGCCTGCCCATCTGTGGCTCCGTAAAAAGCTGTGTTACCAATTATAATATTGTCTTCCGGGATAAAGGTGGATTTTAAAGAAGGGTAAATAATCAGTTTCGCTCCACTTAATCCTTTTCCGAAATAATCATTTGCATCACCCTCCAGTTCAAGTGTAACACCTTTTGTATTAAATGCGCCAAAACTCTGGCCGGCTGTACCAACAAATTTAAAATGAATGGTTTCATCAGGCAGCCCTACGGATTGGTACCTTTTTGAAATTTCATTCGACAGAATTGTGCCCGTTGTTCTGTCAATATTTTTGATAGCGAAAGTACCGGTCACCTTTTTCTGTTCTTCCAGTGCCGGTTTTGCGGCAGTCATTAATTGCCAGTCCAATACTTTCTCCAACTCGTGATCCTGCTTTTCGCTGTTAAAAAGCCCTGTGTAAATAGACGCAGGCTCTTTGTACAATATGGGAGATAAATCCAGGTTCTTATATTTCCAATGACCGATATTTTCCCTCATTTCGAGACAATCTACCTGGCCAACCATTTCATTGACAGTGCGGAAACCTAACTGAGCCATAATTTCCCGGAACTCTTCTGTTAAGAATTTAAACAGGTTAACAATATGATCTGCATTACCGGAAAAACGACTTCTTAACTCAGGATCCTGTGTGGCAATGCCTACCGGGCAAGTATTTAAATGGCATTTACGCATCATAATACATCCTTCGGTTACCAATGCTGCGGTAGCTACTCCCCATTCTTCTGCTCCCAGCAAAGTTGCAATTGCAATATCTTTTCCTGTTTTAATCTGACCATCTGTTTGTAATACTACCCTGCTGCGCAATTTATTTTTGACAAGGGTTTGATGCGCTTCTGCCAAACCTAATTCCCATGGCAAACCAGCGTGCTTGATGGAACTGATTGGTGATGCACCCGTACCACCATCATTTCCTGAAATTAATATAACATCGGCTTTTGCTTTTGCTACACCGGCTGCAATGGTACCAACGCCAGCTTTAGACACAAGCTTTACGTTAATACGAGCTGCCCTGTTTGCATTTTTTAGATCGTATATTAATTGAGCAAGATCTTCAATAGAATAAATATCGTGATGCGGAGGTGGCGATATCAATCCAACGCCGGGTGTTGCATGCCTGGTTTTACCAATCCATTCATCTACTTTATGACCTGGTAATTGACCGCCCTCACCAGGTTTTGCTCCCTGGGCCATTTTAATCTGCAATTCATCGGCCTGGGTAAGATAGTTACTGGTTACCCCAAATCTGGCAGACGCAACCTGTTTGATTGCACTACGCATTGAATCACCATTTGGCAACGGAGTAAAACGAACTTCATCTTCGCCGCCTTCACCTGTATTACTTTTTCCACCAAGCCTGTTCATGGCGATAGCAATAGTACTGTGAGCTTCGTGAGATATGGACCCAAAACTCATGGCACCGGATGCAAAACGTTTCCAGATTGATTCTGCTGGTTCTACTTCATCTATAGAAATTGAGGACCGGTGGTGATTGAATTGAAAAAGGCTTCTAAGTGTACACGCTTTTTCTCCCTGCTCATTTACAAGTTTTGAATATTTTTTAAATGTGGGATAGTCATTCAAACGTGTTGAATATTGTAATAAGTGGATAGTCTGCGGATTGAATAAATGGAATTCACCTTTGCGTTTCCATTGATATAACCCTCCCACGGGTAAACGATCTACAGGAATTTGCTTTTTAGGGAAGGCAAATGCATGCTTGGCAAGGCTTTCCTTGGCGATTTCGTCCAGGCCTAGACCTTCAATTCTTGAAATAGCGCCTGTAAAATATTTATCTACAACTGATTTATTAATTCCTATAATCTCAAAAATCTGGGCACCCTGGTAAGATTGTAGTGTAGAAATGCCCATTTTTGAAAACACTTTCAACAAACCATCATTAACGGCTTTCGTATAGTTCTTCTTTAACTGATCAACATCAAGATCTGTTTGAAGTCTGCCGTTTAATTTCATATCGCGGATACTTGAAAGCGCCAGGTATGGATTAATTGCAGTAGCACCAAAACCAATCAAACACGCAAAATGATGTACCTCCCAAACATTGCCAGCCTCAACAACTAAACCTACACAACCTCTCAATCCTCTTCGGATCAGGTGATGGTGAACGGCTGCTGTAGCAAGTAGAGAAGGAATGGGCGCATGATCAGAATCTATGGACCTGTCTGTTAAGATCAATACTTCAAATCCATCTTCGGCTGCATCCACTGCATAACGACACAATCTATCCAAACCCTTTTTCAGAGAATCTGGTTTGCCATCTGCACGATAATACATTTGAAGTGTTTTAGCCTGGAAAATACCCGTATCAATACTCCTGATTTTTTCTAATTCGTAATTTGATAACACCGGATGTTTTAGGGCTACGGTATGACAACTTAGTGGATCTTCATTCAATAGATTTCCGTTATTTCCTACAAAAGTGGCAAGCGACATTACAAGGCGTTCCCTGATAGGATCAATTGGAGGATTTGTAACCTGTGCAAATAATTGTTTGAAATAGGAAGTCAGGTGCTGTGGTTCATCACTGAGAACAGCTAACGGAACATCTGTGCCCATTGACCCCAGTGGTTCTTTTGCATCCAGCGCCATTGGTGCAATGATTTCATCCAGATCTTCTGTAGTGTATCCGAAGGCTTTTTGATATTTAAATATCTGATCGCTTTCCAGGTGTGTAAATAATACCCTAGGTTCAGGTAATTCTTCCAACCTGATTTTATATTTATTTAACCAATCGCTGTAAGGTTTTTGAGCGCAAATAGCACCCTTCACCTCATCGTCACTAATAATTCTTCCCTGCTCCATATCTACCACAAACATCTTACCGGGTTGCAATCTTCCATTTTCCTTTATCAATGTAGGATCTACCGGAAGTGCACCTGTTTCTGATGCCATAATAACCCTGTCATCGGTAGTAACACAATAGCGGGAAGGACGAAGACCGTTTCTATCCAGTGTGGCACCTATAATTTTTCCATCGGTAAATGAAATAGAAGCCGGGCCATCCCATGGTTCTATCAGTGAGGCGTGAAATTCATAAAAGGCTTTTTTTACGGGATCCATGCTTTCATCTCCATCCCATGCTTCAGGTATCAGCATCATCATAACATGCGGCAATGAACGGCCGGTAAGCGCCAGCAATTCCACCATATTGTCGAGACATTCAGAATCTGATTGTGCACCTGTAATCAATGGTAAAACCATCTCCATTTCTTCTTTACTGAAGAAGGGAGATTCAAAACCTTTTTCGCTGGCCTTTAACCAGTTAAGATTGCCTTGCAATGTATTAATTTCTCCGTTGTGGGCTATGTATCTAAAAGGCTGGGCAAGTTTCCATGAAGGAAATGTATTGGTTGCAAAACGGGAATGTACAAGACCAAAAGCAGATACTACCCTTTTATTATTAAGATCAGGGAAATAATGCCTTACCTGCATACTTGTAAGTTGCCCCTTATAAACGACCGTTTTAAAAGAAAGTGAAGCAATGTAAAAACCGATGGCATCCTTACGTACGGTGTTATTGATGAGATGCGTGGAATATTTACGCAACACAAATAATTTTCTTTCGAAATCCATTGGGTTGGTAATATGATCCGGGCAAGCAATAAACACCTGCTCCATTACAGGTTCAACCGATAAAGCGGTTGGCCCGATATCATTTGTATTTACCGGCACACTGCGGTAAGTCAAAATTTCTAATCCAAGTTTTTCAGCCGCACGGTTAAAGATGTCTCTGCTTTCTTCTCTTAATTTAATTTCTTTGGAAAAGAAAATTACGCCAACTGCATATTTGCCATAAGCTGGTAAATGAACACCGAGTTTAACACATTCATCAAAGAAAAACTCATGAGGTATTTGTAATAAAATACCGGCACCGTCACCTGTATTGGTTTCGCAACCACAGGCGCCACGATGTTCCATATTCTCGAGAATGGTTAATGCATCTGAAATATGTTGGTGAGATTTATTGCCCTTGATACTGGCAACGAACCCAATACCACATGCGTCGTGCTCAAATTGCGGATCGTACAACCCTAAATTTTCTTTCATAAATTATTTATTTTTTGCAACTGAATACACAGGTTTCTACGGATTTTATTCTTTCATTGATTGAGGCCCACTGTGTAATGTGGCCTTAATACATAGCAAATTATCGTTCAGTGCATTCTTACACGAGGTAGCCAAATACGTTGTCGTTCTTATTGAGCTCCGTAAAGTTAATCTGGTATTTATTTAAATTCTCTAATAATTTCTTATAATCTTCTTTTTTTTGCAATTCTATTCCTACCAATGCGGGCCCTGTTTCCTTATTATGTTTCTGCATGTATTCGAACCGGGTAATGTCATCATGTGGCCCAAGTACGTGATTTACAAACTCTTTTAATGCTCCGGGCCTTTGTGCAAATCGTACTAAAAAATAGTGTTTCAGTCCTTCGTATTGCAGGGAGCGTTCTTTAATTTCCTGCATACGATCTATGTCATTGTTTCCACCACCGATGATACAAACTACATTTTTCCCTTTAATCTCCTCTGCATAACCATCTAACCCGGCAATTGCCAATGCGCCTGCAGGTTCTACTACGATTGCATCTTCATTGTACAATTTCAAAATGGTGCTGCAAACTTTGCCTTCAGGCACCAAATGCATATCATCCAGTACATCTTTGCATATTGAAAAAGTAATTTCTCCTACCTGTTTTACAGCCGCACCATCTACAAACCGTTCAATATTTTCAAGCATTACCGGGTGACCCGCCTTTAGTGCTTCGTACATACTGGGTGCACCTTCCGGCTCTAACCCGATGATTTTTGTTTTGGGCGAAAATTCTTTGAAATATGTTCCAACTCCTGCACTTAATCCTCCACCGCCTACGGGCACAAAAACAAAATCAACATCAGGTTCATCCGCCAATATTTCAATTGCCATTGTTCCCTGGCCTTCAATGATTTTTAGATCATCAAATGGAGGTATAAATGTCATGTTGTTTTCTGCTGTAAACTTTTTAGCCGCTGCCGCACAGTCATCAAAAGTATCACCAACCAGCTTTACTTCTACCCAATCCTCACCAAACATCTTTGTTTGGGTAATTTTTTGATTCGGTGTAATCACCGGCATAAAAATGACCCCTTTCAATTTAAGTCTTTTACAGCTATATGCAAAACCCTGGGCATGATTTCCTGCACTTGCACACACTACTCCATGTTGTAATTGCTCCTGCGGAAGACTGCTCATCATGTTGTAGGCGCCTCTTAATTTGTAGGAACGCACTATTTGAAGATCTTCTCTTTTCAGGAAAACATTACATTGAAATTGCCTGCTTAAATTATGGCTGAACATTAACGGCGTTCTGCTTATAACTTTTTTGAGGCGGGTTGCGGCCGCAAAAAAATCCAGTCCGCGGTCCGCTGAAGTGACGCTCTTTGAAGATTCCTGCAAATCCTGGCCGTCTTCTAAATGCAATAATTCTTCCACGTCCTGCTTTTGATTATTATTTAAACTAATTGTATTGCTCATTAATCTTGATGTTGAATAACCGGTTACCTGCAATAATTCCCTTTAAAATCTGACTACATTTATTTTTTTGTTCCCCAGCATTGGTATTTCATTGCATCGACATCGGCAGAGTTTACACTGAGGAACGAAGTGCTCCATTCAAATTCATAATTTCATGGCATCATTTCCCACCATAATATTTTATAGAATTAAACACAGCAGCCTCTAAAAGATTTGAAAGCTAACTGCCCGGTGCGATGGCTTTCATTTCCGTCATCGCTTGCCTTAATTCTGCCCCAACTAATTCTATCGGATGAAAACGAATGACTTCATTTACCACAATCAGTGTTTTGTTATCTACGCCGGTATCTTTCCCTACATTTGAATTTTTTCCAATAATATCTGTTTCAACTTTTTTCATAAAGTCGGCCAACAAAGGCTTACATGCATGATCGAAAAGATAACAACCGTATTCTGCCGTGTCTGAAATTACCCGATTCATTTCAAATAATTTTTTACGGGCAATTGTATTTGCAATTAACGGCGTTTCGTGCAGTGACTCATAGTATGCAGATTCTTCTTTAATTCCAGCTTCCACCATTGTTTCAAAAGCCAGTTCCACACCTGCTCTTACAAAAGCAACCATCAATAATCCATTATCAAAATATTCCTGTTCAGCAATTTTAACATCGCCGGCCGGTGTTTTTTCAAAAGCTGTTTCGCCTGTTGCTGCACGCCATGTCAATAAATTCTTATCATCATTTGCCCAGTCTTCCATCATTGTTTTTGAAAACTCACCGCTCATGATATCGTCCTGGTGTTTTTGAAACAACGGACGCATAATATCTTTCAATTCTTCTGATAACTGGAACGCTTTAATTTTTGCCGGGTTAGATAACCTGTCCATCATTGCAGTGATACCACCTTGCTTTAATGCTTCTGTTATTACTTCCCAACCGTATTGAACCAGTTTTGATGCATAACCTGCATCAATTCCTTTTTCAATCATTTTATCAAAACTTAAAATAGAACCTGTTTGCAATAAACCACATAGTATGGTTTGCTCTCCCATTAAATCTGATTTTACTTCAGCAACAAATGAAGATTTTAGCACCCCGGCTTTGTGGCCACCTGTGCCTACACAATATGCTTTTGCATAAGCCAACCCTTTACCTTCCGGATCATTTTCAGGATGTACGGCTATCAATGTAGGTACCCCAAATCCACGAACATATTCAGCCCTTACTTCAGATCCCGGGCATTTAGGAGCTACCATAATAACCGTAATGTCTTTACGGATCTGCATTCCTTCTTCTACAATGTTGAACCCATGGGAATAAGACAGCGTAGCACTCTTTTTCATTAAAGGCATTACAGCAGTAATTACTGCAGTATGTTGTTTATCCGGAGTAAGATTAATAACCAAATCAGCAGTTGGAATCAATTCCTCATAAGTGCCAACTTTAAAATTATTTTCTGTTGCACTCTTCCATGACTGACGCTTGCCATCAATCGCTTCCTGGCGCAAAGCATAGCTTATATCCAAACCAGAATCACGCATGTTTAACCCTTGATTTAGCCCCTGGGCACCACATCCTACGATCACAATCTTTTTTCCTTTTAGTTCGTTTATTCCGTCTGCAAACTCAGTTTTGTCCATAAATTCACATACCCCTAATTGGTTCAGTTTTTCTCTTAGCGATAATGTGTTGAAATAATTAGCCATTGTTTGTATAGTTGATTGTTTTAGCCCCGGACCGTTGGTCTGAGAATTAGAAATTTATTTTATGTTATAAACTGATTTTATTAAAACTGCATTTGTGCAGCGCCGTCATGATATTAAGTGAACTAAATTAGAACAGGTATCACTTACCATTTAGGAGCAATTATTTACATGCTAAACACTTCATCCTGGTGCGTTAAAAACTCGTTTTCCATCAAATCATCTCCCGGATCCTGCTTTTCAAACTCTTTAAGTTTGATGTGGAAACCACTACTTTCCTTAATAATAGCAACCCTTCCGCTTCTTACAAATTCTATTAATCCAAGTGGCTCTAAAACCTTTACAAGTTTGTCTGTTTCTTCACGATGGCCGGTGGTTTCAAAAACTGTAAAATCTTTACGAATTGCCACTACCCTTGCACCGCACTCTCTTAACAAACGCTCTACTTTTACTTTTGCAACAATGGCATCTGTTGACACTTTATACAAAGCCATCTCCTGCCAAACCACTTCTTCTTCTGTATTGAAATAAACTTTTAATACTTCCACCTGCTTTTCAATCTGACGACAAACCTTGCGTACTACTTCTTCGGCTTCATCTATTAAAATGGTAAACCGGTGAATGCCTTCAATTTCAGATGGAGAAGTATTCATGCTATCAATGTTTATTTTTCTCCTGGAAAAAATGATAGCGATCCGGTTAAGTAAACCAACCTGGTTTTCTGTATATACTGTTATGGTGAATTCCTTTTTCATGTTTTTATTTTTAACCAACTGGCATTAAAACCTTCTTCTATAAAAATATTATGACAATCTAATTTCAGCAACACTGCAGCCCTGTGGCACCATTGGAAATACATTGTTTTCTTTACCAACCATTACCTCAAGCAGGTAAGATCCATCATGGTCCAGCATTTGTTTTAATGCATTTTTCAAATCTGCACGCTTCGAAACTTTTTGTCCTTCAATGCTGTACCCTTTTGCTACCATTATATAATCGGGGCTGGCAATATCTACAAAAGAATAACGCTTGTCATGAAATAGTTGCTGCCACTGCCGCACCATTCCTAAAAATTGGTTGTTAAGAATCAGGATCTTTACGTTCACACCGGTTTGCATGATTGTACCTAATTCCTGTATGGTCATTTGCACACCTCCATCGCCAATAACAGCCACCACTGTGCGATGCGGAGCGCCGTATTTTGCGCCAATGGCCGCAGGCAAAGCAAATCCCATTGTACCTGCACCTCCCGAAGTGATATTACTTTTACTTTCATTGAACCGGGCATACCTGCATGCTACCATCTGGTGCTGGCCCACATCGGTAACTATGATGGCATCACCATTGGTTAATTCGTTCAACACATTGATTACTTCACCCATTGTTAATTCTTCAGTTGTTGGGTGTAATTCATTATTGATTACTATTTCAACCTCCTGTTTGGTAAAGGCATTGAATTTGGCCAGCCATTCTGTGTGTTTTTTCTCAGTAATTAACTTTGTAAGCATTGGCAGAGTCTCTTTACAATCGCCCCAAACCGGTACAGCACTTTTTACATTTTTATCAATTTCAGCAGGATCAATATCCAGGTGAATTACCTGGGCCTGTTTGGCATATTTATCAAGACGGCCGGTAACGCGGTCATCAAAACGCATACCCACCGCTATTAATACATCGCACTCGTTTGTTAAAACATTGGGGCCATAATTACCGTGCATTCCCAACATACCCACATTTTGTGGATGATCGGTTGGCAAGGCACTTAATCCAAGAATGGTCCATGCTGCAGGCAATCCGCCTTTTTCGATGAAAGCCTTAAATTCGTTTTCGGCTTTACCAAGAATAATCCCCTGTCCGAAAATCACGAATGGTTTTTTTGCCTCGTTGATTAACTGTGCGGCCTGTTCAATATATTCTTTGCGAACAATTGGCTTTGGCCTGTAACTACGTATGTGAGTACATTTGGTATATCCTTCGTACTCGAACTTTTGTAATTGGGCATTTTTAGTAATGTCAATTAAAACAGGACCAGGACGACCCGTACCTGCTATGTAAAAAGCCTTGGCCAATATCATCGGAATTTCTTTGGCATCGGTTACCTGGTAATTCCATTTTGTAACAGGAGTTGTTATATTGATTACATCTACTTCCTGAAATGCATCTGTTCCCAGTAAGTGAGCATATACCTGGCCGGTAATACAAACCAGTGGCGTACTGTCAATCATAGCATCTGCCAAACCTGTAACCAGGTTGGTTGCACCAGGTCCGCTTGTTGCAAACACCACACCTACTTTGCCGCTGCTTCTTGCATAACCCTGTGCAGCGTGTATGCCTCCCTGTTCGTGCCGAACCAAAATATGTTTTAACCTGTCATGATAGTCGTACAAAGAATCATAAATAGGCATGATAGCACCGCCGGGATAGCCAAAGATTGTATCCACACCTTCAGCTATAAAAGCATCCAGCACAGCCTGTGATCCTGCAATTTCTTCGCCTGCACCCTGAAGGGGCTGTTTAGTTTCAGCCGCTGCGTTTTTCAGGGCTGTTTCTTTATCAATAATATCTACTGCTTCCATTACTTTCTATTTAGAATTTACGCTATGTTATTCTTAAAAAATTTTAATCTATTGCATTGTAACTACCTAATTTATTCATCCGTTACACAACCTTCGCTGGCATCTTTCACAAACCTTGCGTACTTAAACAACACACCATTTTTTGCATTCAATTCCGGTTGCTGCCATGCAGCCCTTCGTTTTGCAATTTCTTCTTCAGCTACTTTTAAAGTCATTTTTTTAGTGGCTACATTTAATTCAATGATGTCATCATCTTTTACTAAACCAATCAAGCCACCGTCAAATGCTTCCGGTGTAATATGACCGACGACAAAACCATGGGTTCCACCACTAAATCTTCCATCAGTTATTAGTGCAACGCTTTTACCCAAACCAGCACCAATGATTGCTGAAGTTGGTTTTAGCATTTCCGGCATACCAGGTGCACCTCTTGGACCTACATGGGTAATCACCACAACGTCACCAGATTTTATTTTACCGGTATTGATACCATTTATTAACTCAAACTCCCCATTAAATACTCTTGCAGGGCCTTCAAACAACTCCCCTTCCTTACCGGAGATTTTAGCTACGCTGCCTTTTTCAGCTAGATTGCCATACAGGATTTGCAGATGGCCCGTTGCCTTAATTGGTTCGGATAATGGTAAAATAATTTTTTGTTCGTCAAAATTTAAATCAGGAACATCCTTTAAATTTTCTGCTACCGTTTTACCGGTTACTGTTAAACAATCAACATGAAGCAAGCCCTGGTTTAAAAGATATTTCATCACCGCAGGTACACCACCAATATTGTGCAAATCTTCCATCAGGTATTTTCCACTCGGCTTTAAATCTGCCAACACCGGAGTTTTATCGCTTATTGCCTGGAAATCGTTTTGTGTAAATTGAATGCCTACACTTTTCGCTATTGCAATAATGTGTAAAACTGCATTGGTACTTCCACCTAAAACCATCACAATGGTAACGGCATTTTCAAATGCCTTCCGGGTCATTATATCCGAAGGTTTGATATCATTTTCCAATAAGTGACGGATAGCCTTACCCGCATTTAAACATTCCATTTTCTTCTCGGCACTTAGTGCAGGATTACTGGA
The DNA here is from genome assembly GCA_046590675.1 of Ferruginibacter sp. Taxonomy (GTDB): domain Bacteria; phylum Bacteroidota; class Bacteroidia; order Chitinophagales; family Chitinophagaceae; genus Ferruginibacter. The sequence goes on along the minus strand of JBKJUP010000023.1, from coordinate 10,639 downwards.
CGAATAAGGCAGACTCATACCAAGTGCTTCAATGGCACTGCTCATTGTATTGGCAGTGTACATTCCGCCGCATGCGCCGGCTCCGGGGCAACTATTCATCACAATCCCCTTGAAATCTGCTTCATCAATTGTACCTGCAATTTTTTGGCCAAGGGCTTCAAAAGCAGAAACAATATTGAGGTCTTTTCCTTTGTAATGTCCTGGTGCAATTGAGCCTCCATACACCATGATAGCCGGACGATTTAAACGTCCCATTGCCATCAGGGATCCCGGCATATTTTTATCGCAACCCGGTATAGCAATCAATGCGTCATAATACTGTGCGCCACAAACTGTTTCGATAGAGTCAGCAATAATATCACGGCTTACCAATGAATACCGCATGCCCGGAGTTCCATTACTCATTCCATCACTTACACCAATTGTATTAAAGATCAATCCCACAAGGTCATTGTTCCACACGCCTTCTTTAACCAGTAGTGCAAGGTCATTCAGGTGCATGTTGCAGGTATTGCCATCATAGCCCATACTTACTACGCCTACCTGTGCTTTTGCCAGGTCATTATCTGTTAATCCAATACCATAAAACATGGCCTGTGCCGCAGGTTGGGTTATATCCTGGGTGATGGTTTTACTATATTTATTTAATTCCATTATAATGATGCTGATGTTTGTTTATATTCCTTTTCGATTACTTTATTTTTATAGGCATCCTGAATTACTTTACCCAGGGTATCTTTCCAATTTGTTTTAAAAACCACCTCATCCAAACTTTCCCAACCAATTACTTCAGCAGCCGTGCCACAAAAAAATGCTGCATCTGCGGTTTTTAATTCATCCGGAGAAACTACTTTTTCCGTTACTGGTATTCCAAATTCTTTACATATTTCTATTACCGTTGCCCTTGTAATGCCTGGTAATATTTGCCCCGTAGCTGGTGTAAATAATTGTCCGTCTTTTTCATAAAAAATATTTGCTCCCGGGCCTTCTGCTACGTTTCCTTTCATGTCTGTCAACAGTGCTTCATCAAATCCTTTTGCTTTGGCTTCCTGGCTTGCAAGAATTGAATTGACATAATGCCCGGATGCTTTTGCTTCAATTCTAAATCCTTTAGGGTTGGGCCTTTGAAATGAAGATGTCATCACCCGCAACAATTTTTCACCAAGAAAAGGCTGCATTTCCCAGGCCTGTATAGTGATATGTGAGGAGGTGTTTTCAATAAAACTCATATTGGCCGGTGCAAAAACAAGCGGACGTATATATGCATCCTGTAAGTCATTTCTTTTCAGCACATCATACGTTGCGGCTATCAATTCTTCAGTCGTCCAGTGATAAGGAAGATTGAGTGCAGCAGCAGAATTTTTTAACCTTTCGTAATGTTCTTCTGCTTTGAAAATTTTAGTAGCCCCTAAGTGCGTTTTGTAAGAACGAATTCCTTCAAACACACTATACCCATAATGCAACGACTGACTGTAAAGATCAGTTTTTGCCTCTGATGCTTTTACCAACGCACCATCGAGGTACAGTATCGTATTTTCATTGTAATAGCTTGCCATTTTTAATTTATTTGCCTGCCTGCATTATAAATGCAAGGCATAAAAAAACCCGCCTTTTTCGGAGGCGGGTCTTTTTTTATTAGTAATTTATTTTAATAAGTAAGTATCCCTCCTCCATGAATGACAGGTATAATAATGACTGCGACAATAACGAGTGTTACTGCTGCTTTTTTGATGCCCTTAAATAATTTGCTGTTCAACATAAAGAAGTGTTGTATTGCAAATATACCAGTCAACATTTAAAAAACAAAGAACTATTTTAAACTGTGCATTTTATTTTTGAGTTGAAAACTTTCCAATAAAAATGTCACCGCATTTTGTTAATCTCATTTTATTATCCATACTACTATCTAATGGTGAGATTAGATAATGGTAGATTTTCTTAACTCTATATTCTCCTGGTTTGTATCGCCTGATATTTTTCCACTTATATAATCACAGATCAATTCACCTACTGTAGAAGTGAAATAAAAATTGATGGGGTCAATATCTTTTGTAACAAATAAATTATTGATTGTCCACGCTACTGCATCTCTTACTAAATTGGCTTCCTCAGTTAAATTAAAATAATCCAACATCATGGCTGCAGATAAAATAGACCCCAACGGGTTGGCAATATCCTTGCCTGCAGCTTGCGGATAAGAACCATGAATTGGCTCAAACAATGCACTGCCTGTACCAACAGATGCAGATGGCAATAAACCTAAAGAGCCACTGATAACACTGGCTTCGTCGCTGATGATATCGCCAAATAAATTCTCTGTAAGTATTACATCAAATTGTTTGGGATTCAAAATGATCTGCATTGCTGCATTGTCAACAAATAAAAAATCCAGCGCAACGTCGCTGTACTGCGGCGCAATCTCTTTTACAACTTTTCTCCAAAGCCTGGAGGTTTCCAATACGTTGGCCTTATCTACCAGTGTTAATTTTTTGCTTCTTTGTTGTGCAGACTTAAATGCAAGGTGCGCTATGCGTTCAACTTCAGCTTTCGTATATTCACAACCGTCATAAGCCCAGGTTTGATCTTCATTGGTTTTCTTTTCTCCAAAATAAATTCCTCCCGTCAATTCACGGTATATTAGAAAGTCAACATTTTCCAGTTGCTTATTTTTTAAAGGAGAAAGGTGGTGCAGGGAAGCGTAAGTGGTGATGGGGCGAATATTGGCAAACAGTTGTAGTGATTTTCTCAGTTTCAATAAGCCTTGCTCGGGCCTAACTTTTGCAGAGGGATCGTTGTCGTATTTTGGATGACCAATGGCTCCAAATAATATGGCATCACTGTTTAAACATATTTCGATTGTTTCATCCGGAAGTGGACTTCCTGTTTCATCGATGGCGATGGCGCCCATGAGGCAATGGCTGTAAAAAAATTCGTGGTCAAATTTTTCAGCTATGGTATCCAACACTTTTATTGATTGCTGCGTTACTTCCGGGCCGATACCGTCGCCTAAAATAACTGCAATATTTTTTATCATGACCTTGTTTTAATTGTTTGTTTCCATCAGGATGAATCTGTATTTATTTTCAGGATCTTGCCTGTTCGTATGCTAAAATTTCTTCACTGTTACTTATTAAAAAATCTATATCATCAAAGCCATTGATCATACAGGTTTTCTTATAATCATTTATTTCAAAATGTTCGGTTGTGCCTGTTGCATCAATACAGATTGTTTGTTCTACAAGATTAATGGTAAGCGTAGAAGTGTTACCCTGTTCAAAAACCTGGTGTAAAAAATCGTCACTTACTACTACCGGCAACACCCCATTATTCAATGCATTGTTCTTAAAAATATCCGCAAAAAAGCTGGACACCACTGCCGTAAAACCAGCATCCAGCACCGCCCATGCAGCATGCTCACGTGAAGAGCCGCAACCAAAATTTTTACCTGCAACTAAAATGCTTCCTGAATACAATGGATTGTTTAAAACAAAATCAGCCTTCGGCTTATTTTCATCGTCATTTTCATATCGCCAATCTCTGAAAAGATTTTTTCCAAATCCATCCCTTGTGGTAGCTTTTAAAAAACGGGCAGGAATGATTTGATCTGTATCTATATTTTCCATTGGTAATGGAACAAATGTGGATTGTATTTCTTTAAATGCTTGCATGTTTCTTATTACCGGTTATTGTTGTTATTTTTTTTAGGATAAAATTCAATGTTTTAGAATTTCACTTACTGCATTGATGGAGGTAACATTTCCCTCACATCTGTAACAACACCTGTAAGGGCTGCTGCTGCTGCAGTTAACGGGCTTGCCAATAATGTTCTGGAACCTGCACCCTGCCTGCCTTCAAAATTTCTGTTGCTGGTACTGATGCAATATTCGCCGGCCGGAATTTTATCTTCGTTCATGCCTAAACATGCACTGCATCCGGCCTGCCTTACTTCAAAACCTGCTGCTTCAAATATTTTATCAAGCCCTTCCGCTTTTACCTGTGCTGCCACTTGCTGCGATCCGGGAACAATCATCACCTGCACATTGTCACTTTTTCTTTTGCCCTTAATAACACTAGCTACCAAACGCAAATCTTCAATGCGGCTGTTGGTACAACTACCAATAAAAATATGCTGAACCGGCATTCCTAATAAAGGTTTACCACTTTCCAGCCCCATATATTGCAATGACTTTATGATATTCTTTTTTTCTCCTTCATCCGGAATACGATCTGTAACAGGAATGATACCTTTAATTCCAATACCCAATCCCGGGTTGGTACCATAAGTAATCATTGGGGTAATATCCGCCGCATCAATATTTATTTCAAGATCAAATTTTGCATCAGCATCACTGTATAAATGTTTCCATTCTGCTAATTTCTTTTCCCAGGCTTCCCCCTTTGGTGCAAACTCACGACCTTTCATATAGTCAAAAGTAATTTCATCGGGAGCAATCATTCCACCCCTTGCACCCATTTCAATACTCATGTTACAAATGGTCATCCTTGCTTCCATGCTTAATGCCCTGATGGCAGTGCCGGCGTATTCTACAAAATAACCCGTAGCACCGCTTGCTGAAATTTTAGCAATGATGTAAAGAATAATGTCTTTACTAACGACTCCTTTACCCAACTCACCTTCAATGTTAATCCGCATGGTCTTTGGCTTTGTTTGCAAAACACATTGTGATGCAAAAACCATTTCCACTTCGCTGGTGCCAATGCCAAAAGCAATGGCACCAAAAGCGCCGTGGGTTGATGTGTGACTATCACCGCAAACAATCGTTAAACCTGGTTGTGTGACACCCAGCTCGGGACCTATTACGTGAACGATCCCCTGGTAAGGATGGCCTAAGCCGTATAATTCAATATCGTGATCGGCACAGTTCTCTATTAATTGCTGAACCTGTAGCCTGCTTAATTCATCTTTAATGGGCAGATGTTGATTCACCGTTGGCACATTGTGGTCGGCAGTTGCAACAACCTGCTTTGGACGAAATACTTTTAACCCCCTGTTCTCAATTCCTTTGAATGCTTGCGGGCTTGTTACTTCGTGAATAAAATGTTTATCGATGTATAATATAGAAGGTCCACCGGGAATGGTTTTTACAACGTGACTATCCCATATCTTATCAAATAATGTTTGTGCCATTCAATTATTTTGTTACAAAAACTTAAAAATTTTTATTTAGTTGTATGCGCCTGGTTATGTTTTAAAAACTTGATACGAGTGAATGATAATTCTTTGCCAGTAAATTCAAATCGTCTTCCATTACTTCTTTTTTGTTATCTGCAACCTGTAAAAACACCTGGTACAAAGCATCGATATCATTCCTCGTAAACTCGTACCCTAATTTATGAAAGCGATGTGCCAGTGCACTTCGGCCGCTACGGGCAGTCAACACAATTTTTGAAGCTTCAGCGCCAACTTCCAAGGGATCAATAATTTCGTATGTAAGTGCATCTTTTAAAAACCCATCCTGGTGAATGCCGGAAGAATGAGAAAATGCATTGCTGCCTACAATGGCCTTATTGCACTGAACCGGCATACGCATGGTATCGGCAACTAACTGGCTTAAAGGATTTAATAATTTGGCGTTAATATCTGTGTAAAATCCCATTTCCTTGTGCTGCTTAATGATCATCACTACCTCTTCAAGCGAAGTATTGCCAGCCCTTTCACCCAGGCCATTAATGGTACACTCAATTTGTCTTGCACCATTTATTACACCAGAAATAGAATTGGCAGTAGCTAAACCAAGGTCATTGTGACAATGACAAGACAAAATCGCTTTATCAATATTTGAAACATTGTTCATTAAAAAAGCAATTTTTTCCCCGTACTCATGCGGCAGGCAATACCCGGTAGTATCAGGAATATTTACAACGGTGGCACCTGCTTTAATAACAGCTTCCACAACCTGAGCAAGGTAAACGTTATCCGTACGGCCGGCATCTTCCGCATAAAATTCTACATCATCCACAAAATTTTTGGACCATTTCACACACTGAATGGCTCTTTCCAATATGTCTTCCCTGGTGGAATTGAATTTTGCCTTAATATGTAAATCGGAAGTTCCAATACCGGTATGTATGCGTGGACGTTTTGCATATTTCAATGCTTCACCAGCCACTTCGATGTCTTTTTGCACTGCCCTGGTTAGCCCGCAAACAGATGCATTTTTGATAATCCTTGAAATTTGATCAACTGATTCAAAATCGCCCGGCGATGAAATAGGGAAACCGGCTTCGATGATATCTACACCCAATTCCTCCAGTTTTAAAGCCAGCTCTATCTTCTCGTTTTTGTTCAGTTTGCACCCGGGAACCTGCTCGCCATCTCTAAGCGTTGTATCAAAAATATCTATCTTGGTTGTTGACATAGAAATCGTATTTTTAGTTAAACAGGATGCTCTTATATTAAATAAAGGCCTACAATTGTGGATAAACCATCAACCTACTCACGAATATACCTTGATTTAGTGGCGGAATATTAATAAATTGTTACGCTTATTACGCTTTATAAATCAACTGTTTTTGGCGCAAACGCAGTACCAGAAAGGATTAACAAGAAATAAAATTACGATGCCCAACAGGAGTACAGACCCCTTATTTCAACTCATAAAATCCCTTGAAAAGAGCGAAAAGCGCAATTTCAAGTTATACGTCACCCGAAATTCATCTTCTGATGAACTTAAAAGTGTGCAACTATTTGATGCGCTGGACCGAATGGACGATTACGACGAAGCCATTTTACTTAGGAGAAATGAGAGCATCAAGAAGCAACAAATCAGCAACCTAAAAGCCCATTTATATAAGCAAATACTCAGTAGTTTGCGCCTGATCAATGATGAGAGTATCGACATACAACTGCACGAACAAATGGATTATGCCCGAATTTTATACAACAAGGGCTTATACCACCAAAGCCTGAAAGTGTTGGATAAAATGAAGGAACAGGCAAAAATCCACAACCAATTAACTTACCTGCAGCAAGTACTTTTTTTCGAGAAAAAAATTGAGGCCCTTTATATTACCCGAAGCATGCAGGACAGGGCTGAGCAATTAAGTAAAGTGTCTACAGAAGTGAGCCTTGACCTGTTATTGATTTCGGAAATGTCGAATCTTTCTCTTGAATTGTATAGCTGGTATATCCGTAACGGGCATAGCCGTACTATAGAAGAAAACAGCACGTTGCAAGACTTTTTCAACGAAAGACTGGCTAATAAAGCTGCATTCTGCCACACATTTTATCAAAAATTATACTTGTACCAGAGTTATTGCTGGTATGCATTTATCCGCCAGGATTTTTTACTTTACTATCGTTACACGCAAAAATGGGTTGACCTTTTTGAAAAAGATCCTGAGATGATCCAGGCAGAAACTGCTCATTACATCAAGGGAATGCACAATTTGATGGGATCGCATTTTGATTTGGGAAATCATCAAAAACTTTCGGAAACACTGGAAAAATTTGAAGTCTTTAGCCACAGCGAACTTGTGACAAGTAATGTAAATAATCGGATACAGTGTTTTGTTTACCGTACCATTTCTGTTTTTAATAAACACTTCCTGGAGGGAAGTTTTACAGAAGGACTTTCCTTAATACCTGATATTGAGGGTAAAATAAAAGAATATGAAATATACCTGGACCGGCACCGGATATTGGTATTTTATTATAAAATAGCCTGTCTTTATTTTGGCAGCAGCAACTTTGAAAAAGCAGTTGATTACCTGAATAAAATCATTAACTGGAAAGTAGATTTAAGAACCGACCTGCAATGTTACAGCAGGCTGCTGCACCTGATATCGCACTATGAGTTAGGCAATGAAGAGCTGATGGATCACCTGATAAAATCGGTGTACCGGTTTATGGCCAAAATGCATAATTTAAGTGTGGTAGAAGAAGAGATCTTTAAATTTATCCGCACCTCGTTTTCTGTATCCATGAAAAATATAAGGCCCGAACTGGAAAAACTATTGGTAAAACTAAATGCATTGAAGACCAACCGCTTTGAAAACCGTGCTTTTCTTTACCTCGATATTATATCCTGGCTTGAAAGTAAACTGGAAAATATTCCTGTACAGGAAGTGCTTAAAAAGAAATTTGAAGGAAAGAAAAACCTGGCTCATCATTAAGAGTAGGCGAAATTTCTTCTACTTAACCTTATAATAAAAGATTAGAAAATAAAGGTCAGTGCGAAACTCTCTCTTTACGGACCTGGGGCTTTAAAATCAAATAAGGTTGCGGTAAAAACACCTCTCTCCCGCTTTTTAAAAATGGCTTTCCAATTACCATTATACCGGATTAAGGATGGCACCAGCAAATCTCCAAAATGAGTCATTTGCACTTCCATTTGCACTTTAAAATCATACACACCTGCGCTATAGCTGAGTGAGTAATTACGGGCAACTACTTCAAAGGTTTTATCATTGAACCAGGTGGTCATTTCATCCACCACCGCTTTGTCTTCTTTACCTGGTTTTACCTTTTGGGTAAAAATGTAGCAACTGGTATTGTTATAATCATCCATATCAATATTCATGTCGTACACGTCTGCAATATCATCATCATAAATAGCAGTTTTGTTCGACATAAATGGCAGGCCGCTGATTCTTTTTCCCGGATTAAAAAACAACATCTTTAATTGTTCTTTGTGTTTTTCCATACCACTTTTTCCTGAGGTGCTGAAAGTGGTACCCGCCACAATATTGTTCTCATCGCATACAAGCCCGGTTGTAAAAAACAGCGACGCATACATCTTTGCGGTATAGTAATTATAATCGTGGTCATTGTCATAATAATCGCCTGTTGTTTGCTCTTCCAGTGTTTCCATTCGCCGGCAATTGTTTTCCCTTACCTGTTTGGTTTTGCTAAAGCAGGTTGCATCTGCATTGCCATTTTTATTGAGCATGCGAATATCATTGATGGCTGTAAAGCCCAGTACATGCAGGTTTACAAAGGCTTTATAAAAGCTGGTGTCATTCTTAATATGGTTAATAAATGTGGGTACATTCAACTTATTATCGAGCACTACCTCAGAAAGTGTTATTACTTTTTTTCCAACGTTAACCGAAGAGTCGGGTTTTGCCTGTGCCCACACATTACCGGTAAGGAATGCTGCTATAAAAAAAGGTATGATCTTACTCATACCTGTATTATTACATTTAAAATCATTCATGTTTAAAGGTTGCAATGAAAAGATTTCGTTTTCATTTTAACAGGTAGCCATTATTTTGGAAATACCATCCTGTAATCTACATTCACTTTTCCCTTGCTGATATCTGTTAATTTTCTTTTAAGCAAGGTGCGCTTTAATGGCTTGATATAGTCAATAAACAATTTGCCTTCGATGTGATCATATTCATGCAGGATGATCCGGGCGGTTATGCCATTAAAAGTTTGCGTTTGTGGCTGAAAATTTTCATCTACATAATCGATGGTTACCTGCTCATTGCGATTAACATCTTCCCTTATTTTTGGAATACTAAGGCAACCTTCATTGTAGGACCACTCGTCACCATCCAGTTTGGAAATATGAGCATTGATAAAAACGCCTTTATAACCCGGACCATCCGGGTACAAGTTCTCTTCATCTTCTTCAAGATTCTGAAATATTTGTGTGCTGTCAATTAAAAAGAGCCGGATTTCTTTATTGATTTGTGGTGCTGCCAATCCAACTCCGTTGCTGTTGTACATCGTTTCCCACATGTCTGCAACCAATTTTTCCAGGTTTGGATAATCGGATGAAATGTCTTTACACAATTTTCTTAAAATCGGCGAACCGTAAGCTACTATTGGAAGAATCATCAATAATTAAATTAAATAGTTGAATTTTTGAGAAAGTACAAAGTTAACTTATCCCGATTAATAACTACTGCTTTGCAAATACTCCTGTAAAATGATGGTGGCAGCAATGATATCAACATTTCCTTTTACCTGCCGGTCTTTTTTCTTCATACCCATTTCCAGCATGGCCGATTTGGCCATTTTTGATGTGTAGCGTTCATCCACAGTTTTCAGGGGAATTTGAGGAAAGGCTTTTTCTAATTTCTTGATGGCGGCCAGCACTAGTGGTGTACCATGTGTGTCTGATTCATCCCAGTTTTTTGGCAACCCAATTACAATCAACTCTACTTCTTCGGCCAGGAAATATTTTTTCAGAAAGGAGATCAACTCACGGGAATCGATGGTGGCGAGGCCGGTTGCAATAATCTGCAATGGATCTGTAACAGCCAGTCCTGTTCGTTTTCCTCCGTAATCGATGGCAAGTATGCGGGGCAAATTATGTTTAGTTTTAAATGTTGAATGATTTGAGATTCCGGTAGTTTTTTTTATTACTACACAAACTAGTGGGTAAAAATATCTATTAAAACAAATACAGAAAAAACTACGGATGCAATACCATTTGCAGTCATAAAGGCAATGTTGACTTTACTTAAATCGTTGGGCTTTACAATTGAATGCTGATAAACCAGCATGCCCGCAAACAACAACATACCAACCCAATAAACATACCCAAAGCCACCATAAAAACCGGCGGCAATTACACAGGCTGCTGAAAGCAGGTGTAATAATTCAGATACCCGAAGCGCTTTTGATTTGCCCATTGCAGCGGGTATAGAATGTAAATTTTGCGAC